>JAXLQK010000018.1:0-142282 GCA_046331665.1 Terriglobia bacterium | reverse complement strand
TCAGATATTGGCTGGCCTCATGATCGGCATAGACACGTTGACTCAGCTTGGCAGCCAAATGGTAGTACGGAATCGCCCGCGCGTGCATCCCGGCCAAGGCACAGTGGGTGGCCAGATGAGAGCTGACAGCATCCAGATCCGGGACAGAAATGGCCTCAAGAGCTTCAGCCACGGAGCGATGCGATAAGCGCTGGCGTGCGGGACCCATTTCGGCGTACGCGACCTCCCGCAATTTGTCGTGGGTGAAATCGTAAATCTCTCCTTTTTGACATTGGATGACTTGCCGCTCCCATAATTCATCGAGCAGTGGGGCCAGGGAATGTTCACTGTGCTGGCTGGCCCTGGCGAGCAACTCGAAGTTAAAGGCCCTCCCGATGGTTGCCGCCACTCCTACTAAATCATGGGCGGGTGGTGAGAGTTGAGCCAATCGGGCGCTCAACACGGCATGTACTTTGGGAGGCAAAAGCCCGCGCGAAGGTCGAGCGTCTGGATTCGTTCCGGAACTCTCGTCGGAAGTTTCAGCGGTAACCAAGCCCGCACGAACGCTTTCAATAACGAAGAGCGGATTCCCCTCCGTCTCCTGGTACAAATGGGCAAAAGAAGAGACATCGAGTTTTTGTCGGGAAACTTCCGAAGCGAGAGTCGATGTCTGCTCTAAATTCAGACGTTGGAGCACGATTTGGGTCACCAATTCATCGCGTTGCAACTGTTGGAGCATTCGCGTCGCGGGATGAGAATGACCGAGCTCATCAAGTCGGACGGTGGCCGCGATCAGAAGCTTCATCCGCGGTGCAAAGTGCAGTAGAAATTGAATCCAGTCGATGGTGTCCTGATCGCACCATTGAAGATCATCGAGTACTAATAATAGAGGTTGACGCGCATTCAACACCGCCTGAGCCATCCCTTCGAGAAAGTGGCGCCTTTGCCAGTTTTCGGTAAAGGGTTGCGGCGGGACCAAGCCTGGGTGCTCCGCCAACAATTCAGGAAGCACACGGGCTAATTCTGACAGCTGTACTGGCAGTAATTTGGGCAGGGCACGCAACATCGCTTGACTGCGCAGCCATTGAGTCACCGGAGCAAAGGACAAATGCTGTTCAGGAACGTAACACCGGGCATAAGCCGTGGAAGCATTGCGACTCGCTGCCCAACTTGTGAACTCCTCCAACAATCGCGACTTGCCGATTCCAGGCTCTCCGCAAATCAAAACAAATGAGGCCTGTCCTTCGATGACGGTATTCCAAACCTCCTGCATCCGGCTCAATTCTGTTTGCCTCCCCACCAGAGAAAGCCGAGGCGAAGGCGGTCGGGGCTCGGCGGGACTTTCGACGAGCGGTCCGGCCTCCGGCTTCATCAGCTTTTCCAGGAGTCGTCGCGTCGTCGGACTGGGAGTCACACCAAGCTCGCGCTGCAAAACGGCGACGCACTGTTGATAAACTCGGCTTGTAGAGGCCAGATCACCCACCAGTGCATGGAGCCGCATCAAGTGTTGAACGCTTGTCTCATTGAGAGGGTCAAGTCGTAAAAGCTGCTCTCCATGCTGGATGGCAGCGGGGATCAGGCGCCGGCCTTCCAAGATCACCAACAACCTGTTAAGCGCGGCTTCATACTGCGCCTTGAGGCGCTGGCGCTCCTCTTCGATCCATTCCTCATAAAACCCGGGCAGAAGATCCCCGCGGTAAATTCCGACGGCTTTTTCGAGGCAGGATTGTTCCTTTGCCTGGTCCTGTACTTTCTGAGCGGCGCGAGCTTCGGCAATAGAAGACTCAAACTCCATGACGTCCAATGAAAATTCTGACTCTTTCCGCCACAGCAGGCTTTGTGAACCGGATTCCAAGAACCGGTCGATGTCAGGCAAAGCACTGCGAAAATGGTGGAGAAGCTGGCGCAGATTAGTCCGGGCTTGCGATTCAACAGAGTCCGGCCAAAAGAGGAAGGAAAGATGCTGGCGCGATTGGGCAACTCCAGCTTTTAAGACCAGTTGAGCCAAAAGAGACTGCAGGCGATGCGTATCGACGGGAAGTAACCGGCTTGTCGCCATAACACAAGGCAAAGCGCCCCAACAATTCGACGCGGAGAATGCTCAACTTGCCCCCTGGTAGTCCGCTACCTCCATCCGAGCCGGATTCATCCAAGCCTCGGCAGCAGTACTGAAAGCCCTGGTCAGTGCCTTTTTAGATCCTTAGCGAGTAAGCGCCAATTGCATGGTTATAACCGGCTACTAGGCTATCATAACTGACACCGTTGCCAGCCAGGGCATCGCTGGTGAACCAAGTTTTGGGGAGGAGGAGAAAGGGGGTACGCTGTTTACATCTCCGGAGCAGATGGGATAGGCTTTGCGCCTCAAGCAGATCAAGCAAGATTGGCCGGATGAGGCACGGCAATCATTTCAAGAGTGACCAGCCTTCTTAAACGAGCGGGTTCTCATTTCACGGACCTGTACTTTGGATTTGCACTCGGTCCCATAGGCAGGAGATGAATGAACTATGAACTTAGAATCGAAGAAAATTGATCTCTCTGAGACGGTTATTGCGGCGCTCGAGCGGGGAAACAAAATCGAGGCCATCAAACTGGTTCGTGAACAGCAAGCTGACTCGAACTAAAGGGCGCCCAAGACCTGGAGGCAGAATACGTGCGATCTCAGCCCTCGTTACAGGCCGCTTTTAGCACCTCTCAAGCGGAGGCTGGTCGCAGTGCCATGTTCTGGTTGATCCTCATGGTCGGAGCCGCAATCCTGGGTTATCTATTCCTCACCCGCCATTGAAGAATTCTGGAGATATCCCGTGGGGGCCTAATTCGAGACGACGTATGAGGAGACTGCAACTCATTGTCCATGATTCGAGGGCGAGATCGACTTCGGGATATCCTTTGAATAAACAGCTTTCTCTGTCCAATGCGAGGAACTCCCCTTGAAGGAGAGACTGATTGTCAAGGTGCTTCCGTCTTCCGAAAGGCTTCGGTCTTCAACGATTTCCAGTGCGCCCAAAGACGATTGCTCCGAGGTTTTAGTAACCAGCCGGACTCCTTCCCAGGCGGTTTTCGATTTGACTAAGCCGCCGTCACCCATTTTTTTCTCGTGAGTTTTTCCGTCGACCAAATATTTGAACTCCACTTCCTGAAGTTGTTTGTCGGTTAGTGAACTGAGTTTGATGGCGAAGGTTTCCCCGGAGTGTTCGATCCTCAATTTCTCCGCGGTTTCTTCAAGCTGATAGAAATCGAGATCCATTTTCATTCCAGAGGCGGATCGTGTTCCTCTCGAACCGCCACCCCCCATCCCAGATCCTCCCCTGCCCCCACCATGTCCTCCAGACATGCCACCCATGCCCATGCCACCGCCTCCCATGCCTCGTCCGCCACCGCTTCGAGAACCGCCCCCACCTCCTGCCCCGCTTGAAGCAGATCCATGAGATTGGCTGGCATCCAGGGGAGGGCTAGTGAGATCGCTCTTTTCCCGATCGAGCAACCAGGTGCCTGAGAAATCGGGTTTATTCTCCTGTTTTGCCAGCAGGAATGAAGTGCCAGCTAATACAAAAGAAAGGGTTAAGTGCAGAGCTGTTTTCCCCATCGAAAACTCCTTTGTTCAATTGTCTTAAGGAGCATAGACGCAATTTGGGAAGGGAGGGTTGCAGGAGGAGCGCTGAATCAACAGGTTTGTAAGTGATCAGGTCTTCGAAGACAGAAGAAGTAACGGGAAGAGGTCCGAATGAGAGAGAACGGGTCCCCCTGGACAATTCTGTCAGGGACTGCTGGAGAGGAAGGTCCCATCGCCAGTTCTTTCCCCGGGTTTGGCTCCATCGTTGATTACTCCGTAGGCAAGAAAAGGATTATTCCCGGCGGTTCTGGTTATTCGGGCGTATCCTTGATTCGTCCCCGGTGCGTTTATCGCCAGGATGGAACCGATCTGGGCCCACGCCCTGGCATTTACTGTAAAGTCTTGGATGGTCCCGACTTTGGCTCCATTGGATCCGTCGAAAAGATCAATGCGAAAATGATCAGCACTGCCGTCATTTTCCCCGGTATTCAAGAGCGCCAGATTGCTTCGATTCTCAGAATCTTGCACAAGTCCGTAGACCCAGACTGTGCCGGTTGCCGCCATTCCATTGGGCGTACTGCCGTAAGACAAACCGTAGCGTCCCGAGCTCCCGGGCGCGCTCGTCCTCGCCATTGCGGCAACACCCGACAAATCGCCGCTCTGCGGGCGAACAAAGAGTGGGCCTGCCAAGGTCGCTCCTTGCGGCCCGATCCCCGCTACCTTCCAGTCTCGAAGCTGCTGTACCAAACCCGGTAAGATCATCTGCTCCTGCGGTCGCAAATGGATTGAGAAGTTGGCGGCAGAATCACTGGTTCCAATTCCGGAAGAAACAAAACTGCAGGTCAAATCCTTTGTTGTCCCCGACCAGTTCGTCAGAATCAACTCGGTTGAGAAAGAATTGGCTTCCACAACCACAGGAAGTGTCAAAAGACTTTTCCCAGCCATGGCATTTTCCAAGATGGGCGTTATAAACGACCCATCGGAATTTGACTGATCGTTGATGACAGCATAGGCATAAAACGGGGCGCTACCATTGATTCGTTCCACTCGGACGTAACCATTGGAATAGGAGAAACCATAGGAGTTCAGGATTCCCGAAAACTGTTTGAGGGCCTTCGGTTCCAACACTTCATCGGGAAGCGTGAAGCTCGCAGGATTGTCCGGATCTCCGGAAAACACGGTCAAGCGCAACGTAATGTTGCCATCCTCCGGCAACCCGGAATTTTCAATCGCTACATTGGACCGGTCCTGGCTATTTTGCCGCAGTCCAGCCAGAATGACGGGATTCGTCAGAGCCTGACTACCATCAATCCCCGCATAGGCCAGTCCCGCTCTCCCACCCGTCACAGTGGTGGTTGTGCGGACGCTGATTCCGGCATTGACAGATGAGGTCAAGCCGGAGAACTCGACCTGTAGAGTTCCCCCTTGATTTCCCGTGGAGGGGATAGCCAGGCCCAAGGAACGCAGGTAGTTTATGGCGTTCGGGATGACGCGTTGGCGGCCTGCTTCGAGCGTGTCGTTCACCGTCCCACTCCCCGCACCGAATGCCGATTCGTAGGTCAATTTCAGCGTTGCGTCTCGGCTGTCCCGATTGAAGAGACGCGTCAACCTGAGGTAAGATCCGTTCAGCCCCCGAGGACAATACCACTGGAACAAATTTTTCGGCAGTGTCGCTCCCGCTAGTGGGGGCGCCTTGAACGACGGAGACGATTTGCCCGGCAATGACAAGCGATCCATTCCGCGCTCCTGGACCAGGATTGGGAAGAATGGAAAGATTTACGGTGCTGTTCCCATTGCCACTATTCCCGCTGGTCAGGGAAATCCATCCCATTAGACTGGCCGCAGACCAGGAACAATCCGTTCCCGTCGTAATTGTGAGTTGAGCCGGGCCGCCGGCCGCGAGGACCTGCAGGCTGGTCGCTGAAAGCGTATAACTGCAGCCCAACGACACGCCGGACTGGGCCACTGAGAATATCAATCCACCCACCGTGAGGTTTCCATTCCTCGAAGCCGACGAAGTGTTGGAGGCGACACTAAAGCTGACTGTCCCATTCCCGCTTCCCGAATTGCCTCCAGTCACCGTGATCCAGGAGACCGAGCTCGAGGCCGTCCAGGAACATCCTCCTCCGGCGACAACGCCAAGACTCGAACTGCCGCCGCTGGAGGAGAAGGATTGGCTTGTATGGCTCAGACTAAGACTGCACGAAGTCACCGCAAACGGCGTCGCACTCGTTACTGAGCTCGAGACCGTGCTCACGCGAATCGGCCCCGTGGTCGCTGAGGGTGGAACCACGGCAGTAATTTGCGTCGTCGAGACTACCGTGAATGTTGCCGTTGCGCCGTTGAACTGTACTCCCGTAATTCCTGCAAAACCACTGCCTTGTATCGTCACCTGAGTCGCGACTGGTCCGCTGGAAGGAGAAAACCCGGAAATGGCCATCCCGCTTCCTGAAGTGGTGGCACTGGCCTCGTTCGAATAAGGGGAGTCGGAAGTTCCCGTCGTAGCTGCAACCCGATAGAAATAAGTGGTGTTCGGGCTAAGCCCGCTATCAACATACGTCGTGGCAGTGGAGGCAGTGGTGGTGAGGAGCGAATAGGTTCCGGAAGCACCGACCTTGCGGGAGATCTTGAAGCCGATGATCCCTGAGTTGGCATCCTGCCAGGCCAAAGAAATTTGGGTGCTGGAGTCCGCCGTCGCGGTTAGATTGGAGGGTGCAGTCATTTGGGCGGTGAGGCAGCTCGAGTGGGTACTGACGTGTGCGTTAATCTGATCCTGCGAGTATTGGCAGAAGGTGAATCCGGTGCCGATGGAGGGATTCATGATCGTGTTCCCGCAGTCCGACTGTCCCGGATTTGATGCGCTTACGTGGCCAGCGCCAAAGTTATGACCCATTTCATGGGCGGTCAGAATGTACTTGGCGGGAGTTCCTGTGAGTCGTTGTGAAACGCCGTAGGCGTTGCTCTTGAAACAGGTGACCCCCATCCAGGCAATTCCCACGACACTGCCATCCATGTCTTTTCCTGTCCACATGTGAGCCATGTCATAATTCACGCTGTTGAAATTCGCGTTCCAATAGTTGGTGAATTCCCCAAGCATCGTGGAGGGATCAGTCGAACTGTACGGGTCGGTGTTTGTGTCCCAGGTATGTTGAAAAACAATCTGAAAGGTCAGTCCCAATTCCGTCTGATACACGCCTTCCACCTGATTCATGATGTTCATGATCTCGGTATTGGCATTGCTGGACCCGCTCAAGGCCGTGACATATTCAAAATCGGCTTCCGTGGCGAGCTGGACTTCCAAGGTGGTAGGGACTCCATTAATCACGATGGATGAGATCGGCGGAAGGTTTGCGATCCCCGCCACGAGTTTTTCCGCCGCGACCAGCCCGCAATCCCCAAGTGCGTCGGCCCGAATATCGGATCGCTTGTAGACGACCACGTCACTGGGTTGTGCCTGAGGCAGGTAACGGTTTAGCGGCTCGATGAAATACCACTCATCAGGAGTCAAGATCAGGGCATCCATGGTCTCTGCCGAAAAGTTGATCCGCGCCTGTCCTTCGGTGTTTGGACCGAGATTCCCGCGAAATGTCTGAACCGGGCCAGGGTCTACTACTCTTGCCGCTCCATTGGCCAGAGATTCGACCGCTATATATTTTGGTCCGCGCAAATCTCTGAGCTCCAGGGAGATTTCAAAAGAACGGTCCTGAAGCTGCAGCCTGATCGGTTCCCTGGAATTGGCCTGCTGGCGGAGGTGGTTGACGTCCATGGACTGGAATTGGTAGTTCGTCAGGGACTCGTTCAAACTTCGTGGATGCGTGCCAGATTTTTGGGAGGCGAGAGCGGTGGGGGTCAGAGCCAGGAATAACAGCAGAAAATAGGCGATCCACAGCCTGATATCCTCGCTATTCTGAACTCTATTTCTGGACTTTGTCGTTTCCGCTTTTCGGAGCAACCCTGATTGCATGATGGAGCTCGGTTTACTTGAATATTCCAAAACTTAGACCGCTACCAATCGAGCAACCGCTGGTCCAATAGGCCCTCGGGCCTCCATAATATTTCCTTCTGTCTGAGGGCATATGAGTTCCCGAAAAACGCGGGATGGGCAAGTGGATGAGAAGCTGTAAGGTCTTTAATTTATTGCGTTTAGAATGCAGGAACCCAATGGATGTGAGGGCTTGGTGGTAGCGTCTCGCAGGTTTGAAACCGCGTCTGGAAGATTCTGCCCATTCGGAAGGTTACGAGCTTGTCTTAAAGAGGACAGTCTCGTGATTCTATGGGAGACGTGTGCATATTAGGAATGAGGGCTCTGCTCGAACGAAAGTCAATGAAATCAACTTTGCCGCAAGCTTTATTTTTCACAAAAATAAAAAGGCCAAGAATGGAGAATCCAAAGAAAATTTAGCGGGCCAGGTTATTGAAGGGAGGTCAAATCGCTTCCGAGCCGGCGAACAAGGGTTTGCATCACCCTCTTGCAGATGATGTCCTCCAACGAAAAGATGTCCTGGAACTTCTCATCATAGGTCTCTGCCCAGAGCGAATTTCCATCTGCCACACGCAATAATTGAACGCTGACTCGGATTTGTTTTCCGGATCGCTGAATCATCCCTTCCAATATTACCTTGACTCGAAGTTCCCTTCCCGCAACCAATGGGCTCTTCGCCCCATCGGTATATTTTAAGACAGCTCCAGTCGGGCAAATGCTGAACTCCGGGTGTTTGCTGAGCCTGGTGATTAGCGCATCAGCCATTCCCTCTCCCAACCATTCTTCCTCCGGCCCCAGCCCCAAGGTTAAGAAAGGCAAGACAGCCAATGACTCCCGACTCACGCAAGGCAGTGGATCTCCCGGCAATTCCTCGACTTCGGCGATGAAACAATACCCTTCGCGAGCTACCGTCTCAATGAAACGAGGCTTGGCGTCGTTATCGTTCAATGCGTGGCGCAACTCCGCAATGGCATGATCGACAGTGTTGGGAATAACGGCCGTGTCAGCCCAAACGCTCTGGAGGAGAGCTTCACGACTCAACGTCCGGCCGCGATTTTCGAGCAGGAAAACGAGAGTCTTGAAGACTTTCCCGCGCAGGTGAATCTGCTCCTTGTTGCGGCAGAGACAATGGCGCTGGCGGCAGAGAATAAATTCTCCAAACCTGAGAAGTGAGTGGTGTTCTGCCGCGCCAGCGGAATCCATTGAACTCACCTGGGCATGTCAGACTTTGACATGCTTTGTCATGGTTTTTCAGAGATACGTCAGGACTTCCCTAAGAACCAATGAGTAACCTGATCAGGTGTAAGAAACTCTTAGAATTATAAGCCTTTCGAGAAAAGACAACCAGATATTCCATCCTAAATGAGAAAAGAAAGGCACGGAAACCTCAAGGCCCAAGGACACAGGGGCAGCGCAGAGTTGATTTTCAACTCTGCGGGTTTTTGTCCGCAGAACTTGGCATGAATTAAGCGGTAGCCACGAGGAACGCGCTTGATGCGGTCTTCGTGGGCTTTTCGAACGTCAAATAGAAAGGAGCAGCTGTAGGCGCCGTGACTTCACCGGATGTCAAACATTAATTTGGGCATCTCCGGGTCGGGTGACCCGGACTACAACTTGGTGACTGCGAGGCCCCAAGCGGCGCAGGTCATTCGTTTCTAGTACAGCGGCAGCGCAGAACTCGGCCCTCCATCTCAACTCATATGGAGGGCCGAGTTCCACGAGGCCGGATTCGTTGGTGACACTTTCGATTTCCGCCGACTGGCTGTCGACGCCATTCAAAGTTTTGTTTCAGGCGGTATCCACCTTTCATGAAAGGAGGTCCTCGATGAATCTGCAAGGCGGGCCCGCGGCGCATGTACCCAATTGCATTGCAGTCAACGCAGAGTTTGCCTGTAACTCAGGGGTTGTGTATCGGGCGAACTAAAGCCGCAGAGTCTAACAACAAGTCTATGCACACCGGTTCTCTTAATTATTGGAGGTGGATTATGAGTAAATTACTTAACATCACGTTTTCAGTAGTCCTGCTGGCTCTGTGCACGCTGGGGTTGGACGTTCCCGTGAGTGCTCAGAAGGCCACCATCATCACGTTCGACGCACCGGGCGCGGGCACTGGCGCTGGCCAGGGCACTGCTCCCCTCGCCATCGACGCACGGGGGGCGATCGTGGGAGGATACATTGACGCAAGCTATGTGTGGCACGGATTCATGCGCGCTAAAGAAGATGGCAGCTTCACGACGTTCGACGCACCGGGCGCGGGCACTGGCGCTGGCCAGGGCACCCAGTCCTGGGGTCTCAACCCCTGGGGGGCGATTACGGCACTCTACATTGACGCGAGCGATGCGCTCCACGGCTTCCTGCGCAGTCACAACGGCAAGATCACGACGTTTGACGTTCCGGGCGCGGGCACAGGCCCCGGCCAGGGCACCACCGCCGTCGAAATCAACCTCTGGGGGGCGATCACGTCTAACTACACTGACGCAAGCGGTGTGAATCACGGCTACATACGCGCTCCCGACGGGAGCTTCGTGACGTTCGATGTTCCTGGCGCGGGGACAGGCGTTGGCCAGGGCACCGTCCCCAACGGGATCAACCTGGTGGGAGAGGTTACGGGATGGTACATCGATGCGAGCAATGTGCTCCATGGTTTCGTCCGGGCTGCAGGCGGCAGCATCACGACGTTCGACCCTCCGGGTGCGGGCACCGGTCCCGGCCAGGGCACTTACGCATTTAAAATCGACCCCGCGGGGGCGATCATGGGGTTCTACTTTGACGCGGACTATGTGGCCCACGGGTTCCTGCGCACGCCGAAAAACATTAGGTGATATGTGTCATGAGGTTGCACACAACAAGTTTTCTTGCTCTCGCTGATGCTCCGGGCTCCTTCACGGGGCGCCAAACAGGAAGAACTCCTTTGGTTCTCATCCTGTATGACCCGACAGCCCATGTGGGAACGTAGTTGGGTGGTATCAGGGCCGGCCGGCTCGGCCCTTGCCAATCTGTTTAGCAAGCATCCGCCCGGCTCGGCGAAATAGCAACGACGCGACCAGCGTAGACATCGTGGTGTGCGACCTCTAGTCTTGACTACAATTTGTGGGTCGTGTTTTAGAGAGCTCTGATTTTCCAGAAGCGGAAGTCTGCGCTGAGGATAAAGGTGGGATTTATGACAAGAACTGAGATGCTTTCGACAATCTTCATCTCGTCGACGATGGCGTTGCTGTTCACGGTGGTGTTCTCTTGTTCTGTCTTAGCGGAGGGTAGTTCCGGAGATTACAACCTGCTGGTGGCTTCGGGATTCGTATGCGATCCGAGCGACTCCAGCGCCTGCCCGGCCGTGGCCCAAGCAGCCAATGGGGAAATCATCGAAATCAGCGGCGCTGGGATGATGAATCCTTCCAGCAAGACGATTACCGCTATGGGTGCCTTTACACACAAGACTGCCAAATGGGAGATTCTGGAAACGGGCATCTGGAAGGCCACGGAAGTCATGAAATTCAATTCCTACGGGATTGCACCGGGAGCGCTGTTGCGAGACGCACGGAGATTTAAATCGTCGGGACTGCTTCCCAGAGGGCTTCTGACTGGCCCGATGCCGGCGGGGGGTCTGGTTCTTCTCCGTATTCAACTCTTACCTGACACAGGCAAACCGAAAGAAGCCATTCTCCAGGTGAACTGTGCCATCGGCAAAGTACCAGAAAACCAGCAGGGCGATGGAATCCGACTGGCTGTCGAAGGAGAAGAGCTGAAGTTCGATCAGAAAGTGAGCGGACGCACGCTGTTCATATTGAGGAAGTCTCTGGCCAGCGCGCCTCTAAAGGTCTCCCCGCCAGGGCGGTGATCTGTATGCTCCCACTCCGTGAATGGCCAACCTCAAAGTTTAGCCCCTATGATCTTCCTGTTTTAAAAGGAGGTGGTCGTTGAACTTGCTATGCGAGGCTGCGGAGCTTCTACCGCACCCTACAGACCCGACTTCAAGGGGATTTACCAGAGCAACATGCGGTAGTTGTTAGTATTAGGAGGATCGTCATGAATAGGAAAACATATTTCATCATCGCTGCGATAGTCACACTCATCCTGCTGTTATCTGGCAGTTGGCAAGCGGCCCAGGCCCAAACTATTGAATTGGGAACGCTGCCCGGGGGAATTTGGAGCCAGGGACAGGACCTCAATGACGTAGGCGATGTGGTTGGCATGGGTGACAACGAGTATGGTTTGACTCATGCGTTCGTAGTCTCGACACGAGGACAAGATGCCTTCAAGATGATCGACCTGGGGACGTTAGGTGGAGAAAATTCCTGGGCGACGGATGTGAACAACTCCGGCATTGTGGTTGGTTATGCTGAATTGGCGAATGGCAACACTCACGCTTTTGCCCGGCCGCGGAAGCTCGGGGCGAACGTGGATCTCGGCACGTTGCCAGGTCATGTAACTAGCCAGGCTCAGGGGGTTAGCGACACCGGATTCATCGTGGGCCACAGTGGCATGATCGATCCAAGTACTTGGAGACCCGTCGTCTGGACTCCAGATCATTCTGGAAAAACGTGGACCATCCACGAACTCAACACGGATGGCCTTGAGCAGGTCAACAATTGGGAATGCTGGGCCGTTAACAATAAGGGGCAGATCGTGGGAAACGGCTTCGACGTGGTGATTCTTAAATATGAACCCGTGATTTGGATCCCCATAAAAGGCGGCAAAGAATGGAAACCGATGAAACTCGAAACCACCTCCTTCTACTACCATGGTGGAGCAGGCGATATCAATGATGTCGGCGAAGTCATCGGATATGTCTTCACGCAGGATTTCAGTTTGTCTTTTCCGACAGTGTGGAAACCCAGCGGCCCTCGGAAAAGCCCATGGAGACTCACCATACTTCCCACTTTGTCGGGCGGCAACTTCGGAACTTTGGGGAATGGTTTTGCCTGGAATGAGATAGATGGGATAAACAACAAAGGGGAGATGGTGGGCGCGAGCGTGGACAGCGAAGGCCAGATGCGTGCTGTTCGATGGACCCTTTCCGATCTAAATTTCATTGAACCCCTTGGCTATCCCGGAACGTCAAGTTACGGGAGGAGGATTAACAATATTGGGGTCGCTAGCGGTTGGTACAACGACGGAACTTACGACCACGGGGTAATTGAGCGAATCCGTTCAAAGCAGAAGCCGTAAAACTTGTAATCAATTCAAAAGGGCGCAGTCGGGTGGGATCCGGTTTGGTTGAGAGGCTGACGGGAACCTGCCTGGCGCCCTTATATTTTACCAACTGCGGCGTAAATGGGCAGATGTTTGCAATTAGGGACTAGATTTGTGCTCAATAAAAAGATCTTACTGGAGAAGATTGCTGATCAGGCCCTTCCAGACGAGCCGATGGTCCGGAGGGTCCAATTCTGCGAGAACCAGAACATGAGGTCTCACGGTATTGGGCCCTACGGCAGATTTGCTAGCTGAGGAAATCATGGGCGGCTCACCGCTTTTTCTGCGATGTCTGCGTAGAAAGTGAACCCTTTCGAGCTGGTAGCCACGAGGAACGCGTCCGCTGCGTTCATCGTGGGCTTTTCATGAATTTCCATCCGGGATTCGCAGGCCGCTCCTCTGGAGCTTAAAAAATTAATTTTAGCAGGAGACTATAAACAGAAGGCTCCTGACGGAGCCAGCCAGTAATGGAACGATTGAGAATGCTGGAGATTAAAGAGCGGGCAACGCCGCGTCAGCGGACCCGGCCAGCAACTTTGGAGACGCCGCGCCCTCGCGGCGCTTTCACAGCGGGACGAGGGCGTCCCAGCCCCAACCGAACTAATGCCGCCGCGGAGCTCCGCCAGTAATTTGTTATATGAGACATTGAACTACTTGAAAGGAGTTCCTCTATGAATCTGCGAGGCTAGCCTGCAGGGCTCGTACCGCACCCCCAGACCCGCTAGCAGCGACGTACATTCAGCAGTCATGCGGTAGTTTCTGGTCGGAAGGAGGATCGTCATGAAAGGTCTAAGACTTAGATACGTTTCCCCTGTTATATTAATGTTCCTTGTGGCACTACCACTGAGCGCCCAAACTTGGGCGATTTATGATCAGTTTAGGGGGCCTCTGATCAACCCGGATCTCTGGTTCGGCGGGGGAACAACAAACAGGGACGTGCTCGACTACGAGCGCCAGATACAAAACGGCTCGCTCATGCTGCGGATCCGTAGCTACGGCAACCACTATATTCAGGACAATCAACCAAACTGGGCTCAGAACGGCTTGGAGGTGGCTGACCCAACGGGGATCATAGGAATAGCGGCTATGTTGACGGTGACACGAGCAATAGGCAACTCCTGTGATTCTAGCGGGTGGCTTTTGGGTCAGATGGGCTTGAGAGCTACATTCTTCAACTCCGGAGAAGGTAACCAGATTGATGACGTGGAAGGAAACCTCTTCATGTATCCTGGCGGGGTTGACCAGCCAATTACTGTTGGTGGTCTGACTAACAGTCCTCGAGCTCGATCGGTACCGCCGTACAACTTGGGCTCGGTAAGTCTGGGTACTGTTAAGATCGGAGAGACCGTGAGGATCTGGGTGCGCTGGGACAAGCCTAACAAACGAATCGTTTACGGCTTACAGCACCTATTCCCCCTTCGACCGCCAATCGAGATGGCTGTCCCTTACTCGATCCCCGATACCTTAGAGCCCCTCTATCGGTACAGGGTGGTGATGCTTCAAACTTCACCAAGTAATTGCATAAGTAGCCGGGTTTATTCGGACATGGTGGTGAAGATTGATCAGGTAGCCGTGCTTCGATAGTTCACCATAATGCCGCAGAGCCAGTAGCCACGAAGAACGCGGCTGTTGCGTTCTTCATGGTCTTTTCGTAGGTCGGATAAGTAGGAATAGCTGTAAGCCCGTTGACCTCACTGGGCGTCAACCCTGAATTTGGCCTACGCCGGATCGGTGACCCGGCCTACAACTTTGCAGACGCCGCACCCTCGCGGTGCCTATTCACGACGGGACGAGGGTGTCCCAGCCCTAGCTGAATGAACCCCGTTGCGGAACTCCACCCTCCCGGAATTCGTTCTATGAAACATTCAAGTATCTTGAAAGGAGGTCCTCGATGAATCTATGAGGCGAGCCTGCAGGGCTCGTACCGCACTCTCCAGACCCGCCAGCAGGGGTGTCCAGCCAAAAATCATGCGGTAGTTTTTGGTCAGAAGGGAGGATAGATATGAACAGGAAAACATCTCTTCTTGCGCTAGTCATAATCTTTGCTTTCTCGCTTTCCGCATATTCTGCAACATTGACCATCAATGTACCAGCTCCTAATGGGACAGACGACACAGTCGTCTTGCAGGCAGCTCTCGACGACTGCGTTGCCCATGGGCCGGGCTGTACCGTCCAGCTTACCGCTGGAACCTATAAGTCGACTCAACTCTTCGCCGAGAACTTTCACGGGACGTTCAAAGGAAAGGGCATGGACGTAACAATCATTCAAGCCCTCCCCCTGAAGGGCAACCCTGATAACCCTTGCACTTTGAACCCGCCGAGCCTCGGCAACCCATACCCCAACCTGGTCACGTTCCTGGAAGGCGACATCGTGGTTTCAGACATGACCCTTAAAGTTGTGGAACCCATACCAATCCCAGACGGATGGTACGATTTAAACGGCGTATTCTATACTACTCTTATATTCGCCCTATTGGATTTCAGGGGTGAATTGCGGATGAATGTTGTGGTTGAGCGGGTGGGGCTTGATGGCGAAGCTGGCCTAATCGCGGGACCCAAGTTTGAACCATATCCTCTTGCATCCCAACTTCCGGGCACGTTTCGTATCTCAAGCTGTAGATTAATAAACAGCATAATCGGGATTTGGGTTGATTCCCTTCGTGATGCACGCGTCACCATCGGAGGTTCAGCCTCAGCCGGGAATTTCATTGCGAACGTTGTTGCGGCAGGGTACTTGCTTGACCTCAGTAATTCTAAGGTTGAGATTTCGCACAATAATTCGAGCTGCGGCGGCGCCGCGTGGGCCTGTTTTGTTGCATATCAAGAACAATCGGTTGAATTGCCCACCTCTTACCTGATTGATCACAACAGTTTAAAGCCTAGTGGAAGTCTCGAGGATGGCATCGGGATTGTGGATTTTGGTCCACCCTTCGGGATGGGAAAAAAGGCCGATGCCGTCATTTCCAACAATGATATCGTCATTGGGCCTTCAGCAGATGGATCTGCCTTTGCTGGTATTGAAACTGTTTTCACGGAGGGGACGGTGATTTGGAACAATCGCATTACAGGAAGTGGATTGTTTGGGATTACCGTAGAGGGAAGCACGAAATGCAAGCTTATATTAAACAATGTTAACGGAGTGACGGCGGATACTGCACGCATCGGACTCATGACATACCCGTCAGTGTTAGACGGTTCCCCTATCCCCACCACGGACTCCCTGGTGGTCGGTTCTGGGGGAAAAGCCAACGTCTTGGATGAAGGGATCAATAACAAAGTCGTGGGTCTAAACATCATGCACTGTGATGGGCCTGGGAAAGATATTCGCGACTTAATGAAGCATCGAATAGAGGGATTTAATTCCTGGCACAAGCATTGACTCGTTTGTGGGTAGCCACGAAGAACGCGCCTGGCGCGTTCTTCGTGGGCTTTCCCTTAATTCTCATAGGCACTTCAGAAGCAGTTCAATGGACGAAAACACAATTCAGAGACCCACCCCTACACCCCTCCAGGGGAGGGGAATTTCAGCAAGTCCTACTTGGGGATCGGGTAGCCGCGATTGCAGCCAATTACGAAAGTGGGAGGCGGTGTCCCCACCGGCGATTTTGCTCTTGAAGCCCCTTCAATCGCCTGCCGGAGGCAGCCTCCCACATTCAGGAAGTTGGTAACTACCAAGCGGGTAGCCGCGATTGCCGATCTTTTGGGGCAATCGCAGGTTTTTAACAAATGCCCGCGGTTGAGGGCACATCCTACGCCCCTCAATCGCGGCTGCCAAACGAGGAAGATACGGAACCGTAGGAAGTGCTCTACACCAATAACATTTCCTCTTTGCCCCGGCGTCCTTTCAGTGATTCTTGAAATGTATCTCCTCTCTCGTAGTATCCAATCTCTGGTCGCTACTAAGAGAAGCCTAAGATCTGGTATGATGAATCCCTGAAAGTCGTACTCCGCGTCAAAAATAAAAGCAGGCTCTCACTAGATCAGAAGATACGTTTTGATTGAGCCCTGCAATCAATCGATTGAAATTCTTGGGTGAAGGAAATTTCGCATGGGCCGCCCTATTACTTTATATACGGGACAATGGACCGACATGCCGCTGGAGGAATTGGCTCAAAAGGCGGCCAGATGGGGATACGATGGCCTGGAGCTGGCCTGCCGCGGAGATCATCTGGACGTTTTCCGAGCCTCCGAAGATCTCGCCTATTGCCGTAAACAAAAAGCGATTCTCGAAAAACATCGACTCCAACTCTACGCCATCTCCAATCATCTGGCCGGTCAAATGGTCTGCGACCCATTTAACGACCGGCGGTCCGATGGCTTTGCTCCGACGGAGCTCGCCGGCAATCCGGAGCGGAAGCGCGCCTGGGCAGTGGAAGCCATGAAGCGCACCGCCCAAGCCGCCAAGAATCTGGGGTTGAACCTCGTCACCGGATTTACCGGCTCGCCGATCTGGCATTTGTTCTATCAATTCCCCCCGGTCTCGGAAGCCATGATTGAAGAAGGGTATCGATCTTTTGCCGAGACGTGGAACCCGATTCTAGACGTCTATGACCAGTGTGGGGTTCGTTTTTGCCTGGAAGTCCATTTCACCGAGATTGCCTTTGATGTGCTGACCACGAAACGGGCTCTGGAAGCGGTGAACTATCGAAAATCGTTTGGATTTAATTTTGATCCCAGCCACTTTGTCTGGCAGTTGGTGGATCCGGTCAACTTCCTGCGCGAATTTCCCGACCGCATTTACCACGTCCATTTGAAGGATGCCGCATTGCAGTTGAACGGAAGAAGCGGCCTGCTTTGCTCGCACTTGAATTTCGGCCATCCCGATCGGGGTTGGGATTTCCGCTCTCTGGGGCATGGGACGGTCAACTTTGAAGCCATCATCCGCCAACTGAATCAGATTGGATACAATGGACCGCTGTCGGTGGAATGGGAAGACTCGGGAATGGACCGGGAACAGGGAGCGCAGGAAGCCTGCACCTTTGCCCGAAAAATAAATTTCAGCCCTTCGCGTATTGCTTTTGATGCGGCGTTTGGCCCGTGAGCCCCTGGCGAAGGCAAAGAGCCAAGGGATCGCCAGGCCCGAATCGAGAGCAGGATTCAGGATAGGATTTCAGACCAGATCAATCTTCATAGGAGCGGAGTCATGGAAGGCACCTTGTTTACCAATGTGAATGTGTTGGACTGCACCGGGACAGCCCCCTACGCCGGGGAAGTCTTGCTGGAAGGGAATCGAATTAAAACCATCGGTCGGGGAAAAAACTCCATCCCGCGCCAAAATCATAAGTTAATCGACGGCCGGGGCGCCTATCTGATGCCGGGATTGGTCGAATCTCACACCCATCTCGGCCTCAACAACTCCGACGACATCATCAGCCTGGGAGCGCTTCCCCCCGAAGAGCATACTCTTCTGGCGATGGATAACGCGAAATTCTACCTCGACTATGGATTCACCAGTTGCATCAGCGCCGGTTCGGTCAAACCGCGCCTCGACGTCGTCATGCGCAACGCCATTGATGCCGGACGATTCCCCGGTCCCCGATTGCTGGCGGCGACTCCCTGGCTCACCGTGACGGGCGGACTGATCGACATGAATCGCTATCACATGCGCCGTGATGCCATTGCCATTGTGCTCGACGGTCCTGAAAATTACCGGCGCGTGGTGCGGGAACTCATCCGCGAAGGGGTCGACATCGTGAAATTGATCGTATCCGGAGATACGGGGATTCCCTATGCTGACTCCGAACAAACGGTGATGAGTGAGGCCGAAGTCGCTGTGGTAGCCGAAGAGGTGCATGCCCGCGGACGCCGCATCAGTGCCCATGCCAGAAGCGCCGAGTCGATCAAGCGCTGCATCCGCCATGGAGCCACCATCATTTATCACGCCACCTTTGCCGACCAGGAAGCCCTCGACATGCTCGAAGCCCACCGGGACCGGCTCTTCGTCAGCCCCAACATCGGTTACACCGTGGCCCTGCTCAAGAAGTATGAAGCCGAAGGAGAGAAGGGGAGGAAGGAACATGCCATCTATGTGGGAGAACTGGAAGCCGCCCGCCGCAGTTTGAATGCCCTCCGACAACGCGGCGTGAGAATCCTGGGAGGGGGAGACTATGGTTTCGAGGTGACCAACCACGGACAAAATGCCCGGGATATCGATCACTATGTCCAAACCTTCGGCTTCTCTCCCATGGAAGCCGTCTTAACCATGACCAAGTCGGGTGGTGAGGCCATGGGCCCATTGCTTCAAGTGGGCCAAATCAAGGAAGGCTTTTTAGCCGACCTGTTATTGGTTGCCGGCAATCCCCTGGAAAATCTGCGGCTACTCCAAGACCCCACCCATTTCCTCGCCATTGTCAAAGACGGGCTCTTTCATAAAATGGATCCGCAATTGGCCCGGAGAAGTGATTCAGCGCATTCCAGCTCCTGAGTCTACTAGAGTTTGCCTCGAAGCTTTATCCCTCACTCTTGGCGAGATTGGGGATAGATTGAATCTCAGGAATTGACAGGAGCGTATTTCGCGTCACCAAATCCAAGGATTGCGCAGAAAATAAACGGGAGGAATAAGAGTCCTACCACAAAGCCAGCTCCTTTCCCAAAGTTAGCTGCCAGCCCCGCCAGCGCCAAAATCCCAACCACGATATTGACGAGCGGAATAAACATCAGAAGCAGCCACCATCCAGGTTTGCCGGAAATCATCAACAAGATATATGCATTGTAAATCGGTATCAGCACAGCCCATCCAGGTTGACCAGCCTTGGTAAAGACCTTCCAAGCGGCGGCAATCATCAAAATCCCAATCGAAATCGAAGCGACAAAAAAGGTTGCCCCTAAACCTGCCAGCCAATTCGTAGAATTCTCCATAACTAGCTCCTTTTCATGTTGACCGCGTGAACGAAAGTTGAATAGGTGAAGGTCTGTGCTCAGCGGGAGCTTTTCCAGACTTTTATACATTCAGAATCAATCTCTTAAATATTGGAATTCGGAACCGAATTATATTGAAATCATTCAGCGGCAGGCAACCTCTATTCTTCTTATTAAGGAATCGACACTTTTTTCTGGGCAAGGTATCAACGGTCTGGCTGGTTGAATTCAAATTGAATCTCCCAACTCATTGCGACCACTTGACCAATTCCAACCAGACTGGTGCATTTCGGCCAGCTCTGCAAGCGCGGGAAAGCTTGTAAATATTTGATTTTCAAGCTGATTAAGATTGGATTTCTGCTTGCACAGGATAAGTTTGAGAGTTCCGTTCAGACAGTTCATGTGGATGACAAAAGGGAACTCACCGAGTTATCGAAAAGGGGGGAAACATGATCAAGAGATTCGCAATTCCGATATTCCTCTTTAGTCTTGTCTTTGCCCTTTCCAATTCCGCCAGCCTCTTGGCCCGAAATTCTGGCGGTGGGGGTGGCGGGGGTCACGCCTACTCCGGCGGACATGGTTACTCTGGAGGTCGCAGCTATTCAGGTGGAGGCCACGTCACGTACAGCCGGCCGGCCTATTCCGGGGGACGCGCGTATGTCGGCGGTGCGCATGGTTACTATGGAGGAAAAGGGTACAGTGGTGCACGCGGTTACTACGGCGGCAAAGGGTACTATGGCGGGCGCGGGTACTACGGCGGACACGGGTACTACGGAGGCTATGGTTATTATGGCGGCCATGCTTATGTGGGTGGTGGGTTTGGATTTGGCTACTATGGTTATCCTGGATTCTACTTTGGATACTATGGCGGCCCAGCCTATTACGGCGGCTACTACCCTGGTCCGGGCTATTGCAATCCACCAGGATACTACGATCAGTGGGGCTACTGGCATCCGAACCCTGCCTGCTATGGCTATTGAAGCGGCATAGCGAGGTCCGTTCGTGCTCTTCCTCATGGCCGGCATGAACTGGGAATACCTGAATCAATCACTAAGGAGGCAAAAGCCCGGGCATTTCATCAACGTGTATGAACAAATTGGGTTGGAAGGACGATATCAGTTTAAGGGGGGATAAACCGATGCGCCTCTACCAAAAAAGTTTTGTTCTCACCTGTCTTCTGATCGTATCCATTTTGACGTTGACGAAACCAGCCCAGGCGGAACCTCCTGCCAGCGCTGACTCGAATAGCCCAACAGGCGTGACTTCGAAGCGCATGGCCGCTTTGGAAAAACAGATGTTGGAAATGGTTAACCGGGACCGCCTTTCGCCGACGACTTTTGCCGAAACAAATGGCCGTGCCAAAGCCTTAAAGTGGAATGAAAATCTGGCAGCGGTCGCGCGCGCTCACTCCCGACAGATGGTTGAAGAACATTTTTTCAGCCACGTGAGCCCTGAAGGCAAGACGCCTTCCATGCGGATCACCGCTGCCGGAATACACTGGAGGGCTTTCGGTGAGAATTTGGCCCTCAACCAAACCATTGCTGACGCTCAGGCTGCTCTCATGAACGAACCACGCTTTCAAAATAATCATCGCGCCAATATTCTGAATCCGGTCTTTACGGAGATAGGCATTGGAATCGTCCAAGCTCCAGATGGAAGCTTGTACATAACCCAAGATTTTGTTGCTTTACCTGACGACTCCGGCACGACGTCGTCTGCCGCAAGAACCAGGCCCAGTGTTCCTTAATTAACCGCTCACGAAATTCTCCTTCCGATCTTCCCTTCCATAAGTCCAGCCTTTTGATCCGAATCGTCGGGGGATTGGACAGCGAAGTTTCACGTTGCATCCAATCCCAGATTTGAGGCATCCCAATCGGGGGCATAGGTGCTTGAATTCGGGGCAAGAATTTAAGGTGCCGACAGTTGACGAGATGTCATTTCTGACATAAACTTTCCTTATCGCTTAGGTTTTAGAAGGTTCTCAGTTGACCTCCCGTCGGGGCGCTATGGGTAATCGATGGGTTAAGGCGGCATGTTTCGCTTGTCGGGAATTTCCCCGGATTGAATCAAGTTATGAGAAATCTGAAGAATCAAGAGGTTCACTCAGTCCATCATGGCCGTTGGGAGCTGGGACATCCCGCGGAGATTGTCAACGCTGACCATCGGGAAGTGGTGTATGTCGAAATGAAACGCGCGTTGGCGGAAAACATTCGTGCCCGTCGCCTGAAGCATAAATTAACCCAGAGTCAATTGGCAAAGCTCGTGGAATCGAGTCAATCGCGGGTCGCGAAGATGGAATCGGCCGACTATTCGGTTTCGTTGGACTTGCTCATCCGGGTGTTGCTTTTGCTGGGCAGTACCCCCCAGGAAGTGGCCCGGATCCTGGCGATGAAAGGACATCACGCCGCCTGAGCTAGCAGGTTGAAGAGAGGATGGGACAGGCGAGTTCGATTGAGGTGGATGAGGAGAGCATGGGATTGAAGAAGGATGCGAGTCTGGAGATGGAGACCGGAAGCCTGACCAACCAGCCAATAAGGCCTGGTCTCGCGCAGTTCCATCCGGACGGCAAGCTCGACTGACGAATTGCGAAGAGAAGGCGCACTCACTGGCTGGTTGCGGTGCGCAAGGCGGAATCTCGGATGGGTGCTTGGACTTTGGATCCTACTGGTCATGTTTCAGGGCCGGGTTGATGCGCAAGCCGAGCAGCAGGAAGATGAGAACGGGCCATTGCTTTTTTCCGTCTCTCCGTTAATGGGAAAGAGGGGCAGTACCATCCAGACGGAGGTACGAGGGGCGCGGTTGGAAGGCAGTTATGCCGTGTGGTTTGATCGAAGCGGAGTTAAGGGTAAGGTGCTCGGTGTGGAAGAAATAAAAGACGAGGCCAAGCCCCGCTACAATCCGCTTGAAAAGCTCAAGATCAACGGACCGTATTATCGGGTGCAAATCGAACTACAGATTGACGCCTTGGCAGGCCCAGGACAGTATCCGCTGCGGCTGGTATCGCCGCGGGGGCTTTCCAATCCGATTCGTTTTCCGGTAACGGAAGGCACGGTGACGGTGGAAGCAACGACGGCGCATGGGACGGCAGATCAGGCACAGTCTTTCCCGATTCCCGGCTTCATCATCGGGAAGATCGGCGCCCCTGGCGAGTTGGACTTTTACACGTTTCAAGCCCGTCGCGGCCAGGAACTCAGCTTTCGGGGGGTTGAAGGGCAGAAGTACGGAGGAGGGATGTCTACGGGGAAGTTTTCTCCGGAGCTGATCGTGTACCGGTCCGGGGGGAGCTGGTTTGATACGCATCGTCTGTCGCGGGTTCTCTCCGAAGAAGACCGTTTCTCCGACCTGATCCAGGCGAATTCCAAGAAGATTTATGTCATTCCAGAAGATGGGCAGTACTTTTTGCAGATCTCTGGAAAGTTTGGGCAGGGGTGTCCGGATTGCACCTATCAGGTGCAAGTGTCGGCGGCTCAGACGGGGGCCGAGTTGATGGCCATGGGAGATCCACAGAAATCCGCCTGGACGGAACGGACGCTCAGCCGCGTGGTGGGAAATCCCTGGATGGAAAGCCTGGAGGCGCGGGCAGTGACAGGTGTAAATACCAGCGTGGCGGTTAAGGAGGTCAGTACGACTCAAGGCAACCGGTCGGGCACCACTTTGGAGAGAGAAACATCCGCAATTCCCGCGGTCCCGACCCCGGCTACTGTGGCTGTCGTGCGTGAATCCGACGACCACGACGTTTCGCAAAAGCTGCTGAGCGTTCCCGTGATCCTCGAAGGGACGATTGAAAAGCCCGGCGATTTGGACCGCTTCAAGATCAAGGTGGCGCCGGGACAGAAATTGGCGTTTGAGCTCGAGACTCCAGAGGCCAAGCCTCCCATTTTCAATCCGCGCATGGGGCTGGTGGACAGCCAGAATCGGGAACTGTTCTCGAACGTCGAGCGCCGCTTGTCGATGTATAACAACAACGCGGATCCGCAGGTGTATCTGAAGGCGGTGGAATCGAAAGCGATCTACACCTTTGAACAAGGAGGGGAGTATGCCCTGGAGGTACGGGATATTACCTCACGCTATGGCGACTCCCGCTACCGTTATCGGATATTGGTTCGTCCCGAGATTCCACATGTTGGAGAGATCTCATTGTACTACCCGCCGACGGGAGATGCAGCCAATGCCGACGTCGTCAAGGGTGTAGAGGTCACCCGGGTCAATCTGGAACGAGGAACGGGAAAGAAACTGATCGTCGTGGCAGCTTTTGAGGAAGGCTTTGCGGGAGATTTGAGCTTCTCCTTCACGGGGTTGCCGGAAGGAGTGAAGGCCTTTCCGGCGGTGCAGGCGTATGAAGAACGCGCGCCCCTGGAAGTTACCCAGAATCCGGAGATTATTGCACCGAAACAGAAGAAGATCGCGATTGCCCTGATTGCCAGCGCTGAGGCGCCCTTGACCAGGGAACCCCGGCTGGTCCGACTGCATTGTCAGACGATTGCCAACGGTCAGTTAGGTCCGGACCTCTTGGTGCGCGAGATTCCGCTGATGGTCATTGAAGGAGCGGGTGCGAAGCAAGGTGGAGGCGCCGTTGCCCGTCAAGTGACGAAAGAGTGAACAGCGTGGCGCGACGGGGAGAAAAAGATGGGGGACAACCGATATGGAGTTGAAGGAGGAGCGAACTGATGCGCAGGATCGACGGTAAATGGCTGGCAATCCTGACACTGCTGGCAGCTTGGCCGACGCCGGTCCGGGCGGCCGAGGTAACAGTAGACCCTGCGGCTCCACTTTCGATTCGACTTGTTCCTGAACAGGTGACCTTATGGGGAATATCCGCCACGCAACAGTTCATGGTGCTGGGCAGTTATGCGGATGGATTGGAACGGGACGTCACGACGTTGGCGCATTATTCACTATCGGACGCCGCCTCGGGTGAAATCACTGCCTCGGGAAAATATACGGCAAGGGGCACGTCGGACGTCACCGTGACAGCCCGCGTGGGCGAACGCACGGCACAGACACAGATTCGGAGGGTGGATGGAGAGGCGCCGCGCCCCTTCACCTTCCCTCGGGAAATTGAAGCCATTTTGACCAAGCGGGGCTGTAACGACCCAACCTGCCATGGCGGGGTGAAAGGTCGGGCGGGCTTCCGCTTGTCCATTTATGGGTTGTATCCCAAGGAAGATTACAAATGGATTGTAGAAGGCGGCACCTATCGCGTGCTGACTCCCGATGAGAACCCGCGATACTCGCGGATCGATTTGAAACAGCCTGAGAAAAGTTTGATCCTGTTGAAGCCGACCTTTGGTGTACCTCATCAGGGGGGACTGCGCTTTGAAGTGGGATCGGCGGACTATGAAAAGATCCGGAAGTGGGTTGCCGCGGGTGCGCCTTACGGCGACGAGGCTGAGAAGCAAGGGGTCAGGATCGAGCAGGTGGAAGTGACGCCCAAGGAGATCGTGCTCATGGGTGGAGGGCGGCAACAGTTGGTGGTGACAGCGACCTTATCCAATGGAAAGCGGGAGGACATTACCGACGAGGTGAGGTATCTCAGCAACGACGATGCGGTGGCGGAAGTCACCGACACGGGCGTCGTGCAGGCCAAAAAGAAGGGGGAGACCAGCATCCTGATCCGGGTTTTGGGACGGACGCTCAGTTCCGACGTGGGGGTCATCGAGAAACCGATCGTGAAGTATCCGACGTTGGAGACACAGAATATCATCGATCGGGAAGTCTTCGCCAAGCTCAAGAAATTTCAGATTCTGCCTTCTGAGCCCGCCAGCGATGCGGAGTTCCTGCGCCGGGTGTGTCTGGATTTGACGGGAACGTTGCCCCCGCCACAGCGAGTCCGTGAGTTTCTGGCAGACCGCGATCCACAAAAACGCAACCGGCTGATTGAGATTTTATTCAACTCTCCGGAATACGTGGATTATTGGAGCTTCCGGTTTAGTGACTTATTGAGGGCAAGCTTTGTCAACAGCATGTCGATTGACGGGGCCAAGGGGTACCAGGATTGGATTATCAACAGTTTTGCGTCAAACAAGCCCTATGATCAGATGGCGCGTGAGCGGATTGCGGCTCAGGGCTACAGCTCTCCGGCGCGGAATTTTTACTATATCGACGAACTGACGACGCCGGATGTCATTATGCCCGAGTTGATCCGTCTTTTTATGGGGCGGCGGATCGAATGCGCACAATGTCATAGTCATCCGTTTGAAGCCTGGACGCAAAGTCAATATTGGGGGTTGGCCGCCTTTTTCGGCGGGTATTCGGAACTGAGGGAATCAGCATTGATCATCGATGTCCTGGGAGGAGGCCATGTCGATCAACCCCGGGACATGATGGTGAGTCATCCGCGGACCAAGGAGAAGGTGGCACCGGCGTATCTGGACGGGACCCAGCTTCCGCAGAACCAGTGGATGGATCCCCGTCTGGCCCTGGCCAAGTGGGTCACCACGCATCCCTACTTCGCTGAGGCCTCGGTGAATCGAATGTGGAGCTTCTTCTTTGGACGGGGCATCGTGGACCCGGTCGACGATTTCCGCAGCACCAATCCACCCTCGCATCCGGAGCTGCTGAAAGCCCTGGCCAGGGAGTTTCAAGAGAGTGGCTACGATCTGAAACACTTGATGCGGCTGATTGTGCAATCGCGTACATATCAGCTGTCCTCCACTCCCAATGAAAGCAACCGGCAAGACAAAATCGATTACTCCCACGCCCTGCCCCGCCCACTGGAGGCAGCAGTATTGCTGGATGCCGTGTCGGAGGTGACGGGAGTGCCGGAGAAGTTTGAATTTCATGCGCGGGCGGGAGGAGGAGATTCGGTGCAGGGAATGCGGGCGATGCAGACGATTTCCGATGTTTGTCCCTCCCAATTCATGGATGACTTTGGCCGGTCCATGCGCAAGGCTCTGCCGTCGAAACCTCCCGAACCGAATCTGCTGGAGGCCCTGCATATGATGACCGGGCCGGCCTTTAACGAGAAGCTGGCACAGGAGGGAAGCCGGTTAAGCCATCTGCTCCAGCAGAAGGCTTCCGATGAACAGATCGTGGAGGAGTTTTATCTGGCAGCCTTCAGTCGATATCCCACGGCGGAGGAGAAGTCAGAGCTTCTGAAGGCTTTGTCCCAACGGGCTTCGCGGCGGGAGGAAGCGCTGGCAGCACTGTTGTGGGCGACCTTGAATAGCAGGGAATTTGCCTATAACCACTAGGAGAGAAGGGAATGAACAGAAATGGTTGTGATCACTGCGACGGAGCTGCCCGGACGCGGCGTGACTTTCTAAGGCTCGGGACGTTGAGTCTGCTGGGGGTGGGCTTCAGTGATTTCTTGAGGCTCAACCAACTGCAAACTCTGGCAGCCACAGCGGCGGGGACGACGGCACCGGCGGGGAAGGCGCAGGCGGTGATTCTGATCTGGCTGGAAGGGGGAATCAGTCATCTGGATAGCTGGGATGTGAAGGCGAACACCAACTTCAAGCCGATTGCGACCAACGCAACGGGAATCCAGGTGTCAGAGATCTTTCCCAACGTTGCCAAGCATATGGACAGCTTGTCGATCATTCGCTCGATGAAGTCCGATGAACGGAATCATCCGCAGGGAACCATTCAGACCATGACCGGGCACCGGCCTAATCCAGCGTTGAAGTTTCCGAGCATTGGCTCAATCGTCGCCAGGGAATTGGGGCAAAGGAAAAACATGCCTCCGTTTACGGTGGTCCCCATGCCAACGGAAAATGACTTCTTTAGCTATCAGGAAGCTTATCAGGCCGCGTTCGTTGGCTCGGAATATGACGGGATGATCTTGCCCGATCCCAGCAAGCCGGATTTTCATCTGCCGGACCTCAGTCTTCCAAAGACGGTGACGGCGGAGGCGATTGACGATCGCTACGCGATGCTGAAAATTGTCGATCGACATTTCCGGGAGAAGGAAGAGCTTGCGGAATATGCAAAGATGGATGCCTTTGAACAGCAGGCCTTGAAGATGCTTCTTGATCCTCACGTCAAACAGGCCTTTGATCTTTCTCAAGAATCAGAAAAGACCAAGGACCGCTACGGACGGGATCGCGTGGGACAGAGTGTGCTGTTGGCACGGCGCCTGGTGGAGTCTGGTTGCCGGTTTGTAACGGCGGCTGGCTACAAGCATGGACAATGGGACACACACAACGACAACGAGACACGCCTGAAAACCACGCTGGCCCCTATGCTGGATCGCAGCCTTTCGGCCTTGATGGAAGATCTCAAGCAACGCGGCATGCTGGACAGTACCGTGGTGCTGGTAACGGGAGAATTCGGACGGACCCCCGTCGTCAATCCCAAGGCTGGGCGGGATCACTGGCCGGACTGCTGGTCGTTGCTGCTGGGCGGTGGTGGCATTGCAGGCGGACACATCGTGGGTGCCAGCGACAAGGCTGGCGCTTATGTCGCGGAAAAGCCGGTGTCAATTGGCGATCTCTACGCCACGATCTACAAGGCGATGGGCATTGATTGGGCCAAGACCTATATGTCGCCGATCGCCCGTCCCGTCTTTATCGCCAACGGTTTCGATGACACGCCGGGAAATCCCGTACAGGAATTGATTTAGATTTTCCAGCTGAAACAAACACCTCATGACAGCCCCTTTTCCTTCGGGAGAAGGGGCTTTTTTGTTGGATATTGGTCATTTGACATTTTTCATTGGCAAACCTTTCTGCGCCGTACATCGAGACATTAAATGATTTTTGCAGAGCACAGAGTACCGTCCGTAGCCGGGGCGCCGCTGGTCGCGGCCTTGAGGACCGGGGTCAACGACCGCGGCTGCGACCACAGATTCGAGAAAAGGGTATTTGAGAGCAGACTGGCTTGGGTGTACACTAACCATGGCAGGATTTTCAGGATTCTTTCTCAGTCAACGCCACCCTCAGCCCCCACCGATTTACTGAAAGACTTCTTGGTCTTTCACTGCCGCCCGGTATAACCGCTGTCGATTCCATTCCTGCGAGATATCCCATGGCGCCTCTTTTCAACCTCACTTCGATGATTCTCACATACCCACGCTGTTCCAGGAGAACAACCTATGCCGAAATTCACTCGCCCGTGTCGCTCGATCTCACTCCTCATTGCCTTCCTTTGGGGCTTAACTCGGTGTGTCTCTGCGGACGACATCAATTATGTCCAAGTCCACTGGGACCAGGTTTCGAAGGTTTCCGTTACCGTTCCCACCGTCCTGGTCGTCGGGTCTGCACCGCTGGTCCGCGGGGCTCCGTTGCACGACGCATCGTTTAAGGCCATCCAGGCATTGCACTGCGACCTTGCCCGCTATGTCCCTTGGCAGGCTAATCCCCGGCTGGGCGTGGCCGAACTGGAGCCGCCATCGAAGACTCGAACTTCCTGGGATTTTTCCTTGATTGATCCGATGACAGAGGATTTCATGAAGGCCAGCGAAGGGCGCCCGATTGTCCTGAATTTCAGCACCATCCCGCAGTGGATGTTCAAGACGCCGGAGCCGGTCATGGTTCCTGCAGATCCCAATCAATGGGTGTGGAAATATGAGCAAGGAGTGGAGCTTCGAGATCCCACGTTTCGAGAGGTGGCCGACTATTTTGCCCGGGTTGTCAGTTGGTATGTGAAGGGAGGTTTCACCGATGAGCTAGGCAAACGGCATGAATCAGGCCATCACTACAAAATCGATTACTGGGAAATCTTGAACGAGCCGGATATTGAGCACGGATTCGACGTCAAGCAGTACACGCGGCTCTACGATGCCGTCGTGGAAGCAGTTCGCAAGGTCTCCCCAGAAACCAGATTTGTGGGCATCTCTTTGTCCTATCCGGCAGGACATCCGGAATTTTTTGAGTACTTTCTGAATCCGAAGAACCACAAACCCGGCATTCCTCTGGATATGATTTCCTACCATTTTTACGCTGTTCCCGGCCAGGACGAGACACCGGCCATCAACCAATACACTTTTTTTAATCAAGCGGACAAATTTTTGGAGATTATCGGCTACATTGAATCCATTCGAAAACGGCTGTCCCCCAAGACGGGCACGATGGTGAATGAGATCGGGAGCATGCTTCCGGAAGACTGGGCTCAAGGAAATCATGACTACGTCTTCAAGCCCATCGATCCGTCGTACTGGAACCTTTCAGCAGCCGTCTTCGCTTATATATATGCAGGACTGGCCCGTCTTGGGATCGACCTTGCCGGAGAATCGATGATTCCAGCCCTGCCTGGTTTTTTTCCCAGCATCGCCATGTTGGATTGGGAAACAGGTCGGCCGAACGTCCGCTGGCAGGTCTTGAAGCTCATACACGACCATCTGGCACCCGGCGACAAACTCGTGGAAACCACGGTCGGTACAGGTTCAGCCCTGGCGCAGGGATTTATCACCCAGCGCGGTGAACACAAGCTATTGATGATCAATAAACGCGATCGGGAGTTACGCTTCTCCGTAGCAAGAGCAAATGGGGGGGGAATTGAATTTGTAGACCGCAGTACAGGTTCCAATGGACCGGACAACGCTTCCCTGGAAGGCCAAAGCTTCCGGCTTGGCCCCTTCGGGGTTGCCGTCGTAAATCTCGCGAAATAAATAGGGCCACCACAGGCGGGGCCAGGGCAGCCGTAAGTTTAACCAATCAATGAAATCATCTTCATTAGAGCCCCGCACTGCCCCGCCATTCTTCCATTCCCCGTCATTATCAATGCCGATCGCCCGCCCTGCAAATGACGTCGTCGTCTCTTGCCTTCAAACCCACCAATATGCAGGGTCGATTCTGGCATCCATATCCGTTAAGCTCTTGCGAAGAGAAGAGGAAGAGATCCAAGACGCAAATGAGGTGCCCATGTTCTTGAAATTGATGACCTTACTTTTTCTGGCAACATCCTTCCAGACGCCGGTGACTGCCGCTGAGTCCAGCGACGAAGCCACTGTCCGGGAAGTCATCCGGAAATATGTCGATGCCAGAAACCATCGCGACGATCGGGCCTTGTTGCCATTGATTGCCCGTGATGCTGACCAGCTGGTCTCAACCGGGGAGTGGCGCAGGGGACTCGAGCAGGTCGTTGAGGGAGCTATATCAAGCTCGCAAAAGACTGGCGGAATACGCACCATCGTGATTACTTCCATTCGTTTTATCGTGCAAGGTGTGGCTTTGGTCGATGGGAGATACTCCATCACAGGCCAGGCCGAAGGACAATCCCGGGCGATGTGGACGACGATCCTCTTAGTACGTTCGGCCAATGGATCATGGCGCATTGAAGCAATTCGGAATATGCTCCCCTCCGCTCCCATGCCTTCTAAATAGAGGCAATAGCCCCCCATGGCATCAGACCGGTAGGGGGATGGAGGGTCTTTTCAAGGGATGCATTTTGCCCGGGGGCTGTTACAATAAATCGTGGTGGCAGGCGCGCCGCTGCAACAGATTCCGTCAATACAGGGTGTTGGACGGGCCTCACTGCGTCGACCACTGGCGGGAAAAATCTTGAGTGTAAAAGGGTCAGGGCAAGCGGATGAAAATACGATCTCATGAAATCACCCCGGAATCTGTTTTTCTTTCCAGGCGTCAGTTCATGCAGGGGATTGGCAGCGCAGCTGGAGGCACGATACTGTTATCGAGTTCACTGCTGGCCGCGGAAAATTCCCAGGAGTTGGTCAAGGAAGAAACCCCTCTCAAGGCAATCAGCGGCTACAATAACTTTTACGAGTTCTCAACGGATAAGGAATCCGTGGCCCCCCGCTCTCAAGGATTGAAGCTCTCCCCGTGGAAGGTTAAAGTGGGCGGACACGTGGATAAGCCAGCCACCTTTGACGTGGACGATCTCCGCAAGAAATTTCCGCAAGAGGAACGAATTTACCGCCTGCGCTGTGTCGAAGCCTGGTCCATGGTGATTCCATGGATGGGATTCCCTTTGGCCTCCCTGCTGAAATTGGCCCAGCCCACGGCTCGAGCGAAGTTCGTACGGTTTGAAACCCTTTATGATCCCGGCCAGATGCCCGGTCAGAAGAGCAGCTGGTATCAATGGCCCTATGTGGAAGGCTTGCGACTGGATGAAGCGATGAATGACCTGGCAATCCTGGCCACCGGACTCTATGGGAAGCCGCTGATGCCCCAGAATGGAGCCCCGATAAGGTTGGTCGTCCCGTGGAAATATGGGTTCAAGAGCATCAAGTCGGTCGTGAAGATCGACTTGGTGGACTCCATGCCAACCTCCTTATGGATGCAGGCGGCTCCCAACGAATACGGATTTTATGCCAATGTAAATCCGGACGTGAGCCATCCCCGCTGGTCCCAGGCTTCGGAACGCCGGATCGGTGAGTTTTTTCGGCGAAAAACCTTGATGTTTAACGGCTATGCCGAACAGGTGGCCTCTCTGTACTCGGGGATGGATCTGCGGAGGAACTATTGATGGTATGGTTGAAGAAGCGGTGGCTCTCCCTGGCCACACACGCCGGATCGCTCACCCCGCTGGCTCTCCTGATTTGGAAATTCTTTAACGATCAACTGACAGCCAATCCCATCCAATACGTAACATTTCGCACCGGAAAAGCAGCTCTGGTCTTGTTGGTTCTGGCACTGGCCTGCACTCCCTTGAACACGCTCCTGGGATGGAAGCAGACCATCGCGGTTCGCCGAACCCTGGGACTCTATGCTTTTTTCTACGCCACCCTTCATTTCCTGACCTTTGTGGGGTTGGACTATCAGTTTGACCCCACCCTGCTTCAAGAAGCGATTCTCAAAAAGCGATATGCCCTGGTCGGATTTGCGGCGTTTCTCACCCTGCTGCCTTTGTCACTCACCTCCACCAAAGGCTGGATGCGGCGGCTCGGGAAGAATTGGAAACGTCTGCATCGGCTTATCTACCTCACCGCGGTGCTGGTGGTGATTCATTTCATCTGGCTGGTCAAATCAGATATTCGCGAGCCGTTGGCTTACGGGGCAGTCATGCTCTCACTGCTGACGCTTCGGCTGGCTTCGGTGCGAAAGGCCCTGGTCGCGCTTCGTGAAAAAATCTCTCCCCGACGCGAGGCTTTGAGAACAGCCGCGATTCCCAAGGATTGGAATTAATCTACATCTTCAATTTTCCTGTCTTCAAATATTGTGCAATCAGTCACCGGGGGCCACGAGGAAATCCAGCACCTTGTTGATTGGAGTCAACGCGTCCAGGTTGCCGACATGACCCATTCCATGAGTCGTTAATAAGCCGGAGTTCTTCCAGACTCGCGCCAAATCCACGGCATTGTGGAAAGGGAGAACCGGGTCATACTTGTCATGAATGATCAGCAGAGGCGGGGTTTGCAATTGAGGAATGATGTTGACCGCCTCGAGACTCTCCAGACTTCGACAAAACTTCTTTTCGAAGGACACTTTCACGGCTTGCAAGAGAGGTACAGAGAAGTCCAGTTGCTTGCCCAGAAGTCGAGCGGCCCTCTCATCCCGTTGAGGGCCGAAAAAAGACAACCTTCCGCACCTTCAAGCCTTTCTCCAGAGCCAGCAGGAGGGCCATCGCACCGAAGGAGTGACCCACAGCCCCATGGAGGTCGCCGGCGTTATCCGCGACGACCCGGATCGCCTCCGCATATTCGATGACATCGGTGTGGCGTCCGGAAGACTGTCCATGTCCCGGAGCATCCAGGGCGACCACCCGAAATCCTGATTTGACCAGCCGTTCAATGAGTGCTCTAAACCGAAGGGCACGACTGCTCCATCCATGTGCACAAAGCACCGCCGGGCCTCTTCCCCATTCCATGACCACCAGATCCCTGCCTTGATGCCTGAGAATTTGCGACCTGGCTTGGGTCAGGAGCAGAGCTTCCCCGGGAAATTCCCTGGCTCGTCGAGTCCTTGTGAAAAGCCAGGCTGCAGCCTTCGTCGCAGTCTCAGGTGATATCTGTTCACCATATCGGAAAGCCCTGCGAAGCAAAGCCCGAATAGCATGAGCTATCTTGATTCTGGAGAGGAGATTTTTATGCTTGGGGTCCGTCATGCCTAAGGTGTTTACCAGGGTTCAAAACTCGGGATGAGGATCCGATCACGAAGCCTCCCAAAAAATTCCTGCACGCTTAATCTATTCGGCCAGAACAAGAGAGGCCTGCACTCAATCTGTAGTCGGAGTTGGTGGAATGCGCGTGCAGGACCGTCCGTCCCGGCATTAGGGGCCGGGGTTTGAGGTCCGGCTTCAACCGGAAATAAATCAGAGTCAAATTTCGTCAAACAATTGAGACAATTGCTGGAGATTATCCATCACCGCGTTTCTGGGATCCTCTTCTCCCTGGTATTCAACCAAATAGTATCCGTCGTAATTCATCCGTTTCAGCTCGGCCATGATCGGAACCAGATCCACGGCACCGCCGGTCAGCAAAGTTCCCGTATAAATCGTCCCTGAGTTCGATGCCAGCTGTCGCAATCTCTTTTCTCCGGGCAGCAAAGCTCGGCTGTTCTTCAGATGGACGTGTGCCACATAAGGGGCCATGGCCCGCAACGTCTCCAGGGAATCGTCCTCGACGAACAACGGCGCACACACGTCATAGATCAGCCGGAAACTGGGAGAATTCACCTCGGCGCAGATCTTCGCGCAATCCACCCCTCTCCCCATGAAAGGACGAACCGGGGGATAGTCAATATTTTCACTGAGCAGTCTCACTCCCACTGAGCGGGCTCTTTCGGCGCAATCGAAAATTCCTTCCGTGAGCCAGCCCTGTTGCAGCGTGAGCGACCATTGATCTTTAAGCAGGCCAGGAATAAAGAATATGTTGGGAGCGCCAAGTTCAGCCGTCCGATCGAGCAAACGATAAACCTGGTCTAGGGCCGCCTGGCGTTCTGATTGGGGCGCGGCCAAATCGACGTCAAAGAGGTAGCTGTAAATCGGCAATCCTGCATCACTGCAGAGGGTTCGAATGTAAGACGGTGAACAATCGTGCCAATAGTCGTGCCGGATCTCGATGGCATCGACTCCCAGTGCTCCGCAGAACTCGACAATTTCCTCCCGCGTCAATATCCCCGGCGTCGGCCGCGGATGGATATTGTAGTCCTTAAGGGCCCAGTCGAAGTTATAGTCGAAGATCGAAATCTTGTTCTTTTTCACGATGATAAGAGCCGCTGGAGCGATTTCAATCCAGCATGGCCCTTCTCTCCTTTTGCGCCAAAATTCCAACCGATACGAGATTTTACCAAAATTTTTCATCGAATTTGCCGGGCATTCTGCAAAAATTCAGCGAGTCAGCCGGAGCCGTCGAGATCATTCCTTGGTGCTAGAGTTCATCCAAGTTGTTTCTTGGTTCGACCCAAAAGTGATTTGGGGGATGAACGGAATTTTAGCCTGGAAGATACTCGCCAACTCATCGCGCTGGCTTTGAATTTATGGTGTGCCTAGGGACCGTTGGTTTAGCGCTAGACAGTCGGGGGGTTGTATCTTAGGCTAAAGTATCTCGGAGGAAATGTGATCCACGCCAGGCGACTTCGCCTCACACGATTCCTTCTCCTGTTCTCATTGGTGCATTGGGGAATTCCTTGTCGACCGGAATTCGCCCAGGAGCCTCAAAACTCGGCACTTTCACAAAAAGAAATTTTATCTTTCGCCACCGCTAACAAGATGGGACAGATTGCTTCCGATCAGGTCCTGGAACTCATCCATTCGCGCGGTCTCGATTTCCCCGTCACGGATGATTTTCTGTCCGCGCTGGAAAAGATTCCCGCGGACTCCAGTATTATCGATGCCCTCAGGAAACTTAAACCCACGGATCAAGGTCCTGATTCTTCAACTCCTCTCAATGGCGCGTTGACTCCTACCCATCCACGGTTAAGTTCGACTGCATCCAGCCATGGGGCACAGCTTCCCGATGAACGGAGCTGGCCGGAATTTCTCGAAAAGGTCCGCTACAAAGCACTGGCTTATTCGCGCGAATTACCCAACTTCATTTGCACTCAGATCACCACGCGTTCGGAGCGGGAATCTCCTGGAAGCTGGCATGAGGTCGACAATGTGGTCGCCGAGCTTAGCTATTTCGAAAATAAAGAAAACTACAAGCTGATTTCGGTAGCCGATCGACCTGCCAAGGGAGCCGATATTGAAAGCCTGAAGGGATCCTGGTCTACGGGCGAGTTCGGCACCAGCTTGCTGGCCCTCTTTCATCCTCAAACGAAGGCCAAGTTTTCCCTGGAAGTCGTCGAGTCGATCAAAGGTCATCATACGGTCCGAATTGGCTACCAGGTCCCGAAAGAAACATCCAGCAATACCATTTCCTACGGGTACCAACAAACCATTGTCACCCCCTATCGGGGACAATGTTGGATTGATCCTGAGTCTTACAGGGTGGTTCGCCTCGAAGAGAAATCCTTTGATATTCCTCTTGGTTTCCCGGTCACACAATTCGAGCGAACCGTTGAATATAAACTCCAGGAAATCTCCGGGGAAAAATATTGGCTCCCTGTTCAAGCCGAAATGTTGATGGTGAAGGGTGCCAACATTTTTTTTGTTCGGAATGTCATCCAGTTCAAGAAATATCGGAAATATGAAGCTGCGGTCAAGATTGTCCCTGAATAGAGGCTCCCACGATTGGGGACGCTTGCCCTTAGCCGTGAAAGAATCCCGCTCTCAGCGCAGATGACCCTCCCTCCATGAAGGACAGTTTCAGCCGTCACAAAAACCATACTTCGGGTATTCACGTCGCGGTCTTCTTCGCAAAATCCCCGGCCCTGGGGAAATAGCGTCCTGACAGCCTCACTGTCAAAGGCAAAGTTCGATGGCGTGGGAAGATTTGCAAGAGTTTCCCGTGGGTTTGGCCGCGCAATCTGCAAAAATCAGGATCGCCACCTGGCATCGGAACCTCCGCGTACCATCTCATGACGGTTTAGCACTAGACACTCGGAAAGTTGTAGCTTAGGCTAAAGAATCAGGGAGGGAAAAGTGTTCCGGACATCTGGCCGCCGGCTCATGGGTTACTCCCTGGGCATATTCTTAATGCTTGGGGGAATTCCATTCGCAAAGGAGTTTGCTCAGGAAGCTCGCAAGGCGGCACTCACTCGGCAGGAAGTTCTGTCTCTCGCCACCTCCAACAAACTGGGCCTGGTTTCTTCAAGCCAGGTGGTGGAGCTCATTCGCACCAGGGGTCTCGATTTCTTCGTCACCGACGATCTCCTTCTTACTCTCGAATCACTGCCCACGGATCCTGCGATTCTGGATGCCCTCAGGAAACTGAAGTCCCCGGAACCAGCACCTTCCTCGACAACTTCTCCCTATCCCCCCTCGGGGTCTGCAACTTCCGGTTCAAACGCAGGTGTCAACAATCACAACCCGCTCATTCCCGATGAGCGAAGCTGGCCCGATTTTCTCGAAAAGGTACGCGATAAGGCGCTGGACTACTCGGACGAGTTGCCCAACTTTATTTGCACCCAGGTGACCACCCGCTACGAACGGGAATTCCCTGGAAGCTGGCGTCAAGTCGATAATTTCGTCGCCGAGTTGACTTACTTCGATCAGAAAGAAAATTATAAATTGATCTCCGTGGCGGACCGGCCTGCCACAGGAACGAGCATTGAAAGTTTGCGGGGCTCCTGGTCGAGCGGTGAGTTCGGGACCACCCTGCTGGCCCTTTTCCATCCTCAAACCAACGCCAAGTTTAATCTCGAAGAAACGGAACCCATCAACGGGCATACCACGGTTCGCATCAGCTATCAGGTGCCCAAGGAAACTTCGACCAACAGCATTACTTACAACAAGCAGAGAAAGATTATTGCTCCCTACCGGGGGCGCTGTTGGATCGATCCGGAAAGTTTCAAGGTAGTTCGTCTCGAGGAAAAGTCCTTCGATATTCCCGCCGACTTCCCCATCACTCGCGCAGAAAGGCTCATCGATTACGAACTTCAGACGATTGCGGGACAAAAATACTGGCTGCCTTCGCAGGCGGAGATGGTCATGGTCGAGGGAGCCATCAATCACTATGTCCGCAACGTGATCCAGTTCAAGAAGTACAGGAAATACGAGGCGGAAGTCAAAATCGTTCCTGAATAGCAGCTCACCCCGCCCGGCGCCACCCTTTTTCCCCCTCCACGACTCCGATCATCAAACGGGAGAATCCCAGCCAGCGCTCAGGGTTTATCTCGTGAACACCTCATTCGTCGGGTAGGTACCCCCTGGCGATGAGCAATTCCAAAATGAGTTGAGCATTGAAGTCCGGAGGGTGGGAGAGCGTTTCCAGGATGAAATCTGGATTCAAAGGAAGCTCGTAGGGATCATCGAGGCCCGTCAGCCCCTGAATTTCTCCTCGACGAAATTTGGCATAGATCCCCTTTGGATCTCTTTGCTCGCAAATCTCCACGGGTGTATCCACGAAAATTTCCAGGAAGTGAGTCTTGCCAATCATGCGGCTCACTTCCTGGCGGGTAGAGCGATAGGGGCTGACAGCCGCACAAATGACCACCCCGCCATGGCGGACGACCTCCGCCGCCACAAAGGCCATGCGTCGAATATTCATGTCCCGATCTTCCTTGCTGAACCCCAGCCCCTTGGAAAGCAGAGTCCTGACGGCGTCCCCATCCAGCAGGGTGACTTGACGTCTCTTCTGATGGATCAGACCCGCCAGCCGATTGGCGGTCGTCGACTTTCCCGCCCCGCTTAAACCGGTAAACCAAACGCAAACACCCGGGTATTTGAACAAAGGCAAGGCAGGCGTTTCCAGGGCCGATGCCCTGTTCGCGGTTGTCGCAGTCTGCGTCCAGCCTGTCTCCGAGCGGTTTTCAAAACCGGGCTCAGGCGAGCAATCAGGGCGAATCAAACCATTCCTCCGGTACTGGAATAATCAACCTCTTCCCTCCAACCAAGGTCTGAAACGGCGGTGCGCTGGCCCACAAATTAAGCCTCACCCGGGGCCAGGGTTCCCCAGGCTGTCGATGTCATCTTCAGCCGTACCCAAACACGCCAGGCCAGAATTCCGTTCCATAGGATTTGACCCAAGGTCGAGGCAACGGCAGCCCCTTCAATCCCCCAAAGGGGAATCAGCCACAAATTAAAAAGAACCGTGACGGCAACTCCAATGCCCAAGCCAATCGCCGCATCCCGACCGTGCCCTGTCATCATCAACAGATAGCCCACACATCCCAGTGCCGCATTCACGAGTTGTCCGGCACACAGAAGCAATAAGGCGTTGTAGCCTGGCAGGAACTCCATTCCAAACAGCGCCAGAAAGAACTTTCCAAATATAAGCATGAAGGCCCCGGCCAGAACAGCCGCCAGGAAAACGACACGGGCCGATTGGGTGACCAGGCGCTGCAGTCTTGAAGCATTGCCTTCAGCATACAAACGGGCGATCGTCGGGGCGATAGCGATATTGACCGAATTCAAAGCGAGGGCAATGATTCTTGCTCCGCGCGTGGCCGCCGCGTAAATTCCCGCCTGCCTCGGACCTTGCATGGTACCAATCATCAGGAGGTCTACCTGGGAGATCAGGACGTCCAAGCCCCCGATCAGGAGCAAGGGAGAGGCTGCCGTCAGCCAGTCAAATGCACGAAATTCAATCTGAGCCGAAACAACCGCCTTGGGCAGGCTTCGAACCAGCAGAATCACTGCCACGGTGGCGGCCGCGCCAGTTGCCAGGATATAAGAGGCCAGGACGACCAATAGGTTCGCCTTCGCTCCACTCAAATAGGTGACTCCCAGCAGGCCGAGAAACAGGCCTGGGTACACAATAAATTCGGGCGCCTGACCGGCCAGGATGCGGTTCATCCCTTGCAAAGCCGATTGCTGCAACCTCAGGAGGATTGTTTGCGGCAGCAAGAATAAGGCAACACAGGTCACAATTTTCCACGAGGCACTCTTGTCGAAATGCCCCCAGGGCGTGAGCATGGCCAGGAATGCAACTCCCGTGAGTGTAATGATCAGGGCCACGGAATTGCCCCAGACAAGAAGCCCTCGAAGCAATCCCCAGCTCTGTTGCACGCGGTATTGCGAGACCAGACGGACAAACAACCGATCAAAACCCAGCAAACTCAACTGACCCAGCACACACTGCCATCCAAAAACATAAGAGAAAAGCCCATAGTCCACCACCCCCAGCAGGTTGGCCAGGATCAGGTTCACCACAAAAATCAAAGCCGCGGATAGCAGACGAAAGGCAATGGTTCCACTGGCGCTGATCGCCAGATCGCCGCCCAGAGCCCGGGGGTCGGCCGCGATTCTCACCCAATTTCGCGCCCATACCATGCTAGCTGAGAAAGTCATCGGAAGTTGCCTGTCTCCCCAACATTTCCCGGCCGCCCGCCGGGCTTTATTGCCATAGACTCCTTCCAGAAGGGACGTTCCATCCCCTTAAAGTCGAAGCCATTCAAAGGCACTTGGCGACTCACCCATCCTGATTCAGAACGGCCGTGAGAGGAGACTGTTGTTTGTCCGGCCGGATCCAGTCGGTAAAATCTCTCCCCAGCAACTGGGAGAGGGTCTTTACGTCTTCGCGAAAGTACTCACACAGCTCCAGCAGTGTCTGGACCGAGAGTTTTAGATTTCTTTTGGGCGCGGCATTCCTGGCAGTGATGAAACGTTGAATCCCAAGTCCTTTTCGAATATGAAACCGTTGCTTCACCATGGTGACGAAGCGCATCCCTCTGGCGATTGAAATCGATTTGGCCTCTTTCCCTTCATTGAAAATGGGAAAGGTTTGACGATGATCGTCCGAGACTCCAAGGAAGTTTAGAACCCTTGCATATTCAATTCCTGGTTGTCTGACCAGATCTTCAAAGACCAGCACCAGCACCATCCTGTTCGGAACCGAGCGAAAGAGGCGGCCGATCTGTTCTCCCAGCATGCACTGTGGACCGTAATGGATCTGGCTGGGATGGGATCCTAGAGAGGAACTTATGGATTCAATCACTCGGGTGCCATGAGTCTTCCAGGCGGCCTCGAAATCCTTCACGGTCTCAACGCCGTGAAAGAGCAGGTGCCGATGCAGGGAAATGGCCATCTCAATGGGGTTTCGCACACAGACAATAAAGCGGGGCACGGCGCCCAGATAGGAAAGGATGTTGGGCACCGCTTTGCGGGAGTAAAGATAGGTCGTCGAAGCCTCGCCGACCGCAATATGGGTGGACTGCGCCTGCGAGTAAATGTTCACATATTCGTGCGGCGCGATACGCCCGACAACTTTCGCGTCGGTGTCAAAAAAAAACGGCTCTTTGGGAGACGGCATGTAAATGTTCGGGTGCTCGGCAAGCCATGAAGCCAGAGAAGTAGTACCGCACTTGGGTGCTCCCAAAATGAAAAAATTTGGCCGCTTCAGGATTCCCTCCCTCTCCAGTACTAATGACTTATCGCTCCGCGTTGGAAGACCCGCCTGAACGCTTCTCCAAAGCCTACGCCGGGTGAGCAGTAGAAGTGCGCCATCATCAATGCAGGTTGTTGCTGTGTCCTTCAAGCCAGCGAAATATCAATCTTCCCTCTTTTAAGATACGGCACAGAAACACTCCCTGATGTAAAGACTGGGTAAAGTTTAGAGGGGCTAATCTTTACAAAGGTAGAATCTCGAGAATGAAGCAGCTCTTTCAGTACATGAATCAATCACGGCTTTATTTAAGAAAAGGGCGGGAATATGGAATCGCACTGGGAGGAAATGGCTGAGGCGAGACAAAGCCTATTGTCTTGACATCAACGGATTTGAACTGACCTAATAATAAGCTTGAAAAAGCATGGAGAGCGAATAGCTCCAGCCTGCGGCTGTAGTTCAAAGCAGGCAAGCAGGGATCAATCGAGGGGGACGGCCTTGTTAAAGAAATTTGGATTCATTGTCATCACATTCATTCCACTCTCGCTGTTTGCGGCCAAGGAACCGGAGCTGACATTGCGCTATCAGTCCTCGTTCCTTCGACTCGAACTGGCGCCTGACCAGCCGGCATTGACTGGATTGGCTGTGGACTCATTGGGGAAGAACAAGCTCGGCGAGAATTCACTTCGCGCGCCGGGAGCTGCCAGCAGAAAATACGAATCCCGGCTGAGCGGGACGAAGGTCGAATACCGGCCGCAAGGGGAGCCGAATGCGCAACCCGTTTGGTCCTTCGAATTTTCGGAACGTCAGATTCATATTCACTCCGCTTATTCATCGACGAGCCCGCCAGCACCCCTTGAGCTGAATTTCAACACCTTCGTGAATCATGCCACTCTGCTCGGCCTTTTGAACGAGGACTCGAGCGTGCGCCTGCCGGCGCTCCTACATCTGCCGGATCAAGGAACTTTTCGCATCACGGCCTCCGCACCCAACGGACTAGCCCTCGGCTATGACGCCCAGCGTTTTTTTACCTGGGACAATCAGTTGAATTACAAGGAAGGCGACCAGGCCTATGTAAAGGTTACTTTTCCGCCGGCTACTGCTGTCCTGCCCCAACTGGACTATACCTTGGACGTGGTGGCCATCTATCCTTCAGTGCCAGGGATTGAAAATGATCCGCGCTTCGACGGCTTTCGCCGCAACTGGCTGAATATCTTTCAACTCAGTCCACGGCGTCGGGCTTTGGCCAACCACGCGGCCAGCGATGCCTGCTCTTTCACGGTTTACTTGTACACCTCGATGGCGGAGCGCACGCCGCCGCTGGCTCCAGGCCTGACGGCCATGGATATGGTTCGGCAAACTCTGGACCAATACCTGAGCGGGGCACATGGCTATGGCATGGCCTCTCCCAACAATCCGGAAAATCCTGCTCCCTCCGTCGACACCTTCCCCTCCTTGCTCATTGCATCAGGAGATTATGTAAATGCCAGCGGCGATGAGGCGTGGTTGAAGAAAAATTATGGCGGCATTAAGAGCTGGGCCACGCAGATGCTGGCCATGGACCCCGACGGAAGCGGTTTGCTCAAAGACATCTCGAATGGCAACTCAGGAATATGGGATTACCGCCAATACCCGCGGCATACCTCCAACTGGTGGGACAATATCGGATTCGGTCACCTGGACGCCTACGGGAATGCCCTCGCTTACCAGGCCTTGCTGAAAATGGCGGAAATGGCCCGCCGGGCAGGCCAGCCGGGAGATGCCCGGCTCTATCAGGAGCGCGCCGAAAAGCTGAAATCGGTGTATTTCGATACGTTTTATAATCCCGCAACCGGTGTATTGGCAGGCTGGCGAAGTGCCGACGGCAAACTCCACGATTACTATTTCACTTTTGTCAATGGAGCGGCCATCACCTATGGGCTGATCCCGCGGGACAAAGCCAATCTCATCATGGACCGCATGCTGGTCAAGATGAAAGAGGTGGGCTACACACGTTTTGATTACGGCCTGCCCGGCAACCTGATCCCCATCCGCCAAGAGGATTACATGGTGCACAACGCACGTTGGGGAGGGCCTCAGAAGAAGGACGGCTCCGACACCTTCGGGATCTATTGCAATGGCGGAGCGTCGGGCTGCTTTGTTTACTTCACGCTCCAAGCCTTGTATCAACTGGGCCGGCGCGAAGAAGCCGACGCCATGTTGTTTCCCTTACTGCGAGCCTACGAGGAAGGCGGTTTTCAAGGCCACGGCGACAATGGCATGACCTACGACTGGAAAGAATGGAATGGCACGCCGCATGGTTACGAAGGCTTACTGGTAGACAGCTACCAGGCACTGCTGGCAGTGTTGTCGCGGTGAATTCTGTCGGGCGTTTTTGAGATAAGGAAAAGTCCGGTTTCTTTGCGAGGGCAAGAGTTCTGGGTGGCGCAGACATACGCGGTGGGTATGTCTGGGCAGGCCAGCGCAGAGATTTTTTCTCTTTGATCGAGGCCGCTCATGAAAATGAGTATTTGTCTGTTCTTCACAATTTGCCTAATTCACATTTTCATTTTCCCACCTTCGGTTCACGCTAGCAACGGTGAAGGCATTTTCTCTCGATTTGGTCTTGTTTTCATTCTTGCGCCATTGTTGGGAACTATCTGGTTGAAGTGGCGCTGGTTAATAAGGCTCGGCGTAGCTGCGCCCCAGATTTTAACGCTGATCTTAAGTTCAGCAATTGAATCATTTTGCTGGTTAGGACCACTATATCTTCTCGTTCGAAACAAAGAACACTTAGAGATCAACTTGACTCCATGGGTTTTATACCCTCTAGCATACTATCTTAACTATACTCTTCTAAGGAAAAGCACAATTCCCCAGACTAATTTCAACGCTGGTCTCAAGGCCTTTGTCATGTTATTCATTTTTGCCGCAACCTTCACTTTCGAAGCTTTATTATTTGCAGGGATTATTTCGGGATTGTAACAACCCGAATGGCGCACCCAGTCATCCTGTGATCTTTATTAGGGAGAGACGGGGCTAACCAATTGAGCGACGAAGCGAAGCGCCCGCCGGGAGGTAGAATGGACGAAGGCACGAGAAGAAAGCTCGAACAGATGTATTCAGATCCGTCTGAATTCCGAGCAGTGATGGTTGATGGCTTGAAGGATTTAGTCCGAAAGGGTTTAGACCGTGAAGATCAGTATGGACATGGCTTAAATCAGATGTTCAGTCCTGAAGGATATTGGCATGGCGCCCTCAAAGAGAAGGATGCAATTCTGCTGGAGGGCCTTGGCCCTGACTACAAGAACCATCCAAAGATCGCCGAGATCGAAGTCACGGTTCTGTTTAACCTTGGTAGACTAGAGATGATTCGGCATAAGGACGATATCCAAACGCTCATGAAGGGAGAACTCCGATAGATTGGCGAGAAGGCTTTGTGCCGCGGATATGCGAAGTAAGCATGTCTGCGAAAATCTGCAGCCAGAGTTTTTGCTGTTCCGCTTCAAATCAAGGGCAAGAATACTGTCCCCTCGCTCGAGAACCGCGAATGATGTTGGAATGTCTGACGCAGCCGAGAAGGATTGTGGGGAGAGTGGAGATCCCGATTTTGGAGTGCGGGAGCTTGCTCCCGCCTTTAAGGATGCCAGCTTGCTGGCATCCCATCAGGCTAGGTACCCTGAAGAGAGCGAACATCTCCCCTCTTCCCTGGCAGAATTTACAAATCGCTTGTTTCCGCGGGGAACAGACTCCAATCGTCATCCGGGGTCTAATGTCCCCACAGGGGACAAAGATGAGTAGCCGTGGGTGTAGCGTAGCAACGCGGAGCGGTACCCACGGTGGCCAATATTTTGGCGAATCAACCCTGCAGGGGTTGAACGTGCAGGCAACACTTAATTCGACCCCTTCAGGGTCGGGTTCAATTTCTGTAAATACCCCGGGTAGCGCTAAAGCGCAACCCGGGGCTACTAAAATTGATCCCCTTCGGGGATTGGCTCCGAATCAATTTATGTTTGAGCTGACGAATACTAAAATGAATCATTTTCGCACACATCTGCAACACACATGTCCGCGCCACCCTGTAACGTTTATCCTTAGTTCTTACGAATGGAGGTCAAACAATTGAGCGACGAAACGAAAGGTCCGCCCAGCGGGAAAATGGATGAAAGTACCAGAAAGAAGCTCGAGCAGGTGTATACGGATCAGGCTGCCTTCCGAGCAATGATGGTTGATGGGTTAAAGGATCTAATCAGGCTGGGGTTAGACCGTGAAGATAGGTCTGGCCATGGTTTCAAGCAGATGTTCAGCCCCGGAGGATATTGGCATGGCGTGCTTAAAGAAAAGGAGACGATTCTGCTGGAGGCCCTTGGCCCAAACTACAAGAACCATCCCAAATTCACAGAGATTGAAGTCATGGTTCTGTTTAACCTTGGCAGATTAGAGATGATCCGGCATAAAGACGACATCCAGGCACTCATGAACGGAGAGCTCCGTTAAATTGGGGACAGGTTAATAATTTCGAAAGTTTGCTTTCTGACGAAAATGTAGAGACTATTAATTCAAGGACATTTGAAAGAAGGGCGCGGGGGGTTAGGCATTTTGAAGGGTGCACCGCGCCCCACTTGAAGTCCCAACTCATACCATAGGGTCATCACCTCCCCGCATCGTCTCCTCACTCCCCCTGGGGCCTGAAAATTGCAACTCACTTCATGCAGTTGGACCGCACAATTCTTTGAATTTCGTCATAATTTGGCTTGCAAATATAGTCCAGCGCACCACGATGCATGGCTTCAATGTAGGTTTCCATCTCGCACAGATTGGCCGTAAGTAGGACTGGAAGATTCCAGTCCACCCGCTTGGCGGTTTCCAAGACCATGACTCCATTGATCCCCCAGATGGAGTGCTCCGAAATGACAAAATCAAACGACCTTGTTCGGAGCAGGTTGATGGCCGACAGGGTATGCTGGCAGGTACTGACCAGATACCCTTCGTCTTCCAGCAGTAAACTTAAAATGTAGCTGTGGACCTTGTCTGAATCCGCGATCAAGATCCGCTTTCGGGTTTCATCTGTTTGGAAGTAAGGGTTGGGACTTCTTTCAAAGGCAGGCTGTGTCTGCATCATCGGACTCTCCTATTGAGACTCTTCCTTATGATTTCCATGATTCCTTGGGTGAGCACTGACATCCGTGAGAACCACAGGCGATTCCGTGGAGTTCTGAGCTGCCAGCAACGTTTTGTTCCAGCCTCCTCTTGGGTTGACCGGAATTCAATGAGCCCGGGGGATTCTGGAGCACCCCGTAATCATCCTGCTATTAAATGGCTGACTGATGAATTGGATTAAGCGCTGGGTGGACTTCGGGATAAGGGGAGCTCGAAGGCCTTCGACGAGAAAGCTCCTCTAACAGACCCTGTCAAAAGCGAGTTAATTCGAAGATCAACCGGATGCAAGGCATCCTGGATAAGACCGCCAGCGATGCGCCTCTGCCGGGGAAGACAGACTTGCTTGTTTATCGTTTTGCCGGGGTGAAAGTTGGGACGATGACTTCCGGAAAAGAGCGGGACGAAACTCCCCTGATTGGCCTGGACAAAATGTCCAGCTCCATCTCCAATCCAGATGGCGAGTGGGAAAAGTGAAGTGGCGCTGGTCAGAACCAGATCCTGGTCGCCATCTTCATCAACATCGCAGGACACGAGCCCGACGGCAGCCCGTCGCGACCCAGGCCAGAACAACCTTGAATTCGATTCAGGATGAGCATGCAAAATGACGCTAACTTCATAGCCATTTTCCGAGAAACGTAGGCCTGCCTGATCGGGCTGTTCATCATGATCCAGGTCAGTGGCAATGGTGTACTGATCGGGGGAAGAAGAGTCGCTTGACCCTGCCAGAGGGGAATTAGAAACTTGGGAGGAGTAAAATACCGCAGATTGAGCGGTTTCCATCTTCCCCAAGATAAGCATCAAGGCGATGGCCACCAGAGACAATGGTCTGCCCGTTACGTTTGATCGCTGAATGAGTGGTTTCCGAAGAAGTTCTCGCTTCATCAATAAATTTCCGACTTCTAGATTAATAACGCTCGGCTGGGAACACGCTGCCCTTGGTCGAGATAAGATGCCCGAAGACAGGTTGGAGGTGCCCCAAGGAATTGTAATAGTTTTGTAAACGCGGAGACGGGTTACCGGATGCCGGCTCCTGGCCTCATCAACCAGAACCCTGTCCGAGCGCTAACTTAAATTAAGTCAAACAAGTTATTGCTTTCACTCAATCGAATATGGAAAACATTACGAAAATGGGAGAGTCCATGGCCAATGTGATGCAAAGCCGGCGAGACATCCTTTCGCCACTCGCAAGGATCCCGGTCAATGCTTTTTGAAGACTTTTCGCAAATGTTTAACGCAAACTTCTGAGGCAGATTTGTTATCCCGTTTCCCTTTCCCAAAATGAAACGTATCAGAATAAACCACTTGGCCCGTCTTGAGGTTGATGACAGAGAGGGTCTCAATCTCCTTGTTTTCTCCAACGGGAAGAACAGATTGAGCTTTGGGATCATTTTGTTTCGGGCCGGAGTTCAAACTGATCTCAAATTCTGCCTCGCCACGGCTTCTGACCAGGACAATGGGAAGATCCTGGGATTGGATTTCCCCCATCAGATAACGGTCAAAGTCGTCCGGAGTCGGGCTCACATAAATTTTTGCTCCGGTATGGATCAGTTCTCCAGCCAGTCCCACCGAGCACAAAACTAAGCAAAGGCCCAAAGTCTTCATTTTCATTCATCCGAGAAAACGTAATCCATTTGGATGGTGCGAAAACTTCGTGGGATGCCTGCGTCTGGAAAAGATGATTTTGGAAGTGTGGGAAGTGCCAGCGGAGTGAGAATGCCTGGGGCAACTCAAGCGGTTTCCTCTAGGACCCGTTCGTCCCTTAACCCTCCGGCCCCGGCGGCATCGGTTACCGCCGGTTGAAAGCCGCTTCTGGTCTTGTCTTTGGACTCACTGGCATTTGGGCACTTCGCCTCAGGTGAACACCCAAAAGATGGTAGAATATGAGTTGAGCTCGGCCCTTCGAGTGCGCGGACTGTAAAAAATTGCATAAGGCAGGAAACTTTTTATGGCAGGTGAAATAGCCTCTCCCGTACCCACAGAACGGGAGAGCGAGACTACTCAAGGAAATTACTTTGTGTCCAATTATCCTCCGTTCTCCTTTTGGAAGCCGGAGCATACCCATGAGGTTTCCCAGGCCCTTGGAACCTCCCCTTCTCCTGACATCCCTTTGGGGATTTATCTGCACATCCCTTTTTGCCGGAAGCGCTGTCATTTCTGTTACTTCAAAGTCTATACGGACATGAGGGAAAGCGAGATTCAGCACTACCTCGACGCGGTCCTTGCCGAGCTGAGGCTGTATTCCCAGAAGCCATTTATCGCTGGGCGGAAGCCCGATTTCGTCTACTTCGGAGGGGGAACGCCGTCTTATCTTTCCTCGCGCCAGCTTTCGCGACTGACCGACGAGATGAAAACGTTATTGCCGTGGGACCAGGCCCGAGAAGTCACTTTCGAGTGTGAGCCGGGCACCTTAACGGAAGCCAAACTGAAAGTAATCAAGGATCTGGGAGTCACACGGCTCAGTTTGGGGATTGAGAATTTTGATGAAGGCATCCTCAAAACCAATGGCCGGGCGCATGGCGCCAGGGAAATCGATCGGGCTTACGCGTTTGCCAGGTCCCTGGGGTTTCCGCAGGTCAATATTGACTTGATCGCCGGCATGGTTGGGGAGACGACGGAAAATTGGCAGGATTGCGTCCGGCGAACCATTGCCCTCGAGCCTGATAGCGTCACCATTTATCAGATGGAAATCCCTTACAACACCACCATTTCCAAGGAAATGCGCGCCCATGGAGAAACCATAGCGCCAGTCGCCTCCTGGCAAACCAAACGCGATTGGGTTGCCTACGCCTTCGCCCGTTTTGAAGAAGCTGGCTACACGGTGACCAGTGCTTACACGGCCGTCAAGAATTCCACCCTTTCCCGCTTCGTCTATCGCGACCAACTTTGGCATGGGGCCGACCTCCTGGGGTTGGGAGTGGCGTCGTTCTCCTATCTCGCCGGCATCCATTTCCAAAATGAACACGAATTCAATTCCTATCTTGGCCGCCTGCAAAAGGGCGAACTCCCCATTTATCGTGCGTTGCGGCCTACCGAGGAAGAACGGTTGATTCGGGAATTCATTCTGCAAATGAAACTTGGGCATGTGGAGCCATCGTATTTTCAGAAAAAATTCGGCGTCGATATCCGACAGCGGTTTGCAATCCCCTTGAGCTCCTTGCAGGATCAGAAGGTTTTGCTCCAGACCCCTCAAGGCATCGAGCTCAATCGAGCCGGGCTGTTGCAGGTGGATCGTCTGCTGGCAGGGTTTTTTCTGCCCCAGCATCGCAACGTTCGCTACACCTAACTGATTTATGACCGAAGCCGCTAATCTTCTCTATCCGTTAAGTGAATTCTATGCACAGGATCAGGTGGGTTTGCCTGCCGCAACCACGATCGAGCCTGCGCAACTTCCCGAGCCCTATCGAACCTTGCTCGTTCATGAATCCGACATGACGCGAACCCTGGAAAAGCATCATGGACAGCCCCTGCGGCTTCGCCTGCTGAAACGGCAATTGCAAGGCGACGAGTACATGCGGCAGGTGCTCCTGGTTACGGAACACGGGAAAAAGGTCGTGGAATTCGGGGCCATCAAGATTCATCTTCAATATTTCCCGTCGGCGGCACGCATCCTGGTTCTGCAGGGGAAACTTCCGCTGGGCGGGATTTTGAACGAGGCGAAGATCACCTATCTCAGTCAGCCGATTGCTTATCTCCAGGTGACCCCTGATTTCATTATTCAACGGGCGCTGGGCTTAAAAGACTCGACACCGCTTTACGGACGGCGCAATGTTTTGATCGACGCCTCACAGCAGATCCTGGCCGATATTCTGGAGCTCTTGCCTCCGGATGCAATCTGAAGCAGACTCTCCCAGTCGGCAACATTCCTTGCCCGGCCGCCGCCGGGTTACAGAAACAATGTTGGAGGATCCTGAAACGTGGCTTACGAGTTCAAGCTAAATCGCAGAGTCGAATTCTCGGATACGGACATGGCCGGGATCATGCACTACTCCAATTTTTTTCACTTCATGGAAGCAACGGAGGCGGCCTTCTTCCGCTCGCTTGGATTCTCCATTGTTCCTTCGGCAACCACGAAGGACAAGGTAGGCTGGCCCCGCGTGCATGTGGACTGCGATTTCAAACATCCTCTACGTTTCGAAGACATGGTTGAGATCCAAATGCTGGTTCGCGAGAAAAAAGAGCGCGCCCTCGTCTACACCTTCATTTTCCGGAAACTCAATGCCACACCCGTCCAGGAAGTAGCCCGCGGGAACATTGTGGCCGCCTGCGTCAGGCACAATCCGGAAACCGGAAAAATGGAGGCCACGCCCATTCCCGTCACCATCACGGACAGGATTGAATTGGCTCCAAAGGAGCTTTTCGATTAGTCGAATGAATTCCAGCACTCTCCCTGACCGCTCCTCGATTGAAGGTGAACAGCTCTCCAAGCTTCGTGTTCTCTTCTCGGAATTGATTCCCGGCAACCCCTTTTATTCCGGGAAGCTTCAATCGCCCTCCCATCCACCGCTGGAAATATCCACTCTCGACAACTTCCGAAAAACGGTCCCGTTCACGACCAAGCAGGAGCTGATTGAAGACCAGCGCCAAAATCCGCCTTATGGATCGAATCTCACCTACCCGCTCGAGCGATACACAAGGCTCAGCCAAACCAGCGCCACCCGCGGGACCCCCATGAAATGGCTGGACACTCCCGAAAGCTGGCAATGGATGCTGGAGAGTTGGGAGAAAATCTATCGTGTCTCCGGGATCACCGCTCGCGACCGTCTTTTTTTCGCCTTCTCCTTTGCTCCCTTTCTAGGGTTCTGGACGGCTTTCGAAGCGGCAGCCCGCCTGGGCTGTCTCAGCATTCCCGGAGGCGGGCTGAGTAGTGCCGCCCGTTTGCGATTGATCCTCGATCATGAAATGACCGTGCTGTTATGCACTCCGACTTACGCCTTGCGACTGGCCGAGGTTGCCGGAAAGGAGCGCCTCGATTTGAGTGTTGGAAAAATTCGGCGGATCATCGTGGCCGGAGAACCCGGAGGCAGTCTGCCCGGCGTGCGAAAGCGCATTGAAGCGCATTGGCCGGGAGCTGTTGTCGTTGACCATCACGGCATGACCGAAACCGGACCCGTGAGTTATGCCTGTCCGGCGCGGCGGGATGTCTTACACATCATTGAATCCGCGTATATCGCGGAAGTGATTGCCCCCGACAGCGCAGAAAAACCCGCCTACGGGAAGCGCGGAGAACTGGTCTTGACTTCCCTGGGCAGAACCGGGTCCCCGCTGCTTCGCTATCGGACCGGCGACCTGGTGGAAACAGCTCCGGAACTGGTCTGCCCCTGCGGTTCTTCGGAGCTCGCCTTGCTCGGGGGAATTCTGGGACGTGTCGATGACATGATGATTGTGCGGGGAGTTAACCTCCATCCGAGTGCCGTGGAAGAGGTTCTGCACGGCTTTCCAGGGATCGAAGAATTTCGCGTTGAGGTTCAGTCTTCTCTCGCCCTTACCGAGGCGACCATCCACATTGAAACAGCCTCCCAGGTCAGGAATCCTGAAGAATTGGCTCGACAGATTGAAAATGCACTCCACACAGCCTTTGCCCTCCGTATCCCGGTAAAGCCTGTTCCCCATGGGAGCCTGCCCCGCTCTGAAATGAAAGCGAACCGTTGGGTACGAACTTAAGCTCGAACGCGGGGAATAGAAATGGATCACCATGATTAATCTTCACGCTTCTTCACTACTCTTTTTCCAACTCGCCTTCATCCTGGCAGTCTGCAGAGCCATGGGTTGGGTGGCACGAAAGATCCGACAACCTCAAGTCGTCGCAGAAATGATTGCCGGAGCCATGCTGGGACCTTCTCTTTTCGGACTGCTGTTTCCTGTTTTTCAAGTCAAAGTCTTCCCGAAAGAATCGATGGGAATCCTTCACGCCCTCAGCCAGATCGGACTGATTCTCTACATGTTTCTGGTAGGTCTGGAATTTCGCGCCGACTTCATTCGCAAGCGCTTGCGCAGTGCCGCTTCTGTTTCCCTGGCAGGGGTTTTGGCTCCACTTTGCCTAGGTGGATTGCTGGCGATTGCTCCCATCAGCCACCAGGAATTTTTTACGTCGAATGTAACCCCCTGGCAGAGGTTCTTCTTCCTGGGGGCAGCCATGTCAATCACGGCTATGCCCGTTCTCGCTCGCATCCTCGGGGAAAGGGGTCTGACCGGAACTTCCCTGGGCACTCTGGCCCTGGCCGCGGGATCCATCGACGATGCCATGGCCTGGTGCCTTTTGGCCGTTGTGTTGTCCTGCTCCAATGGCCATCCCGGCGCGGCGATCTGGGTGGCCTTGGGCGGCCTGCTCTATGTGGGAATGGTTTTCCTTCCGCTAAAAAGCCTGTTTCGACGCGTCGGAGAATTGGCCGAGAACCGGCAAGAAGTTAGTGGCCGGATGTTTTCTTTCACCCTCATTGCACTGATGCTGAGCGCCTGGTTCACCGATGCCATTGGAATTTACGCAGTCTTTGGCGCTTTCATCCTGGGGACTGCGATGCCTCGAGGAGTCTTTTCGCGGGAAATGTCAGACAAGCTGGCACCCATGACCCATCATTTTCTGTTGCCTCTCTATTTCGTCTATTCCGGATTAAATACACGCATCGACTTGCTCAACTCCCCAAGGCTGTGGGGGATTGCCCTCCTCGTCTTTTTGGCATCCTGCTCTGGAAAGGGGATCGCCTGCTGGCTGGCGGCGCGCTGGCACGGGGAAAGCTCCCGCGATGCCAGGGCCATCGGGACTTTGATGAATGCCCGGGGTTTGATGGAGTTGATCCTACTCAACATTGGCTTGGAGCGAGGGATCATCACACCGACGCTCTTTACCATACTCGTGCTGATGGCTCTCGCCACCACCGTGATGGCCCTGCCGCTCTTTGACTGGGTTTACGGACGCGAGGAGGAGAGAGTTCTTGCCGGCACGCAAGCACCCGACAACGCGTAGGAAATTAGTGAATCTTCCCCAACTAGGGCCTGACGCCCTCGGGAAGGATCAACTCGTTGACTTTATGCGAGGCTTCCTGCGCGGGTTTTCCGGAATCCCATGATGTAGGAAGGGTTTTGCCGGGCGGGTACAACGACTCCATAGGCGCCCAGACTGTATCCACCTTGTCGGTGAACAAATCTCCGATCAGAAGGTCGGTGACCGTGCCCTTGAGATGAGGGTAGGTCCGGACGAACTGACCGAAACTAAATCCGTCGTAATATTCACAAACGAGCCGGCGCATCCTGTCCACCCCTTGGTTAAACGTGTCTCCCCAGCGCCCGAGCTGCCGGGCGGAGAGATCCCCGCTTTGCAGTCCATCGACAATAGCAGCGGCCGCCATCTCTCCGGAACGTAAGGCCAGAAGCACTCCCGACGAATAAAGCGGGTCCAGAAATCCGAAGGCATCCCCAATCGTCACCCAGCCGTCGCCTGCGCACTGTTTGGCCCGGTATGAATAATCTTTGGTCGCGAAATATCCCGTCACCCGTTGGGCTGACGCCACGCGCTGTTTGACGGCAGGGCAACGTTCAACCTCCTCCTGATAGGTCTGCTCGTGGCTCACGCGTCCCTTAAACAGATAGTCGAAGGGTGCCACGACTCCGACGCTGACGCGATCGTCATGGAGCGGAATGTACCAGAACCACCCCTGCCGATTGGCCGTCTGGAGGACCATGGTGGCCCCCTCATCCCGGCCGCTATCACGGTAAGCCCCTTGCCAATAAGTCCAAATCGCTCCCTTGTTGAGAATAGGATCCCAGATTCGCAACTTAAACTTGCTCTGCAACAGGCCGAACTGGCCGCTGGCATCCACAATGGCGCGGGCGCGGACTTCCTGTTCGGAGCCGTCCGCCATTTGAATCTTCACGCCGATCGCACGCGTCCCCTCAAAGAGCACATCTTTCACCCGAACACCCTCATGGGCGTTCACGCCCCGCTCCCGGGCATTGTTTAGCATCATCAAATCAAACTCACTGCGAACGACCTGCCAGGTCTGTGAGCATTCATGAGGCTTGTTGTCCCAAAAGTAAAAGGGCGCCGACTGTTTTCCGCTCGAGTTGACAAACTGCACACTGTGCTTCTTGACGAACGGGCTCTGGCGAAGCTTTTCCAGCATCCCGAGCCGCTTAAGCACCCAATACGTCTCAGGGATCAGTGATTCGCCAATATGGAAGCGGGGAAAATGTTCCCGCTCAAAAAGCTCGACCTGGTAGCCGCGCTGGGCGATGAGGGTGGAGACCGTGGACCCGGCGGGGCCGCCTCCGATGACGATAACATCCGGTTGCCGGGAAGGATCGACGAGAGGGGTAGCCATGAGTATCCTTTCTATTGAGTTTCCACCAGCACACAGCTTAACGGAGGAAGCAGCAACTCGAGCTTGCCCCCGCTCACCGCGTGCGGCTCGGATTTGATCTGAGCTAGAGATTCCGACACCAGGACCCGCCCGCCTAGGCGATGATCTTCCACTTTCACGGTCTGTTTTTCCTTGGTCCAGTTCGTCAACACAAGCGCAAATTTCCCCTGAGGGTTGTGCCAGGCAGAATGAAAGACCGCCGGGATCTGGTTGTCGATTCCCCCATATTGCCAGCGCATGGTTTTCAATAAATCGAAATGAGCCGGAGATTGCATTCTTCCGAAGACCAGATAATTTTTCGCTTTTCCCTGCCGCAAAGCTGCCGCCCGGCGCAGCATCTCCAGGGAATCATCGTTATCTCCCACCTGAGGATCCCAGGGCGCCCAATTGTTGGTATCCCGATTCAACAGCCGGCCATCTCCGGTAACCACCCCTCCCGGGATCTCGCCAACCACCAGGTTGTAAGCCGTGCGGATCGGCATGTGATACGGTTCGGGAGCAAAGCCAAACCCGCCCTGCATCAGCACAAACTCATGGTAGAGGAAGTGATAGAGCGGGATGAAGCGCTTCCCAAAGCCGGCTTGCCCCGGGGGAATCACGCGGACATCACAAATCTGAAAATTGGGCATAAAGTACTCATTGGGTGGGGTCTCAACGGAGAAAACGATTTTGCGTTTGCCGGCGCTCTGCTTCTCGATTCCTTGGGCAATCCCCTGGAAGGAGTCGAGCAATTCCTGCATGCTGGCGGTCATCCAAATTCCCGGGCTCGCAGGATGTCCGTGGTTGGCAGCAAAACAGGGAAACGTGGAGCAGCCGACGTTTTGATCCAGAAACTGAATCCAATCCAGGCCGTCGTCGGTGAGACGGGTCACAAAATTCTGGGCAATCTTGCGGGTGGTCGGAACAGCCAGGCACGAGGCGTAGCTGGGGCGCCAGGTCTGGGCCCAATTTTCTTCCCAGAGCTGCTGGTCATGAGTGCGACAAGTGCTTTTTGCTCCTTCGTTCTCAATGAAATATTTTTCCCCGTCATACCCGCTCCAATAATGATGCGTCACCCAGCGCGTTCCGTTACAGAAACTTCCAACATGCCAACCACGGTCCCTGGCCAGGTTGGAAAACTCCTTGAGGGACGCATCTCCCCCGGCCGGAGGGAAACAATCCGGATAAATCCAGGGACCGGGTCTTTCCCACGACATGATCACCGGCACAACCGGGGAATTGATCCGCTTCGAAATTTTTTCCAGAATGGGAATAATCTTTGGATATGGGAGAAACTCCGTGTTGGGATCGGCCGGCCCGTGATCGAGTTGCCCCTGAATGCGCACGATCATATGCGGCGGTGAATCCAGCAACCAGTGAGGAATATCCTCTCGTTGCGATAGAGGTTTTCGGGCCCAGCGCTGCTTCAACGACCACTGCCGATACAGGTCGGCAGCGGCATACCAGTCCCCTGTAAATGTCCTGAGCACGACGTCATAGGGGACCGTTCTCTCTCCGCTGGCCGGCCAGTCCCCCACCTGGGAAACGCCCAGCCGAATGCCGCCGGATCGGTGATGAACAGGTTTGATCAGCTTTACGGCACCGGAGGAATCCTGACAGCTAAGGAGAAGGCCGGAACGGTCATTGTAATAAGCCAGGAACTGGGCGAAGGTGAGGCCCGGATAATGGCTGGTATCACCATTCTCTGGCCGAAATTGCCAGGCATGCGGACTGTCGGGTTCGAGATCGTCCGGCTGAGGCGGTGAGAAGAGCTGCCCCGACTGATACGGCCTTAAAAGGGCTTCGGATCCTGCTTTCCCTGCCAGATGGTAAGGAACTACCACAAACGGAAATTGAACATCGGTAATCGCCAACCCTGCCTGGTTATCGACTGAAATCGACCAATGACTCGAAGAATCGCTGGTTGTGGACTGGACCGTAACCTTGGCATTTAAATTCAGACCGCCAAGCCCGTAGAAATTGGCCACCAGCTTTTGCTCGGCCGGGCTTGCTCCTTGATGAATCTCGTTCTGCTGGCCTGGAGAGATGAAATTTGATGAAAGATGTGCCGAACGTCAAGATACTGGATCACAAAGACGGGATTCTCTGCCTGAGTCAGAATGAATTCCTGTTCGGCTCCCTGCAACGAACGGAGCGAAACTGGCCCGTCTTCGAGCGCTGAACGTCAACCGATGGTTTCCATTGTCAAGAACTATGGTTCTGCAGTTTTGTCCGCGTTTTCCGCTGAATTTATGCCGCCGCCAGGACAGGTGTCGTCAGTAAGATTCCAACGAAAAGGGCGCGCAAAATCATGATTCGATATCGTGCTTGATGACTCATATGGGTAATTTTTAATCTGGGATTCATAAGAAGGACAGGTGGGGTTGAGATTGATTTGCGAGAGGAAATTATTTGTCTTTGCCTTACACATCTCTTATGACGGACTGATTATAGCTTAGCTAAAAGGTGAAGGCCAGCCGTCAATATGTTGCTGCTTGCGCAAGTAGTCCATTTACTCCTCTTGTGGAGGGGCGGCACCGTAGTGATCAAGGTCTATTTCTTCTCACCTAATTTCCTAGATGAAAATTCACTCTGGATTGATGTTTGAAAGCGAATGGGTGTCTCTCCACATTTGGCGGGCTTATAGTGCCATTCACTAACAGCCTGAAGCGCCGCTGCCTCCAAGTCCGGGGTTGCCTTATGAATGATTGCCAAGTGCGACAGAGACCCATCGGTTTCAATAACTGCGTAAGTGACCACCTTTCCTTGTTCACCGTTTTTACGGGCAGAGAGCGGATATTTTGGTGGAATCTTATATTGCACTTCTGGTTCCACCACATTGTCGCACTGTGCCCAAAATTCTGCATAGGTCGGGGCTTCAAAGAGCTCTGGATTTTCAACAGTGAATGCCTCTATTTTCAAAATCCGGACTACGCCAATATCTTTCTTACCATTCAGTGCTCGGATTTCAAAGGGGAAAACCCTCTCGCCGACGCGATTAAATCCCCCATATTCAATGCGAGAGATCGGAGTTGAAAAATCATTCCCGCCATATGCATATTCAACGCTATTCAGAACCCCGCTGGCCTCATCAAAGCAGAGGATTCGGTCCGCACTTTTCGGCCATTTGACCTCCGTGCACCTCTCGCGCCCCCCTGCATTCTCATGATTCTTTACATTTCCAATGGTTTGATTTGCCCTAATTCTCAGCGCATCTTTCAAGTGCAACATGGTATCCAACTGAAAGACAATCTCAGGCTGGTAGCTCAGACTATTCTTCTCCCAATACCCCTTGTCAGCACCAATACGAAGCCGCTCAAATTTTCCAAGTTGAAACTCTTCCCTCCATCTGGATGGCGAAATCCAGGTGAGAGTATAGTCGCCACGCAACGATGCCCCCTTGGTATCTGGAACTTGAATTTCCGCATGCAACAACATGGGCGGCGCTCCTTCCCTCCAAATGCCCTCCTGTTGGATTGCCCGTGAAATCAGAGCCTCGGCGCTTGCCGCTTCGTCTTTTCCTTCACACAATCCCACTTCTACAAGGGAAAGGTAAGCAAATATCAGAAAAGCTAACTTCATATGTTTCATGTAACACTGCACCCTAAGGTTGAATTGGGTAACTCGTTTCAAATATGACTGATGCGAAAACTGGTTCCTTCAGAAAAGTTTGGCTCAATTGACAGTAGTAACTCTAATGGATAGTATAATTTTGTAAATATTTTGTCCCATCTCGAGACGGAGACTTACAACCATGACGGATTCCAAGAGCCAAGACATCATAATTACCTGCCCTTGCTGCAGTGCCACCCTTACCATTGATTCAAAGTTAGGCAAAGTGATCAGTCATGAAGCACCGCCCAAGGCATCCAATGCTCCTGACCTCGATCAGGCCGCTGCCATCCTTAAAGAACAAGCTGCGCACCGCGAAGCGCTCTTCAAGCAGAGCACGGAGGACGAGAAGATGAAGTCCCAGTTACTTGAGCGGAAGTTCCAAGCTGCCTTCGAAAAAAGCAAGGACGAACCCATCACCAAGCCTGTCCGAGACATCGATCTCTAGCGCAAGAGCCTCACTCCTACAGCGTCAACCACCCCATGAAAGCCAAATGGCCTTCAGTCCCCCTCCTGAGCGAGGAGGGGAGTTTAAATCAAGAGTCCTCTCCGCCAAGAAAGGATCTTATTCGACGACCGCCGACTCCGCCAAAGTCATGAACGCCTGACGTTCATCACTGCCGCCTTCCCGATGAATCATAAAGATCCCAATCAAGTCTTTTGAGGGGTCGATAAAGCAAAAAGTTCCGTAACGTCCGCCATGGCCAAAAGTCCCCGGGGAAAGTGGGGTCTGGATCCCTGGATTGGGCTTCATCACAAACCATCCCAGCCCCCAGCCGGCCCCCGCCTGGCTGGTGGTGAGATCACCGGTGTGAACCCGCGTCATGAGCTCGACCGAAGCCGGTGTCAGGATGCGCACGCCATGCAGTTCTCCCTTGTTTAGCATCATTTGATACAGGGGAAAAAGATCGCTGGCCGTGGAGTAGAGGCCGCCTTCGGGCAAGGGGTATTTGGCGCCTTCCCTGAATTTCAAAGTCCCCTCGCCCAGGGGGTCTGACGTATATTTGATTGGTTTCCCATCCTTGAGCAGGTAGGCGGTTGGCATCCGGCTGAATTTTTCTTTCGGAGGATAGATGTAGGTATCCTTCATCCCCAGGGGTTGGAAGATTTTCGTTTCCAGGAATTTTTCAAAAGGAATTCCGGAGACGACCTCGACGACTCGCCCCAACGCCGCAATCCCCGTATTTGAGTACTGCCAACGTGTCCCAGGATCGAAATCGAGCGGTTGTTGCGCTTCCACCAGCACCACCTCGTTGAGCGGCATATGCAAGGCCCGGTGCAGTTCCTTAATGGATTCGGGAGGGTTCGTGCTCATTCCTGAGGTATGCGTCATAAGATCGCGCAGGGTCACAGGCCGGGAAGGATGGCGCAACACCATAGTTTGCGAGTTTTTCAATTCAACCGCCCACTGTCCACGAAACTCGGGCAGGATTTTCTCGACAGGATCATCCAAAGCAATCTTTCCTTGATCGATCAGCATCATGACGGCAATAGCAACAATTGGCTTCGTCATGGAATGAAGCTGGAAAATATTGTCCACCTTCATGGGCTGTTTGGTTTCCATGTCTGTGTATCCCACCGAGTTGAGAAACGCCACCTCCCCGTGTCGGGCCACCAAGGTAACGACCCCCGCCACAGTGCCCTTATCCACAAATTCCTGCATCTTGACGGGAATCTGGGCGAGGTGCTGGCGATCTAGACCTGCCTTGTCGGCCGCCTGGATGAAACTCGTAGAACCTGTCAACCCGGTCATCCACAAAGACAACCACAAAATGAAAGATCGCATTCGAACTCCTTTTTGCTGGCCCGCAATGCGGCTCAAGACCTTGGTCCTGTTCCGAGTCAGAGTGCAGGCGGGGATTGGGATTGGTGTTCTGGCGGTGGAGGGAGAGAGCAAACTCCACCGCGAATTATTCTCTGCCAGACGTGTCTGCCAGCAGGAAGGTGAGACTTGGGCGCTTCTCCCGGGAGGAATAGAGAGCACCGTGGGCCGGGATCATCAGGCGAGTATGCCATTCATGACATGGCCGTGCACGTCGGTGAGGCTGACATTACGGCCGCCAAAACGGTAGGTGAGCTTCTTGTGATCCAAACCAAGAAGCTGAAGAATGGTGGCATGCAGATCGTAAACCTCGGTGATGTTCTCCACTGCATGCATCCCCACTTCATCCGTGGCGCCATAAACGAATCCCTTCTTAAGCCCCCCACCCGCCATCCAAACGGTAAAGGCCGTCTCGTGGTGGTCACGTCCGTCTGGCTTCGGGGCATGGGGGGTTCGGCCAAATTCCGTCGCCCAGACCACCAGGGTTTCATCCAGCATCCCCCTCGATCTCAAATCGATTAAGAGGCCGGCAATCCCCTGATCGGTAATGAAGGCATTCCCTTCGTGCCCCTTTTTCATGTCTGAATGTTGATCCCAGGTTCCATTGTTATTCCCGTAAATTTCCGGGCAGGTGATCTCCACAAAGCGAACGCCGGATTCAATCAGACGACGGGCTCGCAGGCACTGCGTGCTGTAGAGTTGTTTATTCTTGTCGGCTGTATCCAGCCCGTAGAGTTTCTTGGTGGCTTCGCTTTCCTTGCTTAAATCCAGGATATCGGGAACCACCGACTGCATCTTGTACGCCATTTCATAATTCTTGATCGCCGATTCCACAGCGTCATTACTCCGGAGGGACTCCAGAAACTGGCGGTCTTCCTGTAGGATCGCATCGAGTTTGGCGCGCTGGACCGCGGGGTCCTTGTCGGCCGGATCAATATTGACCACGGGTTTCCCCTCGGCTTGCATGGCTGTCGCCTGATACGTCGCCGGCAGAAAACCGTTTGAAAAGTTTTCCAATCCTCCCGGCGGCACGGCCCCTCCATGAAGTAGAACGTAACCCGGCAGGTTTTTGTTTTCACTTCCCAAGGCATAATTGACCCACGACCCCAGGCTGGGGTATCCGCCTGAGTTGCGCCCGGTATGCATAATGAGATTGGCTCGCGGGTGCAGAGGAAAACCCGCGACCATGGAGCGGATCACGGTGATTTCATCCACACAACCAGAAATATGCGGGAACAGATCGCTGACCCAGATTCCAGACTGCCCATACTGCTTGAACTCCCACGGGCTCTTAATCCATTTGCGATCTGTTTCTTTCTTGGCACCCACCTGATAGGTGCCATCAAATGGTTTTCCATCCAGTTCGGCCAGCTTCGGTTTTGGATCAAAGGTATCAATGTGGGAAACGGCACCCGGCATAAAGCAAAAAATGACATTCTTCACTTTGGCGGGAAAATCCTGGCGAGGAACGAGCAAATCTGCATAGTTCTTGTCCGCCATGAGCGCCGAAAGGGCCAACAATCCGAATCCGTTGGAGGCATACTTGAGAGCCTCACGACGAGTCATTGGCCGTGGCGAACAGACCTGGGCATCCCGACTTGGATGAATCCTGATTCATAGAAAGGAGTTCCTTATAAACTCTATGGTGCTTATCGTTTGTTTCGCGAATTTACTCATTAAATTTTAGCACGTCCTGGCTTATGGGCCAGGCCACTTTTAAACGAAGTCCTTGCGGATCAGCGATGGATCCCTACGACTTCCCTGGCTCCTAGCGGATGTAAATAAACTCTTTCAGGTTGAAGATGGCATGAGCCATGTCTTTCCAGACTTCCCGATTGGTCAGTATCTGGTCTTGCGGCGTCTTGTAAAGACCCGCCAGGGTATTTGCCAGATTGCTAAAACGCTGGCGTTCCGCTTCATCCGGTGATCTGCCGAGAGCCGAACGAAACATCAAATTGACACGCACTTCCACGGAGGGGGCTTTGGTTTCAAGCAAACGGTCCGCCCAGAATCCAGCCTGGTTGATAATGAAAGGATCGTTGAGCAAAGCCAGGGCCTGGGAGGGGACGTTCGTGGTGTCGCGGTTGCCGCGAGTGACCGCAGGGTTCGGGAAATCAAACGTCTCCAGCAAGCGAGAGCCTTCGTGCCTTGTTACTTTGACATAGATACTCCTCCTTCCGTTGCCGTCGAGCGGCCCTTGGAAGAGCTTGCGGTAGTCCTTGGGATCTTCCCGATAGGGCTGAATGCTGGGTCCGTACATCGTTTGATCCAGGCGGCCTGAGACGGCCAGCACCGCGTCGCGGATTGACTCCCCTTCCAACCGGCGGACGGGGTAATAGGAGAGCCGTTGATTCTGCGGGTCGACCGTAAGAGCTTCAGCCGAAGGGTCGCTTGCCTCCCGGAAAGTGTTAGACATGACCAACAGCCGGATCTGCTTCTTGATTGACCACCCTTCCCGCATGAATTGTCCCGCCAGATAGTCGAGGAGGTCTTGATTGGAGGGGCGCTCCCCGTAAACTCCGAAATTATCGGCCGTGGGAACGATGCCGCGGCCAAAGACATGCAGCCAGATGCGGTTGACCATCACCCGGGCCGTCAACGGATTTTTCGGGCTGGCAATCAATTCCGCAATCTCCCGCCTTCCACTTCCAGTGGGCGTAAATCCACCCGTTGTCTCGGTGATCAACTGGAGGAAGCCGCGGGGGACCAGCTTGCCGGGATTGGTGGCATCGCCGCGAGGCAGGATCGGGAAATCGTAGCCTGGCTCCAAGTCCGCAATCCCATTGAAGACCCGGGGGGTCGTGACGTGTGACTCGGCGTAGCGGTATTCCTCAATGAGTTTCTGCAAACGGACCGACTGATTCATTTCGTTGGAGAGCAACCGGTTTTCCAGCAGCCACCCAATCCAGCGGCAGTCGTCGTCACTTGCTTTCCGTTCCGCCCAATGAGTAAGGACCTGTTTGACCACAGCGGCATACCGTTGAGCGAACTCTTCCAGGCTCTTGGGGGTGTCCGCCGCAAACAGCAAGCTCATCTGGGACAGCTCATCCCGTGGAGATTCATCCACGTCATGCAGTACCGCACGCGTGATTCCTACATAGGAATAAGGGGAATTCGCAAGTTCCGCACTCACCTTGAGTCGCTGCGGCCGTTCCGGGAGCCTTGGGTTTTCAGTCTTGGTAACAAGCTCAATGTAGTACGGCAGGTTGGGCTGGTCGTCTCGATTGGGAATCTTCAGCCAGTTCGGGGTCTCCCATTCGAGCACCTTGTAATCTTCACCCAACATGCAGTTGTCGAGAACGGTCCGCCAGGCCCCCACCTTGCCGCCCATGACCAGGAGGCTGATGAATTTCTTATCCTTGGGAACGAGCGGGGAACGCAGGGCACCGTCCAAACGTTCGGACAACACATGGCTGTAGATTCCGGCGGGGAATACACCGGAAACTGCCATTGGGCCGGTATTCGCCACGGCAAATTCGCCGCTGCCTGAAGGACCGTCAAAGGCAATATTGCCGTCGGCATGCCAGCCATCCAGGTTATTCTTTGTCAAATCTCCAAAGGGAACAAAATGTTCGCGATTGAAAGCGGCGCGTTTCTGAGACTCATCTGCATAACGGGATTTCATCTGATTCCAGGTCTGGGGAACATCGGGTTCTGTCGCCTGCAGAAAGGCGTAGAGCGGTTCCTCCATCCCCGGATTCGGCCGTTCCAGCACCGAGAGCCAGGCCTGAATGCGAGCCAGAGAAAGCTCGGTCAAATCGTTGGGTTGAGGGGCCGCTCCCTTCATCGCACGATAAGCCGCCATCAGGTAGCGGGGCATCAGGGCCGAATCCTGAATCCATTCCTGGGCGACCTCAGCACGGATTTGCGGTTTCAACTCGCGCAAGTGTTGTTTGGCCTCGGCGTTGGCTTGCGGCGTGTCAGCATCCCGCATGACCATGCGGGAACTGGTCAATGCGCCATACAAGGCATAGTAATCAGAGGTGGGAATCGGGTCGAGCTTATGATCATGACAACGGGCGCAGGCCACGGTCAGTCCCTGAAACGCCTTGCCCAGCGTGTCAATTTGGTTATCGACGACATCGGTGCGAATTTGCCGGAAACGAATGCAATCGTCATGCCCCAGTTCTCCCATGCGCAGGAAGGTCGTCCCCAGCAAGGACTCATTGATGTTTTCACGTGAATTGATCCGCGGCTTCTCCAACAGGTCTCCGGCCAGATGTTCGCGAATAAGCTGGTCGTAAGGGACGTCCTGATTCAACGCCCGGATCAAATAATCGCGGTAAAGCCATGCTCCGTTGATTTCGTAGTTCCAGTCATTGCCGAAAGTTTCGGCGAAACGCATCACGTCCATCCAGTGCCGCGCCCACAACTCTCCAAAATGCGGGGAGGCCAACAACCGGTCGACGAGTTTGGAATAGGCGTCGGGTGATTGGTCATGGACAAACAGGCTTACTTCCAGGGGCGTGGGCGGAAGTCCCGTCAGTACAAAGCTCAAGCGGCGGACCAGCGTTTGACGTTCGGCGGGCTCCGCCGGTTTCAGGCCGGCTTTGCGCAGTCCCGCCAGGATGAAGCGGTCGACCGGATTGGCGACTCCTGTCATCTCCTCAGGCTGTGAGTTCCGCAAGGGTTGATAGGCCCAATGCTCTTTCTTGATGCGTCCATAGCCCGCAGCAACGCCGGCCACATTCGTCGACACCGAGGTGTTGGCCGGCCAGAAAGCGCCCGTATTCACCCACTTCTCAATGGCCGTAATTTCCTCAACCGTGAGCTTTCCACCCAACGGCATTTCCAGTCCATCGTGGTGCACCGCCTTGACGAGCAGACTCAGGCTGGCATTGCCGGGCACAATCGCTGGTCCGCGATTGCCGCCTTTCAAGAGAGCTTCCCGGGAATCCACACGTAAAGAAGAAAGCTGCTGCGCCGGTCCATGACAGGAGAGACATTGCTTGACGAACACCGGCCTGATTTCTTTTTCAAAGAACTCAGCGGCCTCCTGTTCCGACTTCAAGTCCTCAGTCGCCAAAACAGCTGAAGGAATACTTATCGAGACCCAAATGGCGCAGCAGGATAGCCAAATTATGGATTTAAAGAATTGCCAAATCATTACTTTCTTCCACTCCCTAAGGCTAAATTCTTTGAAGGAATGCAACGGATACGATTAGTTGCCCAGTTCAGCATGTAAATTCAATTATCACTAATGTTTACATAAGATTCACGGGGATCCTTGCTGGCATACTCCATTGTGATCATAAAGCCATTTGTTCTTGGTCATGTTCAGCTTAATTGGCCTATTCAAATCGAAACTGACCCGACTCCCGTTGCTAATTCATTAAGTCAATTCCACAGCAGTAGTGTACAAGCAATTGATCATCTTCAAGTTAGCATCAATCCCAAGCAAGGACTCAATTTCCATTGTCTTTCGTGTATTCAAGAGGTTTTTCTACACGCATCTCTCAGCAAGCTCTTATCGACTCGTTCAATTTGACAACTAGGATAGCATATTGAATACAAATCACCATTTCGGATTTCTGAGTGATTTGGTTAGCTTCAGATTTAGGCGGTAGACGTCTTCCAAAGCGGGTCTCAAACCCTTACCCAAGTTAAGCCGCTACCCTTCGTCAACTAATGGATTCCTTGCCGCTCAATCCGCTCCGCGTTGAAACGTCTGGTTTAGACTCTTGTATCGAATTTTCTGTGCTTTCATAATTTTGCCTAGGCATCATTTACCCGCGTGCGTCATCGCTTCGACTTTCCCAGGCTGCCTGGAAGATTTTTGTCTGGGGCATGTGATAGGATTTCACCGCCACAATCCATTAAGCCCCCCGGCTTGCAGTCGACCTGATTTGGTCGACGAGAAAGCTTATACATCAAGAGACTCATGAATTGGCTACGCAACAATAGATGGCTTCTGATTTTGACTCTTGCTGCCTTGACTATCGGAGTCTATTGGCCAGTCGGAACCTTTGAGTTTGTGGGATTCGACGACAACATCTATGTTTCGGGAAACCCGCAAGTACAACGAGGAATTGATATCCAAGGGCTTAAGTGGGCATTTACCACATTTGACGTTTCAAATTGGCACCCGTTAACCTGGGTTTCGCACATGCTGGACTGCCAGTGGTTTGCGCTTAACTCAGGGCCCCATCACCTGACGAATCTCTGGATCCACACCATCAACGTCCTGTTGCTCTTTTGGCTGATACATCAACTAACAAATTCGATCTGGCCTCCCTTTTGCATCGCCGCCATTTTTGCAATTCATCCACTAAATGTTGAATCCGTTGCCTGGATCGCAGAACGGAAGAATGTCTTAAGTACACTCTTCGGTCTGCTAGCTATTATGGCATACCGACATTTTGGTCTGAGCGCCTCGCGGAAAGCCTATGCTCTTGCTTTCGGGTTCCTCGCCTTAAGCCTGATGGCCAAGCCTATGCTTGTTACTCTTCCCTTTGTGCTCCTCCTTCTGGATTATTGGCCATTGAGCCGCTGGGTTGGACACCAAGATTTGCCGCCGCAGCCTGTCAAAGAATTAGGAACCAAACCCACAGAAATGAATCGCAGGTCCAAGCGAAAGAAGGAGCACTCACATTCCGGCCGCTCAAGAGAAGGGGATACGCCCAAAGCAGCCGACGACACAAGGCCAGCTCCAAGAACTTTGGCACAGCTGATCCTGGAAAAGCTTCCCCTCCTAGCTCTTTCCCTGATTAGCTGCATTATCACTGTTAAAGCACAGCACCAAGCCGGAAGTGGGCTACGCTCGTTAGAAGCATTCCCTCTCGCTACTCGCTTGGGAAATGCAGTCTTTGCTTATGGGCTCTACCTCTTCAAATTTATATGGCCGGTGAATCTTGCAGTATTCTATCCATATCCGGCGACTCAACTTCCCGGTTGGCAAATTCTAATCGCCTCACTCTTGCTTGGGGGCATTTCTCTGTTGGCGTGGTTCTATGTTACTGACAAGCCTTTTGTCATCGTAGGTTGGCTATGGTATCTGGGCACACTTGTTCCTGTCATCGGCTTGGTACAAGTTGGGGACCAAGCCATGGCTGATCGCTATGCCTATGTCCCGATGATTGGAATTCTCCTGGCTACCGTTTGTTGTGCCTCGAGCCTGATTCTGAACTCAAAGACTCCCCAGGCAGTATGGGTCTTTCCATATATTCTGCTCATAACTCTTTTGGCTTTCACCACCAGAAGGCAGTTGACGGCCTGGGAGAACAGCATCCATCTATGGCAACACACTCTCTTAGTGACGAATCAAAATTATGTTGCCCATGCAGGTCTCGGCCGTGCATTGGCCGAACAAGGCAAGTTGACTGAAGCCGCTGAACAACTGACCAGAGCATTGGAACTCAAACCGAACTATGCCCATGCCAAAAAGAACCTCGCGGCCGTTGAGAATAATCGCGGCAATGTATATTACCGAACCAAGCAATGGGAGGAAGCGGCTGCTTGTTATGAGCGGGCTCTGAAATTGAATCCCAACGCCTCAGATTTTCATTTCAATTTGGGAATGGCACTGGCAGCTCAAGATCGGAATCCTGAAGCAATGGCAGAATTGAACAAGGCACTTTCTATTCAGCCAGATTACGTCATCGCCCGCCGCAGTCTTGCTGACCTCTTACTGAAGACAGGAAATTACCTTGAAGCCATCCCCCATTTTCAATGGCTGACACAAACTCATCCAGAATTTGAGACATATCTTCATTTAGGAAATGCGCTGGGACGGGCGGGAAGATTGGAAGAAGCTATCAATGCGCTTCACAGTGCTCTAGATCTGAACCCCAATTCCCTTGAGGCTGAACAATCGATAAGAGAATTGCAAGAAAGTCGGAGCAGATCACAAAAGAAGTAATTCCCCCCTCACAATAGGGCGGTATGGATTTGTTGCTTCTGGTGCATTTAAGTCGCGAGTCAGTTAGGTGGAGTAAAACATACGTCACTCTACTTGTTTGCGCCTCAGGATTTCTTGAAGAAATTCCAGACCTTGCCTTGCCAACTCATCTTGAGAGTCTGCCAATGGACGCCAGAGTCGAGCTAAAGGAGCCAATCTACCGGCAGGGTTAAAGGACTCGATGACGACAAATCCCTGGAAATTAATTTTTTGCAAAGCCTGTCCCAGCCGATCCCACGGCACATGGCCGTCACCAGGAGTTCCCCGATGGCTGTCGGAACCGTGAAGATGAAAAAGCCGGTCCCCGGCCAGCGCAACGGCTTCCATCATATCGGTTTCTTCGATATTCATGTGGAAACTGTCCAAATGGATTCCCACCGCGGGCGACTGGACCAAGTCCACCAGCTTTCGAGCCTGGGCCGCCGTATTCAATAGATTGTTTTCGTAGCGGTTTAAGATTTCAACCCCCAAGCGCACACCCAGCTTGGCGGCGTACTGTCCCAAGGGTTCGAGTTCATCGGCCGCTCGACGGATGCACTCCTGCCACTGAACCGCAGACAACCCCTGCTCTCCGCCCACGCCCGCCACTGAACCCGAGAAAATTGCCGCACCGCTAGCGGCGGCCAGATCCAACCCTCTCAGCGTATAGTCAATGGCCCTCTGCCGACAGGCGGCGTCCATGCTTGCCAGGTCACGCTCCGGGCTGAATATGCCAATGATCGAACAGCCAAGCTGATGAGCTTCGAGTTCTCTGCGAAGGACTTGAGGATCCACTTTGACATCATCTTCGAGACCAAACTCTATGACCTCTCCGCCGAATGACTTTACCTTGCCGAACAAAGGCAAGTCCCGGTCGGTATTAAATGGAGAAGTCCAAACCCAAAGATTGAGTCCAATTTTCATGTCATTCCCTCTTTGAATTGTTGAAGCTTAAGTAAAAGAAGCCGGAAGAAATTGCCAACATGGAAGATGGCAGGCGTTCTCAATTCTCACGGGAGCTTATTCAAACCAGAGCTTCGTGGATGGTTTTTCGAGCATCACCTTCTGGAGCAGACCGACGGCCAAGGTGAAGCCTTCTTCGGCGCCAATGAGCGGGTCTTCGTGTTCGATCGAGAGGACATCATCATAGCCGACGAGCCGCAGGGTACTGATGAAGGTTCTCCAGAACTCCTCGGGATGACCGAACCCAGCCGTCCGGAAAACCCAGCTGCGATGCAGTTTATCCTGAAAGGTTTTGGAATCGAGGATTCCGTTCACGCGCACGACATGCTCGTCCAGGCGGCTATCTTTGGCATGAACGTGATAAATGATTTCTCCCAGAGATCGAATGACTTCGATGATATCCATTCCCTGCCAAAACAAATGAGACGGGTCGAAATTGCATCCCACCACGGGACCGACGGCGTTCCGCAGTCGCAGCAGCGCCTCGGGTTTGTACACCATGTCGACCGGATGCATTTCGAAACACAAGCGCATCCCATGGTCTTGGGCAATCCGGCCGTGCTCTTTCCAGTAGGGAATCAACCGCTTTTCCCATTGCCATTCGAAGTATTCCAAATTGCGCGGGGGATAAGGATAAAGGATCCAGTTCGGTGTCTTATCTCCGGGAGCGGCTTCCGGAAGCCCTGACAGCAAGGTCATTCGGGTGACTCCCAGCTTTTCAGCGAGCCGGCAAGTATCTCGAAATTCCTGGTCATATTGCTTGGCGATGGCGGTATCCGGGTGCAGAGGTTCTCCGTGCATGGCAAAGGCACTGATCTTCAGTTCGGACTTCGCCAGGATATCTTGAAATTGTTGACAGAGTCCCGCATCTGCCAGCAATTCCGCGGGATTGCAGTGGTTCTTGGGGAAGAACCCTCCCGTGCCAATTTCAATGGATTTCAACCCCAGTTGGTGCATTCTCCGGGCTGCTTCAGCGAGGGGCAAATGAACAAACACTGTGGTAATCGCACCTAAATGCATGCACTGGCCTCCAAATTCATCCCGGATGGCTAATTGTCTCGGGAAAGTAATTTTGACGCTGTCTTAGACTACCGCCTTACCATCCCACGTCACGCCCACGGTTTCGGCGCTCGCACAGATCTGTTCCCAGGTCTTGGCGTCGATGGGAATGCCTTTAGCGGTCCGCTCTTCGAGCAGACGAAAATCCAATTCTCCGGGCAATACCACTTCCTTGTGCCCGGGCGCGACCGGCGATGACTTGATATGTCCCCTTAACTCCTGAGTCAGGCTGCTGAATTCCTGAGGCGGCAGAAATGCCGCAACGTTAATTACAATAAAACAAATTCCATTCCCAGGCTGAGGGACCGGAGTCCTGGTTCCTGCCAGCAGACCTGCCAGAGACTCCATTAGCAATCCCAGTGCGAAGCCGCGATACCCCAGATCGCCACCAAAGGGCAGGATCCCTCCTCTCGGAGGCCCGTAGAATACTGCGGGGTCATTGCTGGGATTGCCCTTCGCATCCACAATCCAGCCATTGGGCAAATTCTTCTTCTGGTTCAAATAGAGCCGGATCTTGCCTTCTGGAGCCTGCGACGTGGAAAAGTCTGCCAGGATCGGAGCTCCGCCGCCGCAAGGGATGGCAAAGGAAATTGGATTCGTGGACAGCCGGCCTTCACGCCCACCCCAGGGGAGAACAAAGTGGCCGTCTCCCGGCGGAGAATTGCAGGCGGCAATCGCAATGAACCCTTGCTCGGCAGCCGCCTGAGTATAGGCACCCAGGCGCCCCACATGACTGCAACGCCGTGTCACCACCGTGGCCGTGTTTTGGGCCCTGGCCTTGTCGACGGCACATTGAAGAGCACGCAAGGCACCCACCTGACCAAAATTCCAGCCGCAATCGACGATGGCTGTGGTGCCCGTCTCCTGCTTGATGTTGATGGGAGCACCGGGGATGATGCGGCCGCTCTTGACCTCATCCACATACTGGCGAACACGGATGATTCCATGGGAATCGTAGCCCATCAGGTTTGCCTGGACAAGATGACCGGCAATCATTTCGGCTTCGTCACGCGGCGCGCCACAACCGACGAAAACCCTTTCCGCAAAATTTTTCAGATCTTTCGCAACAAATGTCAGTGACTCAGCCATTCACTCTCCGATGAATAAATAAAGATTGGACCTACTGAACTTTCAGACTGGCTTGCAGGGTAAATTCGAGTCGAGTTTCCGGAGGCACTTTCAAGTGCTGTTGTCCGCTGGCTGAGAGGATGGCCCCGCCTGTGCCGCCGGCGGCTGCGCCAATGGCGGCTCCTTTGCCGCCGCCGGCTATGCCACCGATGATAGCGCCTAATCCGGCACCTCCCAACGTCTTCTTGGCGGTGCTCTTGCCTTCTGACCCTCCTTTGGATTCCGCCACACTGCTCACCACGGGATAGGAAGTCCCATTCGCCTTGACGCTGTACAATTTCAATTGAATCAGGTCGCTCCCTTTCATCCGTCCGGACTGCTGGACCTTCACCGCCTGCAGTACGACATCCGCGCCTCTGGGAATGACCACCGCGCCGCCGATCATGACCGGATCATCCAGGCTTGCTTTATACTTCGCTCCAGCCTTGGATTGATCAACATCTATCAAATCAATGGTACGCACCCGCAGCAGGGTCCCGCTCGGGATCATGACAGCAGGGCGAGGGGCTGCAGCAGGCGCCGCTTTGGGAGCAGCAGCCTCACCGGCTGCCGGTGGGGTTGACAGCGCCGAAAAACTGACACTGACAACGGATTGAATCGGGAAGCTTTCCATTTTCCCGGCTTGCGTAATGAAGTCAATCTGGCGGGTATTGCCCCCCAGAAACGTACCCTGAACGGCCCGTCCATCCCTGAGTTTGATGGTATCTGCCAGGCTTGGGAACCCCTGCAGCATCAGTCCACAAATGACCGCGGTTTTCATAATATTTTTCATGATCGAGTTCTCCTGACTATTTAACCACCGGCAATGAGGCCGCGACTTGAAGATCGAGCAGCATGAGGAGCTGATTCTCCACCTGCAAGAAGCGGGCCGCCGTAATGGTGCCAACCGCCTGCTTGAAGCGCTCATAATATTTGAGTTTCAGGTCGTGCCGTTCCTGTTCGAGCCTGAGGGCTCCGCTGACTAGCTCGTCGGCAATGGCGTCGGTCATGTTCTCATAGTTATCCGCATACTTCTTGACGAGTGCCAGCCTGGTGTCTCCCCCGCGCGTCAGTTCCGCTTCGTATTCCTTGTAAATGGGCCAGAATTTGGCTGCGTCCTCCGCATCGAATTGCATCACTTCTCCGATGATGACCGCCTTCTGTTTGCGAACATCCGAACGCAACAACTCAATGTATGCCCTTAGATTCAAGTCGACATTGTTCGGCACCTTCCCCGAGGGGGCTGCCGCCGCTGGCCGCTCCGTCTTCCCTTTCTGCGCGGACTGCCCGAGCACAGTGGTGGTCAAGAGAAGAACGACCGCCACCCACCCTATGATTTTCTTCATGACGAACTTCCTCCTTGCTGATGGTTTGCATGCAACGCAGGACTCCCTCCGAACCCACTTGCCGTTCCGACCGTTTCGAGGGAGCTTAAGACCTGAATCTTCCTCCAACTTCTTTCACTTCCCAAGGGGCAGAGTTCTGGAACCGATTCCTCTCGCATTGAGGGAATGCTTAAATCAATGAGGAGTATCTTGATTGTAGACCAATCCCTGGCCCGACTACTGTGAAGGTGGAACCCTGTTCATTTCTTTTCCAGGGTCAATTGATAAATGGTTCGACTCCAGCGGCCCTGCGCCTTTCTGACTTGAAAAAGGAAATACACTTCGCCCGTAGCCGAAGACTTATAGGTCCGGAGGGTTGCTTTCCAATCCCGATTTTCCTCTTCGTACTGGGCGGCCCCGGTTTTACTGACGCGGCGCTCCTCTCCGGTGAGATTGGGTTCTTCCGAAGAACGCAGGTAATGGACTCCCACCAAAGGCGAGTGGGTGGTGCTCAAATCCAAACCAGTCCCTGACCAGGGATCGAGCGTGGCCTTGGCTTGTCCGCCTGAAGAAAAAACCAAGACGTAATGGTCGTCCTTCGGTTTGAGTTCCAGATCATAGGGCCCGGCTTCCAGCTTAGTCCCCTGGGCGGTAAACAAGGAGACAGGCAGGAAAAGCTTTCCACTGTAGGAAGGCAGGTCGGAAGAGCGTGTCGGGGACACGCACAGCAAAAAGAAAACAGAAACGAGAACTGCGTAGCGGATGAGGCAGACTCCTGATTTGGGATGGCTATAAAACCGTGGGCAGCGCGGAAAAAAGAGGAAGTGGTTCAACTCTGCACTAACCTCTTGGCAACCTCGACGCCGAATTCTCCGTCGCTTCCAACGCCGGTGAGTCTTTTTTCCAGACCTGAGATCTGGACATTCAATTTCTTGTGGTCGAGCCCCAACAGCGTCAACATCGAAGCATGCAGATCATTGGCGTGGACTCTGTCCTGCACGGCGCGAAATCCGATTTCGTCGGTGGCTCCGATGACCTTGCCGCCTTGAATGCCGCCGCCGGCCAGCCAGGCCGTGAAGCCGTACGGGTTGTGATCGCGGCCTTCTTGCCCTGCATCATCGGCGTCCTTCCAAATTCACCCACACACACGACGAGAGTGCTCTCCAGCAAGCCGCGCTGTTTCAAGTCTCCGATCAATCCGGCAATAGGCAGGTCTGTCTTGGCGGCATTGGTCCGATGCAAACGGTCGTTTTCGGCGTGGCCATCCCAATCGCTGTTATAGAGATGAACGAAACGGACGCCCTGCTCGACCATGCGGCGAGCCAGGAGGATGCGCCCAAACTTGGCTGTGGGTTCCGCATCCATGCCGTACATTGCACTGAGGCCGGTTCCTTGCTGATATCGATCACCCTGACCCTGCTTGCATGCGGAAGGCCAGTTCAAATTCGAGATGCGCGCCGCCAGCGGCCGTATCATCGGAAACGTTCTTCAAGATGACGTTGATTCCACTTCTTTCAGTTGTTCCAGGATGGTGATCTGGCTCTGCGTATCGATTTGCTCGGGCGGACTGAGATTTTCGAGAGGCACCCCTTCCGTGGAAACCACGGTCGCCTGATAGAGAGCCGAGGAACCCGGATCCAATCACCGCTTTCCCGTTCCGCATGAAGCTGTCAGCCATGACGATATAGGACGGCAAATCCTGCCCCACTCCCCCAGCCCAGAGGACCCACGCCCCCATGCTCGGATGCCCCAGACGATTTGTGCCTGTATGAATGATGCCCAGCGCGGGTCCGTGCACAAAAGACTCATGGTAGCAGGAGCTAGATGACGGCAAGATCGTCGGCGTAGTTGGCCAGATTTTCAACAAGTCGGAAATTTCCAACCCGGAGCTTCCGTACTTCTTGAAGGTGCGGCGCTGATCCCATCAGCTTCGGCTTCTTCGGCCTTGATCTGGGCCAGGCCCAGCATTCCATTCCTGGAAACTCGGCGAGTACGTCCACCTAGCTTGGCCAACTCTTGGTTTTGGATCGAAGGTATCGACCTGGGCCTGGGCCGCTCTTGCAGGAAGATGAAAATGACACTCTTGGCTTTGGATGGAAAGTGAGGGGATTTTGGCGCGAGAGGACTGTTTTGGATCGGCAGATTCGTGGAACCCAGGACCGTCATGGGATCCAGCAGATAATTCAGGGCGACGGCGCCAAACCCAAAACTTGACAGCGCGAGAAAGTCACGGCGAGATTTCGCCGGAGTATAGCGATGACAGGAATATCGATTCACCTGTTTCCCCTCTCGAGTTTAATCGACATAAGTAAACTCATTAAGATTGATGACGGTCAAGCACAATTCCGTGAGCGCATGCATTTGAGCAGGGTCTTGATTCTGAAACTCTTTGGGCTCGACGTCTTGGGACTTCTTCGCTGGAGATTCAGCCGCCAGGCGCTTCATGAACGTTCAATGCCTCCTGAGTTTCCTTTAGCGAAGAGGCCGGGCAAGCGATCTGCCAGGCGCCATTGACCCAGGAAGACGGATCTTTTCCATAATCGCGAAGCAGTCGTGCCGCAAACTGCCGGGCCTGGCGATAGGCAATATCATTATTCAAGCTCCAAAGTGCTTGAGGCGCCACCGTCGTCATGTCGCGGCGCGGACAACTGGTCGCCGGATCCGGGCGATCGAATTTGTCAAACATGGGGAACATGAAATTGCGGCGCGACATGATATAAACTCCGCGCCGATTGGCTTCTGCCGGATCCGAAGGTGGAACCCAGACTTCCTTGATGCGCAGGGCCGTCAGTTCCGCTGTCGAAAGCGGAGGCATGATCGGACGGCCTCCCATCTTGAGATTCAACGTTCCTCCCACTGCCTGAATCGTGTCCCAGAGAGTCTCGGCTTCCAGCCGGTGGCGGTTCATCCGCCATAAGTAGACATTGTTCGGATCGATCTTGGCATCTTCCGGGGAATTGAAACGGCTGTCGCGCTGGTAGGCATCCGAGAGCATGATCAGCCGGTGGAGCGATTTGAGACTCCAGTTCTGCTCGACAAATTCCGTAGCCAGCCAATCCAGCAATTCCGGATGCGAAGGACGCTGCCCCTGCCGGCCGAAATCATTCGTGGTGCTGACAATGCCCTGTCCGAAATGCTCCTGCCAAACGCGGTTCACGAAAACGCGGCTCGTCAACGGATGATCCGGCCGCGTCAGCCAGAGGGCAAGCTGTTTGCGATAACGCGGGCCAGGGGCTTCAGACTCCATTTTATCCGGATCGTCATCGCTGAGGAGAATCGCTGGCAAGGCCGGCCCCACCTTCATTTTGTGCCTCTCCAGATCTCCCCTTTCCAAGACATACGTGTTGGGCAAAAGTTCAGGCTCAAGGTGACCCAGGACCGTGGCCGAGGGGAGGTCAAAAAAGGCATCGAAGCGGACATAATGAGATCCGTCCTTTTGCGGGATGCGGGTGGCCGCCTTGACAATCGCTTCCGTGTATTTCTCGCGCTGGATTTTCTCCTCGGGCGTAAAATTCTCTTCGATCTTGATCGAATCGTAAACCCTGCTGAGCGGAGCCGCCTGCTCGATTTGTTGGGCAGTTCGTTTGTCAGGGGCAATCTCATAAGCGCGGACGGCTTCCGGAGCGAAGTCCTTCTTGTGATCCTCCATCACGCGCTCTTTGACTTTCTTGTCCATGGCCAGATAACCCTTGCGGGCTTCATCCAGCGCGATCAAGTAATGGTAGCCCTCATCCCGATGAGAAGCCGTTGCGCCGGTGACCACTGGGATCGTGACCGGAGCGCTGGAGGCAAACACTGCCTGCAATTGGTAATAGTCTTTCTGCGAGAGCGGATCAAATTTGTGATCGTGGCAGCGTGCGCAATTATGGTCAGGCCGAGAAAAGCGGCGCCCGTCGTATCCACGGTGGCGTCGGTCAGCTGCCTGTAGCGGAAGCCGTGGCATCGAGCTGAGACTCCTGGATCTCCTGACCAAAGGTGTACATGGAGGTGCCGTCGCGTGCCTCTAGATGTTCAAGCTGTAGGGCACGTCGTAAAACCCTTTCAGTTCCAGGTTGTCGGGCCACAGCTTGCCTCCGGCAATTTGCTCCTGGACAAATCGATCATAGGGCTTGTCGTCATTCAATGACTTGATCACATAGTCCCGGTATCGCCAGGCATTGGGGTAATAGACATCGCCTTCAAATCCGGCGCTATCCGCATAGCGAACCACGTCCAGCCAATGCCGTCCCCAGCACTCACCGTATTGAGGGAGGTTGAGCAATCGGTCAACGACCTTGGCAAAAGCATCCGGAGAATCGTCTTTCAGAATTGTTCGACTTGTTCTGGTTGCGGCAAGCCTATCAGGGTCAAAGTAAGCACGCCGCAGGAGGGTTCGCTTGTCGGCTTTGGGCCCGGGTGTGTCAACCCTTTCTCTTCGAGCTTGGCGTAGATGAAGGCATCAATCGGATTGGAAACTATGGCCAGACTTCAACTCGGGAACCGGTGGCCGGTGAGGTTTCTTGAAAGACCACCAGGAGGGTTCCGGTTTTTTGGCTGGGTCGAAGTAACGCTCCAAGGTGCACTTTCATGTTAATCCAGCTCTTTCAGGATCTCCTGTTCCTCGACTTGGATTGGCTCTTTGCCGGGAGGCATTTTAAGCTCTTTCCTTAAAGGAAACAGCGATAGATCCAACTTTTCGGCTTTGCCTGGGACGATTGCAGGACTCGCCCTTCCCCTTTAAGAATCGATTCCCTGGATCTTATGTCCAATCCGACATTTGTGCAGCACCATGGCAGGCAGAACAGTTTTTTTCCAGAACAGCTCGGGCATCCGCGGTCCGTCAAGTCACTGATAAAGGATGAGCGACTGCCAACAAGCACCCCAGCCCAAAGGACACACCCATTCTCCAATTAGAGACTATCGTCATATTTCGCGCCACAACTCATCATATTACACTACTTATTGGGATCTTCCTACCACCTCTAAGTTAAATTCATTGCTATAGATGTATGTGTTTAAGCTCTAGTTGCAAGGGAAAGTGAGGGGAGTAATAGGGGATCTGAGACGTAAAAAAGGAGAAGGGTTCAGAGAAATAATTTTTGGACTTTTGGGAGCTTTTCAGACGAAAATCCCATCAAAACACAAAGAACGTTTTACAGTGGCTGCCAAGGCATCAATTTATCTCATTGCAAGAAATCCCCGAAGGGATTAATTTCGAGAAGAAGCCGCGCTGGTGCAACCCCGATTGATGCCAATCATTCCCGACCCTGAAGGCCGAACTCAGTGGCCCCCCATCAAGTTCAACCTCAGCTAGATTCGGAAACCAAACTGGGATACCGCTACCGTGGGCTTTGCTCCATGATGCCGTACTCCACCCACGGCTATCACATATTTGTCCCCCTCGGGGACAGGAAATTTACGAGGCAGAGTGAGATTAGCTAGGACAATCATTAATCAGTTCCAGCCAGTTGGCATTCCCTGAAAGCGGGAGCAAGCTCCCGCACTCCAAAAAGCACTCGGCGCAATTACGCAGTGGGGCCTACTGCGAAATAGTTGCACGGGAATCTAGTTCTGCAACTGGGCGCTCATCGTAATTTTGGTATTCAAGAGCCTTGAGATGGGACAGCCCGCTTTGGCGGCGTTGGCGGCCGTCTCGAATGCCGTCCGGTCTCCGCCGGGGATTCTGGCATTTACCTCCAGATGGATCTGGGTGATGGTCCATCCCGTGTCCAGTCGCTCAAGAGTCAAGGTTGCCTGCGTTTGAATCGATTCGGGAGCAATCCCTGCCTTCCCCAACTCGGCCGAGCACGCCATGGAAAAGCACGCCGCGTGCGCGGCAGCCACCAGTTCTTCAGGGTTGGTGCCCACCCCTTCTTCAAAACGGGTGTTAAACGAATATTGGGTCTTGGAAAGTACACCGCTCGTAGTCGAGATCGTACCCTTCCCTTTCTTCAGGTCTCCATTCCACTCGGCTGTCGCTTTTCTCAGCATATCGTTCTTAATCTCCTTGTAAATTTAGATAGGTCTGCAATGATTCCCTGAGGCTATCTGAAGTTTAGGGTTTTACGAATCGTTGTCAAACGAGGGTGTGTTTGCGGCGGGAACCGGCAACCTCGTCGATGGGATGAATTCGTCAACCGGTCTCGAAGGCAGGAAGTCAACGTGTCAAGAAAAACGAGAGGACGGAGAGACCTCGTTACCAAGTCTTCTTAAATGGATCTCCGTCTGCCTCCCGTCTTTCGAGAGTGACCGTGGTCCATTGTGATTTCCTGTCCTGGGCAAAGGTGGAGACGGTCAAACCGCTGGCGTGCACGGCCAGGGCTTCAAAGATTCGGTTGGCGATGATAAGATTCCCGACTTTGTTGGCATGGATTCCATCGTAGTGAACCAGCCAGTCGGTACCCTTCTCAGAATCCCAGACGTCGGCTAGGATGCAGGTATATTCCTGAGCGAGACCGCGGATACAGTCATTGAACGCCAGGCTCCGCTCGATGCTCCCCTTATCCAGCGGGGACCAGCTTCGGTATCCGGTGATGTAATAGACATTGACGAGCATGGTCACAGGATGACAGGCCTTTTGCACATCCCGGATTATGGTCGCCATGTCCTCCCGAAATTCCGGAATCGGCATCCCGGCGCGCATGTCGTTCATACCATACGCTAGGATGAACAGATCGGGATTACGTTCGATCACATCTTTCTTGTATCTTTCCAAGCCGCTTGGCTTGGCCGACTGGTCATAGCCAGGGCTACGCGGGGAAATACAGTTATTGCTGATTCCTTTATTGACGTAATGGATGGGCTTTTCCTGGCAGAGGTTGATCAAGCGGGCGAGCACATCGGGATACCGGTCTTTTTGATTTTCGAGCCAGGGACCGCCTTGAACCGCGCTATCCCCTAAAATCACCATGCGCCGGAAAGGCTCCGTTCTAAAATCCTTCGGCTTGGGGAGACTGCCCGAGGGGGCGGCCAGCGGTAGTTGTGGCAATAGGAGGGAACTACCCGAGGCCACCAGCCCGAAAGACGAATTCTTCAGAAAAGCACGACGCCGCATCGCCCCCCCGCATAAAGCATCGCAGCAATGTAACTCTGCAGCAATAAAGAGTCAAGGCAGCTTGACAAGAGTACCAAGTCGCGATGAGATGAGGCAGTCCTGACCCGGATTTCCATCAGGCAATCAACCCCTCATCAGGAGAGTGATCGTGAAGACCAACCAGGTTCGTGAAAAACTTCGGGCGGGGAAACCTTCCCTTGGCTGTTTTGTCGGGTTGGGGAGTCCCAACGCAGCGGAGCTCCTCGCCCACGCGGGATTGGAATGGCTTGTCATCGAGACGGAACACAGCGCCTTGGACTCGGCGGAAATCGAGCACATGCTGATGGCCGTCAACGGAACGGACGCTGTTCCCGTGGTCCGGGTTCCGTCTGCCGACCCGGTGTTTATCCAGCGGGCGCTGGATTATGGAGCCCTGGGCGTAATGGTCCCCATGGTAAAGACGGCCGAGGAGGCCCGTGCCATCGTCCGCGCCACCCGCTACCCTCCCGCGGGAACACGCGGCTACAACCCGCTACGGGCGGCGCATTATTCGTTCGACAGCCAGGATTATTTCTATCGCGCCAACGACAACCTGCTGGTCTGCCTGATCCTGGAGACCAAGGAGGCCGTCGAAAATATGGAAGCCATTGCTGCAGTTCCCGGAGTCGATGTGTTATTCTTGGGACCGTTTGACTTGTGCCTTTCTCTGGGGCTGGACCCGATGAAGCAGCCGCATCCCGAGATCAACGCCGTCATCGAACGGATGCTCGCCATCTCCAAAAAGTCTGGAGTCAGTGCCGGCATTCATGTTTTCAATCCCGATCAACTGGAGCAGCGTCGCAGCCAGGGATTTACCATGATCAGCTACAGCACCGACTACGGGATTCTGGCGGAGGCGGCCAAGACTGGCCTGGCGGCCTTTCATCGGAAAGCGCAATCGTAATCGCGTTCCGCCCCTCCCGGCGGGGCGGCCTGAGAAGGGGCGCCGTTTCAGGCTCCAATGATCCACGAGGCTGGCTGGCCAGCCCCTCGCAAGAATAAAGGAGGTTGTTTGAATGAGAGTTTTGTTTCTCGGAATCCCGAACCAATTACATCCCTGGTATGACGACGTGCTGAAGGCAGTGGGTAGTCGCTGGCCCATCGAATTGTTCGATCCGGGCCGCCCCAAGGCGGAGCAGTTCCGGGGCGTGGACGTCGTCGTCGATCAAGGCGGGCAATTTGGCAAGCGTGAGATGATCGACCTGGGTGCGGCGGCGCAGGTCAAACTATGGCAGGTCCTGGGGGTAGGTGTGGATCATGTGGACATCCGGTACCTGCTCGAGAAAAAGATCCCGCTGGCCAACACCCCCGGGCCCTCGAGCGCGGTAGCCCTGGCCGAACATTCCCTTTTTCTGATGCTCCTGTTTGCCAAGAATTTCGCCGAGAGCCAGAAAAACATTCAGGCCAAAATTCTCTGTTATCCGCTCAACGATGAATTGGAAGGGAAAACCCTCGGCCTGTTGGGCCTGGGAGCCAGCGGACGATCCCTGGCCAAGCGCGCCAAAGCCATGGGCATGCGCATCATGGCCACCGACATGGTTCAGGCGCCGCCCGAAGTCCTCCAGGAATGCCAACTCGACTTTTTTGGCAGCCAGGAGCACATGGGCCGCGTCCTGCAGGAGGCGGATTACTATTCGATTCACGTTCCACTCACTTCCAAAACGCGTCACATGGTAAGCCGGAACGAGCTGAAGCTAATGAAGCCGACGGCCGTGGTAATCAATATCGCACGCGGCGGGGTGATCGATGAAGAGGCACTCGCGGAAGCCTTGCGCGAAGGAAAACTCAGGGGAGCCGGACTCGACGTTTTTTCCAAGGAACCGGTTGACCCCCAGCATCCTCTGCTTCAGTGCAGCAACGTAATCGCTACTCCCCACATTGCCGGTGTCACCACTGGCACCTCGCGGCGGCGAGGAGAAGCGGTGGCTGAAAACATTGACCGCACCTCGCGCGGCCTGCCTCCGTTGTTTCAAATCACCTCAGTCGAATAAGCCAATAAAAAAGGCGGAATTCTCAGGAATTCCGCCTTCTCCAAAACCAACCCACCGCTGGCCTGAACCAAATACCGGCCGAACCAGCAAGCCCCAACCGTTAGTCCGACTTCCAAGACCAGAAACTTCCTAGCCGGGGGCGTGATATTTGACCGTTTTCTTGACCGCCTGATCCACTTCCTCCGGAGTCAGAAGAGGCGTAGTTTTGATGGTCACCGCGCCAGTAGCGTTGACAGCCAGAGAAATGGCCGCTACGGTCGCCTGATCCGGAGCGTCGACGATCAAATAAACATCCGTGTCTCCAAAAGCAAAATAAAACGCTTCCAGCTTCCCGCCTGCCGCATTGATCGTTTGCTCGACAACGGCCTTGCGCTTAGACCCTCCTTCCTTCAGGAGCCCTTTGGTCCCTTCCGCAGTATACGATGCTTGGCAAAGATACTTAGGCATAAGCAACCTCCGCAAAAAAATTTCCCCATGACAAATGAAGCTATCATATCCCGATTTGGCCAGCTACTCGTTGAGAATCAACAAGCGGCCTTTCGTTGCATCCCTGAATTTGCAAATTCCCCGATTTAAGGGCTCAGTCCTGCTGTCATCACCGAGCCCGTATTCTCTTGCGTGTCCCGAACTCAAGAGCCTGTCAACGAGCAGGCGCCAAAGTTGAAAAGGTCAGCTGTGCCCGCTGATATAGGGATTCTTTTCAACAGCACGCCTTGGCGTGAGAGAAACAGGATCCGGCGACTTCATGGGGGAGTTGCACCAATATCATTTCTTTTGAAATTGTCCCGCCTGCGCTATATTTCGGGTCAAGAATTTGGAAATGGAAAGAAATCCGGCATCGCTGCCGGATTGAAAATGGAGTAAACCGAAATTACCCAAGGCTGTGACGTCGGCCTCATTCGGCTGAGAAAGCTTATGACACACTACGAGCGGATGCTCAGGACGATTCGAGGCGAGCCAACAGACAAAATCCCGTGGGCTCCTCGGATGGACCTTTGGTGCATTTCTTTGCGGGCCCGTCAACAACTACCGCCGCAGTTTGCCGGTTTGCATACGGCCGGGATTGCGGATGTGCTCGACGTCGCCTGCCATGCGGTTCGCGGTGATTTTACCCAGGCACGCGATCCCCGCGATTTGCAGTTGCGGGGGTTCGGTCTGGACAATCATCCCGATTATCCGTATCGAATCGAGTTGCATGACTTCCCCATCGATTTTCAGGCGGACGACGAGAACCTGCGCACTACGATTCACACACCGAAGGGCGACGTCACCACCCACTTGCAATTTAGTGCTGAAATGAAGCGGACCGGCATTTCTCTGCCTTTTGTTAAAGAATATGCCATTCGTTCCGTCGACGACTTTGAAGCCGTGGCCCAAATCTTCGAGCACCTCGAAGTCATCCCGACTCCCGAGGCCTACGGGCGTTTTCACGAACGAGTCGGGCCGCGTGGTCTGGCCGTGGCTAATGGTCTATCCCTGGCTTCCCCCATGCACCTGATCCTCCATGATCTCATGCCCATGGAAGAATTTTTTTATGCCCAGGCGGATGTCCCTCAGAGGCTGACGGAATTGACCGAACGCATGACCCCCTTTTTCGATAAGGCGATGAATGCGGCCTTGCAGTCGAAAGCGGAGGTTTTCTTCTGCGGTGGGAACTATGATGATGCCCTCACGCCGCCGCCCTTCTTCAAAAAAGAGATTGCCCCCTGGCTTCGGAAGTGGAGTGGGCGCGTCCACGAAGCGGGACGACTCTTGCTCACTCACTGTGACGGCGAAAATCGCCGCTTGATGTCCCAATACCTGGGCTGCGGGTTTGATCTTGCGGAATCGGTTTGTCCATCCCCCATGACCTACTGCAGTTTGGCGGAATTGCGCGCCGGCATGCCCCCCCCCATTGTCATCTGGGGAGGAATTCCCGCCGTCGCGTTGCTCGACGATTCAATGGATGAGGCCACTTTTGAAGCCTATCTGGATGAGTTGTTCGCCAACCTGGGAACAGGAGAACGTCTAATTCTCGGCGTTTCCGATAACGTCCCTCCGGACGCCAATCTCCTGCGCCTGCAGAGGATCAAGGAGCGAGTCGAAGCCTTTGGGCCGATTCAACCATCCTTCCAGGCTTCGGATCAATGATCCTGAATAGCTTCCCATGAGAATGAAGCCGTCATGGCCGTATGCCGGATGGATTTACAGCCCCAGGTCCGCTGATCCAATGGATTTTGTTTCCAAAGAGTTTCAAGGGAATACTTCATTCATCTTTTTTCAATCAGGACGCCCGCTCGTCATAGCAACTTACGTCACTTAACTTTTCAAGAGGAGGCTGCATGGAAAGAATCCAGCTCCAACCATTCGTCGATTTCACTTCAAATGCTAAACAGAATTCCGGGGAGACGATGCGCAGTATGCAAGCTCCAGAATCGCAGGAGAATTTCGTCCCAACGAAGGGAGATCGGGAAACCAAGCTCGATCGCCGGAACTTTCTTTCCGTAGCCGCCGGCCTGGCCGCCTTGACGGCTATGGCTCCCACGGCCTTTGCGCGAAATTTCGGATCCGATGCCGAACCCCAGCGCTACCCGGATCCCGACATCCTGGTCCTGGACAAGCGATTCAAGTACAAGATCGGTAATACGCCGATTCAGCGGCTTTATCGCGGGACACTGTGGGCTGAAGGTCCTGCCTGGAGCGGCGTTGGCCGTTATCTGCTCTGGAGCGACATTCCGAATAACGAGCAGCTGCGCTGGCTCGAGGAAGATGGCTACGTGGCGCGGCGTTTTCGTTATCCGAGCAACAATAGCAACGGAAATACCTTCGACTACCAGGGACGGCAAATTGCCTGCGAGCATGGAACGCATCGGGTGGTCAGGTATGAACTTGACGGAAGCGTCACCGTGCTGGCTGAGAATTTCGGCGGCAAACCTTTGAATGCCCCCAATGATGTCGTGGTTTATCCCAACGACGGATCCATCTGGTTTACCGATCCCGGCTATGGGAGTTTGCTCAATTATGAAGGTCATCGGGCAAATACGGGCTCGTTCCAGCCTTTTCAGAAAGAAGCGGTCTATCGAATCGATGCCCAAACCGGCAAGCTTGAAAAAGTTGCCGACCAGCCCTTTAAACCCAACGGGATTTGTTTCTCCAATGACTTTAAGCGGCTTTACATTGCCGATACCGGCAGCTCCCATTATCCGGAAGCCAAAAACATCATTTGGGTCTATGACTTTGACGGACGCAACCTCAAGAACGCACGCACGTTCGTCAATATGGAATTGAATGGCAAATCCGGCTTTTCCGACGGGATCCGCTGTGATGAGGACGGCAATGTCTGGTCAAGTGCCGGCTGGGTAGGCGACGGGTATGATGGGGTTCATGTGTTCGCTCCCAATGCCGACCGCATCGGACAAATCCGCCTGCCCGAAATTTGCTCCAATGTGTGCTTCGGGGGAACGAATCGCAACCGGTTGTTCATGACGGGAAGCCAGTCTCTCTATGCAGTCTACGTCGAGACCCGAGGCGCGCATATCACGTAATTTTATTTGTCAGTTGTCATTTGCCATTCCGCATTTGACACTCGTCGTTGGATGGCTTCAATTTGGTATTTTCCATTTTGCATTCGTCCTTTGCCATTCAACCATTTCGAGTTTTGAAATATTTCACATTCGCAACAAGTGATGACGGATAGCCATCTCCCCTCCAGCCACTGGTTTCATCCCTCCGGCCGCCCATACCGTTTCACCGTTTTGCTGTTTGCCAGCCTGATTAGTTATGGCAGTTACTTCGCCTATGACAGCATCGGGGCCATCCCCGAACAACTCATGCGGAAATGGGGAGTGGACCAGGCCTCCATTGGCTCACTGTATTCGGCGTACAGTTTCGCTGCTATTCTGACCCTGCTCATGGGCGGCATTCTCATCGACCGGATTGGAACCAGGAAGTCGAGCCTGTTGTTTTCGATTTTTGTGACCCTGGGGGCGGCGATGGTCGCAGTGGCACCTAATATCCAGACCGCTTATGTCGGCCGGTTCCTGTTTGGAGCGGGCTCGGAATCGTTGATTACGGCTCAGAACGCCATCATGACGCGCTGGTTCAAACGAAAAGAACTCGCTTTTGCGTTTGGCGCGTGTCTGACCATCTGCCGATTGGGAACGTTGTTCAGCTTCAACACGGAAGCGCTGATTGCAGATCGTTTCAGCCCGTCCGCCGCGCTTTGGGCGGCCGCCTTTTTTTGCGTGGCCAGTCTGGGAACGAATCTGGTGTTTGCCTATTTGGACCGGCGGGGAGAGAAAGCTTTGATTATGGCCGACGCTGCCTCCAGTGACAAAATCGAGTTTGGCGAGATTCGGCACTTTCCCCGATCGTATTGGTATATCACCTTACTCTGCGTCACTTTCTATTCCGCCATCTTTCCGTTCACAGCGCTTTCCACCAACTTTTTCGCAGAGAAATGGGGGCTCCCCAGCGCCTCGGGAGAAGGGCTGGGGTTTATGAAAGCCATCTTCTTCAATTTCCTGCATCTCTTTTCCACAGCTCCTGGAACTTCTTCCATTATTATTTTTGCTTCGATGATCTTTGCGCCTTTTGCGGGCCAGTTGGTGGACCGCATCGGCAAAAGGGCAAGCATGATGATCTTGGGTTCCATCCTGATGATCCCTTCCTACTTGTTGCTGGCCTTCACCCACATTCCTCCGCAGTGGGCAATGTGCCTGTTGGGTACGGCCTTTGTCTTCGTACCCGCGGCCATGTGGCCCTCCGTCCCGCTGGTGGTCAAACCACAGCTTGTCGGGACCGCTTTCGGTCTGACCAACATGGTTCAAAACATCGGGTTGATGACTTTTCCCTGGCTCAACGGCCAACTGCGTGTGCACACAAAGAGCTACACAGCCAGCATGGTCATGTTCGCTTCTCTGGGAATTCTTGGTCTGATTTTTTCGATTGCCTTGAAGACCGTCGACGCCCGATCGGGCCATGTGTTGGAGAAGTCAACAGCCAGTGATCCGCAAGCTTAGACTCACCAGAAGATAACCAAAAGCAGGGCAAGCGTGATCAGGAAATAGGGAACAAGCGCGGGAAACCCTTCCATATAAGAAGTGACCGCCAGGGCTGAGCCGTAAAAGCAGAGGAGGAGAGTGGCAAGCTTCACGGGGATTTTGTAGAGCCCTTTTCTGCGCCCAATAAAGCTCGCGACTATCAGTGCCCCCGCCCCAATCGAGAGAATCCCGATCGGATCATGGTCGACCAAATAAGTTGGTTCGTGGAGATGGACCATCGCGTTGGGCGACGAGGTAATCGTCGCGACGAGAAACACCAGGAGGAGAGACAACGCGAAGGAGGAGTCTTTCAAGTTTCTGGGGTGGTGAAGTGCTTCAGGATATCCAATGACAAACGCGGTTGATGTTCGCAAGTTCATGGCCAAAGTATGGATCGCGTAAATTCACCAAATCAAACGACTAGTCGAGTTGCAACTTTGTGATTGGAAATTTTTTTACCTTAGGTGGTAATTGGTGGGAAGAAGTGAGAGCCAAGGGAAGAGAAAACAAGGTTAGAGAAAAATCCGACGAGAGACGTTGCTACCGAAAGACATGGCGAGCAAAACAACTCGCCTGAATCGCAAAAGAAAATAAGATTCATCAGCCACTTAGTGTGTTTGCATAGCCGAGCAAAAGGATAGCCGCGATCAACAAGCCAACGCCTCCGGCCATGAGGCGCAACGAAGTCCGGCTGGTCTCTTTCCATTCGCCATTTAAGAAACCCAGGACATTGCCCGTCAGAATGGATGCGATGAGCATCATGGGGAAGCCAATATAAGCGCCCAAATGCCCCAGAAGGAAGGCTCCCGCCCCGTAAACGATAATTCCTCCCGCCCAGACGATGCCCATGATGGCGGCTGCGCCCCAATACCAGGCGGTGCCGCTTTCCCGGAACAGGGCTCCCGTTCCATTCCGACGGAGCAGGAAGATACAATAACCCACATTAACCAGAAAATTGGCGGTGAAGACCAATGCCCAAACAGCATTACTGGCATTGGCCGGTGAGGCTCCTTGCTGAATCGCCTGATTCGTGACTTGAGTTCCGAATATCAGTCCGAAGTTCACCAGGGCGGAAAGCACTCCCGCCGCCACACAGAATAGCAACCCCTTTGAAAAAGTAGCCTTGCTTGGGGCCTGTTCTGCTTTCTGCAAAGCTTCGGAAGACTGGTCGAGCTCCTTCTTCTTGCCGGCCAGGGCGCAAACGATCAGGCCCGCGATCATGACTGCGATTCCGCCAAGAACGACAAAACCCGAGGGTTTTGTCAGTTGTTCAGGATGCTCCATCAAGAGCGGAATGAGGGAACCATTGATGGCGATCAATCCGAAGATCAAGGAAAGTCCCAGGGACAAGCCAACCATGCTGATGCCAAGCCCGAAGAAGACTCCGCCCATCCCCCACCCGGCACCGAAGAGCACGGCCATCAAGATGGAGTGAAGCGACGAATTTTTGTAGACTTCCGCCAAGTTCGGAATTGTTAACAGGGCGACCGGCCAGGGGATCAGGAGCAATGCCATCAAGGAGCCTGCCCCCCAGATATTTTCCCATTTCCATTTAGGAGTGAGTTTGAGGGGCAGTGCAAACGCCCCTTCCATGATGCCGCCCAGCAGAATCAAAAGGATTCCATTCAGATAGGAGCTTGTTTCCATGATGTCCGTTGATCAGCGAGTTCCGGCAAACGTGGTTGATCTTCCCAACGCCTCGCTCCCCAATCCTTGATAGCCGCCGTCGATGGGCAAGTCAACGGCTGTCACGAAGGATGCATCATCACTCAAGAGGAACAAGACAGGTCCCGCACACTCGACGGGTTCGCCACACCGTTCCAGCATATGAAACTGACCCCACACCGGTTCCCACCTGGCTCGATCTCCGCCCGCGGCTTTGTCGACTTCACGGGTCCAGATCCAGCCCGGACTCACGCTGTTTACCCGGATCCCGAAGGGTGCCAGATCCAAAGCCATGCATTTGGTGAGGGTGTGCACGGCCCCCTTGGCCGCATTATAGGTCCAGCGGTCGGGCTGGGCGATGAAGGCAGAGATGCTGGACATGTTCACGATGGACCCGCCTCCCTGCTCCTTCATCGAAGGGACGACCTCCTGGGTCATAACGGCATAGGCAATCGGTCCAGCGTGTAAGATGCGCTCCCAATCTTCCTTGGTGCTCTCCAATCCCTTGGCCAGAAACGAAAAAGCGTTATTAACCAGGTAGTTCACTTTTCCCCATTTGGCGAGCGTTTGCTTAACCACGTCGCGGCAAAACTGCTCGATGGCCATGTCTCCCCGGAAAAAGAGAACTTCATGGCAAGACTCGGTGAGTTGTTTTGCGACCGAGACTCCAAGCTCACTGAGTCCGGTGAAAGCCACGCGAGCCCCCTCTTTACATAGTTCTTCCACGATGGCCTTGCCGATTCCTGAAGACCCTCCCGTAACAATGGCCACTTTACCCGCAAAACGGTTGGCGATCGACTTTCGATTTCTCATCTCTTATTCAGTCCCCCTTTTCCAAATTGTACAGTGCCTGATCCCAGGTGTATACGTTGCTGAGCCTCCCTGGCACGCTGGATCAGAATAACCCGTCATTTCCTGAGAGCCTCAATACGCCGCGGTGAATGTATATTGCCCGGAGGTTACGGCATATTTCACAACGCCCTCTTCCCTGCCTGCTTCTTTCACATTCTTAGAAGCACGGACAGGTTTTCCCCCCTCGCGAACGGACTTTGCATCCCGGGTCGGAACATACACCGTGGCCGTGGTATTGGGAGGAATGACCATTTTCCATTCAAACTGGCTGCCAGAGATTTTCCATTCGCTGGTGATCGCGCCGCGAATTGAATCGTAGGAACCCTTGGCCCAGCTAAGTCCGCCTCCGGGTCGTGGACGAAGCACTATTTTTTCAAACCCTGGACTGGACTCCACAGGATTAATCCCGATGATATTCCGCCACATCCATTCTCCTACGGCTCCAAAGGCCCAATGATTGAAGGAATTCATCGATGGATCCTGAAAGCCCCGCCCTTTCACATAACCATCCCAGCGTTCCCAGATCGTCGTGGCACCATTGTCGATCATGAAACCCCAGGAAGGGAACGTCCGCAGATTTAACAAGCGATAAGCCTCGTCGTTGTAGCCGTTGCGGGTCAATTCCAGGAGGAAGCGATGGGTCGATTGAATGCCGGTGGAGAGCTGACCGTGATAAGGTTGAAGAGCCTCAACCATAAGCTGTGCGGCTTTCGGGCGAAGTGCAGGAGGGAGCAAGTCGAAATACAAGGCTAGAGCGTATCCGCCCTGAGTATTGCCCTCTATCTTTCCGTCGGGAGAAACATACGCTCGATTAAAGGCCGATTTGATGTCTTCGAAGAGCTGGCCATACTGTTTTGTTTCCTCGGAACGTCCCAGCACGGTGGCCATCCTTGAGACCAAGTCCGCGGAATGCGCGAAGAAGGCCGTGGCAAAAACAGGTTTGGGAACGGCTCCGCCGGTTAAAGGCCATCCCGCCAGGATTAAGGTATCCGCATTGAGCCAATCGTTGTAGTCTCCGGCGCGAGCATTTTCCCACAGTAAATTCGGATTCTTACTGCGCACAAAATCCACCCAGTGTTTTGCCGATTCGAAATGGACCGCCAGCAATCGTGTGTCTCCATAGTTCAGATAAGCGCGCCACGGGACGATGGTCCCGGCATCCGCCCAGGCTGGAGTCCCAATGCCGCCGAAACCGTATTCCTTGCCTATGGCGGTGAAGGGGTTCGGCGCAAAGTCAGGAAAACGCCCGTCGGGCTCCTGATCGTCGCGGACATCCTGCAGCCATTTGGTGAAAAACGCCGCCATGTCCATGTTGAAAATCGCGGTTTGGCTGAAGGCCTGAATATCACCCATCCAACCCAGGCGCTCATCCCGCTGAGGACAGTCGGTGGGGATACTCTCCAGATTGGCGCGTTGCGTCCAAACGATATTCTGCATGAGCTGGTTAAAAAGCGGACTGGACGTCTCAAAGGAGCCCGTCTCAGGTGCTGAAGAATAGAAAACCCTACCCAGGACGCTTTCGACGGAAGGGCTATACGAAAGTCCTGAAACTTCGACATAACGGAAGCCGTGATAGGTGAAATGAGGTTCCAAGGTTTCCTCGCCTTCACCGCGCAAGACAAAGTGATCGGTGGCCGGGGCCCCGCGGAGATTCGCGGTGTAAATCCCTCCATTGTCCCCCAGCATCTCCGCATAGCGGACGGTGATCTGGTCTCCAGGGTTGCCGTGAACCTTCAGGCGGCACCAGCCGACAATATTTTGGCCCAAATCAAAAATAGCGGCGCCGGGGTTGAGCTGGGTACTGCGAATGGGGGTGATCTCTTTGACCACGCGAATGGCTTCGTTCGGTTGTGCCACCAACTCGGCGGCACCGAGCTCAGGGGCCGTCTCCACCGCTATCCAATTCTTCGAATCAAAGCCCACACTGTCCCATCCGTTCATTTCCTTGCGCGCGTCATAGAATTCGCCATCGAGAATGTCGGAAGATTCTAATGGGAATTCAAGCGCCTTCTGCCAGGACTCGTTGCTGACCAGTGAAACCGTCTGGCCATTCTTCAATTTCGCTTCGAGCCGCAAAATGAGTTGAGGATAATCCCCATAAACTCTTCTCCGGGAAACCAAGCCAATGCGGCCGGAGTACCATCCCGCTCCCAGGATCGCTCCGATGGCATTTTGTCCGTTGCGCACCTGCCGGGTCACATCAAAAGTCTGGTATTGGATTCGATGATGATAACTGGTCCATTCAGGGGCAAGCACATGATCTCCCACCCTTTGTCCGTTCAGATGAATTTCATAAACGCCACGGGCGGAGACGTAGAGAACCGCCTGAGCGATTTCTCCGCCAAGACTGAAGTCCTTGCGGAGATAGGCGGCCGGCTGAACCAGGGGCGGAGGGATGACCGTCTTGGTAATGCCATCGATGAGTTTGTCTTTGGACCAACCTCGCCCTTCATCGGAATCGGAGGCGCTCACTCTGGCGGATCGGGTGAGATTGATTCCGTTGGACAACACCTCGATTTCCGACAAGGCAAAGATGGCGAACTCCGGACGGAACACGCGCAGGCCGGTGACCGTCAATCTCAGATAGCGCGCGGAAGCCGGCCCCAGTTTATAAAGCTGGGGTTCGTAGTGCGGATCGGGGACGTCTTCTTTACTGCGATCGAGAACCACGCGCGCGTCTGAAAAATCGGCGGCCTTGGCGACTTCCACCTTGAATCGCCGGGGGAAGTAAAAGGAAGAAGCAGTAGGGTATGCCGTGGGGAGAACCGTGGGATAGAGTTTGACCGAGTCGATCCGTTGTTCCTGACCCAGATCGAGGACAATCCATTTCTCGGTGTCTGCGGTCGTCACGGATTTGGAATGGTACCCGAAATTCAGCAAGGCTGCGGCTTCTTCCTCGGCTTTAGAGCTCACCGTTGCGTTGGCATCTCCAATCCATTGGGCTCCCCAATCCTGGCGATGGAGCAATCCAGTGGTCCAGAAGGCCGGTTCGCTCCAGGCAGAGGCCTTTCCGTCTTGGTCCCAGACGCGCACTTTCCAAAAGCATTGCGCCTGACTCGCCAGAGGCTTTCCGTTATATTCGATCTGGATGGTTTGTGAGGACACTTTCTTCCCGGAATCCCAGAGATCCCCCTCGTGGCTCAGCAGCTTTTCGGGCTGGGTGGCCACCAGCAGTTGATAGGCCCGTTGTTTTTGTCCGCGCTGGTTGACATCCAGTGATTTCAGCTCCCAGCTTAGTCTTGGTCGGGTAGAGCCGATGCCTAGGGGATTGACCAGATATTCACAGCGCAGTTTCACCGCCGCCAGACCTCCGGTTGCGGCATACGCCCGGATCGACCACAAACTCCAAGTCATCAAGATGAGAACAAGCCAACGGAAAGGTTTCATAAGTTTGCAAAAATAAGTACTTTGGATTTGCCGTACGGGCCGTTGCCTAATTTAGTGGAAATGGAATTTCAGTCAAGCAGAATCCCGGTGAGGACCGGAAAAACCCCATGGATCGACAAGTGTGAATACAGGCATGAAATTCGCTTGAACTTAATATAACATTGCAGGTTAAGGAGGCACTTTCTGGCGCTCTTGATTCCTCTGATCCCTGAGAATTCTACCCCCCACCCAAAGGACTCCTATGAATCTCTTACATCTGTCCAAGAACCCCCGACAGGAAGCCGCAGGATGGAATTTTCAACTTGGAATCCCCGGATTCCGGTTTGCCGATCTGAACCGTGTACGCCGAATAGCGGCGTTGGACGAGGTTTTTCGCGAAGAATTGAATGCGCAGGATCCGGAACTGTCGAAAGCCTACGCAGAGTATCGTGAGGCTCAGGGAATCGGCTATGAGCCGCTGGCCGTTTCGGAGATGACGCTTCGCGTAGCTCCCTTCGTGACGCGATTCATCGTCAAGCTCTTCCACATTGAAGCAGAGTATGCCGAACTGCGCGCCCGCATTCTTGCCGATGGGAGGATTTTTGAGTGGAAGAAGCGCTACCTGGACAAGCAAATTCTCAAACAGCATCTTCCGGCGGATAAAGTTCAAGGCTGGGATCTTTCCGAGCTGGAATTTGATTATCGGGCTCTGGTTGATCACCATGTCCCGCAAGCCCCCCTGGCGGACGATCCCGAAGCCGAATTGGCGGAAGTCGGGCTCCTGGTGCTGGAGGCGTTAGAGTCTGCCAAGACGGAGTCGTCCGCGGAAAAATTAGCGGCGGCGCAACAGGACATCGAGACCATACGGAGATGGTGTCTGGCACTGGCGTTCCACCCCGCGCTCAAGACGCGTTCCGCAAAGTTCCCTTCCTTCAAAACACCGGAACCGCTGGACTACCAGAATCTGGTCCAAATCGATCGGTGTGACAAACAGTTCCCTGAAAAATTCCAGGGACTGCAAGAAACGCGGCGCTTCCGCGACGGCTTTAAGCTTACTGATCCCCGGATGAACTCCCGCGAGACCTTGCAGGAGATCTATTACTGCATTTATTGTCACGAGCGGGACAAGGACTCCTGCTCGAAAGGGTATCTCAAGCAGGGAAAAATTCAAGACAACCCGCTGGGGATCCGGCTGGAAGGCTGTCCCCTGGATGAAAAGATTTCCGAGGCTCACCTTCTCAAACGTCAGGGAGATGTCATCGGCGCACTGGCAACCATCATGATCGACAACCCCATGTGCGCAGGAACCGGTCATCGCATTTGCAATGATTGCATGAAGTCCTGCATTTTTCAGAAACAGACTCCGGTCAATATTCCCCAGGCGGAATCAGGAATTCTGACAGACGTCCTGAAACTGCCCTACGGATTTGAAATCTACTCTTTGCTCACCCGTTGGAATCCTCTGAATCCCCGGCGGCCGGTTCCCCTGCGCTATAACGGAAAGAATGTGCTGGTGGTCGGTATGGGGCCGGCAGGATACACCTTGGCGCACTATCTGCTCAATGAAGGCTTTGGGGTGGTCGGCATTGACGGATTGCGGATTGAGCCGCTGGCCGCGGACGTGCGCGGCTCCCGTAAGCGAGTCCCGCGCCCAATTGCGAATATCAGGGAAATCATGGCCGATTTGGACGAGCGAACAATCCTCGGTTTTGGCGGAGTCTCTGAGTATGGAATCACCGTCCGCTGGGACAAGAATTTCCTCGATATCACGTATCTCGTTCTGATGCGCCGCAAGAAATTCCGGCTGTTCGATGGCGTGCGGTTTGGAGGAACGATCACCATTGATGACGCCTGGCGGTTGGGCTTCGACCACATCGCCATTGCCACCGGCGCCGGCAAGCCCACCCTGGTGCCGGTGAAGAATAATGTTTTGAGAGGAATGCGCCAAGCTTCAGACTTCCTGATGGGCCTGCAAGCTTCCGGCGCCTATAAGAAAGACAGCCTCACGAATCTTCAGATCGACCTTCCTGCCGTCGTCATTGGCGGCGGATTAACGGCCATCGACACGGCTACCGAATTGATGGCCTATTATGTCGTCCAGGTTGAAAAGTCCCTGGACCGTTATGAGCGGCTTATCCCGCGGATTGGGAAAGAACAAATATGGGGAAAATTCGATGAAGAGGAATCGGAGGTTTTCAAACGGTGGCTCGAACACGGCCGTGCCATTCGGGCTGAGCGAGCGGCCGCCAAAGCCGCCGGCCGTCCCCCCGATTTTGCGCGTCTGGTCCGTTCCTGGGGAGGGGTCACCATTGCCTATCGCAAAAAACTCCAGGATGCACCGGCCTACCGGCTCAATCATGAAGAAATCATCAAAGCCCTCGAGGAGGGAATTTATTTCGCGGAACTGCTCAGTCCAGTGGAGTGTGTGGCGGACCGCTGGGGGAAAGTGCAGTCTGTCAAATTCGAACGCCAGCGGATCGTCGAAGGGAAATACCGGGGAACGGGAGAGCAGGTGGAACTTCCCGCCCGCACCGTGATGGTTGCAGCCGGCACGCATCCCAACGTCATCTATGAGCGCGAGCATCCAGGAACGTTCGCGCTGGATAAAGACAGCGAATTCTTTCAAAGCCATCGGCGGGAAGTATCAGGCGACCAGGCCAGGCTGGTCCCGGTTTATGGCAACGACGTCGGTTTCTTCAGTTCCTACCAAAAGGAGGGTCGAACCATCACCTTCTTTGGAGACAATCACCCGATTTTTGCCGGAAACGTGGTTAAAGCCATGGCCTCGGCAAAGAAGGGGTACCCGGAAATTGCGCAATTATTCGATACCGAGATTCTGGCTCAGCGGATCGAGGAACAGGCCGATCGGGAGCAGGCCTGGGTCCGTTTCTCGGAATTGATGGACGACCAGTTTCAAGCGCGGGTCGTCGATGCCTTCCGGCTGACATCCAATATTGTCGAAGTCATTGTGCGGGCCCCTATGGCCGCACGGCACTTCGAGCCTGGGCAATTCTTCCGCCTGCAAAATTACGACAGCTTTGCCGAGAAGCCTTCCGGCTTCCATTTAACGATGGAGGGGATTGCCCTCACTGGGGCCTGGGTTGACCGCGAGCGGGGATTGGTTTCTCTGATTGTTCTGGAAATGGGAGGCTCCAGCCGCTTGTGCGCCTTGCTCAATCCCGGTGAGCCCATTGTCTTAATGGGGCCGAGCGGCACTCCCACTGAAATTCCGACAAATGAAACCGTTCTGCTTGCCGGCGGAGGGCTGGGAAATGCTGTTTTATTTTCCATTGCCGACGCCCTCAAGCAAAGAAACAACCGAGTAATTTACTTTGCCGGTTACAAGAAAGGTGCCGACCTTTTCAAACGCAAGGAAATCGAAAAGGCCTGCGACCTGGTGGTTTGGTCCGTCGATGAGGGCGAAATTATCGACCCCCGACGTCCACAGGACAAAACATTTCGCGGCAATATTGTCCAAGCCATGCAAGCTTATGCCAGCGGCAATCTGGGCGATGTCCCGATCCCCCTGTGCCAGGTAGATCGCATGATTTCGATCGGCTCGGATCGCATGATGGCCGCCGTCAAAGTCGCCCGCAAGACGGTTCTAAAGTCGTTCCTTTCCGAAAAGCATCACGCTATCGGATCCATCAACTCCCCAATGCAATGCATGCTTAAGGAAATTTGCGCGCAATGCCTCCAGCGTCATATAGACCCGGCCACTGGTAAGGAAAAGATCATCTTTAGCTGTTTCAATCAGGATCAACCCCTTGATTTCGTTGACTTTGACCATCTCCACGAACGACTGCGCCAGAACTCAGTCGCAGAGAAGCTAACATCCTTATGGATCGACCATCTTTTTGAACAGCGCGAAGTCCAGGAAGTGTGATAAGGAAGGTGTTGCCCGGGAATGAACCCGCAAAGTTGGCCCCGGTGATCTAGAAATCGGCGCCGAACCCATAGAACACCAATATACCTTCGGAAGTTACTCACAGTTACTTACTTCACTTGACGAGAAAATGGGGATAGGCTGGCCGTAATTCATCCCCAGTTTGGGGATAAAGCCTTGGTGTTTTAAGGGCGCAACCAAAACATGAAATGTTATTGGCCAAATGGTCATAGGGAGATGAATGAGAATCCGCCTGGGGGCCCTTGGGCTCCAGCCACCTGAAGCATTGTTCGACGGACGTGGAGTTAGGGAGAGATATCGGGGTTTACCTGGTACGGAATCAAGATTGAAAACATTGTGCTCGATCGTTATACTTAAAGCATTGCGCTCAACATCCTAGGCAAATAGAATTTATCAAGTAACTCAACTCACCCTAAATTCCTCATTCCTCCTTAGGGAGATTTGATGGAATAGCCGACAAGCGGCAACTTTTGGGTCTTCTTCCCTGCAAGCGGTTCAGGCATTTGGAGGGCTTCTTCGATTGAGTCAATCGAGGTTTCTTCCCATGCATACGATGAGAATCTCAGCCGAGAGAACCGGGATATCAACCCGGGATGATCAATTCATCCGACCTTCCATGAAGAAGAGGACGCTCGTCAGGGCTTGTTGTCTCTTTCTACTTCTCCTTCCACTGCCAGTCGGTCCCAGTCTCATAGCGACCCCAACCCCCAGAAATAAACCAGCGGAGTCTTTGGAGACCAACACGACTATTCCACCCGATGAAACTCTTACTAAAATCATTTCCCTGGTCAAAAGTGGACAGCTTGAGGAGGCAGAAGATCAGATTGAAAATCTTTATGCGGCAAATCTTGATTCGCCGTCCATTCATTTGCTGAGGGCGGATTTGTTGATGAAACTGGGGCGGCCGGAAGAAGCCCACCATGCTCTTGAGGTCGCTTACAAGTTTACCCCTGACAACCTCGAAGTCCTGAAACGGGTAGCTGCCAGCCGTGACGCTTATGGCTCTCAAGCTGCGGCAGTTTATGAGGAATTGGCCAAGAAGCTGGAAAGTGAAAACGCGCCGGCGTCTGAAGTCATTGCCGCTTTAAATCGCGGCATGGTGGTGGCCATGCGGGATGGGGAAAAGGCTGAAGCGCAGCGGATGGCCGAAAAACTCCGCGCCCACGGCGAATCGACAGCTCTCCCGGGGAGTACCAATCAGAATGCTCGCACTTTCGGCTTGACCAACATCCCGGGAGGCATCAAAGCCCTGGCGCGGATGGCCGGCATGGCTGACGCCAGGAATCCTGACCTCTTCCTCACCCAATATGCCGAGCGGCTGGTCCGGTTGCACGACAAGGGAAATTACGCCGACTCGCTCGAAGTCTATCGAAGCCTGCATGAATATTTTAAGATCGTTGTGGAACTGCAGTCTCTGACCAGCAATCCCGCCAATGCCTCGGGAATTCGCCTTGAAACCCAGGGAAAATCCAGTCAAAACGGAAGTGAAAGGATTCTTTTCCTGTTGGGATGGCAGGTCAAGAAACAGCAGAATCGATTCACTTTGGAATGGGACAATCGCCAGGTTCTTGCTTATCGGAAGCAGGTTTCCAATGCGCTTGGCATTAATGCCGATGAACTGAAATCGACCTTGGAGTCCGGGCAGGTCTTCAAATTTAATATACCGACAGACCAGGTGCCCATTCTGCTCGGCGAGAACTACTGGACCTCGAATCTCATCAATGGGTCCAAGTCACCGGGAGGTTTTGCCGAAGCCCTGCTGGACACTTTGCAAGCCGCATATCTTTACGTTGCTTTCGGAAATTTCAATCCCGAAACACTGCTCCACGTAACCGAGGCCTTCAACCCCAAAGCGCTCGTCAAAGAACATTGGAGAACTTTTTATCTTTACGGGGGTGCTTTAAGCATTGAAAAGGGGCGCATCGAGATACCTGGCGGTGAACCCGCGTCAGGTGCATGGGATCGGTTGGTTGGGACAAGCCATTTGAAGTTGAATCCCTTCTTGAACTCGCTCGTCTCCAAAGATTTTGGAAGACTCATGGCCTTTTATTACATTTTGGCCGGCCTTCCCCCGGCGAACCAGCAGTTTTTTGCTCGAAACCCGAAGCAGTTGGAGGCTTTTTATAAAGCCTTTTGCGCTCCCGGCAAGTCCCTCCCTGGGAGTGACACCTTCCTGCGACGGAACACGGTCTTTTTTGATGTAGCGCGGGAAATCCCCCTCAACAATGAGGGAATGGTTCTGTTCCCTGGTGGCAGTGGACTCTGGAAGGATCATCGATCCGGCTCGAAAAAGGAGGCTCTTGCGGCCAAGGGGGAGCCGAAGGCCGAGTCCACCGGCGGCAAAGGGCTTCCTGCTGACGTCAGCAGAGGCGGCAAACTGGAGGACGAGTCGGCCGACTCGTTCATTTCGGTCGCAAGCCTGAGTTTGCTCGGGGGGATCGGGAACAATTTTTTGGCACCGGCCAAACTGCCCAAGGACCTGGCTTCGAATGGGAACCTTTCATCACGATCTGCTGGGCGTCAGAAACCCGGTGAAAGACAGCCAGCCTATTCCTCATATACCAATCGAATCAAGATACCAGACGCCGACTATGCCAACCCCTTCCCTTCCATCCAATCCCTGCGCAAAGCCCAGTCAGGCAACCAAGAGGCTCCTCCGTCTTCCGATGATCTGCTCAAGAAACTGGCCGCCGAAGTTGCTGCTTCATCCCCATCCGACCGCAGCCAAACTGGCATTGAATCCAATCCGAGCGAATCGGGAAGTTCCTCCGGTTCGCAAGCCATGGGGGATGCCAAAGATGGGGCAGACCTCGGTGAGGGAGAATTAAAAATTCTGGCGGAATTGTTTTCCAACCGGGACGAAGGCGGGAAACCGCTTCCGACAAGGCTCGAGGCATTCTTAAATATGATCCGCCTGGAAAAACATTGGGGCCAACCGCTGGATGAAGATTCGGTCTCACTGTTGTTGGACAATTTCACCGACCACAAAGATCTATTCCCCTATCTGGCGGTGTTGCCTCCTCTCGCATTCGCCCAGTTGCAGGGATTTTTTAGTGTGGCAGAAACCTTGGATTCTTCGAAGAGCTCCGATCTGGCTTTGATCGTAGGGGACTTCCAATGTCTCCTGAAGCTTCTCTCCCTGCTCCATGAAAATGGAGCCTTGGAAAAGAACCAGGTTACGGCGATTTTGGATACCCTTTGCGAGCAATTCTCCAAGGCCACGACCAATGCTGATTTTGCCCGATCGACGTACCTGGTGTTGGAGAGCGTGAAACAGAATCTTCAGGTCTCGCTAACGGCCAATAATCCGGGGAAGGCCAGCAAGTCCTCCAAAGCGGGGCTTGCACAAGCCGACTTGGATGCACTTCTGGTTCAAGCCTTGGCTGGCGTATCCAACCCGATGAAGGTCAAGTTTGGTTCGGAAGAACTGGAAATTGATCTGCCTTCGTGGAAAAAAGACCGAATGCAGGAAGTGTTGAACCTGCAGGCAATTCCAGAGATGGATCAAGTCTTAAAGCTTTATCAGCAGCTGGGCAAACTGGGCAGGACGAATCAGGATTGGGCTTCAACCCTCGGAACCATGGACGGTCTGATTTCGAATTTGCGGGATGTGGATGGGACCCTTTGGGCCTCGGTTCCCAAGAACCTGCAGCATGGCATGATCCAGATGAATCGGGAAAGGATCCTTCGTTCACTGTCCCTATTGAAGGTCTCGCTGGCCAAGGGGAGCAGTTCCAGCGAGCAAATTTCCAATGTGGGGAAGGTGGAAGAAGCCCTTCATCCGGCTCTCCATCTCTCTCTCTTAGGCTGGATTTATGCCTACCACTTTGCTCCGAATGATCTCCTGATCAAGGAAGACCCCCTCTTTATTCGCCGTCACCATTTCCTGACAACGTCTGCGACTGCCAGGGTGCTGTGGCGTGATACCGATTTGGATTCCGTAGACCCGGATTCCGGCAGTTATGTTCGCGGCGGGGTGGCTCAAATCGCCGCAGTAGCCGGAGAGGTCGGCTTGACCACCGACGAACCGGAAACCGCCGTCGGAAGGGACCAACCTGGAGCACGACTGGCTGCCGCCCAATTGGCGGCGTTGCGCGCCATCCCATGGAAAAAATGGAACAGCCGCCAACTCCAGGACTATTGCCTGAAGGTTCGCCTCGGAAGAGAGCTATTGGCAGAATCCTCATTGAATCCGTCCATTCTCACCGAAATTTCGGATGATCTGAGGGTATTGGTCGGACCGACCCGCGCCCGCCTGCTCCTGCAAACCCTGCCTGGTTCAACGACAGCAGATTCAGCCTATCCATTGAGCTCACCGGAACTCTATGCATTGGCCAACGCCTATTGGAAAAGGAAAGGTTCTAAGGGTTGGTCAAAGAGCCCGCTGGTAAGCCAGGTCAAAGCAGAGGATTCACGACAGGGCCCAGCGCTTCCGAATTGGGCCGGAGGGTACTATCCGCACGCTTCGGGCTGTCCCCATGCTCATGCCTCCTCGCTTGGGAGCTATGAAGAATATCAGAATTTGAAGGACCCGGGACTCATCTCCGAACGGTTAAGTCACGTTTTGCTCGACCTGGCGGAGAAGATGGATCGTTCGGGATTGCCGCTCGATTTGCTGCCTCTGGTAGCGGAACCGGCGGTACGTCAACTGGGAATGACAAAAGGGATGAGCGACTGGAGTGATTGGCAATCGGCCCTGGTCGGATTCCGCGATTTACGTTTGGAGCCTTTACTTTCTCAACTTCAGGCGGCCCCATGAAATCATTTTTTTCCATTCTTCTCATCCTCCTGCTGACTTTGCCCTGGCTCCGGGAAGAAACCGTGGCCCAAGACAAAGAGGGCACTCTATCCGTTTCGGTGAAGCTGGTTGAGGTCTACGCCTCGGTGCGAAACTCCAAAGGAAAGCCCATCCCGGGACTTAACGAGAAAAGCTTCCAGGTCCTGGAAAATGGGCAGAAGCAGGAGATTCGTTTTTTTGAATCCGACACATCCAGCCTGACGGTTGCCCTGCTGATCGACAGTACCGGCAGTATTGCCCACGATCTGCCAAAAATGAAGAAGGCAGGCGCTGTGTTCCTCTCCGCCATTCGACCGGAAGATACCTTTGGTCTATTCAGCTTTACCAATCGTCTCAAGACGCTTTACCCGTTCGGGAAGAATTCCAAGGAGGCGGTGGATGCTTTCATGAAGATCGAGGCGGGGGGCAGAACGGCTTTCTATGACTCGCTGGCCCAGATGGTCTTGCAGATGAAACCGATTCGCGGCAGAAAAGCGATCATGATCTTGACGGATGCCGACGATAACGCCAGCCTCCTTCCCAAAACGGCCGCCGTCACCGCCGCTAAGAAGGCGAGTATTCCCATCTACCCCATCGCAGTGGGGCGGGCCTGCGATAGCAAGGCCCTCTCCAAGCGACTGGAAGACCTGGCCGTAGCAACTGGCGGTCTGATTTTCGAGGCTCGGAAGCCAGAGGATCTGCTCAAGGTCTTCGACAAGATCGCGACCGACTTGCGCAGTCTTTATATGATGGCTTATTACATGCCAGAAGAAACCAACACTCAGTATCGATCCATCAGTATAGTCCTTCCACAGGATCCCCACTTAAAAATTCGGGCCAAGAAAGGCTACTGGCCTTGAAAAATCCGAAATCGGTCCTTCCAGCCGATAATCTCGATTGACTACGCCGTCTGTATTCTTTAGGATAAAAAATTTGGCGGACGGGTGTCGCTCGCCAGCCTCTAACCTCATGAAACGATTCGCTTATTTCCTTTTTTCAAGTGTTCTCGCTGGTTTCTTCCTCTCCTCCGGGATCCGGGCTCAAGGTCCATCGGTTGCCATCCAGCCGGACATCCGAGTCTTTTCCATAATGGCCGCACTCTATACGGCGGGATGGGACCCTGGCAATCTTAAGCCCAGTGTGGCCCGGACCTCGATCCTGCAGGACTTGAAAGATGTTTCTCCAGAATTGAAGGCACGACTCGGCAAATTCTATCAGGAACATACGAATGGACAGAAACCGGAAGAGCTCCTCTCTCGTTATATCTCCCTGTCCTTGCTTTGCGAGGGGCCTCCGGATTTCAAACTCCCACAGGGCCTCGATGGGTTGCCGCCTGCCGTGAAGCCGCTCGCAGAATTCATGGATTTGGTCAAAGAGCTCTATACAACTGCCAAACTTGAAGTAGTGTGGAGCGCAAACCGGGAGTTTTATGAATTGGCCATCGCTACCTACCGACCGCTGATCGAGCAGATTATCCTGAGAACAGATGGTTATCTCCGGATTGCTTCCGGTTCCTACCTTGATCGCAGGCTCTTGATCATTCCAGAATACCTGGTCCCGCCAAACAGCTTCGATGCCCGAACCTATCGGGAGATCTACTATTTGGTCTTCGGCCCCTCCGAAAAACCCGCCGTCGACGAATTGCGGCATCAGTATCTTCATTTCCTTTTAGATCCCTATGCGTCCCGCTTCCCGCTTCCCAGGGAAACACAAATAGCATTGGCGCAAGCGGTTGAGAAGGCACCGGACATCCAGGAACAATATCGGATCGACCTGCAGTTCCTAGTCATCGAGAGCCTCATCCGGGCGATTGAATTGCGCCTCAATCGCATTCCCGAACCCAAGCTGACCGCTGAATTGGATGCCTCCTTGAGGTCAGGCGCTCTCCTCACCCGCCATTTCTATACTTCCCTTACATTTTTCGAGCCAAGCCCGGAGGGAATTCGGATCTTCTACCCTGGGATGGTGAAGGGAATTCACGTGGATATGGTCGAAGCACAGTTTGCAGACGCCCAGAAGACAGCGGTAGTTAAGAAACCTGAACCGACGGCATTGCAGTTGCAACTAAAAGCAGCGAATGAACAGCTCGCCGACGGATCTCTCGACAACGCCGCGCAGCAATTTCGAAAAATTCTCGAATCGCTGGACGCCAACAATGGCGAAGCCCTTTATGGGTTGGGAGTGGTGGCCGTCATGCAAAACAAACGCAACGAGGCCCGTGATTTTTTTGAGAATGCTTTAAAATCCCCTTCCAGTGACGCCGGGACCAAGGCATGGTGCCACATTTACCTGGCGCGGATGGATGACCTGGAACAGAATCGGCCCGAGGCCATTGAACATTACCAGGCCGTCGTTACGCTGGGAGACAATACCCGCAATGCCCTGGAGATTGCCCAGAAAGGATTGAAGGAACCCTTCGCCCCGAAGAGTTCACGCTGAACCAGATCCGCCTATGGGACCTCATTCTCTAAAAAAAAATATGGGACCGGTCGGAGATTTGCAAAGTGCCGAGCACTCCCTCGGCCATGTCTTCAAGCACCGCAAATTCCTGGAACTGGCGCTCACGCACAGTTCGGCGGCCCATGAGCGTAAAGGGTCGGCGTCGAAAGACAACGAACAATTGGAATTCTTGGGTGATTCGGTGCTGGGATTTGTGGTAAGCGATTACCTCTATCATCATTTCCATCACTTGAATGAAGGCGAGCTGTCGAAACTTCGGGCCCACTTGGTCAGTTCAGCTAATCTCTTCAAATTGGCACGACAATTGGGGCTGGGCGACTATCTCATTCTCGGCAAAGGCGAGGAAAAAACCGGAGGCCGAAAAAAGCAGGCGGTGCTGGCAGATGCGTTTGAGGCCGTGGTCGCTGCCATCTTTCTGGATGGCGGCCTACCGGCGGCACGCCGCTTCATACACAAGGTATTGAGCGCTGATCTGCAGGCCGCCGTGGACGGACGGCTTGCCTCTCCCGATTTCAAGTCCCAGCTCCAGGAAAAGCTGCAGGCACTGAGAATCCCCAACGCCGAATATTCCGTTGTCCGCGAAATTGGGCCCGATCACCGCAAGTCGTTCTGGGTTGAATTGCGGATCAACGGGAAAAAGCTGAGTGAAGGACACGGGGACACCAAAAAGCTGGCGGAACAGGAGGCGGCGCGTGTCGCTTTAGGAACGCGGCTGCAGCCCCCATTGGTCGAGCCTCGATCCTCAACCCAAGGTGGGTGATGCAATCTACTCTGCGTGAATATTTCGAATCGCTGGTCGTGACGGTTATCCTGGCTCTGTTTGGGACCACCTTCGTCGTCCAGGCGTTCAAAATCCCTACCCCCTCAATGGCCGACAACCTGCTTGTCGGCGATCACTTGCTGGTCAACAAATTCGTCTTCGCCAAGGATGATCCGGGGATTGGCAAGATTCTCCCCTATCGCGAGATCAAGCGGGGAGACGTGATCGTCTTCAAGTACCCGGAGGACCTCTCAAAGAACTACGTCAAACGGGCGATTGGCATGCCCGGGGATCGGATTCACATCGAAAATCAAACCGTTTTTCTCAATGGGGCCCCGCTGGATGAAAAGTACGTGTTTCATAAATCCCGGGGACCCCAGAATCTGCCGGTCCGGGACAACTTCCCGATCCAAAAAGATCAGATGACACGTTTCTCTGATTACATGCAGAACAAGGATATTTTTGACAGTTACCTGTTCTACAAACCCTATCTCGACGGGAAAGACATCATCGTGCCGCCCAGTTCCTATTTTGCGATGGGGGACAATCGGGACAATAGCGCCGACAGCCGCTACTGGGGGTTTGTGCCGCGCAAGGATATCGTCGGCCGGGCACTTCTGATTTATTGGTCTTACGAAACTGATGAAGATGAGCATTTGCGGGAATCCTTTCTCGATCACGTGGGACAGTATGCCGACGTGGTCGTAAATTTCTTCCGGAAGACCCGCTGGAATCGAACCTTCAAGGTCGTGCGATGAAGAAACTGCTGATCGTGTTGTCTTTGGGTATACTTCTTGGTGTGGGTGTCTGGGCGGTGGTATTCTCCCGCTCCGGCGCAAGCGGCAGTGGATCCGTCCCCAGCCAGGCGGCCGGCGATTCGTTCGCCAGAAAGCTTTCGCTCCTGACCAAAGACAAGGAAGTCAAGAAAGCGCAAACTGTTGAATTCAGCCAAGCGGAGTTGGACGGCTATCTTTATCACCAGGTAACACCTCTCTACCCCAAAGGGCTCCAAGATGTTCGCATCCAATTACTGGAAGGCTCCGTTCAGGCCAGCTCACGGCTGAATTTTGATGAGTATGAAAAAGCGGCCAATGCAGGCAAGAACTCGATTCTGTCAGCGCTGCTGAGCGGGGAACACACCTTGACGGTCTTTGCTGATCTCAAAACCGGAAATCATGAGGGGACTTACGACGTGACGAAGCTCCTTCTCGATGACAAAGAAATTCCCAAGCCGCTGGTGGATCTTCTAATCCAGAAGTATGTCGTTCCGAAGTATCCGGAAGCCAAACCGAATAGTCCTTTTCCTTTGCCGTATCGCATCGAAAAGTTGGATCTATTGCAGGGCAAACTCATCGTCCGGCAGACCCCGTGAGACTGCACACTCCCCGGACGAAGCGTCGCAGGTAAAATTTCCCGCGAGTGATGCCAGGGGGGCATTCTGCCTTGGGGAGTCGGAAACGTAGGGCGAGAACCAAAATGGGGAACCTTGCCTGAATCAGAATGGGAACGGTAATGACTGCTAAAACCATTGTAGTTTTGGCAACCCTGGACACCAAGGGCGTGGAAGCCCGCTACGTCGGGGATCAAATCGAGAGGTGGGGAAACCATGCCTTGTTGATGGATACGGGCGTAGTTGGCAAGCCAGCCGCCCGGGCGGATATTTCCCGGGAAGAAGTCGCGGCGGCCGGGGGAATGCCGCTGAACAAGATACTTGAAAATCCTACCCGGGAGTTGGCGGCACCCATCATGGCCGCCGGCGCCACCCAGCTCATGACCGATCTGGTCGCCAAGGGAGCGGTGCACGGCATCATCTCGCTCGGAGGAACCCAGGGGACAACCCTCAGCACGAAGGTCATGCGAGCTCTCCCCTATGGCTTTCCCAAAGTGATGGTATCCACCATTGCCTCGGGGAATGTCGCGCCGTGGGTTGACATCAAAGACATCACCATGATGTTCTCCGTCACTGACATCCTTGGGTTGAATCCTGTGACACGCAAAATTCTGGCCAATGCCGCGGCGGCAGTAAGTGGAATGGCCAACGACGAAGTCCCCATGAGGCATGGGGACAAGCCCTTGATCGCGGTGACGACCGTGGGAATCACCACTCGCGGCGCCATGTGCGCCGTCGAAACCCTGGAACAGGCGGGCTATGACACAATCGTGTTTCACGCCATTGGTCCTGGCGGTCGAGCCATGGAACAAATGATGAAAGAAGGTCTCATCGGCGGCGTGCTGGATTATGCAACGATTGAGGTGTCGAACGAAATGTTCCACGCTCTGCTGGCAGGTGGGCCGGAACGGTTGACGGTTGCCGGGAGACTGGGGCTCCCACAAGTGCTGTGCCCCGGAGCCATCGAGGTCCTGGTTTTCAATGAGCCTGCAACTGTTCCCGCGCGTTATCAAAACCGCACGCTCATCCGCCACAGCCCGCAAATTACCGATGTGCGATTGAATAAGCAGGAAATGCAGGAGGTGGCCGAAGAGGTGGCGCAGCGCCTTCAATTTACAAAGGGAAATGCCATCTTCCTCATCCCGACCTTGGGGTTTGACTGCTATGCCGTCAAGGGCCAGGGTTTTTATGACCCCGAGGCGGACGCTGCCTTTGTCTCCACCCTCAAGGCGAAGCTGCCGCCGGCCATTCCGTTGGTGGAGCGCGAAGCAGCCATTGAAGACCCTGTCTTTGCCGCCGAAGCAGCCCAAGCCCTGATCAGACTGATGGGAACAAGATCCTGAACCTAGGAGAAAAGCATGGCGAAACGTTATTCGCGATTGGAATTCCTGAACCGGCTTCGTGCGGAAATCAAGCAAAGCCGCCCATTGGTGATGACCGGGGCCGGGAATGGAATCGCGGCAAAATTTATCGAGAAAGGCGGCGTCGATATTCTGGGGGTTTACAACACCGGGTATTTCCGGATGCAAGGCTATGGTTCGCTGGCCGGCATGCTTCCGATGGCAGACGCCAATGAATTGATTTTTCAAATGGGGCGGCGGGAAGTATTGCCTCAAGTCAAGGAAGTGCCTGTCATCGCCGGAGTCAATGGCGTGGACCTGCTCCGCGACATCCGTCTCTTCCTTGAAGACTGCAAGCAGATCGGTTATTCCGGAATCCATAACTTCCCGACTGTAGGCTGGTTCGAAGGGGAGTTTCGCCGCACCCTGGAAGGAACGGGGCTTGGCTTTCAACTGGAGATTGAAATGCTCCTGCTGGCGCGGGAGCTTGATCTGCTGACCATCGGCTACGCGTTTAACGATGCCGATACGGAAAAGTTAATGCAGGAGGCAGCACCGGACATTTACATCTATCACGCGGGGATTACCCGTGGAGGCTCTACGGGCTACGGAGAGGGCCGGACTCTTGAAGAGACGGCAGCCCGCAGCCAGGCGAGTTATGACATTGCCAGGAAAATCAAACCGGACGTCATTCTTCTAGCCCATGGTGCAGCCCTGACCAATCCGGAAGATGCCCAATTCATGCTGGATCACACCGACTGCCACGGGGTACAGCTCGGCTCCAGCATTGAGCGAATGGCCATCGAACAGCCTCTCGTCGAGCGGGCGGCTGCCTTTAAGAAAGTCCGCCGGAAGGGTGGAATGGCGCACTAGTCGCTGGGAAGCGGACTGCCCGTCCATCCCCATCGCCAGCTTCCAGTGAAGCTCTCTGCCGGAGCGTTATTCCACTAGTATTGCAATACCGGGACGCTGCAAGTCCCAAATGATTGAGTTGCGAGGAATTTTATGGCATTGGTTTCTTTCCAGGACATGATGCAGGAGGCGGAATCGGGCCGGTATGCCGTGGGCTATTTCGAGAGTTGGAATCTGGAATCACTGCTGGCAGTGGCTGATGCGGCAGCCAATTTGCGTTCTCCGGTGATCCTTGGATTCAGCGGCATCTATCTTCCAGCCACCGAGTCCGGACATCCGGAGCGGCTTGCCACCTATGCCGCTCTTGGCAATGAACTCTGCCGCCAGCTTCCCGTGCCCGCCTGCCTGCTCTTCAATGAATCTCCCTACCTGGACTGGGTACTGCAGGCTGTTGAGGCACGATTTGGCCTCGTCATGTTTACCGACGAAAATCTCGAGCTTGCCGATCAGCAGGAAAAGGTGAGGCAAGTTGTTCGAAAGGCCCATGCCGCGGGAGTCGCCGTCGAAGGTGAGCTCTTGTCGCTTCCGGGAGTGAGTGGCCAGCTGGCCGCGGTCCCGGAAGATCTGCGCCTGACCGATCCGCAATTGGCTAAATCGTTTGTTGAATTTACCGGGGTGGACGCACTCGCCGTCAATATTGGGCAAGCCCATGTCCACGGGCGGCGTCAGCTTCCACTGAATCTGTCCAGACTCGCGGAGCTGCGGCGTGCTGTTCCTGTCCCGCTGGTTTTGCACGGGGCAACTTCCGTCGAGCGTGAGTCGCTCCGGCAGGCCGTCGGGCTGGGAATCCGAAAAGTCAATGTCGGCAGCATTCTGAAGCGGGCATTTTTTGAAACCTTACGAAACAGTTCCCGCGACGTGGCCGCTGACTATAGTCCCTATGACGTCGTCGGCTCAGGGCATCCCAGCGACATCCTGGCTTCAGGGCGGGAGGCGATACGGGAAGCAGTCGAAGAATTGATGAAACTGTTCGGGAGTGCCGGAAAAGCGTGATCCCCGGCAGTGGAGGCCTTTGCCAGTGTCATTGATCCGTGCCCAAGCCTCGGCAGGACGAGGGAGGAGCGGTTAGCGCTCGGGAAATGGGGCCATTTTCAGGCGGCCGGAAGCTCGGTCACTCAAGTCCACGATGGCGGCCGCATTGATGGCAATCGCAATCGAAATCGCTTCACTGATCTCCTCTTTGCTGGCCCCGAGGGAGATGGCCTTTTTCAAATGGCCGTCAAGACAGCCTTCACAGTGTGCCGCCAATGAAACCGCAATGGAAATCAACTCTTGAATTTTGGGGTCGAGGACTCGGCGCTCGGGAGTAAAGTAGAGTTCCTTGTAAAAATTGCCGTAAATCCTTTTCATTCGCGGTTCCAGCATCGAATAAGAAGTGGAACTGGCGGGTGAACTGACCGGGATGAGAGGCTCTGACTCCGGGTCTTTCTTGCCTGAAGGTTTCTTCTTCGATTCGTCATCCATTCAAAGCTCTCCTTCCGGTGTGGAATCTGCGACATGTCAACAATACGGATCCGCTCTATCGCCCCGGCCACGAGCGTAATTCTAGTAGTATAGCCTGAACCACAGGAGCGGCCAACGCCTAACGTTTTTGGGGTTCAAACCTCTCCCCAGCCGATACGGCGCGGCCCCTGCGCCGCCTAGACGAAGGTCAGGACTGTCTGAGGGAAATTACAGCCTCTTGGCGACAATAATCATACGCGGACTGGAAACCGCATAAGGGGAGGAGTCTTTATTCCCGTAGGTAGCAATCACCTGAAAACCAACGGCCTCCAGCATGTCCTCCAGCTCGGTGTGCGTATAAAGCTTGATGTCGTATTCCACACTGCGGGGTGTGCCATGATCGAAGATGATGCGCTTGGTATGAATGCGCGAGGTATGTGCATTGAAACCGATGTCTTCGAGAAGGAAGAAGTCGGGCTCGATCTCATCCCAACGACGGGGCTGATTTTCGACTCGATGGATGGTCCAGTCCCGATTCACGGTTTCAATCAACAGCCTCCCCTCTTTTACCAGGGACTGCGCCACCTGTTTCAGAACCTCCTTGTTTTCCTCATCGGAAAAGTACCCGAAGCTGGTGAAATACAAAAACGCCGCGTCAAACGGGGTGGCGAAATGAAAACGGCGCATGTCGCAGGTTAAGAAATCGACATTGGAGAGCCCCTTCTCTGAGGCAGCCTTCTTCGCCATTTCGATGAATCGAGGAGAGAGATCGATCCCCACCACCGTGTATCCACGCTTGGCCAGCTCGATGGCATGCCGTCCATGACCACACGCTACATCCAGGACACGGGCGCCTGGGGAAAGTGTGAGTGCAGAGACGATGAAATCCACTTCGCTGCGATTTTTTTCCGCGGTAAAAGTCCGTAAATAGATGCGGTCGTAGTCCTGATTGAACAGTTCTTCGTACCAGTTCATTGCATTCGCTCCGTTTCAGGAACTTCAGGGATTGTGGATTCTGACAACGGGGAAGGAAGTTGACCTTCATTGGCAGGCTCGAATTCGTTGACTTCCCTTGCCACCTCCATCAAGCGACCGACTTCGAATAAAATCGCGTCGCAATTCTTCTTTTGCAGCGGGGAGACGCGGGCCAGCCTGGAATAAATCTCCTGGACTTCTTCCTGGATCCGCTCAAGAGTCAACTCGACCGCCTTGGAAAGCTCTACACAGTATTCCCGACGCAGTTGGTCAATTTTCGTGAGCCCTTCACATTGGTAAAGATTCCGCAACGTCAAGACCAGAGAGTCTTGCAGGTCATGGATCAAGGTCAGATCGGCCGAGGTAAATTCAGAATCCTTGTCCACCAGCAGGAGAGCGCCAAACATTCTGTCCTGGGAGTAAAGGGGAGAAAGCAGGTAATTCCTTTTAACGACTTCGCGCGATTCCCAATCCCCGCCGGATGTCCAGGTGGCGTTATTCGAGACGAATCCGGGTCGTCGTTCCTTCGACTCATCCAGCCATCCGTCCGCCTTAATTTCCAACGGTTTCAACAGAATTCCATTTTCTCCCAATAGGGTCACATCGGACAGACTCCGGAAGGTCCGGTCTTCCGGGAAGTAAAGCAGGAAAACCGCCCGCCGGACAGAAAAGATGTTCTGAAGCGTCTCTCCCAGACGCGATAGATGGGCCCCAATCGGACCCACGGCGTCGAAGCAGGAGAGGATGCTTACCTGGTGCATCAAGGACTGAAAGGCTATTGTCTCCGCGGGAGACGTCACTGCGGGAATCAGTTCCGCTGGAGTGGTCTCCGCCAGACTCGTCTCTGTCGGGGGCTTCTCTGCTGAAGTCGCTTCCATTTCAAAGGGCAAAGTTTCGGTTTCCAGCGGAGAGACTTCATCCAATGGCAGCAATTCATGAGCTTCAACAAGAGGGGGAAGCAACGTCTCCGTTTCAGCGATATCTACATCGGAGGCGGGCGGTGGCGCAGCCTTGGTCTCTTCGAGCCGAAGCTGCAATAACCCACCGCGTATCTCGTCCTCAATCCCGGTTTCCATCTTGGCTGACCGGGATTTCCAAAGCGACCAGGAATTCACCAGGAGCAATAGTCCCGTCAGAGCTGACAGCCAGATGGGCCATCGTCGCGCAATCATCTGCGACCTCACGGATTCTCCCGCCGCCATCCCCTCCGCCAAGGAAGGAGGCAGGAAAGCCACCAACCTGAGAGCAGCCAGATTCAAGGGCAAGACCTGCAAATAGCCGCCTGCAAAGCGCCCCGAATAGGAGGCGCCAAGCTGCAGGCCGGCAAGCAAGGATTCGATTTTCGGGGAAGGAAAGGACCTCAGGTTCTTCAGAAAAGGGGCCGGGTCACCCCCGGCTTTGGGAAGCGGGGCCTCCAGTGGCGGACTGAGTCCCAACACCCGATTTTCGCGATCTACCAGAACAGCTGGCCAATCGCGGAGCTCAGTATCGTCAAAGCTCTTCCGGGCGAATTGGAATGGGTCCACCTCAACCACGAGCATCCCATGGAATTGCTCTCCCATAAAAAACGCCCCCGCACATTGGACGCGATTTACGGGCTCCGGCCATTCCGTCGTTAATGACCCGCAAACCACACCCTGCTTCGGGTTATGAGCCGGGTTCACTTCATTCCACAAGAAGCTGTTCGATGCCTGAAAGTCCTTCTTTAATTTTCCGCTCTTAGCGGGGTCGCTGAAGTCGAACCAGGGGCAACTCCGCAGGAGCGAGTTCGCAGTGAGCAGGCTGACCCGCGTAACCCCCGGGTTGGAACGAAGCAAGGTTTGAAAGACCGGATTGAGATACTCGGATAGCCGAATCTCTTTGAGCAGAGCCGGCGTAAGCGGCGTAAGCGAACTCAGAAAGGCCACGGATAATCCGTCATCCCGTAGAGATCCATAAACGCCGGTTTTCCCGTTGTAATCGTATTCTCCTGGTTGAGCCGAAAGCTGATAACTTTCCGGGTGAGAAAAAATGTGGGTGGTCAGATCGGCCAGCGCCCTCGTATCCAGCCGAACCTTGTCCAGCGAAAGATTGAGCAAGCTCCCCGTGGCTTTGGTCTGTTCCGCCATCTTTAATTCAATCCAATGATCAACGGAGGGATCGCTTTGCTGTCGCCGCCAAACCACCCAGGAGACTAGCAAAATGGCAATCATGAGCAGGTTGATCCCCAGAAGGGCTCGGGTTCTAGAATCGAGGGACTTGAGATAATTCATTGCGGAAAGGATTCCTGCAGTAATTTTTAACGAAGGGAAACAGATCCCTCAAAAACAGTAAAGAATGGCAAGCCGAATGTCAACGTTACAGGCGGGCCTTTGCATGAAAAGTGCCCACCGGAACCTTTGCCCGTTGTCAGGGACCAACGGCCGGCTAACACATTGCCTCTGAAGATGGCTGCCCAGACCGCAGCCGGGACCGCTGGACCCGGCAATCTGCAGCAAAAGAAATGGCTGCCCCCCATCAAACACAAAGCCCTTGCAGGAGGGAATCCCGCAAGGGCTTTGGCCAGGCGATCGTCTTGCGATACGGCTTAATTCACGGTGGAAAAACCTTCCCCGCCTAGAGTATTCTCGAAATCGGAATCCCCGACAAAGTCTTCTCCGGCTCCTTCTTCGCTGGCGGCCGGTTCTTCGGTCTTAAGCTTCACATTGCGATAGAATTCCATCCCGGTACCGGCAGGGATTAACCGGCCCATGATCACGTTCTCCTTGAGCCCCCGGAGGAAATCGATCTTGCCGCTGATCGAAGCTTCGGTGAGAACACGCGTGGTTTCCTGGAATGAAGCGGCGGAAATAAAGGAGTCCGTGGAGAGTGAGGCCTTCGTAATCCCCAGCAATAACGGACTGCCTTTGGCAGGAACGCCGCCATCGGACTTGACGCGCTCATTCTCTTCGAGGAAGCGGAATCGATCGACCTGTTCCTCCAACAGAAAGTCCGTATCGCCCACTTCATCGATCTTTACCCAGCGCATCATCTGCCGGACGATAACTTCGATGTGCTTGTCATTAATGTTGACGCCCTGCAGACGATATACTTCCTGGATTTCGTTCACCAGGTAAGCCTGCAGCTCTTTTTCACCAAGCACGGCCAGGATGTCATGTGGGTTCAGAGGCCCGTCCATCAAGGGCTCGCCGGCCTTGACCGTCTCCCCTTCCTGAACATTGACGTGCACGCCGCGAGGCAGCGAGTACTCCTTCTCCATGTTATTGTTCGTTACGACGATCTTGCGGGTGCCTTTGGCGATATCTCCGTAGCGTACGACGCCGTCAATTTCGGTGATGACCGCGGTCTCACGCGGCCTGCGGGCTTCGAACAATTCCACGACGCGGGGCAGACCACCGGTAATGTCCTTGGTCTTCGTGGTTTCGCGCGGAATCTTGGCCAGGATATCCCCCGGGAAGACTTCGTCATCATCTCCCACCATGAGGTGGGCACGCGAAGGCATGAGGTACTTCTTGACCGTCTTGTGTTTGTCTGAGCTCTTGATGATGATCTGAGGCTGCCGCTTTTCATCCTGCGACTCGGTCACCACCCAGCGGGAAAGGCTGGTCACTTCGTCAACTTCTTCCTGCATGGTGATACTGTCCACCAGATCTTTGAACTGAATGGTCCCGCCTACCTCGGTCAGGATGGCGTACGTGTAAGGATCCCATTCCACGAGCACATCCCCGACCTTGATCTCGTCGCCTTCCTTCAATTTAATCTTGGCGCCGTAAACCACGGAGTATCGCTCTTTTTCACGGCCCTTCTCATCCACCACGGCAATGAGCCCGTTGCGGTTCATCACAATCAGATCGCCTTCTTTATTGGTGACAGTCGTCAGGTTAATGAACTTGAGGATTCCATCGTTCTTGGCCTCCAGAGTGGATTGCTCGGAAACCCGGCTGGCAGTTCCTCCGATGTGGAAGGTCCGCATCGTCAACTGCGTTCCCGGCTCTCCGATGGACTGGGCGGCAATGACGCCGACAGCTTCTCCCAGTTCCACCATGGCGCCCGTGCCGAGGTTTCGGCCATAGCACTTCACGCACACCCCGCGCCGCGATTCGCAGGTCAGCACGGACCGGATCTTGACACGTTCCACACCGGCAGCCTGGATGTCGTTGGCCAGGCTTTCGGTAATCTCCTGATTCAGGTTGACAATCACATTGCCCTCATAGTCCTTGATCTCTTCCAAAGAGACACGGCCCACGATACGATCACGTAACGGCTCGATGATTTCGCCGCTTTCGACAATGGCCGTCACGTAGATGCCGTTGAGCGTGCCGCAATCTCCCTCCGAAACAATGACGTCCTGGGCTACGTCCACCAGACGGCGGGTGAGGTAACCGGAATCTGCCGTCTTCAAGGCCGTGTCCGCCAACCCTTTGCGGGCACCGTGGGTTGAGATGAAGTACTGCAGCACAGTCAACCCTTCGCGGAAATTCGCCTTGATCGGCGTCTCGATAATTTCGCCCGAGGGTTTGGCCATCAATCCGCGCATTCCCGCCAACTGACGGATCTGTTGTTTGGATCCGCGAGCTCCGGAGTCGGCCATGATGTAGATGGGGTTGAACTCAATTCCTTCCTTGTTCTCCTTCTCGATCCCCCGGATCATCTCGTCTGCGACCTTTTCCGTCACGTTGGACCAGATTTCAATAACCTTGTTGTAGCGTTCGCCCTTCGTGATCGCCCCATCCTGATATTGCTGTTCCACTTTCAGGACTTCGCGTTCGGCCGACTCAACCAGCTTGTTCTTTTCCGCCGGAATGAGCAGGTCGTTGATTCCGATGGAGATTCCGGCCCGCGTCGCATAGGTGAAGCCCAGGGCCTTGATCTCATCCAGCATCTTCACCGATTTCTCCAGGCCCAGTCTCAAATAGCAATACTGGACCAACTGCCCCAATCCTTTCTTCTTGAGCAAGCCATTGATGAAAGGCATTTCCTCGGGAAGATGATCGTTAAGGATCACGCGGCCGACGGTGGTTTTCAGATAGTCCCGATCAAGCCGGATGACCTCGGTATGCAGCATATCCTGATCGTCGTAGGCCGTGGTGAGATCAATGACGTCTCCCGAGTACCGGTAGCGAATCGGGGTCAGCGTCTCGAGCTCGCCGGCCTCCAGGGCCAGCAAGACTTCTTCCGTGCTTCCAAAGGCCCTTCCTTCGCCCTTGGTGCCGCTCTTCGACATGGTGAGGTAGTAACAACCCAACACCACGTCCTGGGTCGGAACCGCGATGGGCATGCCGTTGGACGGAGACAGAATGTTGTTCGCCGACAGCATGAGAACCGAGGCCTCGATCTGAGACTCGGGCGAGAGCGGAATGTGCACGGCCATCTGGTCGCCGTCGAAGTCCGCGTTAAACGCCGTACATACCAGCGGATGGATCTGGATGGCCTTGCCTTCCACCAGCACGGGTTCGAAAGCCTGGATGCCCAGGCGGTGCAAAGTGGGAGCGCGGTTCAACAGGACCGGATGTTCGCGGATGACCTCTTCGAGGATATCCCAGACAATCGGCTCCTGCTGTTCCACCATTTCCTTGGCGGCTTTGATCGTGGAACAATGACCGGCCTGTTCCAGCCGGTTATAGATGAAGGGCTTGAACAATTCCAAGGCCATGCGCTTGGGCAATCCGCAGTTGTGCAGCTTGAGATCCGGACCCACCACAATCACCGAGCGCCCGGAATAGTCCACGCGCTTCCCCAAAAGGTTCTGACGGAAGCGGCCCTGCTTCCCTTTCAACGTGTCGGAGAGGGACTTGAGCGGACGGTTGTTCGCGCCGCGCAGGACTCTTCCCCGGCGGCCGTTGTCAAACAAGGCATCCACGGCCTCCTGCAGCATGCGCTTTTCGTTGCGGACAATGACGTCCGGGGCATGCAGTTCGATCAGCTTCTTGAGCCGGTTGTTGCGGTTGATGACCCGGCGATACAAATCGTTCAAGTCGGACGTGGCAAAGCGTCCTCCATCGAGCGGCACCAGGGGGCGGAGTTCGGGAGGGATCACCGGGATGACATCCAGGATCATCCACTCCGGCTTGTTGCCCGACTTTCGGAAGGACTCCACCACTTTGAGTCGCTTCGAATATTTGAGTTTCTTCTGTTGGGAAGTCTCGGTCTTCATCTTATGCCGGAGTTCAATCGCCAGCTCTTCAACATCAATTTGCTTCAGGAGCTGTTTGATTGCCTCGGCGCCCATCATGGCCGAGAATTTCCCCGGATGCTCTTCCATCATCTGCCGGTACTTCTCTTCACTGAGGACTTCCTTCTCTTTCAACGGGGAATCCCCGGAATCGATGACCACGTAAGCCTCGAAATAGAGAATGCGCTCCAATTCACGCAGGCTGATATCGAGCAAGTGGCCAATCCGGCTGGGCAATCCCTTGAAAAACCAGACGTGGGAACATGGGCTCGCCAGTTCGATGTGTCCCAGACGTTCGCGACGGACCTTGGAAAGCGTCACTTCGACGCCGCACTTGTCGCAGATCACGCCCCGGTGCTTCATTCTTTTGTACTTGCCGCAAAGACATTCCCAATCGGTGACTGGTCCAAAAATCTTGGCACAGAACAACCCATCGCGCTCGGGCTTGAACGTGCGGTAATTGATGGTTTCGGGCTTGGTTACTTCACCCTTGGACCAGGATCGAATTTTCTCCGGGGATGCCAGGCTGATCTTGATGCTGTCAAAATCGGCAATGACATTGGCTCGATCATAGGGGTTTTGTCGAAACAAGGTTTACCTCCTCGGGAGGGTACAAATCGATAAGTAAATGAATGATACAGGTAAATGTAATCCGAGGGGCCGCTTCAGCAGCCCTCGGTCGATCCATTGCTTGACTTTAGTTCTCAACATGCCTCTTCAACAGCTCAATATCCAGACACAAACTCTGGAGTTCGCGGATCAGCACGTTGAAGGATTCCGGCAAGCCCGGTTCGATCGCCGCCTCGCCTTTCACGATGGCTTCGTAGATCTTGGCGCGCCCGTACACATCGTCCGCCTTCGCGGTCAGCAGTTCCTGCAAAATGTGAGCCGCTCCGTAGGCTTCCAACGCCCAGACTTCCATTTCTCCAAACCGCTGTCCGCCGAATTGTGCCTTTCCACCCAGAGGCTGTTGGGTGATTAACGAATAAGGGCCAATCGAACGGGCGTGAATCTTGTCATCGACCAGGTGCGAGAGCTTGAGCATGTAGATGTATCCAACGGTCACCTTCTGTTCAAACCGTTCCCCGGTCATGCCGTCATGCAGGTAAGTTTTCCCGGAGGTCGGCAGGCTCGTTTTTTCGAGTTGGACCTTGATTTCCTTTTCGGTCGCCCCATCGAAAACCGGGGTCGCGAACTTGATGCCCAACGCCTTGGCCGCCCAGCCCAGATGGGTTTCGAGGATCTGTCCCACGTTCATTCGGGAAGGCACGCCGAGAGGATTCAACACGATTTCGACCGGCGTCCCATCGGGAAGATACGGCATGTCTTCTTCCGGCAGGATACGGGCAATGACCCCCTTATTCCCGTGGCGCCCCGCCATCTTGTCGCCGACGGACAACTTGCGCTTCATGGCCACGTAAACCTTGGCCAGCTTGATCACGCCAGGAGGCAATTCGTCGCCCTTGCGCAATTTGCCGATCCGCTCGTCGTGCAATTTCTGCAAAACGTCGATCTGACGGGCCGTCATCTCTTCGATTTCGAGGACCTGCTGGCCCAGATCGGCATCCTTGTGGGCGATTTTGACGCGCGACAGATCTTTGGCGCTCAAGCGCTGGATGATTTCCCGGGTCAGCGTCGTCCGCTTGGTGAGAATGCGCTTGCCGGAACGCTCGTTCACCAGGTCTGCCGTCAGGATATGACCTTCCAATAACTGGGCCAGACGTTTGTTGCGCTCATCGGTCAGGATCCGGATTTCGTCATTGAGGTTCTTCTCCAACTTTTCGATCTCGCCGGATTCAATGGCTTTCGAGCGCTCGTCCTTTTCCTGGCCTTTCCGCGAGAAAATGCGGACGTCGACCACGACTCCTTCGATTCCCGGAGGCGTGATCAAGGAAGCGTCCCGCACATCTCCGGCTTTTTCGCCGAAGATCGCGCGCAGCAGCTTCTCTTCCGGAGTGAGCTGGGTCTCTCCTTTGGGAGTGACCTTGCCCACCAGGACGTCGCCGGGCTTGACCGTTGCTCCCAGCCGGATGACGCCGCTTTCATCCAAATCCCTGAGAAAACTTTCGCTGACGTTGGGGATATCGCGGGTAATTTCCTCGGGCCCCAACTTGGTGTCTCGGGCTTCGATTTCAAACTCTTCAATATGGATGGAGGTGTAATAGTCTTCCTTGACCAGCTTCTCGCTGACCAGGATCGCGTCTTCAAAGTTGTAGCCTCTCCAGGGCATGAAGGCCACCAGCACATTGCGTCCGAGGGCCAGTTCACCATTATCCGTGCAGGGACCATCGGCCAGCACATGCGCGGCCTGTACCCGGTCGCCTTTGCGGACAATCGGCTTTTGATTGATACACGTGTTCTGATTGGAACGGCGAAACTTCTTGAGCTGATAAATATCCGCTCCAACCTCGCGGGAGAGCTGGCCATCATCAGCCGTGTCGACCCGCACAATGATTCTTTCGGAGTCCACGCTATCCACCATGCCGGCGCGGCGGCACAGCACGACGGCTCCGGAATCGTGGGCCGTGACCTTTTCCATCCCGGTTCCCACATAGGGAGATTCCGCCCGCAATAGCGGCACCGCCTGCCGCTGCATGTTGGACCCCATCAGGGCCCGGTTGGCGTCGTCGTTTTCCAGGAACGGAATGAGCGAGGCGGCCACACTGACCAGCTGTTTCGGGGAGACGTCGATGTAGTCGATTTCTTCCCGGTTCTTGAGCACGAAGTTCCCTGCCTGACGGGCATTCACCAGATCGTGAACAATATTGCCATCTTCATCCAGTTCCACGTTGGCCTGCGCGATGATGTACTTGTCTTCCTCCCAGGCGGTGAGGTAGAAGGAATAGGGCTCGTACTCCGCCGGGCGTTTCTTCTTGGAACGCAGGGTCTTGTTTTCATTTTCCACCACGTTCTTTTCCAGATGCTCGGCGATCTTGAAGTCCGAATCGCCTCCGTTGCTGATGGTCACGTAATCAACCACCTTGCCATTCTTCACTTTCCGGTAGGGGCTTTCGATAAAGCCGAATTCATTGATCCGCGCATAACAACTCAGCGACGAAATCAATCCGATGTTCGGGCCTTCCGGCGTTTCAATCGGGCAGATGCGTCCGTAGTGGGTGGTATGGACGTCGCGGACTTCGAATCCAGCCCTCTCGCGGCTCAAGCCCCCGGGACCAAGGGCCGACAGACGGCGCTTGTGGGTGATTTCCGACAAGGGATTCGTCTGATCCATGAATTGCGACAGCTGGCTAGAACCGAAGAATTCCCGCACCGCCGCCATGACGGGCTTAGCATTGATCAAATCATGCGGCATGGCCGTCGACATTTCCTGGTAGACGGACATTTTCTCTTTGATCGCGCGCTCCATCCGGACCAGCCCGATCCGGAACTGATTCTCCAGGAGTTCGCCGACTGCCCGGACGCGGCGGTTCCCCAAATGATCGATATCATCCACGTTGCCGATACTCTTGCGCAATTTCAGCAAATAGCGAATCACTGCGTAGAAATCGTCGGGCTCGAGATTTCTCTTGTCCAGAGGAGAATTTAAGTCGAGTTTGATATTGAATTTGAGCCGGCCGACCCGGGAAAAGTCGTAGCGGCGCGGATCAAAAAACATCCCTTCAAACAAATTCGTAGCTGTCTCTAAGGTGGGCGGATCGCCGGGACGCATCTTGCGATAGATTTCGATCAGCGCTTCCTGGGTGGTCTTGATGCTGTCCTTGCGCATGGTCTGGCTGAGAACGACGCCGATGTCGTCGCGCTCCGCGTTAAACACTGAGAATTCCGTGATACCGGCATCGACAAAGGCCGCCAGGCTGTCGGGCTTAATCTCTTGATTGGATTCCAGCAGGACTTCTCCAGTTTCCTTGTTGATGATATCGGCAACGGTCAAGCAGCCTTCCAAGTCGTTCGGCGAGATTTCCACCTGCTCGATATGCGCCTTGGTAATTAGATTGTAAATGCTGTGCGAAATCTTCTTGCCGGCATGGCACACCACTTCCTTGGTCTTGGGATTCACGATGTCATGGGAGACCTTGATCCCGATCAGGTTCTCGCTCACGTTCCAGTAGAGTTTGCCGCCGGTAATACTGATCAGATCCGTCTTGTAAAACGTGCGGATCAGCTCCTCATCCGACTTTAACCCCAAAGCGCGCAGGAAAATGGTTCCCAGAAATTTGCGTTTCCGGTCAATGCGGACATAGAGAATATTCTTCTGATCGTATTCGAATTCCACCCAGGAACCGCGGTACGGAATGATCTTGCCGAGGAAATAAGTCTTGGCGTTGGCCGACTCGAAGAAGACACCGGGGGAGCGATGCAGCTGGCTGACAATGACGCGCTCCGTCCCGTTGATGATGAACGTCCCGTTCTCCGTCATCAGGGGAATTTCACCAAAATAAACTTCCTGCTCTTTGATGTCCCGAATGGTCTTCTGCCCGGTGTCCGGATCCTTGTCGTAGATGGTCAGGCGAATGGTAACTTTCAGCGGAGCGGCATAGGTCATCCCCCGTTCCTGGCATTCGTTCATGTCGTATTTCAACTTCAGGCTGACCGGGTCGCCGCAGCGATTGCAAAACGTGGAAATGTTCCGGTTGAATGTGCCGCATTTGGGGCACATCACATCTTCGATGGAGAAAGGGTTGGTGATGATCACCCCGCCGCAAGACCGGCAGGTGCTCCGGAGATGGGAGAGCCCTTTCAGGTAGGTGCACTTGCATTCCCAGTTTCCAATCGAGAAATCCACAAACTCCAGAGAGGAGAGGCCGCGAAAATCGGAGATGGGGAAGACGGAATTAAATACGGCCTGAAGTCCGACGTCTTCGCGCTCTTCCGGCAACAGGTTCATCTGCAAGAATCGTTCGTAAGACTTCCGCTGGACTTCAATCAAATTAGGAATTTGAATGGAAGTCTGGATTTTTGAAAAGTTCACACGGTCTTTCGGTTTCCCGTTCGGTGAAACAGCCATCTCGTTAACTCCTTGGAAACCAGATGAGAACGCCGGCTTCCGGCACAGCGTTCAAATGCTGGAATAATGGATTGGATATAGGCGTCTGGGGAAAAAGTGGAAGAGGGGGAAGCACACTTCCCCCTGCAGGATTTTGATCAATTTTTGAATCAAAATTCAGACTCAGATACAATAGTGCCCTATACTTACTTTAATTCAACAACTGCCCCTGCTTCAGCAAACTTCTTCTTGATGGCCTCGGCTTCGTCCTTGTTGACTCCCTCTTTAATCGTCTTCGGAGCCCCATCGACCAGGTCCTTGGCTTCTTTCAGCCCCAGGCTGGTGACTTCGCGAACCACCTTGATCGTATTGATCTTATTGGTTCCAACATTAGTCAAGACCACGGCAAATTCAGTCTTTTCCTCGGCCGGAGCCGCCGCCGCGCCGCCTGCCGCGGCACCAGCCACAACCACCGGAGCAGCTGCCGCAGCCGACACCCCAAACGCTTCCTCCAGACTCTTCACCAACTGGGAAGCTTCCAGCAGCGTCAAGCCCTTAATCTCTTCTAATAGTTTCTCTACTTTCTCTGCCATTACGACTCTCCTCCCAAATATTTAATTATCCTATGACTGTCAAATTATTCTGGAAATTTTTTCTGCTCCCCGGCTTGATTCAACACCACCGCCAGATTTCTGGAAACGGCAGATATTGATGTGGCCAGGCGCTGCGCTTGTGCATTCAACAAGAACATTAATTTGGAAATCAGCTCTTCCTTGGACGGCAGACTCGCGATCTGGTCCAAATCAGAGAGATTCACGACACGGCCTTCCACAATCCCCGCCTTAAAGACAAACAGCGGATTGTTCTTGGCATACGCCGTTAAGGCTTTGGCGAGAGCGACCGGCTCGGACTGGTTATAAATCACCGCGCTGGTACCCACAAATTTGTCTTTCAGAGGCTCGATCGAGGTCTGCTCCGCGGCTCGCTGGGCCAGCGTGTTCTTGACGACCTTATACTTCGAACCCGACGCTCGAACACTGCGGCGCAGTTCGGAGTCTTGAGCGACGGTCAATCCCTGAAAGCCGGCGACAAACAGCGTCTTGGCTTTCTTGAATTCCTCGTTCAGCTTCTGGATTTCCTGCTCTTTTTCATCACGATTCATGAATTCATGCTCCCTTCGAACTACTTCTCAAACGCCAACTGATCGATGGAAACTCCCGGCCCCATCGTCGAACTGATATAAATACTTTTCACGTATTTCCCTTTGGCCGCCGAGGGCTTGGCCTTCATGACCGACTCAATTAAGGTCCTGGCATTGTCGATCAGTTTTTCTGCGCTGAAGGAGGCCTTTCCGACCGGCGTATGGATGATGGCGGTTTTGTCCACCCGGAATTCGACCTTTCCGGCCTTGATTTCCTGGATGGCCTTGGCCAACTCAAAGGTTACGGTCCCGGTCTTGGGGTTGGGCATAAGCCCTTTGGGCCCCAGCACTTTCCCCAGACGGCCGATCGACTTCATCATGTCCGGCGTAGCAATCAAGGCATCGAAATCGAGCCAGTTTTCCTGCTGGATTTTGGCAACCAGCTCTTCGCCGCCTGCAAAATCCGCTCCTGCCGCCTCGGCTTCCTTGACTTTTTCACCCGCAGCAATGACGCAAACTTTCTTGGTCTTGCCCAGACCGTGAGGAAGAACCACAGTGCCGCGCACCATCTGGTCGGCATGCTTGGGGTCCACCCCCAGGCGCATGGCAATTTCCACGGTTTCATCGAACTTGGCCGTGGCCAATTTCTTGATTAGAGGTATGGCCTCTTCGAGCCGGTAGGCCTTTTCCTGGACTTCACTCTTGGCTTTCTTGTAACGCTTTCCCACTCGCCCCATATTCACTCCCTTATTAACTGACAATCTCGATGCCCATGCTCCGGGCGGTACCCTTGACGATCTTGATGGCCGCTGGCAAATCGAAGGCATTCAGATCGGGCATCTTCAACTTGGCGATATCCTCAACCTGCTTTTCCGTCACCTTCCCCACCTTATTTTTGTTCGGCTCTCCCGACCCTTTGGCGATTCCGCAAGCTCGCTTCAACAATACCGAGGCAGGCGGCGTCTTGGTGATAAAAGAATAAGACCGGTCCGCGTAAACCGTGATCAATACCGGGATAATCAGCCCTTCCTGATCTTTACTGGACGTCTTGGCATTAAACGCCTTGCAAAAATCCATGATATTGACACTGTGCTGACCCAACGCTGGACCTACGGGCGGAGCGGGTGTTGCTTTCCCGGCCGGTATTTGCAATTTAACATACGCCACTATTTTCTTTGCCATTCGAGGTTCTCCGCCTTAAGACAATTGATCAACTTCCAAAGCACCTTCCTAAATCTTTTCCACCTGCAGATAATCCAGTTCGACCGGAGTTTGCCGGCCAAAAATCGTGACCATCACCTTCAAGGTGTTCCGGTCCGGATTCATTTCGTCCACGGTTCCCGTAAAGCTGTTAAAGGGACCATCAATGATCTTCACTGATTCGCCGCGTTCAAACGTCATCTCCACCTTCGGTTTTTCAGCGGTGACTTCCGCATGATGAATGATCTGGTCGACTTCCTGCTGACTCAAGGGTGACGGCTTTTGGCCAGACCCCACGAATCCTGTCACCCGCGGCGTGTTGCGCACAATGTGCCACGCCTTGTCACTCATCTCCATTTCCACCAGCACATATCCAGGAAACGTCATCTTGGAGCTCGTCACCCGCTTCCCGCCCTTCATCTCCACGACGTCTTCGGTCGGCACGATAATTTGTCCGAATTCCTCCTCCACCGAAAAGGCCTGGATCCGGCTCTGCAGACTTTCGGATACCTTGCGCTCAAATCCGGAATAGGTGTGTACGATGAACCACTGCTTTGCCATGAGCCTCACTCGCCCGGCGTCGCTGGCCATGCCCGCGGCGCCGCTATTGGCTTTTCCCAAAATTCTGAATTACTTCTCCGTTATCGAAAATACTTGAAAATGTTGTCCACACCGAACCGAAGCAGCAAATCGATCAGCCCGAGGTAGACGCCGAAAAAGAAGACTGCAAAAATCACGACGACGGTTGTCCCATAGACCTCTTTCCTTCCAGGCCACGAGACCTTGCGCATTTCCGTGCGAACGTCGATAAAAAACTGCTTGATCTGGGCAAGCTTGAGTTTTTCCAGCAATGAAAACCCTCCGGTTTAACCAGGATCAATAAGGTGGCAGGCCAGGAGGGACTCGAACCCCCAACATCCGGTTTTGGAGACCGGCGCTCTACCAATTCGAGCTACTGGCCTAAGCGTATGCCATGCAGGCTATTTTGTTTCGCGGTGGACGGTATGCGCCCGGCACGAACCGCAAAATTTCTTCAACTCCAGACGATCCGTCGTCTTCTTCTTATTCTTGGTGGTGGAGTAATTGCGCCGCTTACATTCGGTGCATTGCAGGGTAACAATCTCTCGCATTTCCGCCTTCCCAGCTTTCCTTTATTTCAAATTCCTCTACCGTGCGGGCTGAAGCACTGCCACAGACCGCGGGGCGAGCGGGGCTGAGCCCCAGACACTACTGAATAATCTCGGTCACGGTGCCGGCGCCGACGGTGCGGCCTCCCTCACGGATGGCAAACCGCAACCCCTTCTCCATCGCAATCGGGCAGATCAGCTCGATCTCCAACGGCACGTTGTCGCCCGGCATCACCATCTCGGTCCCTTCCGGCAACGTCGCCACTCCCGTCACATCCGTCGTCCGAAAGTAAAACTGCGGCCGATACCCCTTGAAAAACGGCGTGTGCCGCCCGCCCTCTTCCTTCGTCAAGATGTAGGTCTCCGCCTTGAACTTCGTGTGCGGCGTAATCGACCCCGTCTTGGCGATCACCTGCCCCCGCTCCACGTCATCCTTCTCCGTCCCGCGCAGCAACAACCCGACGTTGTCTCCCGCCACCCCTTCATCCAGCAGCTTCTTGAACATCTCCACGCCCGTCACTACCTTCTTCGCCGTCGGCCGGATCCCCACAATCTCAATCTCTTCTCCCACCTTCACCTTCCCGCGATCCACTCTCCCCGTCACCACCGTCCCGCGTCCGGAAATCGAGAAAATGTCTTCAATCGGCATCAAAAACGGCTTGTCAATCTCCCGCTGCGGTATCGGAATGTAGCTGTCCACCGCTTCCATCAAATCATCCAGCGCCTTCTCCCACTTCGCCTCCCCGTTCAATGCCCCCAGCGCCGATACCCGCACCACCGGGATGTCATCCCCGGGAAACTTGTAGGTCTTCAGCAATTCCCGCACTTCCAACTCCACCAGATCCAATAACTCCGGATCATCCACCGCATCCACCTTGTTCATCGCCACCACAATGAAGGGCACTCCCACCTGCCGCGCCAACAAAATGTGCTCGCGGGTCTGCGGCATCGGCCCGTCGGTCGCCGCCACCACCAGAATCGCCCCATCCATCTGCGCCGCCCCGGTGATCATGTTCTTGATGTAGTCGGCATGGCCCGGACAATCCACGTGCGCATAGTGCCGCTTCGCCGTCTCATACTCCACGTGCGCCGTCGCAATCGTGATCCCCCGCTCCTTCTCTTCCGGCGCATTGTCGATCGAATCGAAACTCCGAAACTGCACCTTCGGATTGTGCTTCGCCAATACCTTCGTGATCGCGGCCGTCAGCGTCGTCTTCCCGTGATCGATGTGTCCAATCGTCCCGATGTTGACGTGCGGCTTACTCCGATCAAATTTTTCCTTCGCCATCGCTGTCTCTATCCTTTCTCGCTTAAATCAGGGCGATATTGAAAATCGAAGGGCTAAACTCTCCCCTGCACACGGGCCACAATCTCGTCGCTGACCAGCTTGGGCGCCTGTTCGTAATGATAAAAATGCATGGAATACGTTGCCCTTCCTTGTGTCTTGGAGCGCAGGTCCGTGGAATAGCCGAACATCTCGGAGAGCGGCACGTAAGCAGTGACAACCTGGGAACCGGCGCGCGGCTCCGTGGTTTCAATTCGGCCTCGCCGGGAATTCAAGTCTCCCACGACGGGTCCCATGAAATCCTCCGGGACCACGACTTCAACTTTCATGATGGGCTCGAGTAAAGCCGGCTTGGCACGCTGGCACGCTTCTTTCACGGCCATCGAGCCGGCAATCTTAAAGGCCATTTCAGAGGAGTCAACCTCGTGATATGAGCCGTCGTAAAGCATGACCGAAACATCCTGAACTTCATATCCGGCCAAGACTCCAGTCTCCAGGGCCTCGCGAACTCCTTTTTCAACGGCGCCGATGTATTCCTTCGGAATGGCGCCTCCCACAATCTTGTTGATAAAATCGATGCCTTTGCCAGGCTCACTGGGCTCCACCGTCAACTTGACGTGACCGTACTGGCCGCGACCGCCGGTTTGACGAATGTATTTGCCTTCAGCATCGGCTTTCTTAAGAATCGTTTCGCGATAAGCCACCTGGGGCTTTCCAACGTTGGCGCTGACTCCGAATTCACGAAACAAACGATCGACCAGAATCTCCAGGTGCAGCTCTCCCATACCGGAAATAATGGTCTGACCGGTTTCTTGATCGGTCTCGACCTTGAAGGTCGGATCCTCCTGCGCCAATTTTCCCAGCGCCATTCCCAGCTTCTCTTGATCGCCTTTCGTCTTTGGCTCGATGGCCACGGAAATCACAGGCACCGGGAAATCCATGGACTCCAAAAGCACCGGCGCGTCTTCCGTGCAGATCGTGTCCCCGGTAATGACGTTTTTTAAACCTACGGCTGCCGCGATGTCGCCGGCAAAGACGTCCTTGATCTCTTCTCTCTTGTTGGCATGCATCTTCAACAGGCGTCCGACTCGCTCCCGGGTGCCTTTGGCCGAGTTAAACACGTAAGAGCCTGACTTCAGGTTTCCCGAGTAGACGCGGAAGAAAGCGAGCTGTCCGACAAACGGGTCGGTCATGATCTTAAAGACCAGTGCGGAAAAAGGCTCGTTGTCATCGGCCTTGCGCTGAACCTCTTCGGAGCCATCAGGGGTTGTACCAATAACGGGGGGAAGGTCAAGAGGGGAGGGGAGATAATCGATCACGCCGTCCATCAACGGCTGAATGCCCTTATTCTTAAATGCGGCGCCGCAGAACACGGGTGTCAGAATGGAGTTCAAAGTGGCCTGCCGCAGAGCCGCTTTCAACTCTTCCACGCTGATGGCTTCACCACCGAGGTATTTCTCCAACAAAGTCTCATCATGCTCGCAGATGGATTCGACCATCTTTTCGCGATAGAATTGTGCCTCGTCCCGGTAATCCGCGGGGATCTCCTCGACCTCATACATGGCGCCTAGAGTTTCGTCCTTGTAAAGGATGGCCTTCATTGCCATCAAGTCAATGATTCCCGAGAAAGTGTCTTCCTTTCCCAAAGGAAGTTGGACGGTGACGGGATTAGCCTTCAAACGGTTCTTGACCATGTCCAGACAGCGGAAGAAATCCGCTCCTACACGGTCCATTTTGTTGACAAAGATGATGCGAGGGACCCGGTACTTGTCGCCTTGCCGCCAGACCGTTTCGGTCTGCGGCTCTACACCTTCCACCGAACCCAACAGGCAGATGGCGCCATCCAGGACACGGAGACTGCGCTCCACTTCGGCCGTGAAGTCCACGTGGCCGGGTGTGTCGATGATATTAATCCGATAGTCGTTCCAAAAGCAGGTGGTCGCGGCGGAGGTGATGGTAATCCCGCGCTCTTGCTCCTGCTCCATCCAGTCCATGGTGGCCGTTCCTTCATGAACTTCGCCGATCTTATGGGTGATTCCCGTGTAGTAAAGGATCCGCTCCGTCGCCGTCGTTTTCCCGGCGTCAATGTGGGCCATAATCCCAATATTTCTTGTGAACTTCAGTGGGGCAAGTCGGGGCATTGTCTTAAATCAATATTGGGTGGGTAATCCCACCCTGCATCTACCAACGATAATGAGCAAAGGCCTTGTTGGCTTCGGCCATCTTATGAACATCTTCGCGCTTTTTGACGGCTGAGCCGCGATTGTTGGCGGCGTCGATCAGCTCCATCGCCAGCTTCTCTTCCATCGACTTCTCTTTGCGGGCCCGGGAGTAGCTGACCAGCCAGCGGATGGACAAGGAAGTCCGCCGGTTTGGATTGACCTCCACCGGAACCTGGTAGTTGGCTCCGCCAACTCGCCGCGTCTTGACTTCCAGGACCGGCTTTACATTCTCAACGGCCTTCTTGAAAATTTTCACCGGATCGTCGCTGGTTTTCTTTTGAATGATATCCAGCGACTTGTAGAAAATATTCTCAGCCGTGCTCTTCTTTCCGTCCCACATGATGCAATTCACGAACTTGGAGACCAACGTACTGTTGTACAAGGGGTCCGGAAGAACCTCGCGTTTGGGCACATTCCCTTTTCGCGGCATAATACCAACCCTTTCGAAAACGCCTCTGGCCGGGCGTTTCAAACCAGATCAGACTCGTGTCAGTGGGGAGAGAAAAACTACTTTGGTCGCTTGGCCCCGTACTTAGACCGGCCATTCTTTCGGTTTTGAACACCTACCGAATCCAACGTCCCTCGCACCACGTGATAGCGAACGCCTGGAAGATCCTTCACGCGCCCACCACGAATGAGGACGATGGAGTGTTCCTGCAGGTTATGACCGATTCCCGGGATATAGGTCGTGACTTCGATCCCGTTGGTTAAACGGACTCGCGCCACTTTTCGAAGAGCCGAGTTAGGTTTCTTGGGTGTCGAGGTATAGACGCGCACGCAAACGCCGCGTTTTTGAGGGCAACTCTGCAATGCCGGACTGCTCGTTTTATACCTCGGGTTTTCCCGACCCCTTCTGACCAGCTGATTAAACGTGGGCAAGACTTAATCTCCTCTAAACAACCGACTTAATCACCAAACGCCCCTGTGCAAATTTCGCAGGGCGAAAAACCCTGAAAATGTAACAAAATGAACGCACCAGTGTCAATCTAAAATTGATCCAAATTCCTTATACTTTCATGATTTCTTCTTCCTTCTTCTTGGAAAGCTCTTCCACCTTCCCGACATACTGATCGGTGAGCTTCTGAACCTCTTCCATCGCCTTGCGCTCGTCGTCTTCAGAGATTTGTTTTTCCTTCAGCATCTTCTTCAGAACGTCATTCTCATCGCGGCGAATATTTCGCATCGCCGTGCGATGGTCTTCGAGGACCTTACCGATATGCTTGGCCAGCTGTTTGCGCCGTTCCTCGGTCAGTGGAGGGATGGGAATGCGCACAATCTTGCCGTCGTTGCTGGGATTTAGGCCCAGGTCGGAGGATCGAATGGCTTTTTCAATTTCGCCCACAAGCGAGATATCCCAGGGTTGGGCGGTAATGAGCGTCGGTTCCGGCACCGCCAGCGTCGCCACCTGGTTAATCGGAGTGGGGGTGCCATAATAGTCCACCTTGATATGATCCAACAGAGAAACATTCGCCCGGCCTGTTCTAACCCCGGACAGCTCGCGGCGCATGTCCTCGATCACTTTCTCCATCCGCGCTTTCGTCTTTTGAATGAGCTCCTTGGTCATTGTCTTAAACCTTTACAGTCGTCCCGATTTTTTCTCCCAACAGGACACGTTTGATGTTTCCAGGATGAAAGAGATTAAAAACCACGATAGGGAGGCTGTTGTCCATGCAGAGCGAGATGGCCGTGGCGTCCATCACGCTCAACTGCTGGCGAAGCACCTCAATGTAACGAATCTCCGAGAACATCTTGGCCGACTTGACCTTGACCGGGTCCGCATCGTAGATACCGTCAACCTTGGTGGCTTTCAAAATGACTTCGGCTTTGATTTCCATCGCGCGCAGAGCGGCGGCGGTGTCGGTCGAAAAATAAGGATTCCCGGTGCCGGCGGCAAAAATGACAACCCGGCGCTTTTCCAGATGGCGGATGGCGCGGCGGCGAATATAAGGCTCCGCGACCTCGCGCATCTCGATGGCCGAGACCACCCGCGTGAAAATGCCAATTTTCTCAAGGGCATCCTGCAGGGCGATGGCGTTGATCACGGTGGCCAGCATTCCCATCAGATCGCCGGAAACACGGTCCATCCCCAGGGCGGTGGCGGACAAGCCGCGAAAAATGTTGCCCCCTCCAATGACGATGGCCAGCTCAACTCCCAATCCATGAACTTCCTTGATCTCTTCAGCCACGCGTGCGACCACCAACGGGTCCACGCCGTAACCCTGGCCGCCCATGAGGGCTTCACCACTCAACTTTAACAGCACTCGCTTGTAGGCAGGGGAGTTCATCGGGATTATCCGACCTGGGCGGCGACTTCCGCGGCAAAATCATCAGTCCGCTTCTCCAAACCCTCACCCAGTTTGAACCGGGAGAACCTGCGGAGACTGATATTCTCTTTGATGGTGGCCACTTTATCCGTGAGTAGCTGGCCTACGGTCTGTTTGTCGTTCTTGACGAAGGGCTGTTCATACGCACATACTTCCGCGAAGAACTTGTTGATCTGCCCCTCGACGATTTTCTCGATCACGGGCGCTGGTTTCCCCGTTTTCGCCGCTTTATCCCGATGAATCTCGCGTTCCTGGGCAAGCACCGATTCGGGGACATCTTCACGGCGTACATACTTGGGATCCATGGCCGCGATATGCATCGCCAGGTCTTTGGCCAGTTCCAGAAATTCCGGCATTCTAGCCACAAAATCCGTCTCGCAATTGAGTTCCAGAATAACCCCTAGTTTGTTTCCGGGGTGAAGGTAGGAATAGATGACTCCGTCAGACGCGACCCGCGCTGATTTCTTGGCGGCCGCCGCCAGACCCTTTTTTCGCAGGATGACGACGGCGGCTTCAAAGTCGCCTCCACTTTCGTTCAGGGCGCTCTTGCATTCCATCATGCCCGCCCCTGTTGCTTCACGTAGCTTCTTTACCTGATCCGCTGTGATGGCCATCAACCCACGACTCCTTTTCGCACTGCCAGGACGAATAAAATAATATTTGGGAATACCCGAAGAACGCGGCGGGCGAGGGAATCGCACCCAGCCGCGAGGGATGAAGAAAACTAATGCCTTCCAGCTGCCCGACGCAATGCGTTGGTTTGGAATGAAAGCAGGGAAATCGAGTGGAGAATTGAGGCGTTAACTTAATGTTGCGGGAAGTGTCCCCAGTCCCTTCGATACCGACGGACTGGATGAGCTTTCAGAGGCTTCGACACTAATCCTTTTTTCACCAGCTGCGCCTGCGCCCTCGTCACTACTTGCACCATTCCCTCCGGCCTCCAGGCTGCCCGGGGGAGTTGTGTCCTTAGCGGTTCCTGCACCTTCCTGGGTTTCTGCCACCCGATCCTTAAGGGTTGCGGTGCCTTCAATCACCGCATCGGCTACCTTCGAAACAAATAACTTAATGGCCCTCAACGCATCATCGTTTCCCGGAATGACGTAATCAATGTCGTCCGGATCGCAGTTGGTGTCGACAACGGCGACCACCGGAATTCCCAGCCGGTTCGCCTCTTTCACCGCGATTTCTTCGTTCTTGGAGTCCACAATAAAAACGGCCTGCGGCAGTCGGGCCATGGACTTGATGCCGGACAGGTTCTTTTCCAGACTCTTGCGCTCCCGCTCCAGCCGCGAGACTTCTTTCTTCGACAGAAGCTGATAACGGCCATCCTGCGACATTTCATCCAACTCCTGCAGCCGCTTGATGGATTTCTGAATCGTGGCAAAGTTGGTGAGCAATCCGCCCAGCCAGCGCTGGTTGACAAAGTACATGCCGCAGCGCAGTGCCTCTTCGGAGATGGCCTCCTGCGCCTGCCGCTTTGTCCCGACAAAAAGAATTTTGCCCCCTTGAGACGCGCACTCCGCTATATAGCGGGTCGCTTCCTTGAACATCCGGAGTGTCTTCTGCAGATCAATAATATAGATCCCGTTTCGCTCTCCAAAAATGTACTCCTTCATTTTCGGATTCCAGCGCTTGGTCTGGTGTCCGAAATGAACACCCGCCTCCAGTAATTCCTTCATCGAAACAGATGCCAAACGAACCTCCCGGAAATCCTTAATAGAAAATGATGTGGTGCTTCACAGGGACATCGATTCCCATCTCCCCCGTTTAACGTTTGGAGAACTGGAATCGCTTTCGGGCGCCTTTCTGCCCATATTTCTTGCGTTCTTTAATTCGCGAATCCCGGGTCAGGAACCCGGCTTTCTTCAGCTTCTTGCGGAGCTCCAGATTGTATTCCTGCAGAGCCCGGGAGATGCCCATGCGGACTGCTCCGGCCTGTCCCGAAGGCCCGCCGCCGTCAACGGTTGCCAGGATGTCAAATTTATCGGAGGTTTCCGTAAGCAGGAAGGGCTGTTTAATGATCATGCGCAGAGCTTCATTCTTGAAGTAACCTTCCAGCTCCCGATCATTGACGCGAAAACTGCCCTTGCCGGGTCGCAAATAGACTCTTGCCGTTGCTGATTTCCGCCGGCCAGTACCATAATATTGAACAATTGCCGTCACTTTAGATTTCTCCTACGATCATGAATGAATGACAGAAACTACCGGCTGTTGCGCCTGGTGGGGGTGGGCGTCCCCTACATAAACTTTTAACTTCGATGCCATGGCCCGGCCCAGCTTATTTTTGGGGAGCATCCCCTTGATGGCCATTTCCACCATGCGGTCCGGTCTTTTGGTTTTCATCTCACGCGCTGAGGTTGCTTTCATTCCACCCGGATAGCCGCTGTACTGGAAATAGCGCTTTTGATTTATTTTTTTTCCGGTTAATTTTACCTTCTCGGCATTGATCACGATGACATGATCTCCGGTGTCCATGAAGGGAACCCAACCAGGTTTCAATTTTCCCGAGAGAAGATTGGCAACGTGCGAAGCCAGTCGGCCCAAGACCTGATCTTGAGCATCCACGACATACCATTGGTGGCTGATCTCACTGGCTTTGGGGAAATATGTTGACATAAAATTCCTCATTCTACCAAAGGGCGCAATCGCCCCCAGTGCAAAATGGGAAAAATAGTCGAATCAGCCTCGCTTTGTCAAGAGAAACATAATCAAGAAAATACCATTTGCACGCCTGCGGGGAGAGTCCAATCGCGAAACGACGTGGGGTCGTCGTAGAGGCTGAAGAAATTCCCGCCGGAAAATTGGAAAAATCCCTGAAAGACCCCTGCAAACAGTCTCTCCTCATGCCTCAACGCCGGCCATGGCCGCCACTTCAGCATTACAATAAGTGGTGCTTTGGGTCAGTTAGGAAGGAATGCGGCGATGCGAACCGGCCCGCCGCTTCCTCCTTTGATATTCATCGGGAATGCCAGCAGCCTGAATCCTTCTTCAGGAAGTTGATCGAGTGACGCCACATTCTCCAGCACCGGAATATTTCTTCCCAGCAACGCCACATGGCTTTCAAAAAGGGTGGACTGTCCGAAATCGATGCTTGCCGTATCGAGGCCAACCGCCTTGGGAGTTCGCTCGGTGGCGAGCCAGCGCGCCGCCTCCGGATGGAGGCCGGGGAAATGCAATTGGAGAACAGCGTTGGGCCCTTTTTCCTCAGTTCCCAAATACTGTTTCCTGTTTGGCCAGTATTTCCCATAGCCTGTTCTAAAAAGGACCATCTTGCCATCAAGCCTTGTGTTATGTTTAATTTCCCAGTTTTGGAGCGCACTCGCCGGGATTTGGAAATTGGGGTTATTTTCACACTCTGCAGAAACGTCGATTACCACGCCCGGTCCAAAGAGTTTGTCTAAAGGTATCTTGTCAGTAGTTTGCCCATCCGCGGAGAAATGATAAGGAGCATCCATATGGGTGCCCCCATGCTCGGCACAGGTAAACCGGTTTGCAGCGTAGAAATACCCCTTGGGAGTAAGCCCTTCGGCCTCCTTTTGCAGCAGGAACCCCTCCTCGGTTGGCCAGTAAATTGTTGTACTATCAAAGGGATAGCTCATGTCCACCCATTTCCCCTGCCACGCGTCAGGGACAGAATTGCAACCGACATAACACATGATTGAGAGCACACCCCCAGCCAGCCATCGATTTCTCTGTGCCATAAACGGACCTTTTCCTAGAAACGGATAATTTCGCCTTTCTGGCTTGGATCATGTAAAATGAGCGGCTACGAAATTTCCAGTCGCAGGGGATCTCCCATGCCGCCCGTCAACGTTGATCAGAATGCCGCCATTGATTTAGAAAACCCCAGCTATTATATCAACCGCGAACTCAGTTTATTAGAATTTCAGCTCCGGGTATTGGAAGAAGCGGAGGATGAACGGAACCCTCTCCTCGAGCGCGTGAAGTTTCTATCCATCGTCGGGTCGAATCTTGACGAATTCTTCATGGTTCGTGTGGCCGGCTTGAAACAACAAATTGAAGCCGGCGTACATGACATTTCCCCGGATGGGCTCACTCCGGCCGCCCAGATGGTGGCTGTTCGAAACGCTGCGCTCAAACTGATTGAGCGATCACGCCGCTGTCTGGTGATGGAGTTGATCCCGGCGCTTCGCCAGGCCGGGGTCTACTTGGTGGATTATGCGGACCTCAACCTCGATCAAAAAGGTGAAGTCGACCGCTATTTTGAAGAGGTGGTGTTTCCTGTATTAACGCCTCTAGCCTTCGATCCGGGTCGGCCGTTCCCTCACATTTCGAACCTTAGCTTGAATCTCGGGATCCTCATCCGGGATCGAGAGGGTGAAGAGCATTTTGCCCGGGTCAAGGTTCCGGGGACCCTTCCCCAATTAGTCCCGCTTCAAACCAATGGGACGGAACCCGAAATTCCATTGCCGGGGCCGAAGTGCCACTCCTTTGTATGGCTTGACCAGGTCATCACCGCCAATTTGAAGGCCCTCTTTCCCGGGATGGAGATTCTGGAAGTGCATCCGTTTCGCGTGACGCGCAACGCCGACATGGTCATCCAGGAGCTGGAAGCGGACGATCTGCTGGAAACCATCGAAGAAAGTGTTCGCCAGCGCCGCTTCGGGACGGTCGTGCGCCTGACCGTCAACAAGTCGATGCCGGCCCATATCCTCGATCTGCTGGTGAGCAACCTCGAAATCACTTCCGGAGATGTATACGCCGTCGATGGCCCTCTGGGCATCAGCCGTTTGATGGCGCTGTGCAACCTGGATCGCTATGACTTGAAGGAAGTCTCCTTCCTCCCGGCCATTCCTCAGGGGTTGGATCGTTCGGTTGATTCAGTGGATTATTTCTCCCTCATCCGCAAAGAGCCCATCCTCTTGCATCATCCGTTCGATTCTTTTGCCCCGGTCGTTGACTTCCTGCAGGCCGCCGCCAACGACCCTGATGTACTGGCGATCAAGATGACACTGTATCGGATTGGGCGGAATTCACCCATTGTCGAAGCCCTCTTGAAAGCCCAGGAAAACGGCAAGCAGGTTGCCGCCTTGGTGGAACTGAAGGCCCGTTTCGACGAGGAAAGCAACATTCATTGGGCCCGCGCTCTGGAACGCGAGGGCGTCCACGTCGTTTATGGCCTTCTTGGCTTGAAAACGCACTCCAAGATTGCCCTGGTCGTCCGCCGCGAAGGGAATAACATTCGCCGCTACGTGCACCTTTCCACGGGAAATTACAATCCGGTGACGGCCCAACTCTATACGGACTTGGGCTATTTTATTTGTGACGAAGCCATAGGCGCCGATGCCACGGACTTGTTTAATTATCTGACGGGATATTCCGCCAAGACGAATTATCGAAAACTGCTGGTTGCCCCGATTAACTTACGGGACCGTCTGGAAAGCCTCATTCGCAGAGAAATTCGCCACCAACAGCAAGGGCGGCAGGGGCGGTTGATCTTTAAGATGAATTCGCTGATCGATACCTCAATGATTCGCCTGCTCTATCAGGCCTCTCAGGCGGGAGTCCAGATTGATTTGATTGTGCGCGGCATCTGCTCTCTGCGTCCGGATCTACAGGAGGTGAGTGGAAACATCCGCGTCAGAAGCATCGTCGGCCGATTCCTGGAGCATAGCCGAATTTTCTACTTTCACAATGGAGGTCAGGAGGAAATTTATCTGGGCAGTGCCGACCTGATGCCCCGCAATCTCAATCATCGCGTCGAAGTCCTCTTTCCCGTGGAAAGCCCGAAGCATATCCAATATTTAAGAGAGGAAGTACTGGCCGTCTATTTGGCTGACAACATCAAAGGGCGGGTGATGACCAGCGATGGGATCTACTTGCGGCCGGTGATGGGGAACGGCCAACCTTCCATTAACAGTCAGAGCTGGCTCCTGCGTCAAGGTTTAGGGAGAACCACCTGATCGGTTTTGAGATTCCCATAGGTGAACCCCAGGAGGTGGTAGTCGCGCGCGCTCCTGCCATTCCAATCCCAAACGACTTTCCCACCTTTAAAAGTCATTTCACAAATGAGTCGTTGGCTTCCCTCGATCTTCCCTCCGTGGGCATCAACATATCCAAAGTGTCCATTCATTAAATTCAATACGGCAATATCAGCCGTGGCCCCGACGGACAGATGACCGAGCTCCGGATGATGGATCATCTGGGCCGGATTTGTGGTGGACTCGCGAATCACGTCGGCTAGCGGAACTCCCAAGACCAGCATTTTGGACATGAGGGTTACCATGTCCATCATACCGGCATTCATGCTTCCGCCATGCAGATCGGTGGATATGGAGTCCGGGAAAAACCCGACCTGAATGCTGACCGCGGCATTTCGAAAAACAAAGCTTCCCCCGCCATGTCCGACATCGAATTTGACCCCCTTCTTCCGGGCTTTGTCCAAGTAGCTGTAGAGGTTTCCATCACGATCCAGGAAGGGTACCGGACCGCGAAACAGGTGAGTGGCAATGTCACCCGGGCGAAGTTTTTCAGTCACCAGGAGATCGAAGGGGCGTTCCTCCCGGAAAGCCCCGAAATCGACCATGACCGGTATATTGGCCTGAGTTCCAGCCTCTATTGCGCGCTCAATCGGCGTCCAATCCGGTCCCTGATAATGGGCGGTCTTGATCCCTACAACGACATCCTTATATTTGCCGGCCATTTCAGCCGTCACCTTGGGCTCCATGTCCTGAAGGTTTTGTTCAATGCTTTCGCTGATCATGCCCAAGCCGACGATATTTAGCAGAGCAAACACCCTGGTTTGGGCCCGGTCGATGACTCGATTCTTGAAATCCTCGAAATTTCTCCATCCGGCGCTCCCAGCATCCACCATCGTCGTAACACCCGACCGAAAGCTGAAGCCATCAGGCAATACGCTGTTGTCGCCTGCCCAGGCATTGCGGTATCCCGCCGTGGCATAAAGGTGCGTGTGAATGTCGACAAGGCCCGGCGTGACAATCAATCCGCTGACATCAATCACCTTGCGGGCGCTGGACTCGGCAATGGCTTCCGACATGGCGGCAATCTTCCCATCTTGAATCGCCACGTCGCGCTTGCCATGGATTCCGTTCTGAGGGTCGATGACGGTCCCCCCTTTGAGAAGAATTTCATAGGGGGCTTCCGCCGCCAAGAGGGTTGCGGCTAAGAATGGAAGAAATAAAAATCTGTATAGAACCTGGATTGCAATTTTTTTCATGTTGAAAAGGCCTCTTGTAGTCATGGTCTTGGATGGTATTTTTGGGTAAAGGGTCTGTAGCGGCGCCCTATGAGCGCCGGTCCAATGTGATCACCTCTACTAGTGGATTCGGCGGTCACAGACGGTCGCTACAGGGGGTGCTCATGTTGTAGCGGCGCTCTATGAGCGCCGGTCCAATGTGATCACCTCTACTAGTGGGATCCCGTGGTCACAGACCGCCTTGCAAGGGGTGCTCATGTTGTAGCGGCGCTCTATGAGCGCCGGCTTTTTGTAAGTCGTCTCATGTCGACCGGAAGCTACGGTTCCGAATACGGTAGTTTCAATTTTGCTGCGAGAAAAAGATCAACAACATCAAGACAAAAGCCAAAATCACAACCAAGGCAACGATCTTCAATGGACTATAGGGCCGGTCGCCCTGAACTTCGCCCGTTTGGGCATTCACGATGACTTGATACCCCTGGTCCCGGAATCGATAGGCACTGATCCAGACTGGCAGGAGCAAGTGCTTGAAAGTAATGGCGGTATAGGAGGTTGAGACCTGATGAATCCGTTGCTCGTCGCCGCCGATATCCCGTCGGATATCGCCGGAGATCACACCACTCATTTCCTGCTTGGCCTCTTCAAATCCGGCCTGCGGGTCGACTTGATAGCGTTGGGCCTTGAATCCTGATAGATAAGCCCCCTGATAAGGCTTGAGCTGGACGAGATCCCAGGGTTCGAGCGCTTTCACCCGTGCCGTGGGAATGGAGCGAGTGGCGGGAATGAGGACATCATCGAACCAACGCTCCACTTGACCGGAAGCGGGACGCCAGGCCGTCCTGCGGACTTGGCGTGTCCTGGTGACGGATCTCCCTTGTTCATCTGTCGTCGAATAGGTTTCGCTCTCCCAATAATAATCCCCGCGTTCTCCTTCGTAGTAACTCAACGTGTGGGCATCGAAAGTCCAGTAGGGAAGGTACACCCCGCTCACGATTTCTTGTCGAGCCAAATGGACCAGGCTGTTCGGGGCGAACCAGCGTGAGGCCAGCCAGGATTTAATCGATTCGGCAGCCCGTGATTGCGGAAAGGCGAATGGCAGAACCGATTCAGGCGCCAGGACGGGGGCGGGGACCGAAGGCTGGGCCACCAGGGGAGAGCCGCAGAAATCACAGTGCCCTGCCACCAGCGGCGGCTGGAAGACCACGCTGGCGCCGCATTGCTGGCAGTGAACTTCCAGCACACCGGTTTCAACGGTTTGAAATCGTTCCGGCTTTAAATCCAGGTAGCTCTGGTAGGATCTTTCCTGGATGGCGGAGGCACTGGCGGGGATTTCTTCCTCACGTCCGCAATAAGGGCAGGTGAGCCGCCCATTCTTGGGCTCAAACACCAGTTCTGCCGAGCACCCCGGACAGGGATACTGGCGGACTTTTGAACTTGCCGAAGGGTCGGGCAGTGTCATGCCATTTCGCTCCCTCGCACCGGGGAGGAAGACTGCTGAACCCGCGTGAGTGCCAAGACGCGTTCAAATTCAGCGTAAACCTCGTCAACCTCCAGAGAGCCAATGGAGGTGGACTTAATGTATCGGCTCAATTTCCCGAGCGGGCGGTAATGTTCCGGCCGGGCCACACTGAATAAACCCAACGTGGGGACCCCGACTGATGCCGCGAGGTGCATGGGACCCGTATCATTGCTCACCACCACGGCGCAACGGCGGAAGGTGGCAGCCAATTTTGGAAGAGGGAAGTTCAAAGCCGCCACTACCCTGTTCGACCCGAGCCTCTGAACAATGCGTGTTGCAATCTCGTCTTCCTGCGGCCCGCTGAATAAGACAATGTATCCATCGTGGACTCTCAGAATTTCTTGTCCCAACTGGGCGAATTTTTCATGGGGCCAGGTCCTTGCCTCTGATCCGGCACCCACATTCAAGCCAACGACCAACGATCGCGGAGAGATGCCGTGCTGTTCCAAGAAACGGTCCGCTTCAGCCAGGCTTTCTGCTGGCAGCTCCAGCAGGCAGTCGTTGAGGTCTCCTTGAATTCCAAAGGGGGCCAGCAGGGATAAAAAAACTTCGGAGACGTGAAGATGATCATCTTCCGGGACCGGTGGAAGGTTGAAGCAAAACGAATAATAAGGGCTGTGAACCCGTTTCAGCCCCAGGCGCCACCGCGCCCTGGAGTGCCAGGCCAGTAAATTCGTTTCCCGGAAACTGTGGAAATCAAGAACCAGATCATAGTGTCTTTTGCGAATGATTTCGGCCAGCTTGAAGACGTTCATGATCGAAGTCAGCTTGTTCCCATCACGCAATTGCAGACGATTGAGGGGAAGAACTTCGGAGACGGCCGAACACATTCGGGGTACCGCCTCATAGCGATGGTCGACGATAAAATCGATCTTGGCTTGAGGCCAGTGCCGACGCAAAGCACGGAGCGCAGGGATCATCAAAACGACGTCGCCCAGCCGGCCAAAACGGATGACCAGGATTCTTTGGGGCTCTATGGAGTGCAGGGAATTCGGCGAAGACACGGTGTCAGGCATTTCCTGGGTCGGTTTCTTCACCATCGGGCTGATTCGTAATTTCCCATCTTTCTCCTGAAGCAGGTGGTCAACAAGGCGAGCTATGTCTGTTCCCGGAAAGGTCCGGTGGAAGCTTTTTGCCTGTAACGTTTGAACAGTATAATCCATCCGGATGGATCCTGATGATGAATTAATCTCTCATCATGGAGGAGCCATTTTGGAGTGCGGGAGCTTGCTCCCGCTTTGGGGAATGCCAGCTTGCTGGCATTCGTAAATCAAAGGTCTGGGTAGCCACGGCAAAACGTTTCTCCTGCCGTGGGCTTTTGAAGGAAAGCTGCTGTAGCGTCGCTCTATGAGCGTCGTTATTTGGTAAGTTGCTGTCTTTCGGCGATCACCCATTTTGGAGTGCGGGAGCTTGCTCCCGCTTTGGGGGATGCCAGCTTGCTGGCATTCGTAAATCAAACGTCTGGGTAGCCACGGCAAGACGCTTTTCCTGCCGTGGGTTTTTGAAGGAAAGCTGCTGTAGCGGCGCTCTATGAGCGTCGTCATTTGGTAAGTTGCTGCCTTTCGGCGGTCAGAGACCCGGGCCCACGGCCAGCGGTCCCTGCTACAGAAGCGAAACGTTAGCACCTATATTCCCGTTCATTCGCGGCCAGTTTAGATTTCCGCATCTCGAATCCCGCATCTCGCATCTCGTATCCCGTATCCCTCCTTTCCCATCCCCATCCCCTATCCCGTCCCTCGCATCCCGTACTTCCCCTCCCGCCCGTAAACCTTGACAAATCAGCCAAAAGCAGATAATTTCCCGCTCGGAGCGCAGGGGTCCTCATCAGAGAACCATTCGAATGCTGAAATCATGGGGAATTGTCCGCTATCTAAGACCTTACACTCACGTGTTGGTTATTGCCCTGATCCTCATGGGGGCCACGGCGGCTTTGGAAGGGCTCCGCGCCTTACTCGTCCGTCCCATCATTGACAATCTGCTTTCCCCCTCCACGACGGTCTCCCGAATTGAACTTCTGCCCCAAGCTGCTTTCTTTGGCGGGAAGATTTACCTCGACCAAATCAATCCTTTTCCTCACCTGCCGCTGGCAGTCGCCATTGGGCTGATGATCGTTGGGACGACTCTGGTCAAAGGCCTCACCGAATATTTCTCGACCTATCTTCTCAGCTACCTGGGGCAATCCGTGGTGATGGATTTGAGGAATGCCGTCTATTATCGAGTGATTCACCAATCCTCCAGCTTCTTTCACACGCACTCGACCGGGCGGCTCATCTCGAGGATCACCAACGATATCGAACGGATCCAGTTTGCCTGTTCCACCACCCTGGCGGACGCCCTGAAGCAGGGACTCACCCTGATTGTTTTTCTTTACCTGGTATTTGCCATTGACTGGCGTTTGGCCCTGATCTCTCTGACCCTGGCTCCCCTGATCATTTACCCTGCCAAGTATCTCGGGCGAAAGATTCAAAAAACCAGCCGCTCGAGTCAGGACAAGATGGAAGAGATCACCAATATCCTGCAGGAAACGATTGTCGGACACCGGATCGTCAAAGCCTTTGGAATGGAAGGATTTGAGTACAACAAATTCAAGACGGCCACGCGCCGCCTGGCCAGAATTAACCTCAGTTGGGCGAGAATGCACGCCATCACCTCGCCTTACATGGAACTGGTTGGCGCCATTACCATTGCCGGCCTCTTTTACTACATCCAAAATCAAATCTCCCGTTCGAATTTAACCTTGGGAATGTTTGGCGTATTCATCACAGCCCTGGTGGGGCTTTACGACCCGGTGCGGCGCATCAGCGGTATCTATAATTCCTTCCAGCAAGCCATCGGGGCTTCGGGCAAGGTTTTTGAAATCATGCGAGAGAAACCGGAAGTGGTGGAGAAGCCAGGCGCCTTGACCTTGAAAGAGTTTCGCCGCGAGATTGAATTCCGCAATGTCAGCTTCAACTATCAAGACAGCCGCCTGCCTGTTTTGAAGAATGTGGATCTTCGCGTCACCTCTGGCCAGGTGATCGCGCTGGTGGGCTCGAGTGGTTCGGGAAAAACCACACTGGCCAATCTCCTGCCGCGCTTTTTCGATCCGACTTCAGGGCAAATCCTCATTGACGGCATCGACATCCGCGACGTCACCTTGAGTTCTTTGCGGTCATTGATAGGAATGGTGACGCAGGAGACGGTGTTATTTAACGACACCGTTCGCAACAACATTTGCTACGGAAGGGATCTGGTGAGCGAAGCCGAGATGATGGAAGCGGCTACTGCCGCTCTGGTCCACG
>JAXLQK010000017.1:0-143302 GCA_046331665.1 Terriglobia bacterium | reverse complement strand
CGCCCATCGTGACGGGTTCGCAGGGTGTGGGTCCACTCCGATTCGGAAAAAAGTCAATTGATAGCCAAACCGCTCACCTGTCATGGTCTGCAAATTGCCCGTGTAGTACCACCACTCCAACTTATATTCAGGATGGCTGGCGTGATCCTGAGGAAAACGCAACGGGGTGTTGACCTCTGCATATTTCCAAGATTGTTGAGAGAGGAAAACCAAGGGAGTGGCCAGCAGCAAGAGGACCCCGGCACTCAGGACCACTCTAGCGCGCCGTCGACGCATGAAAGACTCCGTCTCTTGGTGCTCCAAGAATCCAAATCGCTTTTTTAGAAATTCCGGCAACATGACTCTTCTCTGGCCTGGAATGGTAAGAGGAACTTTGATTTAGCCTCACTCCTCGGCAAGCTCTGACACTAAATTGACCTTTGCGGCTCGGCGCGCAGGGACATATGCAGCAAGCAAGGCTGCCGCCAGAACCAACAGAGATGACTGCAGCGTAAACCGGAGAGGAAAGTGAAATTGAATCGTCCACCCGAAACTCTGCACGTTAATGACATGAATCAAGACCCATGACAAAGCAAGTCCCATCAGCAACCCAATGGCCTGGCTCACTACTCCCAGGAGGAAGGCTTCAACCAAGACCATTTTTTTAATCTGTTGAATCTGCGCCCCAACAAAGCGCAAAAGCGCCAACTCTTTTTTACGTTCCAAAATCAACGTCAGCAACGTACTGGCCACCCCGAGAATCGCCACTAAAATGGAAATGACTTCCAAGGCATAGGTAATCGCAAAAGTGCTGTCAAAGATTCGCAGTACTTCCCGACGCAACGACGCATTGGAATGAATAAAAACTTGATATTGTTTTCCCAGAGAAGAGAGGAGTTGCGAACGTACTTCTTCGGCCTCCACTCCAGGCTTCAGGTACAGGGAGACGCTGAAAGGCCGGAACTCTCCAATATGACTGACGAACGATCGGCGATCCAGCAGGACGGTGCCACGGTCGTTGCTATAGTCAAAAAAGACTGCTGCCACCCGAAACTTGCTTTCACCCGATGGCAACTGCAAGGTCAATTCATCCCCTGCATGCTTCTCGAATTTCAAGGAAAAGCTTTCGGAAACCATCACTGCGTCCTGGCCCACAGCGTTGCCCAAGGTTCTCATGCCAGGGGTGGCTTCTTTGAAGAGAAGGTTCCCGCGACTGGCAAGCGCTTCAAAATCCCGAGTCCCCAGAATAATGTCATGGCCTGCATAAGAAAGACTGAACCCTTGATAAGCGTCGAGGGCCGCGACAGCGGGATTTTGTCGAAGCTCCGCCAGCAATTGCGAGGATAGATGGAATTCGCTGCCGGTGGAGGAACCCCCGGCAGGCCGAATATAGAGATCAGCCTGCAGGGTTTGACCGACCCAATAGATCACCGTGTCGCGAAAGCTATCGATCATGGTGGCAATGGCGGTCATCATCGACAAGCTTACCGATAGGGCAGCCACTGACACGGCAATCCGGGGAATCCCTGCTTTGAGATTGCTTCTGGCAAGCTTTCCTTCCACTCCCACGATTTGTGAAAAGGCAAGCGCAGGGATCTTTGTCAACAGGTAAAGTACCAACGGCGTAAGAAAAGCAGCTCCAAAAACAAGCGCGACCGCGGAGCCGTATCCGTAAATGGGAATTTGGCCAACCGGCTTGAGGGATGCCAGCCCCATTCCGACAACGAAGAAAACGAGGGGGATCAGGAGGTGCCTCGATCTCAAGCGGAATCGCATCTCGAGTTGATCGGAACCGGTGATGGCGGATAAGGGACTGACCCGCGAAGCCTCCCAGGCAGGAATCAGAGCGGCCAACAGGGAAAGGGGAATTCCCATGCCAAAAGCCAGGAGGACACTCCTCCAGGAAAGGGGTGGAAGGGTGGCGATGGTTGCGATGTAGAGAACTTTCACCGTAGTTCCCGTAATTCTCATTGCCAGCGCGGCCAGCGGTCGACTCAGAAGCACTCCGATGACGCACCCGCAGGTAGCCATCGCCAGCGCCTCTCCGAGAAAGAGTCCCAATACCTGGAATCGTGTGGCGCCCATTGCCCTGAGAACTCCGATTTCCTGACGCCGGCTGACGACCGAAGTCGACACGGTGTTATAGATCAGAAAGAGCCCCACCAGGACAGAAATGTACGAAAGGGCTTCCAGGTTGAAGTGGAAGGCTCCGAGCATTTTTTCCACTTGTTCTCCGCGACGTGCGGGGGGTTGGAGAATCCAGTCTGACGGAAGCTTCCCCGAGATTCCACTTTCCAAGTCCCTCACCGAAAGACGGGGCTTCGGGATGAGTTCAAGCCGATCGATTCGACCGATGCGATCAAAAGCGAGTTGCGCCGCAGCAATATCCATCAACAGGAAATTTCCTTCCATAGCCCGGGCAGGACCTTCATCCCGAAGCATTCCACGGATCGCATACTCTCTCTGCTGGTCGCCAAAAGTGAGGGACAAGGAGGAGCCCACCGCAAGTCCGTAGCGAATGGCAAATTTTTCAGTGACGATCACGCTTTCCGGGTCGAGTAAGAGGCGGAGGAAATCCTGAGTGGGATTGTTGCGCTTCTCGATTCCAAGATCGACAAAATTGTAATCCCGGAATTTACGGTCCTGGAGAATATCAACTCCCAGGACCCGCAGAGACTCATGCTCTCCCTTCGGGCCAATCCACACGGCGTCACCTTCAATGATTGGACCGAGTTCAGCATCGGCGAGTAACCAGGAAAGATTCGCCAATCGTCTCTCGTCGAGTCCCCAACCACTGGCGACTATTTCCAGCCCGGCCTTCCCCGAAAGCGCTTCCAGGGCAGCGGCAAAGCCAAGAGTCGCCGCGTGATTCGCCATGGCGATGGCAAGAACCACACCCACCCCAAGGCCGATTCCCAGGATTGAGACGGCACAACGGACTTTTTCCTTCTGAAGTGCTCGAACAATGAACTGGCGGAAAAGATTCATTCGAAAATCAGTCCTCCGTCATGCATGCGGAGGATTCTTTTGGCTCTGGCGGCTATTTCGGAGGAATGAGTGGCAAGTAATATGGTGATGCGGTCTTGAGCGTTGAGGAGTTCCAGGAGATCAAGGATCTTTTTCCCGTTTTCAGAGTCCAGACTGCCGGTGGGTTCGTCAGCGATCAATAGAGCCGGTTGGTGGACCAAAGCCCGCGCAATCGCTGCACGCTGCATCTCTCCCCCCGACAGTTGCTGCGGATAATGATTCAGGCGGCTTTCCAACCCCATTCGAACCAACCATTGCTTTGCCGCCTCGCTGGCTGCGTTCCCTCGAGCACCTGTGAGAAGCAACGGCAGAGCCACATTTTCGACAACCGTCAAAGTAGGCAGCAAATTGAAGAATTGGAAGACAAATCCAACCCTGGTCCGCCGCAGTGTGGTCAACTGACGGTCATCCAGCTGCTCTAAGGGAACATTTTCAATGGCGACACTGCCGGAAGATGGCAAATCCATGGCTCCGCAAAGGTGCAGCAAGGTTGACTTGCCACAACCGGAAGCACCCATTAGCGCCAAGAACTCTCCCTGCATCATCTGAAGATTGATGCCCTTCAAAACCTCAAGCGGCATGAGTCTTCCGGCAAAGCTTTTTCGAAGATTCCTTACTTCCAGGATGTTCAGACTGCCTCCGCTCCGTGATAGACTTAGCCAAACCAATGTTGTTGGACGTGGTTGAGGAACCTTTAGTGGTAGAGGCCGTTTGACGCTGGCCGCCTTGCTATATTCGAACAAAAGAATACCGGATTTACCTCGGGATGGGAAACGCTGGTTGAAAAACCCGGGCGACAACATTCCAAGCTTTATTGTGATTGGCAGTGAAGAAGAGCAAGTCCTTTCTCCGAGGCATCAACCCGAACCATGAAGTTGTTTTGATTGCCAGATGGCAAATCTGCTGGCCAAGAACAAGCAGGAATCGTCACTCCAAATGACCGAGGTCCGCCAATGAAAATTCTGATTTCTGGATCAACCGGCTTTATTGGCTCAGCCTTGATCCCCCATCTAACCAAAGCCAATAATCAAGTCATACGCCTGGTCCGATCAGGGCCCCACAAGGCCCTTGACATTGAATCGACAATTTCATGGAACCCCGGGATTGATCCACCGGACCTGGCAAAACTGGAAGGGGTGGATGCAGTCATTCACCTGGCTGGAGAGAGCATTGCCTCCGGTCGCTGGAGTTCAAAGCGCAAGTCCTCGATCCTCAACAGCCGTTCAAAAGGAACGCAGATGCTTTCGACCACGCTGGCGCGCCTCTCTCGACCGCCCAAGGTTCTCGTCAGCGCTTCCGCCGTCGGCTACTATGGCAATCGAGGGGAAGAGCAGTTGACAGAGTCCAGTCCCCCGGGTGAGGACTTTCTGGCGACAGTTTGCCGCGAATGGGAAAAAGCGTGCATGGCAGCACTTCAGGCTGGAATTCGAGTGGTCAATCTTCGCATAGGCATGGTGTTGTCTCCATCCGGCGGGGCCCTGCAACGATTGTTGCTTCCTTTTCAGCTGGGAGCAGGCGGAATTCTCGGCAGCGGCTCCCAGTACATGAGTTGGGTGGCTCTCGATGACCTGCTCTGTATCTTCCATCATGTGCTCCTGAAGGACTCACTCAGGGGCCCTGTCAATGCTGTTTCTCCAAACCCGGTGACCAATCGCGAATTCACCAAGACCCTGGGCCGTGTGTTAAGACGCCCGACTCTATTTCCGGTGCCCGCCTTCGCTATTAAGCTGGCCCTCGGGGAAATGGCCGAAGCCCTGTTGCTCGCCAGCCAGCGCGTCGAGCCTCATCGTCTGTTAGAGTCCGGCTACTCCTTTCGCTTTCCCCTCCTTGAAGCAACATTGCGTCATCAATTGGGAAAGTAGCCGGAAATCGGCTTCTGGGATGGGCACGTTTTTATTTCGAGTGAATTGACAAATTGCGGCAATGACTCGCCTTGGATTTTCAGGCAGAGATTTAGATGACAGTCGATCTATCGTGTGACATGATGTTGCCCCGAAGCAGAAGGCGCTCGCGAATATCCATTAATCTAATTCAGGAGTTGTGCCCATGAGTCCAATCGACTGGTCCTACCACCGCCCCGGGTGAAAAACCTGTGCCCGAACGCAAGAGTTCCTTGCGAAACAAAGAATCCAAACTTCTACGCAAGTGGATGCACGGAAAACCACGCTGAAGGCAGAAGACGCTTTCGCCTTGATCCGAAATATTGATGAAATCTTTTCCATGAAGGGAAAGAGAATCATCCACCTGGATCTTAAACGGGAGAAGCCGGACCGTGCGACTTTAGAACAGGTTCTTCTGGGACCTACGGGGAATTTGCGGGCCCCAACTCTGCGCAAGGGCCGCACCCTTATCGTGGGATTTGATCCAGAGACCTACACCAAGTTATTGCGCTGAATTGAAGCGCTCCCAAGGCTCTACTTCTTCTGTCGCATCTAAGCTGGCCAGCGTTTTCGGAGAATTTGCGCGAGCGTGCCCGCTGGTTCGATCAGTGGTATTGGCCCGACAACAGATTTTTTCTCAGGAGAGTATTTGCTTGGCTCATGATGGAGTGTTGATTATTGGCGGCGGAATTGCCGGCCTTTGCTGTGCCAAACGCTTGCAACAGGAAAACATTCCCTTCCTCATTTTAGAAGGGGCAGAAGCGGTGGGAGGAAGAATCCGTACGGATCGGGTGGACGGTTTCCTCCTGGATCGCGGCTTTCTGCGGTCCTGCTGAGCTCTTATCCTGAAGCGCGGAATATTCTGGATCTCCTCGTTGGACCTTCGCACTTTCTACCCCGCGCGCTGGTCCGCATTGGCAATCGTTTCCACAAAGTCGCAGATCCCTGGAGGGAACTGCTGGAAGCGGCCTGAGAGCTCTTCTCTCCCGTGGGAAGCTTGATGGACAAGCTACGAATGGCCCGGCTTCGCTGGAATCTCAACAATCGATCCTTTGAAAACCTTCTCGCGGAAAAAGGAAACAACGACGCTGACAGCACCGAGAGCCCATGGCTTCAGCGTCGCCATGATCGATCAATTCTTCAAACCATTCTTTGGAGGCGTGTTTCTGGAGCCCGATTTACAAACCTCCAGCCGGCTTTTTGAATATCTGTTTAAGCTGTTTGCCTCGACATGCTGTCTCGTTTACCAGGGTATGGAAAGAATTCCAAACCTCCTCCTACTCCTGCCCGCTGACTCCATCCGGCTTGGTACCAAGGCGGCCCGCCTCGAAAGTACCGGCCTCATCCTAGAGACAGGAGAACGGCTGTCCGCCAAAAGTATTGTCGTTGCCACCGAAGGACCGCAGGCGGCCCGGTTCTTGAGCGAAATTCCACGCCCATCGTCACGCAGTGTCACCTGCCTTTACTATGCCGCGGAAGAATCCCCCTTGAATGAACCGATTCTTGCTCTTAATGGCACGGGCGATGGCCCCATCAATCATTGCTGTGTCCCGAGCCAGGTTGCTCCTGACTATGCGCCCCCGGGCGCCGCGTTGCTGTCCGTGACCGTACTCGGCAAAAATCAGACAAAGTATTATGAGCCATTAAAGAAACGGTCCGGGCACAGCTGGCCGAGTGGTCCGCAGGCACTCGGCTGGAAACATCTGAAAACCTATCATATCCTGAACGCTGTGCTTGCCACTGGAGCCCCCCACCCTTCGGGATTGACTCGGCCCGGCCGGATCAGTCGTGGACTTTATGTCTGCGGGGATTATCTGAACACGGCATCCATCAACGGCGCCATGGTCTCGGGTCGAGTTGCAGCCGAAGACATTGAAGATTTGAGATGAATTGCCCTCAAATCCAATAACCCAATGGCTCTGGCAAGTGGGTCCGCTGCCGCCTTCGATGATTCAGGAAACCCTCTGAGCCGGTTAATACTGTCGGGGTGAACGCCGGGAAATCGCCCGAAATAAAGGGCATGCGCAAAAAGAGCGGTGACTTGAAAATCCAGCCATAGCGTGGTCAGGAAGCGCATCGGTGAGAGCCCGAAGATACTGCGCCGCTGGAATCGATCACGGATCCGACTCCAATTACGATCGATATCTTCGCGAGTGTAGACAAGGTGTTTGGCAAAGTACAAATTCCACTTCTGCCAATAGAGGAAAAGCTTCGAAGGAACTTGAATCGATGGGAAGTGTGCCCGGGCTTGCGTGTACGCCAGTTGGAGTTCGGCGACAGTCAATCGCCGCTCCACCGACGCATAAACCCGGCGTAATTCCTCCGACAAAATCTGCTCGGCGGCCGTGCGCGGCCGCGTTTGAATCCAAAGTTCCTGCATCTCCCAGATCAGCTTCACCATCCCTTCGAAATAGGTCCGCAGTTCCCGGAAGCGCATCCTGGAAAAGGCCCAGAATCCGGGGACAACGACTCCGCCCCGCATGGCTTTGCGGCTTTTTTTACGCAGAAATCCAGCCATCATCGGATGACGCTTCTCCAGAAGAGAGGCATTCTTGTACCAGATAAAATTCTTCATGATATTCCAGTAGTTTCGGGCGGACGCGTTCGAGAGCACGCGCTTCATGTTATCGAAACTGTAAAAGGTCTCCCAGGCCTCGTCGTAAATTTTCCGCAAGGAACCCGGCTCCGTGAAATTCGCAAAATTCATGACTTCGTGCATCGAATCGTATTTATTGTAATCCGGATCCATGGCCTCGCCCCGCTTCACCATTTCCTGGTGGTCCCTGGATCCGGGCAGCGGGATCAGGATGAAGAAGGAGGCCTGTTCCACCTTGATTTCATGCATGAGAGTCTGAATATCCTGTCGCAAAGATTCCGCGCTATCGTGGGGGAATCCCAATATGAAGCCCACATGAGTAGCAATTTCCGCATCGTGCCAGGCGCGAATGAGATTGACGTAGTCCCCGGCTTTATTCTGCGCCTTCCCGGCGTCTTTCAAACTCAACGGATTGATGCTCTCCATTCCGATGAATACTTGCGTGCAGCCCGCCTGCCGGGCCTTGGCCACGAAATTGGGGATTTTGTAGGAAAGCACGTCGACCTGCATCATGAACTGAACCTTAATCTTTTCCTTTTCACGCAATGCAATCAAAGCATCGAAAATTTCTTCCCAGGAGGTATTCCGGGCAAAGTTGTCGTCGGTAAAAAAATAGAAGTTGACGCGGCGCCGGCGCCAGTTCTCCCGCAATGCTGCGGCAATAGCTTCCGCGGAACGGACACGCATTTTGCGTCCTTGAACATTGATGATCGTGCAGAAACTGCAATTAAACGGGCAGCCGCGGCCACAGTCAATGGTTCCGTAATTGGACGCCATGAACCGCTTCATCAATCGCTTATTCACCAGGGGGATCGGCTGGTGGCGCAGGTCGGGACTATCACTGACAAAATCATAAAGCGGTTTGAGCCGCCCTTTGACGGCGTCAGCCAGCAGTCCCCCCCATGTTTCCTCGACTTCGCCTTTGACAATGGTAACGCCTTCGTCCATCAGCGACTGGATATCCTGAGGAATGCCCGGGATCATGGAGAGCAACCCGCTCACGTGAAATCCACCGATGAGAACGGTGATACCGGCACTCCGGAAGCTCCGGGCCAGATCGGAAGCCCTGGGAAATTGGTTGCTCTGAACACCAACCAGGCCAACGATGACTCGCTGGTCCCTGTTCTGTGCCGAGTGGCAAATCTTTTTCACGGGGATCCGTTGTACGGTTTCGTCGTACAGGTGCACTTTGATTTCGATGTCGTCACCTAGTGATTTGTTCCGAATCACGTCTTCTGTCAAGGCCGCCAGGCAATTGAGCGTATTTGAAGGTAGTACGCCGCGAAAATAGCTGACCACATAGCCATCATCATCGTAATTGGAGGGTTTGATCAAATAGAGCTGGATCACGCGACGGGACGTCGAAAAAGGGCGTGGGAGCTTAAACATGAAACCCCTCCTGGAGTTCGATGCAGGATCGTTGATCGGTCAAAGGCAACCAAATGGGAAATGCGGCCGCTTATCCCTAGAAGCGATTTATGAAGGGAAAGATAACTCAACCATGAAAAAATTCAAACAGAAAATACCAACGCCCGGTTCAGCGCAAGCCTTTTCCCTTGAATGGCATCCTTGTTGCCTTAGCGCCGATGGCGACCTGGGGCTTTGCTCTCCCAGGGCTCGGCAAACTCATTCTCCGCAACTCTTCACGTCGTCCCTCAGGAACGAATGAGGGTGAGGATCATCTTAAAACGGGTCACGGCTTGAAGGGCATGCGGCAGGTCGGCAGGCATCAAGATCATTTGCCCTGCCTGCAGGTGAAATGGCTGGCCCGAAATCCGGATTTCCACATGCCCCTCCAGCACAAAAACCAAGGCATCAAAGGGAGTCGTGTGTTCGCTGATTCCCTGACCTTGATCAAAGGCAAACAGCGTTACGGTTCCTGTCTTGCGCTTAAGTATTTCCCGGCTTACCACCGCCCCCTCCTGATACGCTACCCATCCGGCCGCGTTCACTGCAGTAGAGGGCAATACCTTTTCTGACGAGGGCTCTTCGGTTGGATCCACCACTCATTCACCTCAGTAAATAAAAATATGCCTATTGTAAAGTATTTGCTTGCAATTTCGACCACATCTCGTTTACCCTCTGATTGGCTTAATCAGTTTTTGTGATCTCAAGAGGAATCCGAAGGCCACAGAAGATTTGATTTTGTGGCCTTTTTTGCTTTACGGCGGTTAGTCAGATTGCAAAGTGCAGGTAGAATGAAATGCCGGGCCTGAGTTCTCAAAGACGATGACAGCACAATCTAAACACAATACAGTAAAGGATAGAAAAACAGTATGAGAGAGCAAGGAATCGTCAAGTGGTTCAACAATGAAAAGGGCTACGGGTTCATTCAACGGGCATCTGGTGCAGACGTGTTTGTTCACCACACGGCCATTCAGGAGGAAGGATACAAATCCCTGAATGAGGGCCAGGCAGTGGAGTTCACCGTCAACAACGGCCCCAAAGGGCTGCAGGCAGCCGAAGTCGTGAAAATCTAATCTGAATCACAAACCTTTACGGGAAATCCCTTGCCTCGGGGTTTCCCGTTTTTTTCCTGATTCTACTTCTCAGGACGCTCGGAAAGGATCTTCATGGCGATGATTCAATTTCTGGGCACTCATCAGAGTCTTGCCTCCCGCATTTACAGCTTTCGAGTGATTAGCTCGCTTCGGGAGGAGAGGATGATTGAATTCTCGATCGCAAATCAACTGGTTGAGGACAACAAATTCAAGATCCAGGATCTCCCGGATCTTTGCTTTGCACGGCTAAAGGTCGAACTCAGCATCGAGAGCGAAGAGAAAGTTCTTCCTTCTGGATTGTGTGTTACAGATGCGGAGCTCAAAAAGTACATGGAATCGCATTACCCAGCCAAAGTAAGGCGCAACCCAGCTTTCAATCCTGAATCTTAATTCTGCGCTCCTCACTTCCCTCCCGTCCCTGCTTTACCCGCAATTCTAATGCAAGTTTGGTTTTGTCCATCAAGACTCTCGCATCTTTTTGATTATCCTTCTTATTACCGTTAAGATAAGAATTTAGCAAAGATTGCTTTTCTTCGGTTGGATTCTCAGCTCTCGAGGTCTCGCGTCGCTCTTCGATCAAACCCCGTTCAATAAGAGTGGTCACCACAGACGGATAATCTTCGTCCAGGATCCTTGCAATATCAGGAATAGACTGAGAGTAATTCATGAAAAGATTACATATCGTAACTTTCCGCTTTGTCATCGGATCTAGAAACATAGAGTTCGATGGAGGCACATAATTTTCTCTCAATAAATGAAAGCCTTCTTTGTCTCTAAGTTTGCCCTGACTCATGCACTCCCCCCCAGGTTGGATTCAAATCTTCAGAATCAATTACGGGAAGCTAATTCTTAGCTTCGAGGCAATTCAGGTGTAACGGAATTAATTTTATGTTAGCACGGGGCTGGGACATTGCAACTAGCTTGATTGAGGATTTCACCTAAATCCGATGGGGGGGGTATCGATTCACGTAGTGAAGAAAAATGAGGACCCTTCTTGGCCGTATAGCATGGCTGCGCCCCCAGTTAGCGAGGGATTGATATTGGTTCAGCCGGTAAATCGAAGCTTGGATTTAATCTACCAATAATGGGCTATTAATCCCGTAATGTGTTCACTTTCAGTTGCTTCAGGGAAGAGCAAAAGCGATATACTGGCTGCCAGATGGCCGTCCCCTGCCCCCTCCGGCGGCAATGACGATGTACTGACGTCCATTCACCTCATAGGTGGCAGGCGTTGCATTGCCAGCAAAGGGCAGGAGTGTTTCCCACAACAGCTTTCCGGTGGACTTATCAAACGCGCGGAGCTTACGGTCGTATTGGGTGGCGCCAATGAAAAACAATCCTCCGGCTGTGACAATTCCTCCTCCATGATTGGTTGTGCCCGTGTCCTTAAACCCCTGTGCGACGAGTTCGGGATACTCTCCCAACGGGATCTTCCAAACATACTCTCCAGAATTCAGGTCTAAGGCGCTCAAGCTTCCCCAGGGAGGCGTGATCGCTGGATAACCATCCGGATCCAGGAATTGATTGTAGCCATCGAAAGTATATTTCAGATTAATCGGAGGCTTAAACCCTGTCTCTATCTCGACTTCCTGATCTTCGCCTTTGAGCAGGAAGACAGCCAAGGCTTTGAGGGCTGGAGTTCCCAGTGAAGCAAATCCCGGCATCCTTCCGCTTCCACTGGCAACAAATTGAACGATTTGTTCCTCAGAAAGACGCCCGGCCAACTTATCCAAAGCAGGAAATTCCGGTGGAAACCCCTTGCGGTCGGGTTTGTGACAACTTGCGCAAAGTCCCAAGTAGATCTGCCCTGCCTGATCCTTATTCTTGATACCCTTGGCAGGCACCAGCCGAAGAATCCAGGCTACTTCATTGGCATTAATATAGTAGAGATGAGTTTCCGGGTCATATGCTTCGCCTCCCCATTCCGCCCCTCCCGAAAACCCGGGGAATACAATGGTGCCTTGGGTACTTTCAGGAGTAAAACGCCCGCCAAACTTGAGTCCTCGCAGGGTTTCCAGAGCCGCTTTGTGAGCAGCCTCCGTGCGCCTGGTAACGGTGGCTTCCGTCATCTCCTGCCGAACAAAGGGTGCCGGTTTCAAAGGAACGCGTTGTGTTTTGGAAAGCAGTTCCCCTTCGACCTCAGAAGCCGGGACCGATCGCTCTTCGGAAGGGAATAAGCTTTCCCCTGTTTCGCGATTGAAGACATAAACAAAGCCATCTTTCCCGGCCTGCACCACCACATCCACTGGCTTCCCGTTTCGTTGAAGGGTGGCGAGCAATGGCGCCGTGGGAAAATCCAAATCCCAGGTATCATGTTTCACCGCTTGATAATGCCATCTTCTTTTTCCCGTGGCCGCCTCGAGGCAGATAAGGCTATTGGCAAACAGATTGTCGCCATGGCGATCTGCTCCATAAAAGTCAAATGCCGCCGACCCGGTTGGGACAAATAACAATCCTCGCTCGAGATCTACGGTCATGCCCGCCCAGTCATTGGCTCCTCCACTGTACTTCCAGGCCTCGGGAGGCCAGGTGTCGTGGCCAAATTCTCCAGGCCACGGGATGGTGTGAAATGTCCAGACAAGTTTCCCGGTGCGGACGTTATAGGCGCGAATATCTCCTGGAGTGGACGGCAGCGCTTCAGGCACGGCACTGCCGAGAATCAGCAAGTCACGATAGATCACTCCCGGGGAACTGGAACTCACCTTCACGGGGCGCGGAATGTAGCGGAACGCGTCACGCAAATCGACCACGCCATTTTCACCAAAGTTCGGGTCCAACCGTCCGGTTCGGGCATCCAGAGATACCAACTCGCTTCCCAAGGTCAGGAGAATGCGGGATTCTTTTCCGTCGGTCCAGTGCATCAGCCCCCGATTCGCGGAAAACAACCCTCGTGCTCCATTCATGCGGTCATAAAGCCAAATGAGTTTTCCCGTGGCAGCGTCCAGTGCGATCACTTTTGACGTTGGAGTTGTCGCATAGAGCACGCCCTTGATGACAATGGGATTGCACTGAATGTTCGAACCTTCATAGGCATCGTTGCTGTCATAGGTCCAGGCAACCTTGAGCTGATTTACATTGTCCCGATGGATCTGCTTGAGCGAGGAGTAATGGATATTTTCCGGTCCGCCCCCATAACCCTCCCAGCCTGAATATTTGTCTCCCGCGATCAAAGTCAACGAACAAATCAAGAACAATATAATCCCCATTGGCAACCTCGGCGGCAGGGGATGTCATTCATACATTCCTGCACGTGAATATGAATTTAAACATTGCCGGATCAACTGAATGCATGTGACCCTATCTCAAATTTTGGCACGAAAAGTAGCATTATTGAGTTCCGATGACAAGGGATAAGGTATCTGCCCTCGTCACAAACCCGGAAATCGGCACGTCTCGAAGTCCCCTCCTTGGCTAAGGAAGGGAAGTCCGCCGTAAGGCGGGTGGGGTGGTTGGTTAGCATCACGCCAGGCGGATCTGTAATGACTCAGCGGAAACTACCACCTCTTTGCCCCCTCCTAAAATAGGAGGGGAGTTTGGTACGACCTCGAAGTCCCCTCCTGGCTAAGGAAGGGAAGTCCGCCGTAAGGCGGCGGGGTGGTTGGTTAGCATCACGCAATGCGGATCAGTAATAACTCAGCGGAAACTACCACTTTCACCCCCTCCTAAAATAGAGGGAGTTTGGCATCGCTCGACTTCTCCTTTGCTAAGGAAGGGAAGTCCGCCGTAAGGCGGGCGGGGTGGTTGGTTAGCATCGCGCCAGGCGGATCTGTAATGACTCAGCGGAAACTACCACCCCCTTGCCCCCTCCTAAATAGAGGAGTTTGGCACCGCCCACACCCACACCACTACTTGTGGAATGGAGTTTCCATCCCCTCTTACGTTTGAGTGCTTACGCGAAATGCAAACTTCGGGCAGTATACGACTGCAGGTCTTGTGATCTGGTTTGAGATTCTCAGGATGAACTGGGGAAAATTGGCGGAGAGGGCGGGATTCGAACCCGCGTGGGAGTGTTTAGCCCCCAAACCGCTTTCGAGGCGGCTCCCGTTGCGACCACTTCGGTACCTCTCCGTGGGAATTACAATAGGAATTGTGACGTGCGACAGCTTTCCGCTTCAGGCAAAGAAACAAGGCCGGGCTTCCGCGGAGGTTAGGATGGCACCTTCTTCTCTCTGAAGAACTCCTGAGCAGTGCAGCGGCGTCCTTTGCCAGGATGCTCGAAATTACCGAAAACTGGTGGTTCGTAAACCGGGCCTGGGCCACATGCACATGCGACTCAATCGCCCCTGCCTTGATGTCATTGGCGCCATAAACCAGACGGCGGATACGCGCCCACACCATCGCTCCGGCGCACATCAGGCACGGTTCGAGAGTGCAATAAAGAGTTACCGAAGTCAATCGGTAATTTCCGCACGCGGCGCGCCGCCCGAGGCAATGCCAGGATCTCCGCATGAGCCGTCGGATCGTTTCTCCGGATGCTTTCATTGTACCCCCTGCCGACGACCTTTCCGGAGTGCACGACCACGGCCCCCACCGGCACTTCCCCAACGCGGCCCGCTTTGCGGGCGAGTCGTAAGGCCATCTGCATGAATCGAATGTGTTCGGAATTCTTCTCTTCCTGAGATATCATACCCCCAAGGTTTTCATAAAGCGTACGGGAGCCTGGCCGTCTCTTCCTGCCTCCATTCTTTGGGTTTTCCAGATCGCTTGCCTATTGTTTGTTCTACCCCACCCGATCATCGCCCAGCAGTCAAACGATAGGCAAGAATTACGTCTCTGTTCGATGGGAAGCTTGGCTGGATGGGTGTTAATGGGAAAAAGGGGACCGGGTTATGTGGTCGAGAGTGGCAAACTTGTCTGTCCGGGCTGACGGAGGAGGCAATTTATTTACGGTCAAGGAGTACGCCAATTTTATCTTTGAGTTTGAATTCCGGCTATCTCCGGAGGGAATAACGGGATCGGGATCCGGGCCCTTGGAAGGGGATGCCGCCTAGCGGGTATGGAAATCCAAATTCTCGACGACGGGGATCCCATGTACAAAGGCAAGTTGCGCCCCGACCAGCGTCACGGATCCATTTATGGCGTCGTTGCCGCAGAGCCCGGCTTTTAAAGAAAACCGGCGAGTGGAACCACGAAGAGATCAAAGCCGACGGACGGCAGATCCAGGTCATTTTAAACAACCATAAGATTGTCGATGCCAATCTCGACACGGTGAAAGATCCGGAGGTCTTAAAAAGCATCCAGGACTGGCGCGAGTCAAAGGCCACATCGGCTTCCTGGGTCATGATTCCAAGGTGGAGTTCCGAAGTATCCGCATCAAGGAACTGCCCTAAACGCGGCTCAACCCTGAAGGTGGGCGAAAAGCAGTGGGCGACGGCCAGCCAAGCATGTCCAATACACCCTCCAGCTCCCCTTTAGCCTTGAGATCCTTCAATCTTGTGGCGACCTCAATTCCCTTCCGATAAATTTGCCTGGCCTCCTCGAATAGATTCATCTTTTTCCAGGGTCTGCCCAGCCTGATAATAGGCGGCCAGATAATCGGGATTGATGGAAAGGAGTTGTCTAAATTCGGAGATGGCCTCCGAAAAATTCCCTTGTCTGCACCTATGGCTATCCCATACCGAGCAAAAATGATCGGCCGGATTTTCCTCGATAAACATCCCTTAATGCTTTCAAACGATCCATTCTTCTTCATCTCCTTGAAGTAGTGTGATGTCACCTTCGATGAGCTTGTCAGGGACTTCGTATTCCCGAAGGCCTTTTCTGGCGCGCAACACCGTCCAAGAAATCGTTAGTCGTTCAAACCCCTTGTCCTCTCGCCTCCGGCAGGATATGATTAGTGCGCTTCCCTGCCGTCCCTCGCAACAATTGTCGCTTTGCGCCTTCGGTGCGCTGCCTGGCGAAAGGAAAGTCCATGAACAAGAGTATCACACTGTCGGAAACCCAATACCTCCGGCTTCTCGATCTCACTTCCGTATTAGAAGAACAGTCGGTGTTGTTCTCCTGGACGAGCTTGCATTATGGCACTACGCTCAAGTTGATTGGTGACGGGGTTTCGAGAAATTCTGGAGGGCGACCAGCTCATTGATGACTTGCTTGAGGAAATGGATCAAACGTTGACAGATAAGCCGCGTGCCAACGCCGCTTCTGCCTAGACTCCACTCCCATTCCGCTTTGAGGGCAGGCCTTCCCCGCTGTCTTCTTTCCATATTCCCCCCCAATTTTCTAGCTTCGGTATTTTGATCCTAACAGGTCGCAGAAAAACCCGATCGAGATCTGATCTGGAACTTTAGCGGCAGTCTGTGACCGCCGAAATGAATCCATTTGCCCAAAGACGGCGCTCCTAGAGCGCCGCTACAACGAGTTTTTCAGCAACTTGTTAGAAGCGCTCGAGGACGGAGTCCATCGCCTGAGGGGCGACCCCGCAACAAATTCCCCCTCCTGGATCGGGAGCGGAACTGAAGGCCGTCAGGCCTTAAGGGGGGCCGTGGACTCCAATAAGACCTGCCCCTCCCTACACCTCCTAAAATTAGGCGGAGAACCCTAAAGAGGCGCCCAATTCGCCTTCTAAAAACCGTCGGTAAAACGAAACACTTCATGCAATGGTTACCAAAGAGAATATCCGATGATCAATTTAGAGGGAGTTCCGGGAAGTGCATTCCTTCCACGAAAGCGGCGTGAAATTTTACATCCGAAGCAAGACCTAAATGACTTGTCTTTGCGCGAACTTGTTCCATTTTGGTGCTAAAAAGGCGTTTGGAGAGGAGCATCATCTTGGCACCCCGCAGAGCCGTGTTTCCAGCCGAATGAACTTTCCCGCTCCCCAGTTCCAGCAAACCGATGCGGCGGGCGCTTTCCGATTGACATAGTTGCCGAAAGCCCCAGCCAGATGTAGCTTCTGGAGATCCTCGAAGCACTTTCCCAAACTGGTCCAACAAGACCCGCAGGCCGGCAGCAATGGCGCTTTTAGCGAGTTGCAATTCCCGAATGTCGCCCTGAGTCAAAGCGACTGGAGGCAGTAGTGTCCATTCCCGTGATCCGCCCTAAAACGCCCGTTGCTCTGGATAACCCCCAAGTCCAGCCCGGCGGCGGCCGCAGCCACCAGGCCGCTGCCGCAATCCCCGCGCCGGCCCTTCGCCCAAAACGTGACAATGCATCCTGCCCTGGCGAAGGGAGACTCCGGTAATGGCGCCAGCCGCCGCCCGCATGCCCATGCGAATCCTTCCAGCTTCAAACGCCGGGCCTGCCGCCGTCGAAGCACACATCAAGCGCGACCGGTTCCCCACCACAATTTCTCCATCTGTTCCAAGATCAGCCAGGGCCACCAGGTCTTCGCTCTCGGCCATCCCCGTGGCGATGATTCCCGCCAGGACGTCACTGCCTACAAACCCGCCCAGACAGGGAAGGAAATAAATCCTGGGTTCTCCACATCCGGTCCAGCCCAACTGTTCGGTGGTGAGACGGATGAGCCCGTCGTTGACTGGTTTAAAGGGGACATGCGAAAGAGGTGTTCAACATCGACCCCGCAAAACAGGTGGTGCATCACGGTATTTCCGACAATCATTACCAGGTGGAGGTTGTCGGGAGCAACCCGGGCCAGCTCGAACGTTTCGAGCACGAGTTGATGAAGACACTGATGTATTTCGCGCGTCAATGTTCCTTCCCCGGGATTTTTTTCCGCCAGTGCATACTCGACGCGACTCATGAGGTCTGCTCCATGCGCCGCTTGAGGATTGAGGGCCGTACGCACCGCCAGGACTTGACCGGTAGACAAATCGAGGAGTTGCACAACCAGCGTTGTTGTCCCCAGATCGATCGCCACTCCAAGCCCCTCGTCCGGTTCGAACTCGAATTGCGTGTCGTCAGACAAAATGGGAGTTTCCCATTGGGCAACCTCGACCTCGAGCGGTGTGTCGGCACAGGCCTGGCACGCCAGGCGCCATCCGACGGCGATCTCTTCCTCGGTTAAGATCTCCTCCATCTCCAGGGTGACGGGGATGTTGCCATTGAGAACGCGCACGCGACAGCCGCGGCAGACTCCCATCCCACCGCAGGGAAACTCCACGCCATACTTGAACAAGACATCTTGCAGTGGAGTCCCCTGATGGACCTCGAGAGTTTCGCCCAGCGGCACTAACCGGATCGAGACTTTCTTCGGCATGGATCTGTCAGTTCCTGTCTTCGGGCCAAACAGCAAACTGACCCGGTTTTGATTAGAAAACCTGAATTAGCGAGGTCGCGGCGCGCTTGCGGAGAGCGGGATTACCCGGTAACTTCTTCCAGCCCGATGATGTCTTCCCCATAGGTTGGCTTGATCCGGTGCCCTTTGGGGACCACGAGAAAATCGGCTTCGGACCAATCCCCCGAGACCAGGCGTTCAAATAAACAAAGGTCCCCGCGAATCTTTTCAAACGTCCATCCCCGACGGCCCGCTTCTTCCTGGGCTTGTTTCTCGAAACGGTCATCCGGTTCAATCCCCATCTCAATAAACGTCAATTGACGGTAATGTTTTTGATAGTCGGTAAATTGCTCGTAAAGATAACGGCCGTTTTCTTCTCCGTATTTTTCGATCAAATTCTGCAGGCTGTAATTCACCCCTTTATTAGACATGATACGGTTACTGACCTGCTCCAAATTCCCGCCACGTTCGAGCCAGCCCGTCGAACGGAAATAAACGCCCGTATTATTTTCAAAATATTTCTGATAGCTCTGACGGCTTCCCATGAGCAAGGCGATACAGTCGTGCGCGCGCGGGACGACCAACGGAAGCGTTCGGGCGACCAATCCCTGAATTCCATTGCCACAGAGCGCATAGCCTAACAAAATCCAGTCATACTTCGTGGGGTCGACACGATCGATGATTTCCTGCAGCCTTTCTCGCATGGCGGCACCGCCCAAATCATGAAGCCCTTTCGAACAAAACTCCACGTCGATCTGATGCGGCGACCGGGCCAGCGTGGCACAGATTTCGCGATATAGGACCTCACAGCTGATCAACTTGTAACGCATCATTCAGCTCCCCCCACCTCGGAATCGATTTGCCGTCGCCGCGACGAAGCTCCGCAGCAACAAAGATCCCTCCCCCCCTTGGCCGGAGCCATTGACCCCGGCGAGACGTTCTCTCTTTTCCCATTAAACAGGCGGGGACACGGGCTCCGAAACATCAGTTAAACGAATATCAGGCACAGGCTTTATCTTGCCGAAACGAAATCACGCGCCAGATTCACGGCCGACGCCGCATTCTCGCCATACCCGTCCGCCCCGATCTGGTTTGCAAAGCCTTGCGTGATAGGGGCACCGCCAATCAGGACCTTCACACGGTCGCGAATTCCCGCTTCCTTCAAGGCTTCGATGGTAGTCTTCATGGAAGGCATCGTGACGGTCAATAGGGCCGAGAGGCAGATCAAATTGGGATTTTTTTCTTTGACGGCTTCGACAAATCGCTCGGGAGGCACGTCGGTTCCCAAATCAAACACCTCGAACCCTCCGCCTTCGAGCATCGAAGCCACCAGATTCTTGCCGATGTCATGCAAATCCCCTTTCACGGTCCCAATGAGCACCCGCCCTACGGGCTTCGCGCCTTGAGCCGCCAGCCTGGGCCGCAATAATTCCAAGGCTCCCTTCATGGCTCGAGCTGAAATTAACATCTCCGGCACGAAGTACTCCTCACATTCGAACCGCTTCCCGACCTCTGCCATGGCAGGGATCATGAACTTCTGCACCAACTCCTGGGGATTCGCATTCTCGGCAAGAGCCTTCTCCGTCGCCGCAATCGCCCGCTTTGTGTCACCATCCAGAATTGCGTCGTAAACCTCCTTCGACATGACTCCCTCCTTTTCGTTTGATCTAACCTATAGCCTGCTCAATCAGCCGACGATCGAATTGACAACCTGCGTTTCCGCCCCGATTCCCGGGCTAACCTCCCTGCCTTCGCCTCTTCCGCAATCAACTTCCGCCCCTATTAAACTCTTTAATAGCCTCCACCATCGCTACGATATTCTCGACTGAGTCCGCGCCTGGATATTGTGAATCGTATTGAAAATGAACCCACCGTTCCTCGAAAAAATGCGGCAGCGTTCAAGAACCTGCGAACGAACTTCGGCGGGAGTGCCGAAGGGAAGTACTTTTTGAGTATCTACCCCTCCACCCCAAAAAACAATGTGATCTCCAAATTCTGCTTTGATCTTTTCAGCCTCCATCCCCGCCGCTGAACACTGCACGGGATTGAGAATATCGAACCCGGCTTCGATCATCGCAGGGATAAAGCGGTTGACCGACCCGCAGGAATGCTTGAAGGTCTTCCAGGTTGTATTGGTGTGGATCCAATCATTCACGCGTTTGTAATACGGGAAATAGAGACTAAGAAAGGTGTCCACCGAGCAGAAACTCGAGGTCTGGGTTCCAAAGTCGGTCCCGCAAATAAAAACGACGTCGATTCGATTGCCGACGATTGGATAGATTTTCTCCAGGTTGGCGATCGCATAGTCACATTGTTTGGAGAAGATGGCATGGATGTAATCTCGCCGGGTGCGTGTTGAGACATACCATTCGGCAATATCACGGATTCCTTTGGGATGTTTCAGAAACGGAGCCGGCACCAGGGCGATATCTCCGAAGGCCGTCCCCCCAAATGTGGCGACAATGGCACGCGAAGTCCCTTGCAGCTCATCCATCGAGCGCTGGATATGCCGGAGGTCCTTCTCGCTGATGGGGCCAAACTCCTCTAGATTGTCTTCCAGATTCAGATGCTCATCATCGAACGGTTCCTGACGGATGATCGCATCGAAAAAATACCCGTCCTTTGGCATGCGTCCGCTCGGCGGAGCCGATCGATCTCCTTCCGGATAGATCAGTATATCCCCCTTCTCGTCCACAGTGGTTTGAAAGGCTTGCGGGATAAGAACTTCAAGCCCTTGCGGCGTCCTCCAAGGATGCCAATCATCGTTGGGGAACCCAAAGATGGTTTTGGGGGGATAGACGGCGTCGGTATCAACCCCCATGGCATCTTTCAAATCTCCCTCAACCAAACCCAGCATCTGATAAGGTTCGTGGACTTTCACGGGATGCGATTCCAATCCATAAAACTCGCGAAGAGCAGAAACACAGCTCACATGGACTCCAGTCGTCAACGTGCTCCCGAAGTCTATAGGAATGCGATCCGGCTGCCGGTGCGACAAACTGGTTACGACGCGTTCCTTGCTGGTCATGATCCGGCCCTCACTCAATGATTCCAGTCGAAACCAAGTGGAATTTGAGCCTCCAGAAATCGTCTATGGTGTTGATTGTTCTCATACCCCTCAGCTGGGCTAAACTCTTACCTGCTGAATTTTTGCACATAGGCTTCCAAAATAGACTCCGCGGATACAATTTTAACCGCTTTTGTATCAGAAACTTACCAAGGTCAACATGGAAAGGGTTCGGCAGCAGTGCGTCATTTCACGCTCTACTGAGCCGTATGGAGCACTTCGCATCTTTTATTCAGGTGCGGTCAACCGATCCTGCTATGACTTGCGGCAAAGGCAGAGATGCTGCAAAAAGGGCTCACCAGCCCTTGGTTGGAAGAGGAAAACTGTCAACCATAAAGTTGAAAACTCAAGGATAGCCCATGGATGCCAGGAAAAAATGCGTCATTTAAGGTTTCACGACCGAACCGTCGATTTGTCGGACTCCCATCCAACCGGGGTTTGGCGTCGGCTCCGGGATCGGATACTTCTTGGCCATTTCTTCGTCCAGGTCAATCCCCAGTCCGGGCTTTTCACTTCCGTAGAGGTAGCCTCCTTTGATCACGGGAGTCCCCGGCATCATGTCGTAGACAAGCTGGGGAAAATGGTTTTCTTCCTGGATGCCAAAGCTCGCAATATTCATATCGACATGATAGGCGGCCAACAGGTTGACCGGATCATTGTCGCCCCCTTCTTGAAAGGCCGTACGAACTCCAAAGGCTTCGCAAAGTGTTGCTACCTTCTTGGTTGGAGTGATTCCTCCGATCGCTGAGACTCGACAACGGATGAAATCAATCAGCCTTTCCGAAATGAGTGGCGTCCACTCTAATGGATGCAGGAAAAGTTCCCCCATGGCCATGGGCGTCGTACACACTTGACGAATCAGGCGGAACCATTCGATTTGCTCGGGCGGAAGAATGTCTTCCACAAAGAACAAATGATAGGGCTCCATCAGCTTGGCAAACTCCCTGGCCTTGCTGGGTGACAAGTGTTCATGGACGTCGTGCAGCAACTTGACGTCCCATCCGAGTTGGGTTCGAAGATGGGCGAACAGTTTGGGGACGGTTTCCAGGTAAAGGTCTTCGTCGAAGCCCGGCCCTGAGTATCCCCCTGTTACTCGGCTACCTGCACCGGCAGGGATAAAGCCTCCGCCTCCATAGCCGCCGATTTGAGCACGGACATGTCGGTAGCCTTCCTCCATATATTTGCGAACGTTGTCCTCCACTTCCTTCAAGGTGTTCCCGTCCGCATGGGCATAACACGGGACGGCATCGCGCACCTTTCCCCCCAACAATTCGTAGACAGGCATCCCTGCTCTCTTGCCTTTGATATCCCAAAGCGCCATGTCCAGGCCGCTCAGCGCGTTGTTGATGAGGACACTATTCCGCCAATAGGAATGAACATTGGTTTCCTGCCACAAGTCTTCAATCTCATCCACCGGTTTCCCGACCCAAAAAGGGGCCATGTGTTTGCGCAGCGATTCAGCAACGGCAAAGGCCTGATAAGCGTGGCTCGCCGAGCCAATTCCATAAAGACCTGGCTCGCTGGTGATAATTTTGACGAAAATCCAGGGATAAACTTTACCCGGGCTGGTGGTGATCACGCGAACTTCCTTGATCGTCAAGGGGGGCAGACCACGAGTCCGCTGGGCATAAAGTTCAGACGCCACCCATGGCATCGCCATGAGCCCTTTCAATAGCTGTCGTCGACGCATTGAGTCTCCTTTTTTGGGGGGTCTGAAAGCGGCAGGAGTGACCGCCGAATCCGAAGAGTTCATTTGATCGAGACAGGCGCTCATAGAGCGCCGCTACAATGAGTTTTCAGGCAACCTGTTAGAGCAAATGAACCGGAGTTCGCTTGGCCGGAGCCCGTTTGAGGTGAAGGTGTTCAAAATAGGCCAGAGAGATATTCATCAAATGGTGATGAAACAAGCTCTGTAAACCCTTCCAGCTGTCGGCCAATTCTTCCCTGTCAGGAAACACCTCCAACAGCCTGGCCATGATTTCTTCTTCATAAAGCTGCAAGGCGTGCAACACAAGAGAAAAGGGGACTTCAGAGACTGCCAGCAAGCGGCTGGCCTCAAACACGATTCGATCGTAATCCTGGAGTTGTCCATTCTCCAAGGCCAAGATCGAGGGACTCATGCTCAAAGCTTCGATAGGTTCTCGAAAGGACTCGGTATACCTTCCGCCAAATTCAGACACTTTCTCCAGCCAGCGAGTCTGTAGTTCGCTCAAATGGGGTCTTAGATGTTTAAGCGCCAATCCAATGGAACGTTTTTCTTTTGGCGAAAACCCGCTCAAGACAGTTTCCCGGGACATCGGCAGATCAATGGTGCCAAAGTCCTGCCTGGCCATGTCAACTTCCAGGTAGTCCACCTTGGCCGACTCCCAAAGGATTTCAATCTCAGGAATAATAGACCGCGACGGGAACTTTTTTCTTTCTTCATAAAAAGAGACAGGGTCCTCCAACTGGCGAATCATCCGAATGATATCCACCGGTTGGCCGGCCACCAGATTTTTGATCAACTGCACTCCCATCGCCGCCGCCAGTCGGCCAGTCAGGAAATCTCTTGCCTCATAGTGAATGACGTAGATGCTGCTTTCGGGACCGTTCTCGGACCTACGTCGCGTCCATCCCCGATAGACCCTTCGCTCAGGATCGGCCAAGTGCTGAAGCTCCAGCAAGACATGCTCTAGAACATGGGCGAAGTCTGTCCCCTTTCGCAATTCCTTGACGAAACCACCATCCTCGCCTGCCACACAGCGGTGCGATGTCAGGCTCGGAATCAACTCAACTAATTTTTCAGTGAAATTCGAGAGGTCCCGGGTTGTCCGGGCAGCCAGACTCCCCACATCCACTTCCACTTCGTAAATGGATATGCGGGAGGTGACGATCTGGAGCGTCATGAACGTTGGAGAGTGACGTCTTCTTCCCTGTGAAGGTTGGGTTGTGTTTGACGTTAATCAACGACCGTATTTGGAATCCCTAGATCCCTTGATTCCAGGGAGTAAACCTTATCGCGGGGTCTGCTGAGCGTCTCGCGCGCGTCTTTTGGGAACTGCGAGAATTAGAAAGTCTCCTTACGAATTCTTTCCGCTAAAACGGCCAGATAGTCCTTGATCAGCAAACGCGCATCCTCGATATCAAACGGTTTGCCTCCCACTCTTTCCAGAGTCTTGGTGATCATTGGATCAGACCAAAGGTAGGGATTATTCAATAAGTCGATGAGCGACTCCTTGGTGTGTTCAAACACCGGCTTGAAGTACTCAGGGATCGTGACCATGTTTCTTCCTCCTGTAATCAGCAATTCTGCCAGGAAAGAAGACGTCATCGAAACTTGTCATCATTAATTCCGATCCAACTTTTGCTCCCTGTCAAGAATTATTTCGATCATCATGCGGCTCCCTGTTTGCCGCGATCTGAGGTTTAATCCAATGCTCTCTTGCCATTCCTATCTCTCGCCCGAGACCCTTATTGGACGAATTCTTGGGCCGTCTTGACCTGGGTCATGAAAACTTCCATCTCAATCCCTCGGAATCGCCCCATTGCCCTTTTACTAATTTTTTTTTAAGGGCTTCTGCATTCGATTTCGCGGTTGAGTCCTGCCGCTTTTTTCTTGCCTTCGAAGGAAAATCCTATTTAAGTATGCAGCATTCAGTGTGCAACCCTATTTTTCAGGAAGAGAGGATTGAGGCATCCAATGCGCTACATCAAATCAGACCGTGTACCGGATTTCTTGAGCAGGAGCTGGCAGCACGGTCGCTCCAAGACAATATTAATTCTAGGGATCTTGACCTTGGGTGTTATGGGATTGTCCCTCATGACGCACTCAATAAAGGCATTCGGTGGCCAGAAGAAGCCGAAGCTGGAGCCTGGCTTCCGATATCTCTTTAACGGGAAAAATCTCAAAGGGTGGCATAAGAACCCTACCAAGATCCATCATGGAACAGGCGGCTCGTGGACCGTTGTCAACGGCGCCATTGTCGGGCAACAGGATCCGCCGGGAAGTGGGAATGGCGGAATTCTTCTGACGGATCAAAAATTTGGCAATTTTGAAGTCATTTTTGAAGTCAAACCCACCTGGGGAATGGATTCTGGCTTTTTCCTGCGCAGCACGGAAATGGGACAGTGCTACCAGATCATGGTCGATTACTACGAGAATGGCGACGTTGGAGAGATCTATCGTGAAAGACTGGATGGGATGACCAACCGCACGTTTCTGCTCGAGGGCGTTTTCTCAGACGCACAAAAGAAAACGTTGGTTGCCGTGAATGCGGTTCAAGCCCCTCGTAATGACAAGGGAGCAGGCGGTCGGCCCTTCTTCAAACTTGAAGACTGGCCGCACATTTGGAAGATAAACGATTGGAATACGATTCGGGCAAAGGTGGAAGGAAACCCACCGCATATTGTGAGCTATATCAACGGCACCTTGGTCACAGACTACACCAGCGAAAAGAAATTCGAAGGCACTTTAGAAGACCGAGGCTACCTTGGCCTTGCAGGTTCACGGCGGAGACCCGGGGAAAAAACAAGTCGAATACCGCAATATTCGGATTAAGGAGCTCAGCAGATTGCTGAAATACTGGGAGACCAAAGAGCGGGAGCTGTGGTAGTGGCGGTCTATGACCGCCGAAATTCAATCACTTGCAGAACAACGGCGCTCAGAGCGCCGCTACTTAGGCCAATTCTTTCAACTCCACTACTCGATCCGGTTCGTGCCGTGCTCCTCTGAAGAATACCAAGGCGTAGCAAAGACGAGTAGACTATCTAAGCGAGTAACAATAAATTCGTATTTCCGTTTTCAGTCACCTCTGTTATGCCCTCGTGTTCAAGGTCGGCCTAATTTCGCCATGAACCAGTCCCTCGGCCTATTTCTGGCCATGAGAATTCTCCCAAAGAGTTATTCTTCGTCCTCGATCTGGGGATATGGATAACCGGTGAGAGAACTATACTCCTTCAGCGAGACTTCAGTCAAAATATGGGGAGTGCTGTTCCTGCTTTTCAACCAAGGCCATTTTCTGATAGCTTGTTCTTAAGGAATGAGCGGGAATTCCCGGCCATTCTTTCATCCCCAGGGATTTGATTCCTCCTGAATGCTTTCCTTGGCAGGACATTCACTGATTTGATTGCTTCTCTTCATTCAACCAGCAAACGAGGCGGACTTTCAAAGATGCCTCAAACAGATTCATTCGCCATTTAAAAACGAGAAAAGTTCTCTTCTCGAGCCAGCCTGTCGAACGCTCACCAGTTGAGAACTTAGACCTTTAGAGAAGGAGGCTTTCCTATGATGCCCATCTTTAACCGAAGATGGTTTCTTAGAAACTCCACTTTTTGGGTATTGGGCGCCCCTGCACTGATTGGCATGGAGAGTCCCTGTTTCCTCGCTCGCTCTGGGAAGGTGGGAGTTCAGACCTCCGGAAAGCTCGAGCAGGCTTTTCTCGATCCACCAGAAGAAGCCTGGCCGTGGGTCTATTGGGTCATCATGGATGGGACGCTGACCCGTGAGGGCATCACGGCGGACCTTGAAGCGATGCGCCGGGTGGGCATTCGCGGTGTCGTTTATTTGGAAGTGGACTTGTTTGTACCGAAGGGACCTGTCCGCTTCTTGAGCCCGGAATGGCGGGAAATGCTCCAACATGTCATCCGGGAAGCTTCGCGTCTCGGCATCACGCTGAATATGAATAACGATGGTGGATATACCGGCAGTGGCGGCCCCTGGATTACTCCAGAATTGTCGATGCAAGTCCTGGTTTGGAGTGAGACTAGACTGCAAGGCCCCCAGACATTTTCCGGACCCTTGATCCGGCCAAAGTCTGTCCGCAATTACTACCGGGACATTGCTGTTCTGGCTTTTCCTACACCGGCCGTGGAAGAAGACCGGATGGCTTCGCGCGCTCCGAAGATCAGCTACGGATCTGACCGCAAAAGCCTCGATGCGGCAGGCCTGCTCCAAGGCGACCCTTCTGCCATCACCCTGTTGCCGCCCGTGCCTGAAGGAGAGTCGCAGATTTTGAATATCGACTTCCCCGAACCCTTCACTGCCCGGGCTCTCACTCTCGCCTCGGAGCCGTGGAATTCTGGAAGTCTCGGGCACGCTGGAGGTTTCCGAGGATGGCCAGAATTTCCAGGTCATTCGCCCATTCAAGTTTCATTGGCCCTGCTCAACCGTCAATTTTCCAGCGGTCACGGCCCGCTATTTCCGGCTATTCCTGAAAGGCCTGCTGGAGGAGACTGACTGGCTGTTCCGTACTTTCGCCAATGGGATCACCCTGAATGCCGTTGAACTGCATCCCGACGTGCGGCTGGAGGATATTCCCGGAAAGCGGCTTATATCAGACAGCAGGTCTTTTCCGGCGAGCCAATGATCCCCTCGCAGATAGCAATTCCGCCAGACCAGATTGTGGACTTAAGCAGTCAGATGTAATTTAAAGGGACAGCCTACTGGGAGGGTCCCCCGCGGAAGTTGGACCGTGCTCCGCATCGGGCACACTTCCACCGGAAAAATGAATCATCCCGCACCGCAAGAAAGCCTCGGTCTTGAGGACAAACTCAGCCAGAAAGCGATCGAAATCCACTTTGCTGAATTGATGGGCAAACTCCTCGCGGACCAGAAAGCGGTCAATGGCACGGCTTTGAAGATGACCCACATTGACAGCTGGGAAACAGGAGCCCAGAACTGGACGCCCGGGTTCCGTGAAGCATTTCGCTCGAAGTGCGGCTACGATCTTCTCCCCTATTTGACGATTCTCACGGGACGCGCCGTCGGCAATCGCGAAATTTCAGAGCGCTTTCTTTGGGATTTGCGACGCACAGTCGCCGATCTGATGGTAATCAATTATGCCGAGCAATTGCGGGAGATCAGCCATCGGAATGGGCTTGGCTTGTCGATCGAGGCGTATGCGATGGAGGTCCTCTGGATGACGCCGCCATGCCGGCGCGGCGGACCTTCAGATGTGCGAATTCCCTGGTCTGGAAGACCTGCCTGGTGGGATTTCTTGATGGGATGGTGCAAGGCGATGGCCTGGCTGCGCACATCCAGGGCCAGCCTGTCGTCGCTGCGGAGGCCTATACCGCTGGTAAATCCGGAAAGCGCGAAGGTGGCTCATCCGTTCCGGATGAAGCCGACCGGCGACCTGGCTTTCACTTTGGGAGTCAACCGCTTCGTCTTTCACCGCTACTGCATGCAACCCTGGATGGACTGCTTGCCGAAGGCGACCTTGGCCCTTTTGGAATTCACTACGAACGAACCAATACCTGGTGGAATTTTCCCTTCCCTGGCATACCTATCTGGCTCGCTGCCAATCCCCGTTGCAAAGCGGCCAATTTGTAGCCGACGTCGCTTACCTCGGCAGTGAGAACTCTCCCCATTCTTTCCCAGCCGTGAGGCAATGGATCCTCATCCCTCCGGGCTTTGATTTTGACGATATTCCACCTCAAGTGCTGATCAAGCAGATGACCGTGGAGGATGGACGTCTGGTACTGCCAAGCCGAATGAGCTATCGAATACTCGCGCTGCCTCCCGGACGCACCATGACCCCCGCCCTGCTTGGGAAGATTAGAGAATTGGTGTTCGCAGGAGCTACGGTCGTTGGTCCCCGCCCGGTCAGCTCTCCCAGCCTCATGGATTACCCGCGCTGTGACAGCCTCATTCAAGAAATGGCCGCCGAACTTTGGGGGAATTGCGACGGCGTGAGCATCACCGAAAACCGCTATGGCAAAGGGAAAATCGTATGGGGGAAACCTCTTCCCCAAAGTGCTCTCCGGGTTGGGCGTACAGCCCGACTTCTCTTGCACTCGAAGCAACCGTCGGAGAAGAGATTCGCACGATTCATCGCCGGGTTGGTAGAGACGACCTCTACTTTGTCGCCAATGCCCTCCCTGAAGCCAGACGGTTTCTCTGCCGGTTTCGGGTCGCCGGGAGACCCGAACTCTGGTGGCATGACACTGGCAAGATGGATCCCGTGCTCACCTACGACGAACGCGACGGTGCCACGTTAATTCCGCTGGCATTGATCCTTATGGGTCAGGCAAGGTCGTTTTTCGAGGAGATGAAGCAACACTACCAGAGCCTGTGATCTCCATTCGACGAAATGGGGTGGAGTTGTCGACTCTGCGTTAACCCCGGCACCGGAAATTCAGCTTCGACATCAAGCCATTGCCATCAGCGCCCCTTCGTTCCGGTGAGTCTGGAATACAGAATCGCAGTCGAGAATGCCGGGAATTATGAATTGAAGACCCGGAAGGGAGTTCTGGTAAAAACGGAGATCCCCTCCACCCCCAATCCACTGGCCATTCAATCTTGGGTATTGAATTCTGCCAGGGGGGCGCTCCGGATCGCCTGACACTGGACCAGCTCACATCTCCTGACGGATCATCCGCATCCTGGCGTGAAGTATTTTTTCTGACAGCCTTATATCGGCATATTACCTTCCAAGCGCTCCGAAGGCTTCATCCAATCCGATTGCCGATACACATTGGACCTCGGAAGGGTCTCTGGTGATCGCTCAGGCCAATCTCAACGGGATATGACGTCGGTATCCTGTGGAAACCTATCCCGGAGTGGATATCACCAATCTTCTGCACGGGAAATAACGAACTGGTGGTGAAGGTTGTCAATCTCTGGCCAAATCGGCTGATCGGTGATGAACAACTTCCAGAGGATGCACAATGGATTCCACCGTCAACCCCCAGGAATCTAACGCCAAAAACTATGAGCCAGGCTGGAGGAGTGGCCGGACTGGTTTCTCAAGCATCAACCCAGCCCGACCGGCAGGAAAACCTTTACTACCTGGAAACACTGGACCAAAGGGGATCCCTTGTTGGAGTCGGGCCTGCTTGGACCTGTATCTATCGCTCCCCAGGCAGTTAAACTTCTAAAGTTTTAGATTACATAGGTCTAGTTAAAATATAGTTATTGAAAATTATAGATTCTGATAGAAAGTCGAGGGGAAAAACTCTCTCAGAGAAGGAGGCAAAATAGGCTTCAATTCGGCTTCATTCGCAACTTCGATCCCTTTTGCTCCGCCCATTGGTTGAATTCGTCGATCATTTGTTTGCTCCATTTGCCGTCGACTTCTCCCGGCTTGTATTTGCCTTCGCGGAGCATCATATGCCCCCACTCGTCTACCAAATGGGTCATCTGAGCCTTGTCCCCCACTTCCTCAGCCAGATGAGGCGGGATGAAAGTCAACCCCTCGACATCGCTCAGAACGATGTCCCCCGGCAAGACAGTGACCTGACCGATCCGGATGGGGACATTCATCCCGACCAGGGTTACATCACGCAAAGCCGATGGGTCCGAAGCACGCACAAAGACCCTCATCCCTTTGATCTGGGAGATCCCAGTTTCGTCGCGGACGGCCCCATCCACGACCAGCCCTGTTCCAGACCGCGTGAAGATGGAGGTGGAAAGATTATCTCCCGCGTAGGTTCCATCTCTAACCTTACCAAAAAGGTCGACCACCAAAACGTCTCCGGGTTGCAGGGTGTCAATCGGCCAGGAATTTTGAGCCCCATGGCGACCCTCCTGTTTGCCGCGATCATTGATATAGTCATTTAAATCCGGACGCTGCGGCATGAAAACCGCCGTCACCACCCGTCCCACCAATCGTTGGCCGGGATTAATCACATGCCAGCCGCTCTCAAATTGAAATTTGTAGCCATGGGCAATCAGTACCCCCCAGGCTTCCTCGGCGTCAACAGTCTTCAGCACTTCGAGAGTGGACTCCGGGACCTTGGGACGCCCATCCGGGAATCGTTCCCCTTTCCACTCGCGGGTAATATCAATACGTTGTTCCTTTGAAAACAAGCCCAACTGTGCAGCGCAGGGTGAGACATAGGCCAGCGAGATCACCAGAATAAGAATGCCAAGTCCCAATCTCTTCATCGCATTCCTCCGTTTATGAGTTATAGAAGTTGTCAAGGCAGGAGAATGACCGGTGGACTTCACGAATAGAGTGAATAAGAGATGATTTATTCTCGAACATCATCGACCATAATATACATCAGAAGCAGAGGAGACTTACAGTGAGCGTTTCAAGTGCTGACTTTTTGACGGACCAAAGAACGGATCATCGACATACCATCCGAGCAAACGGAGTGGAATCCAGCACGATGAACTTGCATCACTGATACCGTGCTTTTCATAGGAGTGGACTCAAGGAGGTCAGAGCGCCATGAAATGGTACACAGGCCAAAATCTTCCCGCAACGCATGCGAGGCCTACCTTCTCTGAGTCCTGGTTTTACCAGCACTATGGCATGATTTTTGGAGAGAAATATTGCAGAGATCCAATCTTTCGTACCGAACAGGATCGTGAAGCCCGGCGTCTGCTCTATGACAGGTTTGGCCGGGCCGGCATTGGTGAAATCGATCCCCTTCCCAAACCTCACCTTGAAATCTGCGGCCACCGTTTGATCTCTGGTCTGCTCGGTTGTGAAATCTATTTCCAGAATGACCAAGCCCCTTCCTGTCGTCATCTCTCCCTGAGCAATTCATCCGACATTGCCTCGATTCCGCAACCTGATTTAGCCTCTCATTTTTTGTCCACAGAGTTTCGCAGGCAGGGGAAATTGCTAATGGAACGCTACGGAACGGTAGATGCTACGATCAACCATGGTGGTCCCCTCAACGTAGCCATGAGCGTCCTGGGAAGCAATGCACTAGCCTACCTGATCGAGGCAGCGGACGTCATGTCGCCATTCCTCACCCTCATTGCGGACTTCATCCTGGAATGTTATGACACGCTGACCGTACCGTTTAACCCGTGGTTAAGGGAGGAACGAAACCTGTTTATTGGAAACTGCCCGGTGGTGATGATCAGCCCGAACCTTTATCGGGAAATGGTTTTGCCGGCTGACCTTCATTTTCGCCGCCAGGCGTCGCGGTTTGATCTGCACCATTGCGGCCGCATGGATCGGTATCTGGAAGAATACCGGAAACTCGAGCCGATCAACTCTATCGAAGTCGGCTGGGGAAGCGACCTCAGCGCCGTCCGTCGCGCCTTCCCCAACGTGACACTCGACCTGATGATCAATATTTATGATTTGCAGACAATGCCGCCAGAAACCCTCAAAGAAACGATTTCAAGCCTGGTACAACAGGCTGGCCCCAGTACCCGAGTCCGGGACGTCTGGGTGGCTGACATCGGCCCTGAAGTTCCCGACGAGAAGATTCTCGAATTCATTCAAGCGGTCGACTCGGCCTTCGCACCCTGAATCGACCGACTGGCAGGCCCTCATAGACCCCTTTCCTGCCCTTCAACCTTGGCCCCAATAGATCCATTAAACCTCTTTCATTGATGTAAATGAAAGCGCGGTAGCAGCCGATAAAAGTTATGTAGGGCAAGCGCTTTTCCAAAGAATGGCCAGGGAGCAGCCATGAGACAACAAGTTTGGCGCGGCGAAGACATCGACAATGCCATTAAAGCCTTCGTAGACCGGCGAAGGAAAAGGCGTGTCAAGGCCGGTGTTTCCATTGAAGTAAAGGGCATTAGCATTGAGGATGCGCCTTTTGAAGAGCTCACCGAGTCGGTCAATTTTTCAGCCGGAGGCACCTGTTTCTACCTGTCAAATCGTGTCCGGGTTGGCAAGACCTTCGCCCTGAGTATCGTTCTGCCGGCAGATCCCAAGACCTATCGAACCACGGGCCTCGTTACCCGGGTGGAATCAGATCATGAAAGCTCCCGGATACAAATACGGGGCATGGTTTGTCCATAAGCGGAGGCGTTCGGCGGTACCTTCCAAAAAAGCCAGCTTCCAAGTGGTAATCCTCGATAGAACTCTCCTTAAGGTTATCCTTGCGGCTCTTCGTTTTTATTCTTAAAATCAGCAGCTGTTGACAGCTCGCTCTGAAGAACTTCAGACTCAACAATTTTGCAGCCATTACAGAAGACTTAGACAACCGTACTTCAACATCCAGGTGGGGTGTAAAATCATTAAGATGACTTCCAGGGATTCAAGGAGTGAAGCGTGGCAGGTTATCTATTGAGTTGCCCTACTGCGGCGAGGCGGTGGAACTGGAGATGGATGAAAGCGGCGGCCGGCATCAATCCTACGTGGAAGACTGTCCTGTTTGTTGCCGTCCTTGGGAAGTCGAAGTGACCTGCGACCAAGGTGGCGACTGGACCGCCACTTTCCGCACAACGGACGATTGACCTTTCGTCCCGGGTTTTACTTTCCAGCTGAATCAACGGTGAAAGCGTGCGGAGAGCTTGCCGACTTTGGCCGAAGCGCGGAAAATCCCTCCCAATGAGAACCCGCCTGGAAGCTGATGATGTCCTACGGCAGCCAGTGCCATCGAGGCCATGCATCCGCAACGCGCACAGTCCGGGTCCCCCCCGAACTGGCAGGGAGATACCCTGGTTTTTAAATCGGCGGAGAAATTCAAGGTGGCCCGAGAAAATAGACACTCGTCCGGGCTATTCGGAGGGGAGATAAACTCGCGGAGGATTTTCTCGCTCATATCCAGTTTCGGGAACGAAGACCGCAAGGCTTGCAAGTCCTCAACGGCCTGCAGGCGCTCTTCCGGGGTAAGACACTCTGGATCCGTGGCGCCTTTTTGAGGCGTGAACATACTCATCCAGATCTTCTTGATCTCGCTCCGAGGACTCCAGAACTCCAGAAATTCCTCCAAGTATCCCGGACGCTTCATCATTTGTCCGGTTACCGTGCAATGAACAACCATGCGTTGTCCGGCTATATGTTTTAGAATCCGCTCGTAAGTGGCCGGGGTTCGACGTTCATCATGTTCCGGCTGTAACCCATCGATGGAAACCACAACATCCAAATGAGAGATGTGTGCCCACGCCTCAGGAATGGGTCGGAAGGCGCTGGTGACCAACTGCACAAAAATCCCCATCTCATTGAGCTTGGGGACCACCACTTCCATCTCGCGAAAACGCACCAAGGGGTCTCCGCCCACCAGCGACACGTGCACCGGTTGGTGGCGTCTCACGAGATCCAGGACTCCCTCAATGAGGGCCTCTCCCTTCAAATCACTTAATTGACGCAGAGTGACATTGCCGCCCAGGTGGCCTTCTTCGTAGGCGTAACATCCCGGACAGCGCAAAGGACATTCCCGCGTCACCTCAATCGAGAGCGCGGGGTATCGGCCGGTAAGAACTTTCCCCCAAGCATTGAGAATATCTGAACGATTCACCCGAAAATGCTGACGTGAGTTGCTGGGGGTGTCAATGTTTTATTCTTGCACCCAACTGCTCAAGCCTCATGGATTACCCCTTGAGCGGGGTTTAGGGGGATGTAATCCCCTCTGAATCGCCAATCCACCGAACGGCGGATGAGGAGTGATGTGGGTGTGGCAACTCTCTCGGCCTACGATTCTCGGAAATCCCAAGACTCCGTGCTGAAATTAAGACAAAATCTGCTAAATTGTATTTGTCCTGAAAAGAATCTTAGGCTTGCCTGGGGAATGATCTAAAGACCTACACCTTACTGGAGGGACTCTGCATGAAGAACTCAGAAGGATCGAAGAAGACAACATCTTTGGTGCCGCGCCGAACCTTCCTTGGGATGACGGCAGGGGCGGCTGGAGCGCTTACGATAGGGCCAAGGCAACTATTCGGCAGTACAGGTCCACTTTCCGCCAACGACAAACTCAATATCGCGGCGGTCGGCGTCGGGGGGATGGGTAAGGGGAATTTGGAAAAATGTGAGACAGAAAACATCGTGGCTCTCTGCGATGTCGACATGGAGTTCGCCGCCAAGACTTTTGCCAAATATCCCAAGGCGAAAACGTACCAGGATTTTCGCGTCATGTTTGACCAACAAAAAGACATTGACGCGGTCATTGTGGCAACTCCCGATCACACTCACGCAGTCATCGCCATGGCGGCCATGGAACGAGGTAAACATGTCTATGTGCAGAAGCCACTGACGCATTCTGTTTATGAAGCACGTCTGTTGACTGAAGCGGCCCGCCAATACAAGGTAGCAACCCAGATGGGTAATCAGGGACATTCCGGTGATGGCGCCCGCCTCATCTGCGAGTGGATCTGGGCTGGTGCGATCGGTCCCGTCCGGGAAGTTCATACCTGGACCAATCGGCCAGTATGGCCTCAGGGCGTCGAGGTGGAGAGACCCACCGAAACACCAGCAGTGCCTTCGACTTTCGATTGGGATCTATGGATTGGTCCTGCCCCGTTCCGCCCTTACCATCCAACCTACCATCCCAGTCGTTGGAGAGCGTGGTGGGATTTTGGCACAGGCTCCCTGGGGGATATGGGCTGTCATATCATCGATCCGGTCTTTTGGGCGTTGAAGCTCAAATACCCGGTCAGCGTGGAGGGCTGTATTTCCGCCTATTGGCAGGAATTCTTTAAAAAGACCGAACCCAGGAATGAAACCTACCCGCGCTCGACCATCGTTCGCTTCAAGTTTCCCGCCAGAGAAGGAATGCCGGAAGTGCGCATGACCTGGTGGGACGGAGGCTTGCTGCCGCCCCGGCCCGACGCGCTGGCAGAAGGCCAGGCCATGGGAGACGACGATGGCGGCGTACTGTTTATCGGTGACGAGGGAATCGTGATGTGCGGATGCTACGGACGCGATCCCGTCCTGCTTCCCGAAGCGCGGATGCGTGACTTCAAGCAGCCGCCCGAAACCCTGGAACGGATTCCCAACGGTTCCAAAGGACACGAGCAGAATTGGATCCAGGCCTGCAAAGGCGGCAAACCCGCGTGTTCGAATTTCGACTATTCCGGTCCGCTGACGGAAACGGTGCTGATGGGAAATCTCGCCGTCCGCTTCCCGGATCGAAGACTGCTTTGGGATGGAATGAAGATGGAAGTCACCAACGATAAAGATGCCACCACCTATGTTCGCCGCAAATACCGCCAAGGGTGGTCTCTCTCGTGACACAGTGCAGAGCTAATCGAGGCTCTTTGCACGGGTCGCAGAACTTTCATTTGAAGATTGGTTGAATCTCCTGTGAGTCCAGTTCATGTGCAAGCTCAGAGTGCAGAAGATTATATTTCTAATGAGTTGAACCCGGACCAATTTTTCGCTTCATGTCATACTCTATTTGGGGGGAGAGAGCTGATGGCTAATAAAGGGCAGCGTACCTTGAGGGAGGAGGAGCAGGTAAACATCATCGTGAGCGGCGAGGATCTTATGGGCCACTCCTTTGAAGAACAAACCGAGAGCGTCAATATCAGCTCAAGTGGAATTTTATTTTATCTAAACACCTCGATTGGTCCCCGTTCTTTTGTTTCAATTGACCTCGGCAAGAGCAAGGAGTTCGGTTACCTTGGAAAGGTTTCCGCCGTGGTGGTTCGGATTGAAATATCCTCCCCTGGAAAGCATCTCGTCGCTGCAGAGTTTATCTGATCGCCACTGATTCCGTCCTGTTGACCTAAGAAGGACACGACCCACGACGCAGGTGAGACCTTTTTTGAGCAAAGAATCGCCTTCTCGCCGGGCGCCGCAGACATCGGCATTTACCATGGCTGCGCCAGCCTGCGATTGCGATTCCCTTCTCGTTCAGATGGGGAGTACAGCCTTGCTCACAGCGCATGGCTCTACTCCCCTGTATACTGTTTCACCGAAATTTGAGGCGTTAAAACCCAGGCGCGAAGAAACACCGATCTCCTGCAAATGACAGTTCTAATCCTGATGATTACCATGGGAGTGGTAGTCCCGGTCGTGGTCCTTGTCCCAGTGATGGTTATGCTCGACTTCGCCGTGATTACCTCGCCAGTAGCCCATATAGTATCGCCCTCCATCGTAACGAGGCGGGACCCATGCAGCCCTCATGTAAGGTGGTCGAGTCCAATAACCCTCATGCCATTTGTACTTGTGATGCTTTCCCACTGGATACCAATACCCGGGGATCCAGACGAACTCGGGCCCTGGACAAGGAGGGTGAGCATAGACCACATTGGGAGGGGGAGGCGGTGGCGGCGAGCCAATGGTGACTCCAATAGAAATCTCAGTGGCAAATACTGATGTACTGGCTAACAACATCGTCATCATCAACGCAGTCAAAATGAATCTCTTCATATAGTTTTACCCCCCGATTAGACAGATCCGACCGGTGGTTCAGTAAATTACGAACGGGAATATTGGGTAGTCGGTCCAACGCACTCTTACTGTCTATTCGGGCTATTTTCGTTATACTTTAACTCCTGCTCTAAAGAGTCGTAACTTGCTGACTCTTATAGCTCTTAACAAGCGCCGTCTTGAGGTATGATAAGAAAGAAGGGGGCTTGGTTGGTCATGGTTTTGGGATCCACTTTCTTACTATCTCACCGATATTCAATCAAACAAGGACTCATCTAGTTTCTTTTCCAGTGCTAATCCCCGTTCCAACGCGTGCGAAATCGCCAAAAACACGTTGCTTCCATTGGCACGATTCCTTAATCTCTCTTGAAATAACGATCTAGATTGTCGTCAAATCCGCCAGCTTTGGTCGCCTGTAGTCGAACTAACCTTGTTGAGGAACTCTTATGCTCCATTCAAGAATGGTTTTCTCCATCCCCCTTCTTTGCTTTTTAGTGAGTGCTAGTGCACAGGAGAAAAACAAAAAGGGGTCTTCTGACAGTCCATCCGCGCCCCAAGCAGTGTCCACTTCAAAAGCTGCAGAGGCTACGCCGCCGGCGATCTTTGAAAAGCTCGAAGTGGATTACCGCTTTGACAACTCCGGAATCGGCACGGAGACCCGGAGAGCGGTTATCAAGATCAATTCAAACGAGGGATTAGCCTCTCATCAAAAAGTCATCGTGCCATACATGGCAGAAAACCAGGCCGCAGAAATTCATAGAGTTCGAACCATTAAATCCACAGGGCAAACAATAGACGCCTCATTGGATTCTGCTTTGGAAATCCCCGCACCTGTTGGCCCTCTCAGTTCAGTCTTTTCAGATGAAAAAATCAAAATGATTCCGGCGGCCGGATTGCAAATCGGGGACTCATTGGAACTCGAATACGCAATCAAGACAAATAAGCCGCTGAAGCCAGGAGACTTTTGGCAAACTCATTTCTTGGATCGCATGGTTCCAGTCCTCGAAGGCAGGGTTTTCCTCACGGTCCCTTCGCAACGGAAAACCTCTTTGGCGATGGATGAGAAGATTAAGCACTCGGCTTCGGTGAGTGAGCAAGATGGAACGACCACCCATGTCTGGGAGTGGTCAAATCCGAAACCGGAGTCCGCAGAGAATTTTGTAAAGTCGCTCCTTGCCATGGAATTCCCAGAGCCCCTCTTTACCGTCAGTACATTTCAAGATTGGGAGACTTTAGGCAAATGGATTGAGGCTCTTTTTGAAGACCGGATGACATCTACTCCAGAACTACAAGAAGTAGCCCGAAAATTGGCGGAGGGGAAACAGACCGACAGGGAAAAGGTGGAGGCTCTGTATCACCTGGTCTCTCAATCGATCCATTATCTGGGCATTTCAATGGGAATTGGGGGAATACAACCTCACCCGGCTTCCGAGGTTTGGAAAAAACAGTTTGGGGACTGCAAAGATAAACATGCCGTCTTTGGCGCCTTGCTTTCTTCAATAGGCATCCCTTGCTACACCGCCCTGGTGTGCACGCTGGACAATGTGCCGCTGGACGTCCCCTCGCCCGATCGTTTCAATCATGTTGTCTCCATTGTTCCCCTGGATGGCAAATTGGTTTGGCTGGATACGACTGCCCCGTTTGGTGTTTTCGGAGCCATCGCCCCTGAATTGCGAGGCAAGAGTTCTCTCGCACTCATCCCGGGAAGTTTCAAACCGATAACCATCCCCACTTCTTCTGAAGTGGAAGATCGACGTTCGCTGACCGCGTCGGGAGAGATTAACGACAGGGGAGAGTGGAATCTCAAAATCACCAACTTGAGACAAGGCTGGTTTGAAAGGGACGCTCGCAATTACTATTTTGATTCAGACAAGAAGAATAAAGACAATATTTTTTACGGGGATTTAATTTCCAGGTCGGATAAATCCAAAGAGGAACTGATTCACCGTTCGGACCCCATGGATTTCAATTCTCCTTTTCAATCCGAAATATCAATGGCGTTAACCAAGCTCATAGATCCTCTAAAGCGTGTCAACAGTATCGAACTCCCTTCCATGTTGGCTAGGGCTCTTCCTTGGAGTCTTCCCGCAAAGGACGCCAAATCCAAGGAAAAGGAAATCCGACTCGGAGGGCCGATGACCTTAGAAGAAAGCGTTGAAATCAAGACCGCCCCCAACTACCGGATTTTTCCCCCAACGGGATCTAAAGAGGTCCGTGAATTTGGGGCGTTTGAGTCTAGTTACCAGGTGGTCAATGGAACGCTGGTGTACCGAAGGAAACTGCACCTCAATCAATTCAACATTCCCATGGAGCAAAAAGAAAACCTTGAATCGTTTTCCAACCACATTCGAAAAGAGCTTGATCAAGAAATTTCCTTTGAGCGCACCACGCCGGTCGATTACATCGAAATTGCGAATCGTCTATCTGCCGACGAGCTCAACCGCGCCGGCTATGATTTGCAAACCAAGGGCAAGTATTTCATCGCCAGCAAGTTTTATAGAAAATCAACCGAGAAAAACCCCAAGGGAGCCTATGCCTGGAATAATCTGGGCCAAATGCTCTCCCGTTTTGGCGATTTGGAAGAAGCCAGATTGGCGTACGAAAAGCAAATATCCGTTGAACCGAAAGATGCGTATTCCTACACCAACTTGGGGAGACTTTACGTTCGAAAAGGAATGTACGATAAGGCGATTCCATTTTTTCAGAAACAACTGGAAATCAATCCGGCCGACACACGCTCTCATGAGAGTCTCGCCGATGCCTTCGCAAAGTCAAAGAAATGGGATCAGGCAAGGACAGAGTTTGAGAAAGCCTCGGCACTAACGCCCAACAATACCTTCTTGAAGTTATTTATAGGGGAGACGTATTTGTGTCTAGGCGATCACGACCAATGGAAAAGTTATCTTGAAACTGCCATCGAAGGAAATTCGGGGCCAAGCCTCTTTAATGCGGCTGCCTATATGCTGGCTGAGTGCGGAGGCAACCTGGATGAGGCCCAGCGCTATGCGGAATCCGCCGTACACAATGCGGAGTCTTTCATGCTCATGCAATCGACGATGAAGGGGTGGAAACCAGCCGTGTCGGCGCAAGGATCTCTCAGCAGCTTTCTCGACACTCTTGGATGGGTTTACTTTCGTAAGGGTGACTACACAAAAGCGGGAACGTACCTTGAGGCTGCGGCGGTGTTACTGTGGAATCCGGAGGTCTACGGTCATTTGATCAGACTCTATTCAAAAATAAACAACCCGCAAAAAGCAGAAGAGGCCCACCGCTTTGTCTCCCAGATTGATCCAGACTACCCGCTGGAGCTCCCGCCGGAGTTCAAGCCTCCTTCCAACGCTGGGCGAAAAAATCCCAACTCTCCTGGTCAGGTCTTTGAACCGGAATATTGGCAGGAGATTGGCAAGGAAGAGCATTTTTCCTGGCCTTCCTCAGCGCTCACAACCGTGGAACAACGCCAACTCATCCTTTGCCTCGTAGACGCCAATGGCAAAGTTCTTGATGTAACTGCGCTGGGCGGCGAAGACCCTTGGAAAGCAGCGGCCATGACGGAAGCGCTTAAGCTCAGGCTACCCCCTGTGGCATGGAACAATCAACCCATAAAGACCTTCCGCCCTGTCATCTTCATCTATCATCCAGACAAGAAGGTCACCGTTTTATATTCGATGTGTAGCGATGCCTTCGCTCGTTTATATGCCAAGGATCAGGAGGTAGAAACATTTAAAGGGTACTGACCCAACTGCGGGCGTAGTTGGCTTCAAGCTCTGACGGCTTACCAGTCTCAAAACCTCTGATCGTGGCGTCATGTACCTCATAAGGGCTGGCACTAGATATCTGCGCGATAGGTACTATAGCCTCACGTGCGGTTGTTTCCAAAGAGACGACATCGAAGATTGGCCGAGTTGGTGAGCGCGAGACAACAAAATTGTGTTTCTGGTCAGGCAGTTACGGTACACTTCCTTGGTCGAAAATGCCGAATTGTAAACCCTGGTGAGGAGGCTTTTGATGAGTTCTACAAATTGGAGCCGAAGGTCATTTCTGCGTAAGGCCGGGGCCGCGGGAACAGTGGCCTATGCGGCCAGAGAATTGGCCCTCGCCCGCATCCTGGAGGCGTCTCAATCGGTCGCTGACAAATCCCCTGATGAGGTCGCCAAAGACGAATTCTACTGGCGCCAGATCCAGATGGACTTCAAGCTGGACCGCACCATCATTAACCTGAATAACGGTTTTACCTGTCCTACATCGCGGATGGCCCTCGAGTCAGAGTTTCGCTACCTGGAAATGATCAACCAGGCACCCATCTTCTTTCAATTTCCCATTGCGGATCGCATCCAGACCATCCGGGTGCGCATGGCCGCGGAGTTCGGCTGCGATCCGGAAGAGATGGCGCTGACACGCGGCGCCAGCGAATCGCTGCAGATCGTTCAGAACGGGATTGACCTGAAAGCCGGGGATGAAGTGATCACCACCGAACAGGATTACCCCCGAATGCTGACCACCTGGGATCAACGGATGCGACGCGAAGGCATCAAAGTCACGCGCCTGCAATTCCCTGTCCCAACTACGGGCGATGTTCTCTACAACCTGTTCGAACAGGCCATTACGCCAAAAACAAAGGTATTTCATTTCTGCCATATTACCAACTTGACGGCTCAGATGTTTCCCGTGGCACGGCTCTCCCGCCTTGCCCGTTCGAAAGGCATCGTGACCATCGTCGACGGCGCCCACGCTCTCGGACATTTTCCGTTCAAGTTGAGGGAACTCGAATGCGACGCTTATGGGGTGAGCCTGCACAAATGGCTCCTGGCGCCGATCGGCAACGGCGCGCTGTATGTTCGAAAGGAAATGATCCCGAGATTCTGGCCTCTGCAGGCAGCCCCCGAACAGCAGGATAATGACATCCGCAAGTTCGAATCGATTGGGACGCATCCCTGGGGCATCCGGGCCGCACTCGGAGAAGCCCTGGCCTATCATCAGGCCATCGGTGGAACTCGCAAGGCCGCCCGGTTGCGCTATCTGACTTTGCGCTGGGCGAACGCCCTCAAGTCAAACCCGCGCATCCAAATATTGACGGATCTCAGCGAACCGGCTCAAGCCTGGGCAGTCGCCGCAGTCAACATCGAGGGGATCCCTGCAGGAGATCTCTCAAAATTCCTGTTGGACAAGTACCGTATCGTTGTGGTCGGGCTCTCAGGAGGAGCACCTCCGAACCAGGTATTTGATTATCAGTGTCTCCGCGTTTCGCCAAACATCTACACGATGCCTGAGGAAATCGACACCTTCATCGGAGCCATGGAAGATGCTCTGAAGAACGGCGTCCCTTCCACACAGGCGTCGCTGGGCAACACGACGCAGGGGTCCTATGCCTAATAGATTGAAATGTGAGTAATCCCAGACACCGCCCAATCAACCGCGGCTAGCATGAGCGCCGGTGGAGCCGGTTCTTAAACTGGGAAAAGGAGAAATCAGACAATGCGAATTGCGGTTTCGGTGGTGGCAGCAATAGTCTTGGCTCTCGGTGCAGGAGCATCGCAGGCTTTCGGTCAGGGCACCTTCAAGATCACCCATGAGTTCGCAGCCGACGGGACAAAGTACCGCGCAGGCGAATACACGGTCTCACCTAAAGACGATACTCATCTCACTCTGCGGCAGGAAGCGACCGGCAAGGAATTTCAGATTTCCTTCACCAAGAGACTGCCTCAGCCAAATCCGCCTCTCAAAGATCCCCAGCTTGTATTCGATGTCGTTGGGAACTTTGCGCCGTCGTATACCGATTATGTGACGGACTATCTGCTGGCTGAAGTGTGGTTCCCCGGCGGAGATGGATTCCTTGTGCATGTCACCAAAGGCGCGCACAAGACTGAAACGGTCAAGGGACAGAAATCAAAATAGCCGATGCAGCCGCTTCGAGCATGGCTCTGCTTCTCCCCACCGACGGTTTCCCCTGTTCGCGAACACCCGATCGAGGCAGCAGATGGAGAAAGGTTCGTTGCCAAATCTGTTATCGAGCCTTTTCAGAGATTGAGAACGAAAGTTATGGCCGTCTTCGCCAGGGGCGGCATCAAGTTCCCGGCTTCAAGCATTTCATCGAGGGTATTATGGCCGGCGCATCGAAGGGCGCGTCAATGAACACTCGCCAACGCCTGCTCGCTACCCTTAACTTTGAGCCTTGTGACCACCCCCCGTACTGGGAATGGGCCTACTGGCCTGAGACACTTGACCGCTGGTATTCCGAGGGCCTGGAATGCAAGGTTGGTTATCCTGCCGGCATGGCCGTATCCGAGCCGCTCAACGGTGGAGCCGGTGACTGGCGCCCGCCTATGCCACGCGAAGGCGATGCCAAACGCGAGCTGGATCTAGACGAAGGCTTTTTCCATCCACCCGTGTGGGGCCGCATTCCTCTCGAGGTAGAAAGAAAAGTCCTCGAAGAAGATGAACACTCCCGGATCATCCGCGACACCGATGGCGTTACCAAGAAGATCCTGAAAGACTCCATGTCCATGCCCATGTTCCTTTCCTACCCGATAAAGAACAGACGGGACTGGGAGGCCATGAAAGCAGATCTGGAGCCTGCTTTTGCAGCCCGCATCCCCCCAGATTGGGACATGGTTACTGCCCCGCTGCGCGACGGCGCTCGCGCCTTTCCTGTCTCGCTGCTTGGTTTCCCCGAAGGCCTGTTTGGCCACCTGCGCGACTTGTTGGGGGTGGATTACCTGCTGGTGGCGTTTTATGACGACCCCCAGATGATCCACGACATCCTGGGCACCCTGACGGACCTATGGATCAGCCTGTGGGAAGAACAGGTAGCCCAGTTCGACGTGGATAGCGTCACCTTCTGGGAGGATATGTGCTACCGTTCCGGGCCGCTCATCTCACCCAAAATGTTTCAGAATTTCCTGCTACCCTGTTACAAGCGTTTGACCGACGCCGGTCGGGGGATGGGCATTCGCCATTACCTGGTGGATAGCGACGGCGATATGCGTAAGCTGATCCCGCTTTGGATCGAAGGCGGCATTACCGGGGTATACCCCTTTGAAGTCCAAGCCGGCATGAATATTGAAGAGATTGGTAAGCAGTACCCGGACCTGGCGGTGCTCGGTGGCATTGACAAGCGCGAGATCGACCTTGGTCCGGCGGCTATCGATAAGGAGCTGGAAAAGCGCATGCCGTTCCTGCTGCAACGCGGCGGCTATATTCCCACTCTGGATCACCACGTCACTCCGGAAGTCTCCTGGCAGGACTTTATCTACTATCGCAAAAAAGTGGCGGAATATTGCGAACGTTTCGGGAGGGGCACGAGAACGTTCAACGGAAATTAATCCTCCAAACTGTACCCGGAGAAAGAAAAGGGGAAGATCTTCGCATTCTTCATTCTTGGGTGTTCCTCAGGTCGCAACCCAGCCAGTTCTTGATCCCCCTTCAGTCGTTGACGAAATCGTCGCAGCGCGATGCTGATCGTCAGCGAATCAGTGTAGTCCGGCCAGAGCCATTCACGTTCACCCTACTTCCCTGCTTTCAATGGGGGAATCTCGCAGGTTACTGCGCTGAACCGGTGCGTCGAAGCAGTTTGTAATCGGCGCCGACAAACTCAAAATCGATGGGGTCCTGGTTTGGCTTTCCGGCAGGGTTCCGATAGCGCCAATACTCAAGCGGAGGCGTCCCGGCTGGATGCGAGTCAATCTGATCGGGCGGGCCCCAGGCCAGGTAGACGCGACCACGATCGGTTTGCGAGCCACGCTTCTCGGGGGTGGCAAACATCTCATCAGCATATACCCGTCTTCGAGCCTGCTCTTCAGGTGTGACGTCCGTTGGACTTTTCAGGTTGCCGAAAGAGCCACCAGGATGCTTGGATGCCTTATCCTTCTCCAGCGTAAACCGGACTGTCACTGTAGACTTCGCCCGAATGGGGGCCCCATTGAGAAGCACCGGTGTGTACCTCCACTGCCGTACGGCATCGTAGGCGGCTGAGATCAGCATGGCGTTTCCGCTCCGCACCTGAACATCGGAAACCTCTCCTTGTTCATTGATCGTGACCTCAAATACCACTTCCCCCTCGACCCCTTTTTCTTTTGCTTCCAGCGGATAAATGGGCTCCACCTGGTAAATCACCTTGGTGGCCATTTTGTCACTGTTGAGCCGGATCAGCGGCGTTTGCTTCTGCTCTCCCGGCCCCGCCGGAGAATCGTCCAGAGTAAAGTTCACGGCCACCGTCGATGTGACAGGCACGGCCGCTCCATTCAAGAGGTACGGTTTGTACTTCCATTGTTTTACCGCTGCCAGTGCGGAGAGGACGAGGACGGGATGCCCTTTCGTCACACGCATGTTCTCGACGTCCCCCGATTCGTTAATGCTCACCTCAAGCAGAACTTCCCCCTGCATACCCTGCTGTTTGGCGTCCGAGGGATAGATGGGTTGGACTTTGTGCACCAGGTTTCCGGCCAGAACTTCAGAACTGACAACGAGCGTGTCTTGCGAAGCGTTGTCATCCGCCTGAGACTCGGCGGAGCGGGTTTCAGATGCGGCTGCTGATTCCAAAGGGAACATTTTGACGCTGGCTACTCCAGCGAGACAAACCACCAGCGAGGCAACTGCAAGAGAAGCCGTCAGTCGAATCTTCGACATGGAAACCTCCTTTAAGATCAAAGTGACACGTTGAGTCAGATGGTGCTGGGTTAGGAACAGAGGTGCGGGCGTAAACCTCGGTTGCCGCCGGGTCAGCGCCGTTTGTAGCAGAGCATTGAGGTAAGCCTTGCGTTGTTGAGTGGTCTTTAGCACGAGTTGGTCTACCACTTGTTCGCGGCTCAGCCGAATCCGGTCGCGCAACCACCATATGGCGGGATGAAACCAGAAAGGCGTACTGGCAATCTCTTCCAGCAAATTGAAAATCCAATCATTTCGACGGATATGCCACAATTCGTGACACACAACTGCCTTCTGCAGTGGCGCGTCCATCTTCAGAAAACTGGCGGGGAGCAGCAAGACAGGGCGCCGCAGTCCAAAAGTCACCGGGCCGTGAAGTTCCTCCAGCAGACAAACGCGAGCGTTGACACCCATTTTCTGTTGCATTTCCTTCACTGTCAGCGGTAGCGGACTCAGCAAATGCGCCTGGCGTCGGTAGTGACGGAGTCGGAGGAACCCGATGGCCAGCCACAAAAAACGGAATCCCGCCCCAACAGCGAGGGCACCAACCACGACTTTGCTGGTCAGCAAATGTTCACGCCCGTCTGAAAGAGGCCCCAGAGTGGTCTCCACTCGGCCGGACCCACTCGATGAGATCGCCAGAACATTTTGCGCGATCGGTTTTTGCCACGGTTCCAGCGCGGGTAGTAGCAGACACGTCATCAGGAGCAATTGCCAGTACTTGAGGAGGGCTTCTGGATGGCGCACTCTCAAGAGCAGAACAAGAAATGTTCCCGCCCCAACCATGAGAGCAATTTGAAGGGAATAGGCAATGAGATTCGCCATAAGGGTCGATGAACTCATTGGCTCTCCTGTATCAAGCGGGTAATCGTGCGAAGATCCTCTTCAGAAATGTGCCGGTCTTTGACCAGATGCACCAGCAACGGCTCGGCCGAACCATTGAACACCCGATTCACAAACTCCTGCACCATGGACTGAATCACCTGTTCTTTGGGGCGAGCCGGTTGGTAGACATAAGCGCGATCTTTGACTCTCTTTTTCAGGTACTTTTTTTTCTCCAGGATTTTCATCATGGTCATCACGGTGGTGTAGGCAATCCGGCGCTGGGCCAGCAACGTTTCGTAAACGTCACGGACAGTGGCGTTTTTCAGTCCCCACACAATCTTCATGATCTCCAATTCCTGTTTGGTTAAGGTTTGCCATTTCATAAGTACTAATTAATTAGTACTAACATGTAAAATTGTCAAGAAGAAAATGAGATGCCGCTTCGGGCAAAGGCCAGAGAAACACCGACGAAGGTTCATCCCTTCTCAGGAATCACTGCCACAATTTGTTTATGGGTGGGATCCGAGGGCTGTAAGCGGCGATCTGAAGGGTCTCAAAAGCCCGCAAGACTCACTCTAACCTTGTTACAGAATTCCAGGACCCATCAAAAGCCCGCAAGCCTCACTCTAACCTTGGCACAGAATTCCGGGACCTATTAACTCCGATTACTACAAAAGATCGGCCCTGTCACAATTCACGTCACAGTTCAGATTTTTGATTGAATTGAAGCTTGTACGTCGTGGATAAGTTGGTACGCCCGGGAAGATTCGAACTTCCGACCCCCTGATTCGTAGTCAGGTACTCTATCCAGCTGAGCTACGGGCGCATCTAGTTATTAAGGAAGGAGCCGAGAAGAGACTTACCGTCCGACATTCTCTCTGGCCACGGCGTCCAAGCAGATGGCTAATGCCTGCCGGAACCCCGCTAAACGGTGCTTAATGTAACACGCTGAAGCCCCGCTGTAAAGCTGGACTGCTTTCCTCTTCCCTGCTTTATATTAGCGAGAACAATCCCTCCCAGCCCTAAATGGCATGGCCTAAAATCCAGCGCTGACAACGGAATGAACAAAGGTTGAAGTTTTCCTTGTATTATTTGATATTTCTATTATTATAGAAATATGGAGGAACCGATGACTGCCAATAGAACCAATACCGCATCCGTCGTTCGCTACGCCGACATGCTTTCTGCGATGGGGACAGAGCCCCGGCTCCGCATCATGCGGCTGCTTCTTTCAACCTATCCCGATGGGATGGTGGTGGGAGAAATTGGAGAAGAGCTTAAGATCCCCAGCTCAACCCTCTCTCACCATCTCGAGAAGCTTAAGAATGAGGATTTGGTGAAGGTGCGCCGCGAAGGAACTTATCTCTGGTACTCGGCCAATTCCACCGCGTTGCAAGAGCTACTGGGATTTCTTTATGCCGAGTGCTGTACGCGGAACAAAGCGATTCAACCCGAGTCGCTGGTGAATTGCTGCAAATAATCAAGCCCGCCATGGACTCATTCAGTGTTTCTCATGACGGACTCACAAGGCAGATGCATTCCCATGTAAATGGTGCGAGCACAGAGCAAACAGAAAAGGAGACATAATGACGACGCTAGGTGAAACCAAAGATGCCATCAAAGAGAGATATGGCCAGGCCGCTCTGCGGGTAAAATCCAGCGGGGGGAATTCGTGTTGCGGTACAGCCACTTCGCAGGAAGCCTGTTGTGATCCAATTTCCGCTGACTTGTATGATGCTGCGCAGGCAGATCAGCTACCCGATACTGCCTTTAAAGCCTCCCTCGGCTGCGGCAATCCTACGGCCCTGGCTGAACTCAAACCGGGTGAAGTTGTACTCGATCTCGGTTCAGGAGGTGGGATCGACGTACTCCTCTCTGCCCGACGAGTGGGAGCAACCGGCAAAGCCTATGGCCTGGACATGACCGATGAAATGCTCAACCTGGCGGAGGAGAATAAACAAAAGAGCGGTTTGACCAATGTGGAATTTTTGAAGGGAGAGATTGAAAGCATCCCTCTTCCTGACAATTCCGTCGACGTAATCATTTCAAACTGCGTCATCAACCTCTCGGGAGATAAAGACCGCGTCCTCAAGGAAGCCTTCCGCGTCCTCAAGCCAGGGGGCCGTTTCGCCGTATCCGATATTGTCACCCGCGGCGAAATGCCGGCCGAGATCAAGAAGAACATGGAATTGTGGGCGGGTTGCATTTCCGGCGCATTAAGGGATGACGAGTACATGTCAAAGTTGGGCAAAGCAGGATTTGAGAATATCCACATCGAATCGACAAGGATTTACAGTTTCGAGGATGCGAAGACGTTTCTTGCCGATCGGGGGCTCAATCTCGAAGAGTTGGCCAGGAAAGTGGATGGGATTTTTGTCAGCGCTTTCATCCGGGCTACCAAGCCGGTAACTTGTTGTGCACCCGACTGCTGTACTGCAGTGAATTAGGAGTGATATGCATAAGATCTACAACGTCTTGTTCCTCTGTACTGGTAACTCTGCCCGATCCATCATGGCGGAAGCGATCCTCAGCAAAAAAGGGGCTCCCCACTTCAACGCCTATAGCGCCGGCAGCCATCCGAAGGGAATCATTCATCCGTCGGCGGTCCATCAACTGGAGAGAGCCGGTCTGCCCGTGGCAGGTCTGCGAAGCAAGAGTTGGGATGAATTTGCAGCGCCTGGCGCTCCCCGTATCGATTTTGTCATAACGGTCTGTGACAACGCCGCCAAAGAAGTTTGTCCGATTTGGCCAGGACAGCCCATTACTGCGCACTGGGGCGTGGCAGATCCTGCAGCGGTAGAAGGCCCGCCTGATGAGATCCGTCGGGCCTTCCAGGAAGCCTTTGCCATCCTCGATCGGAGGATAACTCTGTTTCTCTCCTTACCGCTGGAGTCGTTAGAGGAATTGGCCCTCAAAAACAAACTCGATGAGATTGGATACAAAAAATGAAGAGGTGCGGTGGGAGCACCAAAACTAAGTTACGAAAGGTTGTTTTGTTACAGGAGCCGGCAACACCGGTCACATCGTCGCGCCCGGCCCAGCCTTCGCGGAGGATTTTGAAAGTAAATTGCCCGTCTCTCTTGCCGACAAATATTGCCAATAATGAGTCGTGATTTTCGATGTATTTGAGTAGAAAACGGACTACACTATTTGGTAGATAAGTTGCTTGTGGAAGTTTCCACCCTACTCTGACAAGGGATTACAGTGTGGCGGGGGAAAATCATGAGAGCTATCTACTGCCTTATTACCCTCTGCATTCTTTCATTCCACGAGACCACTGCTCTTCAAGCGGGAGAGATTTTTGGCACGGTGACCGACGCCACCGGCTTAGGCACCCCAGGTGTCAAAGTGACCGTCACCTCGACCCGGGGAAATGCGACTTGGGATTCAACCACGAATTCCCAGGGGCGCTACGCTTTTCAGGGGATTGAGCCTGGCGAATACAATGTCAGCGTGCAACACCCAGGATTCGCAGTGCAGAAGAAAAACAATATCCCGGTCAGGGACCAGGAAAGAGCACACGCCGACTTCACGTTGGGGGTAAAAGAGCTGACTGAGACAATCGACGTCAGCGACATGATCACGGTATTTGCACGGTAAGCGATAAGAACGGCCGATTTATCACTGGTCTTGGGAAAGAGGACTTTCAACTGAAGGAAGATGGGAAGGCACAACAGCTTGCGAATGTCTCTCGTGAAATGTCTTTGCCTTTGACGGTGGCCATTCTGATCGACGCAAGCCTGAGTGTAAACCCCGTCTTGTCCCTCGAAAAACGAACGGCCAAAGAATTCCTTCAATCCGTGCTGCGTGAGGAAGACCTGGCTTTGGTCATGGGCTTCGATCGGAACACGACCATCCCCCTTGAACTCACTTCCGATATGGCACAGCTCGAAAGAGCGGTCGATTCAATCGGTGTTGGACAAGGAACGTCTCTCCACGATGCAATTTACGCAGTGTGTGCTGAAAAACTCATGAACCAGGGCGGACGCAAGGTCATCGTTCTCATCAGTGATGGGGAGGATACCACCAGCCTGATGAAACTGGGCAATGCACTGGAGGCCGTTCGTCGAGCGGATGCCATTGTGTATTCCATTTCCAATCGCTTCTCCTCAGGGGGGACATCGGCCGGCGATCGGGTATTGAATCGCTACGCGGAAGAAACGGGAGGACGGGCTTTTTTATCAGCCGATGTGCAGGAATTGAGAAGTGCCTTTGATGCCATTCAGCAGGAACTGCGAGGACAATACGGCTTAAACTACGATTCATTCAACACGGCTCAAGATGGAAGCTATCGGAAGTTAAAGGTGGCTTTGACAAAACATCCGGAATTTAAAGTCCGAACCAAGAAGGGGTATTTTGCACCGAAGTCGCCTTCCTTCCGCACAGTATCGAAAGGCGATTAAGAGAATTGCCGCAAAATCGCTGCTTCCTGCTTGCATTACCGAAATTGTCCTGAATTCAGGCAGCTCTCAGGCGAGGGGTGAAGTGCAGGCATCACCAAAGACATCCTGGTGGGCGGCTCGAAAAAGATCTGTTTTACTTGGTTCCTTCCCCGCAAATATCCCTTTTTGTAAAGGATAGAAAGCAATACCGAAAATTAGAAATTCCTTTTTGGAAGTGCGAGGAGTAGAATAATAGAAATATCTCTGGGTCCCGGTGGGAGGGTACTATGGCAGCCACTCCCGAGAACGTGACTCAACTTCTTCAATCCTGGGGTCAGGGACAGCGTGAAGCTTTGGACAAGCTTGTCCCTCTGGTTTATGCGGAGTTGCATCGCCTGGCGCAGGTCTACATGCGAGGCGAACGCGACGGGCATGTTTTGCAGACAACGGCCCTGGTCAACGAAGCCTTCCTGCGTTTAATCAACTGGAAAGACGTCACCTGGCAAAATCGTGCACATTTCTTTGGGGTATCGGCTCAGCTGATGCGGCGGATTCTTGTCGACTTTGCGCGGTCTCGTGACGCCAGACGGGCGCGGGCAGCCTCTGGAGTAAGCCTGGATGAGATATTGAGTCCAGGCGAACTAAGCACCGATGTGGTCGCAGTCGACGAGGCGCTGAAGAGCTTGGCAGGCGTTGGACCCAAGGAAAGGAAGAATAGTTGAATTGCGTTTTTGGAGGGCTCGGCACAAAAGAAATCGCCGAGCTATTACAGATCTCTACACGCACGGTGGAGCGTGAATGGAGTCTGGCCCAGGCGTGGCTGTTGCGAGAACTCAGTCGGGACAGGGTGAAGGTGCAAGCAGTGGGATGGTAGGATCGGACGGTCGCCAAGGAGACGCCTTCAAAGCCTGTCGAAATGCCTGAGGCTGAGCGGAAGTGCTTATTGCTTGAGAGCAAAAGGCCACCATTACAGAGGCACAAACCTGAAATCAAAGATGATCGATTACCCTTCCACGCCGTACAAACTCTTCTTGAATTGCCTTTTGGCGGCCCACCGGGACTGACGGGCAATATTTTGTTCAACTCATTACCCTATTTTCACAACGCCAATGACATCGGAGCGTTGGGAACAAATCAACAAACTTTACCAGACGGCTCTGGATGTAGCTGAAGAAGAGCGCGGGGCTTTCCTGGAACGGGCCTGCATCGGAGATGAGCCCATGCGGGGTGAAGTCCAAACCTTGCTGGAAGCCCACGCCCAAGCCGGCGGGTTCTTAGAACACCCAGCTCTGGAAGAAATCGCTCGAAAGCTCAGTTGGGATAAGCCCGTCTTGCTGATTGGGCAGCAACTGGGCCCTTACCATATTCTCGATTCCCTGGGAACTGGGGGGATGGGGGAGGTTTACAAAGCGAGAGACACCCGGTTGAATCGGACTGTGGCCATCAAAATACTTCCGAAACACCTATCCGAGCGAGAGGATCTGCGACAGCGATTGGAGAGGGAAGCCAAAGCCATTGCCAGCCTGAATCATCCCAATATTTGCGCCCTGTACGACATTGGAAGTGAACACAACATTGATTTCCTGGTGATGGAATACTTGGAGGGAGAGACCCTCGCCCAGCGATTGAAGAAGGGCGCTCTACCCAACTCGCAACTGCTCAGGACCGCCATTGAAATCGTCACGGCCATGGACCAAGCTCACCGGCATGGCCTCACGCATCGGGACTTGAAGCCGGGCAATATCATGCTGACCAAGACGGGAGTCAAACTGTTGGACTTCGGGTTAGCAAAGTATACAGAGGAGGCTTCACGGAGCTCAGCCCTCCAGCAGAATGACATGGATGGAGGGCCGAGCTCTGCGAGGCCGATCTCCTCACGTGACAAGAACTTGACCGAAGAAGGGATTGTCCTGGGGACACTGGAATACATGGCTCCCGAGCAGGCGGAGGGGAAGCCGGTGGACAGGCGGACCGACATCTTTGCCTTCGGGGTGGTCCTGTATGAGATGGCCACTGGGCGCAAAGCGTTTCAAGGTGACACCCAGGCAAGCCTGACAGCAGCCATTCTGACTGTTGAACCCACGGCAATCACGAAGATTCAACCGCTGGCCCCACGCGCCTTGGAACGTGTGGCGCGGACGTGTCTGGCCAAAGATCCGGAAGATCGCTGGCAGACGGCACATGACTTGTTGCTGGAGCTAAAGTGGATTGCGCAGGCTTGTGGAGTGATTCCTCCGTCATCGTCCGGGACAGAACGTGTCGATCCCAGGTCCATGGTGAGATCGAAGAAACCGCGCCGGCTGATTTGGAAATGGACTGCAGGACTCGGTGCAGGAGTTGTGGTGGTGGCGATGGCGTTCAATGTGAGCGGGCTGCGCGATCGCCTGCTTTCATCCACGATTGCCACAAACCCAACAGTCTTTTCTCCCAAGATCACCTCCATGGCTGTCTTGCCGCTTCAGAACCTTTCCAGCGACCCGGAGCAGGAATTTTTCGCCGATGGCATGACGGAAGAGCTGATCACCAACCTGGGGAAAATTAGCGCCCTGCGCGTGATCTCACGGACTTCGGTGATGCGCTACAAGGGAAGTCAGAAAACCATGCCCGAGATCGGCCGGGAACTGAACGTGGACGCCATCGTCGAGGGGACGGTCCAGCGTTCCGGCGACAATGTCCACGTCACTGCTAACCTGTTGCACGCACCAGGCGATCGGCAGCTCTGGGGTGGAACCTATGACTTCAACCTGCGCAACGTGCTGACCATTCAAGCTGAGGTGGCCCAAGACATCGCCAACAAAATCCAGATCCGTATGTCTCCGCAGGAGCAGATTCGGTTGGCAAGCGCCCATCCGGTTAATCCGGAAGCCTATCGGCTCTATCTTCAAGGCCGCTATTGCTATTTCAATAGGAAGAGCGCCGCCGAGGTTGGAAAGAGCATTCAACTCCTCCAGCAAGCTCTCGAAAAGGAACCCGGTTATGCCTTGGCGTACGCCGGGCTTTCCGAAAGTTACTCGGAATTCGTGGGTTGGGGTGGGCTGTCGCCAAAAGTCGGCTTTCCCAAAGCCAAGGTGACCGCGCTAAAGGCATTGGAGCTCGACGGTTTTCTGGCAGAAGCCCACGCCTCCCTTGGGTCAGTCCATTATTTGTGGGACTGGGATTGGTTGGCCGCGGAAAGCGAGTTTAAACGTGCCATTGAACTCAACGCTAGCTGTGTCGTCGCCCATCATGGGTACGCGGAGTATCTGGGGCACATGGGACGGTACGAGCAAGCCATCGCCGAGGCCACGCGTGCCCGGGAACTCGATCCACTTTCCCTCTACATGGTTGTGAAGGCTAGCGATTCATACATTAATGCCCGTCGCTATGACGAGGCTATGGAGCTATGCCGGAAAGCGCTTGAGCTGGATCCGAACTACGCCAGAGCCCACTATTGGAGTGGCATGATTTATATTATGAAGGGGATGGCCAAAGAAGCCACGGCAGAGCTCGAGACGGCGGACCGGCTCGGCTGGGGCCATGGGTTGGACATGGACGCGCTGGTTTATGCCGCAGCAGGGCGCCGAAACGAAATTCAGAAGATGGCGGGTCGTTCCCGAAAGAGTGAGACGGGTGGGGAGATGCCTCCATTTGCGCTCGTGCAATTCTATACAGCCTTGGGAGATAAGCAGAAAGCGCTCGACTGGCTGGAGAAGGCTTATGACAACCACGACTACTATATGTACAGTTTGAAAACAAACCCATTCTTAGATCCCCTGCGCTCCGAACCGCGTTTCCAGGATCTCCTGCGGCGCATGGATTTTCCGCCATAAGCGGCAGCCACGATGGGAGCGCTTTTGCGTCAATTGTGATTTATCATTCCATTAGAAGAATGCATCCCTTTTCCTCAACCTACTGAATTATCAAGGCACATTTATCGCGGTCTCTCCCCACAGGTGTCGGAACAAGTAACAAGACCATTTCTCGCTCATCAGTTGCGCCATGACGTCTGACCGGTGGAAACAGATCAACAAGCTTTACCAGTCCGCTCTTGAGGTTTCCGAAGTAGAGCGCATCACTTTTCTAGAGCGCGCCTGTGTCGGAGATAAATCTTTACTGCGGGAAGTGCAGACCCTATTAGAAGCCCACGCCCGGGCAGGGGGATCCTTAAAGAACCCGGCTCTGGAAGAAATCGCCCAAGGACCAAGTCGAGATATGCCGGCTTTGCTGACTCGACAGCAATTGGGTCCTTACCAGATTCTCGCTTCCCTCGGAGCTGGAGGGATGGGGGAGGTTTATAAAGCCAGAGACACCCGATTGGATCGTACCGTAGCCATCAAGATTCTTCCAAATCATCTGTCAGAACGAGTGGATCTGCGCCAGCGTTTTGAATTGGAAGCCCGCACCATTGCCAGCTTGAATCACCCGAATATCTGTGCGCTGTACGACATCGGGAGAGAAGATGGCATCGACTTCCTGGTGATGGAATATGTGGAGGGTGAGACACTGGCACAGCGGTTGATCGAGGGTGCGCTGCCCACCACACCACTTCTCAAAACGGCCATTGAAATCGTCACTGCCCTGGATCAATCTCACCGGCATGGCATCACGCATCGGGACTTGAAGCCGGGCAACATCATGCTGACCAAAACAGGAGCGAAGTTGCTCGACTTTGGCTTGGCGAAGTATACAGAATCGGCTTCTCGGAGCTCAGCCCTCCAGCGGGGTGACTTGGATGGAGGGCCGAGCTCTGCGAGGCCGATCTCCGCACGCGACGAGAGCCTCACGGAAGAAGGAATGGTCCTGGGGACACTGGAATACATGGCTCCCGAACAGGTGGAGGGAAAGCAGGTGGACGGGCGGACTGACATCTTTGCCTTCGGGGTGGTCTTGTATGAGATGGCCACCGGGCACAGGGCCTTTCAAGGAGAACCAAAAGCGGAGCCTGGCAAGCGCGATTCTGACCGCTGAACCCATGCCCATCACGAAGATTCAACCTCTGCCCTCCAGGCCTGGATCGGGTTGTCCGGACGTGCCTGGCGAAAGATCCGAAGACGCTTGCAGACGGCCCATGACTTGCTGTTGGAGCTAAAGTGGATTGCGCAGGCTTGTGGAGTAATTCCTTCATCGTTAAGGCGAGACCGATCGTGTTGATTTCCAAGCCCATGGCTCGATCGAAGAAACCGCGTCGGCTGATTTGGAAATTGACAGCAGGACTCGGCGCAGTGAATCGTAGCTTTAGCGATGGCTTTCAATGTGAGCGGGCTGCGAGATCGACTGGTGACGTCTATTATGGCGACCAAGCCAAATGTCTTTTCTCCCAAGATCACATCGATCGCAGTTCAAGCTGCTGGAAAATCTCTCTCACGATCCAGAGCAGGAATATTTCGCCGATGGCATGACCGAAGAGCTGATCACCAATCTGGGTAAGACTGCCTTACGCGTGATCTCCAGAACCTCGGTGATGCGCTATAAGGGGACCAGGAAACCGCTTCCTGAAATCGGGGCGCGAATTAAATGTGGACGCCCCTCGTGGAGGGCACGGTCCAACGTTCAGGGGACCATGTGCGAATCACCGCCAACTTGCTACACGCCCCTACCGACCGGCACGTCTGGGCGGAGAGCTATGAGCGCAACCTGCGGGATGTGCTATCGATACAGGGAGAAGTGGCACGTTCCATCGCAAATGAGGTCAGAATCAAGCTGACCCCTGAGGAGCGGATGCGCCTTTCCATGGGCCGCTCTCACCCAGTTCAGCCTGAGGCCTTTGAATTGTATTTGAAGGGCCGGTATTACTATAGCAAGTGGACCCCAGACGGATTTCGAAGGCGGTTGAGTATTTCCAAAAAGCGATCAAAGCCGATCCGGGCTGGGCTCCTGCTTACGCGGGGCTTGCAACCTCGTACGGTTGGCTTTGGATTGAGGGTGCTGTGCCACCCCAAGAAGCACTCCCCCAATTCGAGGCCGCCCTGAAAACAGCACTCACCATTGATGATACGGTTCCCGAAGTACGTTATACCCCGGCTGCGAGCGCTTTCACTACCGCTGGGATTGGGGCGAGGCGGATAAAGAATTTCAGCGGGCCCTGCTCGCTCGATCCAAACCTGGTCGAGGCCCGTTTGAATACGCCTGGTTTTTATCTTGCATGGGCCGTTTTCCAGAGGCGCTCGTAGAGGCACAGCGCGCCGTTGACCGCGATCCTCTTTCCGTTTCTCCAAACCTGGCCTTGGGCAGCATCTTCTTCTCCGTGCATCAAGATGAACGAGCCATCACTCAATTGCAGCATACTGGAACTAGACCCTAACGATCCCCGCGCACGTGGCTTCCTGATCGGCATTTACGAAATCAAAGCAGAGGTACGGAGAAGCCATCCGAGAGCTTCAAAAAGCGATCACAACGTGGGGAATCCCTGCCGAGAAATTGGCGAGCCTTGAGCGCGCCTACCAACAATCGGGACCCGAGGGGTACAGGAGATGGCAACTCTCGGAGGCTCAACGACGCGATTCCCCTTACGGGATCGCGCTAGCTTATGCCCAACTCGGTAACGCAGACCAGGCAGTTAAATGGCTGGAAAAAGTCCTACCAACAACATGATTGGCAGATGGTCCAATTGAAGACACGTCGCGCTTGGGAGCCCATTCGCTCCCGACCCACGCTTTCAGGATCTGCTACGCCGCATGAATTTTCAGCCGTAGACACGTAACCACGATTGACGCGTATTTCGAAAGTGGGAGGTGCCGTCCCCAGCGGCGACTTCTCACTTGAAGGCTCATTACCGCCTGCCGGAGGCAGCCTCCACATTATGAAAAAAGCGGAGGCGCTGTCCCCAGCGGCGACTTCTCACTTGAAGGCTCATTGTCGAGCTGCCGGGCGCAGCCTCCCACATTATGAAAAAGCGGGAGGCGCTGTCCTCAACGGCGACTTCCATCTTGAAGGCTCATCGCTCGCTCAGCAGAGCCAACCTCCCACATTTTGAATAAAGTGGAGGCGTTGTCCCCAGCGGCGACTTCTCACTTGAAGCTCATTGGTCGCCTGCCGGAGCCAACCTCCCCACATTTTGAATAAAGTGGGAGGCGTTGTCCCCAGCGGCGACTTCTCACTTGAAAGCCTACGTGGTCGCCTGCCGGAGGGAGCCTCCCACATTATAAAAAAAGTGGGAGGCGTTGTCCCCAGCCGCGAATTCCTTCTTCAAGGCTCATTGGTCGCCTGCCGGAGGCAGCCTCCCACATTATGAAGAAAGTGGGAGGTGCTGTCCCCAGCCGCGAATTCCTTCTTCAAGGCTCATTGGTCGCCTGCACGCGGCATGACAAAGCGGGAGTTTCAACATTGCAACCCGAACCAAATAGCCGCGATTGAGTGGCACAAAGCGCTCTTCAATCGCGGCTACCAGACGCGGGACGAAGGGATTCCCGTTCTATAACTTCAACCCTGCCCAGCAGATACACCTCTTCAAAATTTCTCGGAACTCAGCGGCAAACCCAGGACGACTCTCCTTCTCAAAAAAGATCTTCAAGTCATGTCGCGTTTTGAGGCTGTCTAACGCCTTATAGAACAGAAGGGAAAAAGCTCCGGAAACGGTATAGAGGACCAAAGGAGCAAGATATGGGGAATCATTTCCGCGGGTTAATTCGTTGCAGCCAATCGGATGTGAAATACCTTCTGAAATCTAAAGGAGAGGAGGCTTTTATGAGAAAATTCATCGTCATTTTCCCGATTCTCTTGTTGGGCATGCTGGTTGCAGGGACACTCTATGCTCAAAATGGTATCGCGTCACTCAAAGGGGATATCCCTTTCAGCTTCCTGGTGGCTGACAAGTCGCTCCCCGAAGGTACATACGTCATTAAGGTAGTGTCTCCGGGAATCACCAAGATCGTGGACAGCGCGAACAACAGCGCGGTTGTCTTTCAAACTGTTCCCGTAGCCAATGGCAAAACAGTTGCGCCGATGTTTGTCTTCCGTCGCTATGGAGACATCTATTATCTGGCCCAAATCTGGAATGGGAGCAACGAAGGTACGGCAGTGCCAAAAACCACCAAAGAGTTGCAGGTTGCAAAGAATTACAAAGCACCTGAAACCATTTACGTAGCCGCAAAGTAATAAGGTACGGGCCCACGACCATTCAAGGGGTTGTGGGCCCATTCTTTGTCTTGGGAGGCATTTTCATTTGTTTATCTAAAGGCATTGAGAGACCTAGTCTTGATACGGCCGGTGGATCTCCATAAACCGTCCCGGCGCTTTGAGAGGAACAAATCCGAATTGCGAATAGATCCCATGGGCATCTCGAGTCGCCAGAAGCCAGCGGCGCAGACCTTGTAACTGGGGGTGCGCCAAAACCGCCGCCAACATCTTTCTGCCAATTCCCCTACCCCGAAAGGATTCCAGGACAAACACATCAGCCAGGTAGGCAAAAGTTGCAAAATCCGTCACCACTCGCGCGAATCCCACCTGTTTGTCCCAAGCATAAGCACCAAAGCAAAGGGAGTTCTGGATCGACCGCTCCACAATTTCCCGTGTGATTCCTTTCGCCCAGTAGGATTGGGACAGAAATTCGAAAATGGCATCCCTATCCAACCGCGCAGGGTCGGTATCTACAATAATTGAAAATTCGGTCTGAGGGGTTTCCAAGGCCTTGATTCTCCTCTCGTCGGCTACGATGGTGTTTTTAGATGGGCAGCACCTTCCATGTCATTGAGTTAATAATCCTTCATTCGATCCTTAATTTCAGTTTCACGGCGAGTTACAGGACGCTCCTACGGAGCTAATTCATCTTTCTTTGATTGGCATCTATATACAGAAAGCTCCTAACGGAGCCACGCCGATGAAAGCATCCATCTAGACCATAATAACCCGCCCGATGACAAGGAGACTTTCCGACGGCATTGGGTGCTCTTCTTAATCTGACCTCTATTTGCCAAGCGCGGCGGCGGTTTCCTGAATGATTCGCCAGGCCTCGGCGACGTGCCGGGCTTCGGTGTTGGTTTGTCCAACGCAGAATCGCAGGACGCATCGCCCGCCAAGCATGGTGTGCGTCAGATACAATTTTCCGCTTTGGTTGAGGGCGTCTAACAGCCTGCGGTTAAGGTCATCGCTCCCTTTATATCGAAAGCATACCAGGTTCAGCGGCGGCGGCACGATTAACTCAAATTGCGGGGACTGTTGGATCCAGCCGGCAAAATCCCGCGCCCATTGGATGTGCTGCCGGATATGATGGCGCAACCCCTCCACCCCATAATGGCGAATCACCATCCAAAGTTTCAAGGCCCGGAAGCGTCTGCCGAGTGGAATGTGCCAATCGCGATAATCGATCACGGCGCCTGATTCGGTGGCCTGGTTCCGCAGATATTCGGGCAGAATGCTGAGGGTTTTGATCAGAACCGAGCGATCGGCCACGTAAAAACAGTCGCAGTCGAAATTTGTAAATAACCATTTATGGGGATTAAAACAGTAGCTGTCCGCTCTCTCCAAACCCGTTTGCAGGTGACGATATTCCGGGCAAATCGCGGCATTGCCTGCCATGGCGGCATCCACATGCAGCCAAAGGCCATATTCCCGGCAAATGCGTGCAATCTCCGGAACAGGATCGATGGCATGAGACGAAGTGCTCCCGACAGTGGCGCAAACGAAACACGGGACGAGGCTCTCCCGGCGATCTTTTTGGATTGAGGCGGCCAGGGCTTCCGGCTTCATCGCAAAAGCATCATCCACTTCTATAAGACGCAGGGAGTCGCTTCCCAAACCCGCAATCCTGACCGCTTTTTCAACGGAGGAATGTGCTTGCGTTGAACAGTAGGCTGTCAATGGTTCCCGGCATCCAGTTCGACCCGCCCGAAAATGGGTGATGCGCTCGCGGGCGGCCAGCAACGCGCACAGAGTCGCACTCGAGGCCGTGTCCTGAATCACCCCGCCGCCGGAACTTTCCGATCGGAATTGTGGCGGCAGTCCCAACATCTCTACCAGCCAATCGAGGACAAGCGTTTCCAATTCTGTGCAAGCCGGACTGGTTGTCCATAGCATCCCCTGCACTCCAAGACCGGCCGAGAGCAACTCCCCCAGAATGGAAGGTCCGGAGGCATTGGCCGGGAAGTAGGCAAAAAAATTAGGGGACTGCCAATGAGTGACTCCGGGAAGAATCACTTCGTTCATATCTTTTAGAATTGCCGCAAAGGATTCTCCCTCGAACGGCGGATGTTCAGGCAAGGCTGTACGAATTTCTCCTGGCGTTGACCTCGAATGAACCGGTAACGATTCGATTTGTTCGTAATAGTCTGCAATCCAATCCACAACCGCACGGCCATATTCTCGGAAGGCCTCGGGGGTCATATGGTAGCTTTGCCGGCTGGACATGCTCCCTCCGTTTTTGTGCAAAAATGATGCCATGAATCTCACCCTTCATCAGGACGAAAATGCAGAGCAACACAAGCATTCCACGGAATGTGAGGCAACGCAACTTTCCCGGCGGGGACAGGGATGCTTCCATTAACCTGGCCACATGCCTCTACTCGCCTCCTGGGTCAGGAGGGGAACCGGGAGGCTGAGGTGTAACGCCCTCGTCCCGTCACGAAAAAGCGCCGCGAGGGCGCGGCGTCTCCAGGGGTTCGGAGGAATAGACCAAACTCGAACCCATCCTTTCCGCCATGCGTCGAATTTCCCCTCCCCAGTGGGGATTCGCATCGATACAACGCAGAAGTTCCTTCAACCCGACCAAAGATGGACCTCATTTGCAATTCCGCGATTGCCTTTCGCCAGTCACACAGGATATGATTCCTTACCCTGGTTGGAAATGTGATGGGACGTCCCTTCACGCAATCTGTCTGTTCCTCACCTAGTTCCCTGCAACTATTGGACGAAGAGATCCTCCGCTATGAATCGCCAATACGTGAAATGGCATAGTCCTTCTTTGGGACGCAGTATGGAACTCCTGGTTTTTGGGCATGCGGGAACCCCTTTGCTCGTTTTTCCCACAGCCAAGGGCCGTTTTTTCGATTACGAAGATCGTGGAATGATAGAAGCCATCCGACCACGTTTCGAAAATGGGGAGCTCCAGGCATTTTGTGTCGACAGCATTGATGCAGAAAGTTGGTACAACGAAAGTGCCCCGCCGGGAGCGCGGGTATTGCGCCATTTGGATTATGAAGATTACCTCCTGCGGGAAGCCATTCCTTACATCCTATCGCAAAACCGCACCAGTGCGCCGTTGGTGACAGGGTGTAACTTTGGCGCCTATCATGCTGTCAATTTTTGCCTTCGTCACCCCGATCTGGTCAGTGGGTGCGTAAGCATGGGTGGAGCGTTTGACATTCACCAGTTTCTGAACGGCTATTTTGATGACAATTGCTATTTTAATTGTCCTCCCGATTTTTTACAGAATCTTACCGACACCTGGTATCACGGGCGCTTTCGTGAACTCTCGAAATTCGTCCTGGCGACCGGGGAGCACGATTTCTGCCTGGAAGAGAATATACGTTTGTCCCACATCATGAACGAAAGGGGCATCCCCCACTCTTTGGACGTGTGGGGAACCGGGACGGGTCATGACTGGCCGTGGTGGCACCAGATGGCGGCCAAATTCTTGCCGTAGCCCCAAGTCGTCTTGCATGGCTGGACAAAATGGGGGAGCGATTCCTGAAGGACGCCTTCCCATCACTGCCCAAGAGGCGACCCTCTGGGGGTTCGCTTTTCTCGTGACCACATTTCTTCCCCTCGCAGCTCATGGCATTCGATTCGAAATCAATCCGGGGTTTCAGCAGGAGAAAAGAGAGATAACCGTCAAATGACAATCAAGATCGCGGGGATTCAAATGCTCCCGCAATTCATGAATATTGAAGCCAACCTCGACCAAATGATCCGCTCCATGGAGACCACGGCCAAGGCTGGAGCCCGATTGGTCATCTTTCCCGAATGCGCACTCTGCGGCTACTGTTTCGAAAGTCTCGAAGAGGCAATTCCTTACGCGGAATCCATTCCCGGTCCCTCAACCCTCAAACTTGTGAAAGTCTGCCAGAAGCTCCAACTGCACGTGGTTTATGGTCTTTTGGAAAGAGCTGGAGATCAGCTCTTTAATGCGGCGGTGCTCCTAGGCCCCGAAGGGCTGATCGGGAAATACCGCAAAGTTCATCTTCCCAGCCTGGGGGTCGACAAATTTGTCCAGCCCGGCGATCTCGGCTTTGGCGTGTATGAGACGCCCCTCGGAAGGATTGGTCTGAATATTTGTTACGATGGCGCCTTCCCCGAAGGTACCCGGGTCATGGCATTGAAGGGAGCCGATCTCGTTGTACTCCCCACCAATTGGCCCACTGGGGCGGAGGAATTTGCCGAGCATTTGATCAATGCCCGCGGTCTGGAAAACCATATATTCTTTGCGGCGGTCAACCGCGTGGGTATAGAGCGCGGCTTCCGCTTCATTGGGCGGAGCCGGATCTCCGATGTCCACGGAAGAACACTGGCGCTGGCTAGTGCCGAACAGGAGGAGATTCTTTATGCGGAAATCGATCCGCTCAAGGCGCGCGAAAAGCGGATTGTCCGTGTCCCCGGCAAGCACGAAATCCATCGCTTTAACGACCGGCGGCCGGAGCTTTACGGAGAAATCATCCAGCCCAAACACTAGCGGTTACCCCAACTTTAAATTTAAGGGCGGCCGCTCCGGTCGATGCTTCGTAAACCTGCCTCAGACGCCTGCTTAATCCATTCCTCCCGAGGGTTACGTCACAAGAGAGGGCCAGGGTCTCCAGGCAGCATGATCTGACGGATAAACTTCAGCGGAATTCCCCCCTGCTTCACAAAATTGGTATGGAACTCCTCCAAGCTGAAGGCGTCTCCTTTGGCTTTTTGATAATCGCTGCGGAATTTGTAGATCATCAGCTTGCCCAAGGTGTAATACAGATAGGTCGGGTTGTAAGCTCCGCGCCTGGCTTCTTCGAAAGCGTTGGCTTGCTCTTGAAATGCCTTCTCAACCATATAATCCCGCCCTTGATCCACTGTCCATCCCTTGACATGGAGCCGAATCCCCACCACGTAGCGGCAATCTCTCAATAAAGCCTCCTGGAGTTGGGCGAGTTTTACCTTGGGGTCTCCGTTGCCGAATCCTTCGGACACCATCATCTGCTCGGTGTAGTGGGCCCAGCCTTCGACATTGCTGCTGCAGGAAATCAGCTTTCGGGTCTTGGTCGGAAACTGTTTAGAAAAGAGAAACTGAAGGTAGTGCCCCGGATAGGCTTCGTGAATGGTAATGATGTCCATCACGGGACGGTTGAACAAACGCAGGTGCTCTTCCTGGTGCTTGGCAGTCCAGTCCTTTTCGACGGGAGTGATGTAGTAAAACGCCTCGGTCGCTTTCGTTTCGTAAGGGCCAGGGCTGTCCATCGAGGCGAATCCACCTGACCTCTCGTAAAGCGGAGTTTCCAGGATGGTGGGGAGCAGACCCGAAGGAATGACCACAATCTTGTGGTCGTTTACAAATTGCCGAATCCCTTCAACGGTTTCCCTGGCTGAAGCCAATAACTGGGAGGCTTTGGGATAGTTGTCTGAGATCGACTTCATCACCTTCGCCGGGGATTCATTCGGGTTGATCTTTTTGGCAGTGGCAACGAAGTCGTCATAATCCTTCTGCAGGTTTTCCTCGCCAATCCTCAAGAGCTCGTCAATTGGGATGTCGACGCGTTCTTCATAAAGTAATTTCTTGGCAAACGCATCCGCCCCGATGGCATAGCTTCCTTTGGAACGGGGGAGAAGATCCTTTTTCAGCCAGGTTTCCGCATCCCTGACGTTTTTGATAACCTGCGCATTCGCTTCGCCGAATTCCTTGAGAATCTCCGCATTCGTACCTGCCGCTTCTTTCGCCCAACGGGGAACGCTTACTTCAAAAAATTCCCTGGAACCATGAGCCATTCGAATAGCCAGATCGGTAAATTCCTTCGGAGGATCGGAAACATTGTCCTTCATGGCCTGAAAAATAGACGGCAACTTCTTTAACCGTGCAATCACCGAACCTAATCGTTCCACAGGCGGAGCAAAATCGCGCTTCATCAACAAGTCGATGCTTCCCCCTGCCAATGCCACATAAGGCATGGGATTTTTCTTCCAGGTTTGAAGTACTTCCAGATCCTGGAGCTCCGCTTGAATTTGGCCGCTTAAAATATCAGCATCAATGGCGTCGTTCTGGCTGAGTTGACCTGCGCGCAAGCGATCCAAACGCGATTGCAGTCCCTTAAGTTGTTGAATTCTAGCCTGCCTTGCCCCGGCAGACATGTCTTCGAGCAAAGTATCATATTCATGAAGACCGTTGGCAGTCCCACTGGTCGGACTATTATCAAAATCTGCTTTAAAGTAGTCATCGACAAAGGCCGCGAAGGCAGACGCCGAAGAGGATGTGGTAACGGGACTTTCCCGGTGTTCCGTGCAGGCGATGGCGAAACCAAAGATGAGACCGAGGAATCCAAAGCCAATTCTTTTGAGCATCGCACCCTCCATTAAAAGCATGATAAACTCCCCCTATGAATTATCGTTACACAACACCCAGGATTTCGTTTGGCGGCCCGCTCACCCCGGTTGTGCGGAACATCATCATTGCGTGCGTGGCCGTCTTTGTCATGGAGCTCATCGCCGGAGAACCGTTGGCGTACTTCTTCAGCCTGACGCCGGCTCTAGTCTTTCAAAAGTTTTATTTTTGGCAGCTGTTTACCTACTTGTTTCTCCACGACCGCCACGGAATATTCCATTTGTTGTTCAATATGCTGAGCCTCTTCATGTTCGGCTGTGAAATGGAGCGCTATTGGGGAAGCAAGCGATTCTTCCAATTCTATTGCCTGACTGGCATTGGGGCGGGCCTTTGCGTCCTGGCCATTCCTTCCAATTTCTACACATCGACGATTGGCGCTTCAGGAGCGATTTACGGCGTCTTGCTCGCCTACGGTTTGACTTTCCCTGACCGGATCATCTACTTCTTTATTTTTCCCCTGCCGGCCCGCTATTTTGTCCTGATCAATGCCGGCCTCATCTTCTTTACAGCCTTATACAGCTCTAATTCAGGAATCTCCAACGCAGCTCACCTGGGGGGAATGGGGTTTGCCTATCTCTACCTGAAGAGTCAGCGTAAGTATCGAACGCGTTCCCCACACGGGAAATTCAACTCCGGAAGGAATATTATTACCGCTGGAAATTGCGGCGCGCCCGACGCAAGTCTTTGAAGTGTACCTGAACAAAAAAGGACTACGATACAGATAAAGATCCCATGATCCACTAGCAGGCGTTGCTGGAAAGACTCGGTGGACCTCACCTCTGGAACGGCAACGCGGTCGGTGACCGCCGGAAACCCGAGTCGTTTGTCTGATCCCAACTTCGGCGCTCATAGAGCCCGGCTACGACACCAGCCAATTCTGTAGCCGCGGTCGGTGACCGCCGAATCCCTGAGTTGTTTGTTCGATCCCTACTTCGGCGCTCATAGAGCGCCGCTACAGCAGCAGCTGCAATGAGTTCTTCAGCGGTCCATAGCCTCACGCTCAAACCTCGCCAGCCTCGCCCCCCAAGATCTACCGACTCAGCTCTGCGGCCACGCCCTTGATTTTATTCGTTTCCGACATAGAAGGTGGACCGGCTTCGTACCCGATAGCCGGGGTTCTTCACCTCGACCTGGATTTTCCGCATGGTGCCTTCATTCCACGGGTTTTTGGAATAGTAGGCCAGGCTGAAAGTATTCCGAAGTTCCTGAGCGATTTCCGAATATTTGCCCGACAAGTCTCCCAGGTCATTCACCATGAAGATACGCCCGCCTGACTCCTCAGCAATGACCTGAAGCCGCTCTGTCTGGATCTGGTAGACTTCTTCCAAAACCGAGAGGCTCGCTCTGGCATTGCGCACGTAAGGGTCGTCCTCCGAGTGTTTATGTATATAGTCTTCCAGATAACTTTGCTGCTGTTTCTTGTTCAGGATGGTGATGGGATAGAGCACCGCATCTCCCTGTGCCACGAGCTGGCGCAGGCCCTCAAACTTGATGGCGCTGGAATTTTCCATTCCGTCGCTGAGAATCACGATGGCTTTTCGACCCGTTTTCAGATGGCGCAGGGCTTTCGCGGCCATGGAGATTCCGTCGTAGACCTTGGACCCCCCATAGGGATAGGTCGTAATGGATTGGATGGCACTCTTCAGCGCTTTTCGATCACTGGTAAAATCCTGAAGCTGGCGGACAAAGGCGTTGATCTCACCTAGTGCAATCCGATCATCGGGTCGGAGCTCATCGACAAAGTTGGCGGCAGCCCTTTTGAGGAGATGAAGGTTACTCCGGGTACTGCTGCTGCTGTCGAGAATCATGAACAAGTGAAAGGGAGCTTCAACCGGATAAAAACTATTGATTTCCTGCTCCACCCCGTCTTCATACACCGTGAAATCTTCCTTGCGGAGATTGGTGACATTGACACCGCTTTCATTCACGACCGTCACATTGAGAACCACCAGGTCCACGTCAATCCGCAAAGTTAGCGGCCCTTCCTCCTGTTTGGGGGGCTCGGTGGTCTTGTCTTGTGCGAGGGGAGCAAGGATCAGAAAAAGGAGCAGGCCGGCAGCCGCAAGGCGTGGCAGCAATTTCAGAACAATCATCACCCCCTAAGTGTAGCACAGCTCTGGTAGCGCTGGACAAAGCCATTCAATCGGGCTACCTTTCACCTTGCATCTCTCGATGCCCCACGGATCTATTCTCAGGAGGTAAAGCGATGCGCGCCAAAACAAGTCGCGTCAGCCGGCGGCAGTTGATGAAATTTGGAGCCACCGGCCTGGCCTTAGGCACTCCTTATCCGGCGATCGCCTCGGCATGGCCATCGACTGGATTCCTGCCCCAGGAGACAACGCAACCCCACCCTTCTGCTGTTCCAGTGGAGCTAGTCAAGATCGATGGAAACGAAAATCCGTATGGGCCCTCGCAAATGGCGATGCAGGCCATTCGGGATGCCATCTCCAGGAGCAATCGCTATGTGCTGTCGGCCGACAAACTCCAGCGCGCCATCGCCCTACACCACCAGGTGGGGCTCGGAATGATTCAAGTGGGGTATGGCTCCAGCGAAATCTTAAAAATGGCGGCTGAAGCATTTCTTGGTCCCGGGAAAAAACTGATTGTGGCCTCTCCCACTTACGAGGGGATGGCACGCGTAAGCGAAGTCCAGGGGGCCACCGTCGTTCGGGTTCCCCTCGATTCACAGTTCCGCCATGATTTGAGGAAAATGCAGGAGGCCGTCACCGAAGATACAGGTCTGATTTATATCTGCAATCCCAACAACCCCACTGCCACTTATGTGACGGCCGATGCCTTGGGGCAATTTGTTAATCAGCTTCCTCCCCGGATTCCGATCGTCGTCGATGAAGCCTACTTTCATTATGTGGAGGACCCCGCCTACCGCACCGCACTGGAATCGGTCATGAATAACAAACCGGTGATTGTGACGAGGACTTTCTCAAAAATTTACGGAATGGCCGGTTTACGCCTCGGCTACGCTGTCGCCCGGGAAGACCTCATCGCCAAAATGGCCGCCCATCGCGTCTGGCTGAATTCGAATGCCTTGACTCTGGCTGCCGGACTCGCCTGCTTTGAGGACCAGGCCTTCATCTCCTGGAATCGATCCCAGAACAGGGGAGCGCGCGACTATGTGGTGGGTGAATTGAGGAAAATGGGTTACGAAACCATCCCTTCGCAAGTCAATTTCTTTATGATCGACTTGAAGCGCAACATGCAACCCGTGCAAGCTGCCCTGCGCGATCGTCAGGTTATGGTAGGGCGCCCGTTTAATCCGTTGACGAACCATTTGCGCGTAACAGTGGGGACCCGTCCTGAAATGGAACGATTCCTGGTGGAGTTCAAGCAAGTGATGGGGTGAAGGGGTGAGGCGGGAAAACTGTTCGAATCACGATGCCCTAATGAGTTCGGCGGACTTTACGCCTTAACGAAGCTTGCTGGACCATGGGAGCTGGAGTGATTTCTGCCAATTCTTTCTCCCAATATTCGCGCTTCGTCTCGAAGGCCGGGAGTTGGTCGGACCCGAGCGGAGCAGAGGGCTGGAACTTAACAGACAAGGGATTGATCAGGCGGCCGTGGCGGGCAATGCGGTAGTCCAAATGCGGGCCGGTCGCCATCCCGGTCATCCCGACATAGCCTATCACCTGCCCCTGTTTTACTGCCACTCCGGGCCGAACGCCCGTTGCAAAACGCGAGAGATGTCCGTACATCGTGTTGAGATCCCCGGAGTGACGAATCTCGATGAATTTTCCAAAACCGCTCTTCCAATTGGCGAATTCAATTCGCCCATCCCCCGCCGCATAGACCGGGGTCCCGATCGCCGCGGAATAGTCCACTGCCATATGGGGCCGATAAGACTGCAGCAAGGGGTGAAATCGACTCCGGCTGAAGGTTGAAGTAATCCGGGAGAATTTGATGGGGGATTTCAATAAATCCCGGCGCAAAGCCCTTCCCTGCCCGTCGTAATACTCGCCGCGCCCCTCTCCACTTCGGAAGAAATAGGCTGTGTACTCTTTACCGTTATTGGTGAATTGCGCGGCCAGGATCCTTCCGTATTTCACGAAACTGCCGTTCCGGTAGAGTTTCTCCACCGCCAGCCGGTAGGTGTCGCGAGGCCGCAATTCACTATGAAAATCGATGTCATAGGAAAAGATTTCCGCCAACTCCAGGGCCAGCTGGTCTTTTTCATTCAAATCCTCCAAAGAACGGAAGAGGGACGTGGCAATGGAACCGGCAATCAACTCAGTCTTGACATCGTAACCGACCGGACGCATTTCCGCCTTATAACCGTCCCGCGTCAACGTCACGCGGACGCATTGGTCCGAGTCGATGTTATAGGTAAAAGTCTTCAACGTGCCGTCGGGCAATTTTTCCAGCTCAAAGCGGGTGCCTCCGCTGAGACTCTTGATGTTGTAGATTGGTTTGGCCACCACGACGAGTTGTTGAATGAGGTTAGGCGAAAGATTATAGGAGGTCAATACATCGCTCAGGTTGGTATTCTTTCTTATTTCGCCCTCGAATTTTTCGACGGGCATAAAGGCTGGGAGCGGCTGGAGCGTCTTCAAATCCATGCTGAGCCGGGAGGACAGATCCAATTCACCCTTCTCGACGAATCGCAGAACGATGCCGTACAAAACCAAACTGACCATGAGGAGGTTGACGAAAAGGAGCGTCTTGTTCTCCCGATAATTCCAGCTGTTCTTGAGTTTAAATGAGTGTATGAACCTTTTCCACATGCTGATACTTCGTGACCTCCAGCCCGCAACATTTAAAGACCGAATCTGTCTCAGGAACAGAACCGTAACCTAACAAAACCTGGGAGCCAATTCAACCATTTATTCGACAATTTCTTAATATTTTGTACCTCTGTTACCGGAGCCCTCCCATTGCGAAAACGGGGAACGTCATTTCCATACCTTCTGCATTCTAAATCGGTGCAGGACAGCTCCAGATTTGGTTTTTCACTGAGAAATGGGAAGATAAAGCGCTTGATGGACGAAGGCATGACTGGAGGCCGGGTCTTCCCTCGGATAGAATTTCTGCCATGGCTGGCACAAAGTTTGATAAAATTTCTTGTTGAGGTAATCATCAGAAGAACCGGACTCATCGCCGCTCCCGATCAGGCGACACACCTCCGACGATTTCTCATAGCGATCAAGTCTCATTCACTGCCAAGGGAAGAATTAGCGTATTGCTTCGATTTCAGCGTGTGCAGATTGAGCCTTATTCATCTCTCCTTTGATCAAGTTCGAGTCTCTATTTCGAGGCCAGACACAGTGACCTGGGTTCGCGACAAGTGGCCAATAATAGGATGCCTGTTGCCCTGACCTTAATTGGCTCCGTCGGGTGGACTTGTAAAACCCCAGCCAGAGCCTGCCGCCTCACTTTCATGAGGCATGCCAACGCTCGACCGATTCATTGCCAAGCCGAAGAGAACCGTAAGTCACAGCTTCGATCAGGCGCGCCACAAATTTCGCGCATTGACCGCGTCTTGCGCCGCTTCGCAGCTATGGGCAATCTTCCGGGTCGTGCGTATCCTGGGAATTAAAGTTGAAGAAAATCCGCAGCTATGTATATCGAAGAAGCGGGCTCTACGAATATGTTCAACCCGATTACGAATATCAGGCAGAAAGCAATGCCCAACGAACTCCCTACTTTCAAGGACCAGCTTTGGGGACTTTATAACACGGAGCTTGTGGGTAGCCACTGAAAGGAGCTGACATCGATGCCGTAGCGGGATGGGACATTCGCACATCAGCGTCGAATACCATTGTTGCCGTCATTGACAGTGGCGTTCGTTACACTCATGAAGATCTGGCTCAAAACATGTGGGTCAATCCCGGTGAAATTCCTAACAACGGGATTGATGATGATGGGGATGGCTACATCGACGATGTACACGGGATCAATGCCATCACCGGCTCCGGAGATCCCCGCGATGACCTTGGTCATGGTACTCACGTGGCGGGAATTCTGGGGGCCGTTGGAAATAATGGCATCGGGGTCGTCGGCGTGGCTTGGAATGTTCAAATCATGGCCTGCAAATTCATCGGCAAAAACGGGAGCGGCTACGACTCCGATGCAATTGAGTGTATTGATTATGCACTCTCCAAAGGGGCCAGCATCTTTAATTGTAGTTGGGGAGGTCCTGCCTACTCGCGGGCCCTTCTCGATGCCCTGAAGCATGTCCAGCAAAAAGGGATTCTCGTTGCTGCTGCAGCTGGAAATGATAACGTCGATTCGGATTATCTTGCCCATTATCCATCCGGCTTCGATTTAGACAATATCATCTCCGTTTCAGCCACTGATATTTCTGACAAGGCAGTCTACTGGACAACCTACGGCCAGGCGACCGTCGACCTGGGCGCACCAGGGGACTATATTTATTCCACATGGTATACCTCAGACTCGGCTTACCAGGTGTTAAGTGGAACCTCGATGGCTGCCCCGTATGTCAGTGGGGTGCTGGCTTTAATCAAGGAGCAATTTCCCCGCGATTCCTACCTGCAAGTCCGCAATCGCCTTCTAAGCTCTGCCGAACGGCTCCCTGATTTGACTGGGAAGTGCAGTTCCGGAGGGAGACTGAATCTCGCTAAGGCCCTTCAATCTGTCCACACCCGCCCACCCAACGATGATTTTTCCATGGCATTGCCAATTGCTAATAAAACATCAGAAAATTCTTCAGTTTTTACTTTTCGAGCCAGCGGATCGAATCAAGAAGCCAGTCTGGAAAAATCAGAGTCGTTGACGTCTCCCCAAGGGAGCGGGAAAACCCTTTGGTGGTCATGGACACCTCCCGCATCCGGGCATTTTAGTTTTTCTACAGCCGGAAGCAATTTCCACACGATCGTGACCATTTATACCGGACAATCCCTCGCTGAGTTGTCCCGGGTGGCAGTGAGTTCCGCCAATCCCAACGAAGAACTTACAAGCACTGTAAGCTTTGATGCTGTTCAAGGCACGACTTATATGATTGCAATCGACGGGCTCAATGGCGAGTCAGGGAATTTTTGGCTGGGTATGGCGCCAAGGAATGACAATTTCTCGAACCGGACCAACATAGCGACGCCAATAACAGATGTCACTTCGCCTGTCGCTTGGTTTTATGGGGGCAACAGCCTGAACTCATCTAAGGAAGAAGGTGAGCCGAACCACGCAGGAAATGCAGGGGGTGGATCTCTTTGGTGGCATTGGGAGAGCTTCGCCTTGACTGGAATTTTGGAAATAAGTACCGAGGGGAGTGCCTTGGATACTCTTCTTGCAGCCTATACGGGAAATGACGTGCGTGGTCTTATACCACTTGTCAGTAATGATGACGATGGTGGCGAAGAAGGGTCGAGCCATATCTCATTTGATGTTCAGCATCCATTCGATTATTCCATCGCAGTGGACGGAAAGAACGGACAAAAGGGGAATATCTTACTCTATGTCTTATGGATCCCTGCACCGCAAAATGACAGCCTGGCAACGGCAACATTAGCTCCAGGAAACGTTGATGGGAGCTACTTAACAACCCTGCGAGGCACAAATATTGCCGCCTCCAAGGAGCTTGGCGAACCGAACCATGCAGGGAATCCAGGACACCGCTCTGTCTGGTGGAATTGGTACTGTCAAGCCTCAAGGCGCGTGACGATCACCACCGAAGGCAGCGATTTCAATACGCTCCTAGCAGTCTATACCGGCAGTTCTGTATCGAATCTCACCTTGATTGCGGCCAACGATGATGATCCTCTGGGCGGGAAAACAAGCCGTGTAACCTTTGATGCCATTGCTGGACAGACCTATCAAATCGTGGTGGATGGATTCAACGGAGAATCCGGGAAAATTGTACTCAATCTCCCCGCTTGGAATGACTACTTCCAGTCGCCTTTCACAATTACAGGCACCTCCTTGGGTACGCTACTTCCAGGATATGCTTCCAATATCACTGCCAGTAAAGACGCCGGCGAGCCCAATCATGCAGGAAACCCGGGCGGGAAATCTGTCTGGTGGAAATGGATCGCGCCTTTTTCCTGTACCATGACTCTCTCAACGGCAGGGAGCAGCTTTAATACGCTTCTGGCGGTTTATACCGGAACCCTTCCAAATCTTAACTTGATCACAAGCAACGACGACGACCCACTGGGAGGAAAGACGAGTTGGGTTCGATTTCAAGCTTCAGCGGGTTCAGAGTATTTGATCGCGGTGGATGGCTACAATGGAGAATCCGGCTCTATCATGCTCTATGGTTCCTATGGGGTTCACAATCGTAATCTGGGAACATTCGGAACAGATAGGAATAGCGTGGCCAAAGCCATTAATAATAGGAATCAAGTGGTCGGTTGGTCATTCAATGAAGAAAACGATTTGGATCCGGGTGCTGACAAAAAAGCAATGGTTTGGAGTGCCACCGAAGGGATGCAGTTATTAGGGACATTAGGAGGGAAGCAAAGCGTTGCCCAAGATATTAACGATCACGGACAAATTGTGGGCTGGTCAAATGTCTACTCTGGAGATCCAACCAAACACGCCTTTTATTGGGAGAATGGGAATATGCGGGACCTCGGTGCTCTTCCAGGGGGGGACCAAAGTCAAGCATTGGCAATCAATAGCAGTGGACAGATCGCAGGAATTGGAACGAATGCCAAAGGCTATTCCGTCGCCTGCTTCTGGAATCAAGGCGGAATTCAGGAAATAGGGACTCTGGGGGGGAATCAAAGTCAGGCAATGGCGATTAACGCCTCAGCTCAAGTGGTCGGTTGGGCCGAAACCAAGGAAGGTACGGAACACGCATTTCTTTGGGAAGGAGGATCACTGAAGGACTTGGGAATTTTGCCCGGGGGTAATCGGAGCCAGGCATTTGGAATTAATGACCGGGGTCAAATCGTAGGCAAGGCAACCACTTCAGGGGACAAAGTGTGGCATGCTTTTCTCTGGCAGGATGGATACATGTTGGATCTTGGGGTTCTTGACGGGCTGGAAAGCGCGGCGCGATCAATCAACAACTCGGGTGTCATCATTGGGGATCTATCCATGACTCTTGTTATGGCAGGCTTCATCTGGCACGATGGAATCATGCAGCGTTTGAGAGATACCCCTCGATACGCTTCCTGCGAACCAGAGTTATATTACGGGTTTGATATCAATGACAATGGATTGGCTGTAGGAGCGGGACAAGGAAAAGAATTTTGTTATGGTGAATTTGCAACCCTGACGTACCCTCCCGGCTTAATTGACCCGCCAACGGTGACTATCCTGACCCCCACCGAGGGTTCCCAATTTTGGGCGCGCGACCTTGGGAGAGATCCCGTTGAAGTGATAGAAACAGCCGACGCCCATTCGAAGTCTTCCGAGGTCATGCGTGTTGAATACACATCCTTGGGACCGGATAATCCTCCGCCTACAAAGCCCCCCTATAGGCAGGATGCTCTTCTCAGTGGAGGGAGCTTTCGGCTGGTAGCCAAAGCTGTGGATTGCAACGGAGGTATAGGGTTTTCTAAACCCGTAAATTTTGACGTGAGTCCCCTGAACTACCCATGGATTAACCGCTGGATTGGAGATTCTGCAGGTTATAACCATAACGGCTATGACAATGGGGAGGGGGGTCTGGTGATTTCCACTCTTCCTGGAAACTTGGGCGGAAAACAAGACCAAGCGCAATTCTCGTTTCAGTATTTGAAAGGAAACGGGCAAATTTTAGCTTATATTTCGAGAGCCTCATATAAAGCGGGTGTCATGATTCGAGAGGACCTTTCTGGCGGATCGCCTTTTGCATTAATGGGCTGGTCGAACGAATCAGGGATTCTGTTCGAATTTCGGAGTGAGCGCGATTCCGAATCGAGGAAAAAGGCAGTGGCGCAAAATTCCTTTAATACTTGGGTGAAACTTGTTCGCAGCGGCTCTACGCTCAGGGGCTACAATTCAACCGACGCCATTCATTGGAATCTTATTGGCGAAGCAACGATCGACTTTCCTGAAACGATTTTGGTCGGCGTTGGCGCAGACTATAATGGGGTTTTCGAAAAGATTGTGGTCTCTCAACTTGATCAACCACAATTAACCAGCCCTCTCAACGGGTCGGCTTACGCCGCACCCGCCAATTTACAGATTTCCGCGAGTATGGAGGATGACGCCATTCAGAAAATGGAGTTTCTTGTGGACGGCAATCTGGTCGGTGAAGCCATAACGCGCCCCTGGCAGATCACTTGGAATTCCCCGAACCCTGGAAACCATCGTCTGCTAGCTCGTGCCGTCAAGGGATCGGGGGAAACGGTCCTTTCTAACTTTGCTGAAGTTACGATTACGAACCCTCCCGGAATTCAGAGCCGATGGCTGATTCCTTCTATTGCCATTGTCGGAGGAGCCAATAATACTTTCTGGACGACCACGCTCAATCTCACCAATCAAGGCTATGCCGACGCTACGGTAACCTTTACTTTCCTGGGAAATAATTCCGATGGTACGACAGGGCCGGCCAAGAGCATTTCGGTCGGCGCCGGAAAAACAATCACCTTTGTTGATGTTTTGCAGTCCGTGTTTGGGATTTCCTCCGGATTCGGTGGTCTATTAATAGAGTCAACGACGCCCACCCTGAATATCCTGGCCCAGACCTCTACCCCAGGCGGTGGCGGAACATATGGGCAGAGCGTCCCAGCCTTTTCGTCGTCGGATTGGATCTCCTATGGAGAGACCCGATCCATAAGCGGGGTCTATCAAAATCAGGCGTTCCGATCCAACCTGATCCTGGCCAACGCCTCGAAATTTGCGTGCGGCGTAGAGGTCACCCTCGTCTCGAAAGAAGGATTCATACGATTGAACAAGAGCTATACGCTGCCTCCGCTAGGGATGACACAAGTTCGCAACGTCATTGAAGATCTCGGAACCACGGAAGACATTGCAGGGGCTCAACTCATTCTTCGCCCCACAACCGCCGGAGGAGCCATTGCCGGCTATGTTGCCTTGATTGACAACGGGACGGGAGACCCGCGAACACTGCTTCCCCAAGTCCATTCGAATTGGTTGTTACTTCCTTCAAGCGCCCGCGTGAGCGGCCTCGCCAATACCTATTGGACCACCGATCTATTCATCGCCAATACGGCTAATATGGCATCGAGCCTGAAACTCAAATTTTTCGGGAATAACCAGGACGGACGCAGTGGGCTGGAAAAGGAACTCATGTTTAATCCGCGGGAGTCCATGGTGCTGCGCGATGTCCTGGCTTCTGTTTATGGTTTGGACCAGTCTTATGGAGCCATTCGACTGGTGTCGGAATCGCCCGGTTTTACGATGCTAGGCCAGACATCAACTCCGGGCACGGGTGGAACCTATGGACAAAGCGTGCCGGCAGCCACCCAGGCGGATTTGATCAGCTGGTTTCGACCGCGGTCGATTACAGGGGTCGCTCAGAACAATGATTTTCGTACCAATCTGATTCTGACCAACGCAACGGAGTCGGATCTTGTGGTCAAGGTGACTCTGTTCAACCAACAAGGGACTCTCTTGCATTCGGATTTTTTCATTGTTCCCTCTGGAAATGATTCAAATCACCGAGGTGCTAAGCCGGTTTGGTTATGCGAACTTGACAGGTGCCCGGCTGAGTCTTTCAACTTCAACTCCAAATGGTTCCTTCGCCGCTTACGCCAGCGTCATCGACAACCGCACGGGTGACCCTCGCACGCTGACCCCTGAATAGACATCCTCTTTTTGTGGAATTGAGCTCAGTTCAAAATAGGCTCTTGGATCGCCTGCCACACCAGAAAGCCGCCAAGAAGTCCTGTTTCCTCATTGACTCCGTTCAACTCTTTCCTTTATAAGATCGATCATGGTTCGCATCTGCAACTGGCTGCTCGATCATTCCCGCGCGAGTCTCTGCGTTATCCTCCTGATGAGTGCCGGCTGGCTGTTGCCTTTGCGGCACCTCCAGTTTGACAGCTCTTCGTCCTCCTTCATCCAGGCCAAGTCCAAAGAAAACGCCTACTACGAACAAACCCAGCGGATTTTTGGGAATGATGAAATCCTGCTGGTCGGCCTCACCAGTAACCAGCTTCTGGAACCGCCGATGTTGGAATCGATCCGGGAAGCTACGACGAAAATCGAGCATATCGAAGGAGTCAAACGGGTCATCAGCTTGACCAACCTCATGGACGTCAAAGGCGAGGGAGACGAAGTTAAGATTCAACCTCTTATCCCTGCTTCGCTGGAATCCATCCGCCCCGAAGAATTGCGGGCTCGGATCCGCTCGAACCCGCTGTTGGAAAAGCATCTGATCTCAGCCGACCTTCATAGCACCGCAATTCTGGTTTTCTTAAAGAATTTCGAAAAGAATCAAGCTCTTTCTCAAGCCCGTTTCGTAACCCAGCAGGTCCACGAAATTGTCCTTCCCCTGCGCCAACTGGCCCAGGTGTTCATCGGCGGTCTGCCGGAAATGGAATTTGAAGGAACCACCAACATGTTGGCGGACTTGAAGCTTTTCACGCCATTGACTCTTCTGTTGGTAATCGGGCTCCTGGTGGTCAGTTTCCGTTCTTTCCGGGGGATCGCCTTGCCTCTCGTGGCCGTTCTCATCGCCCTGCTCTGGACTCTGGGGCCTATGGCTTGGCTTGGCCGCCCCCTGAGCATCACCACGCTCACCCTGCCATCACTGCTGATCGCCAATGGAAGCTCCTATGTCATTCATTTCCTGGCCCAATACTATCGTGTGATGCTCCGCGCCTATCGGACTGGTCAGTCCGGTTCCGAGCCGGACAAAGCATCACTGAGTGCGGGTACTGCTGGAACTGATCACGAGGTATCGATCAGCCGAGAGGGCTATCGTGAAGTTCTGTTGGAGACGTTAAGTTGCACTCATATCGCCATCATGATTTCGGCCGCCACCACCATGGCCGGTTTTGGATCCCTGGTGATCAGTCCCATCCCCACCATTCGGGATTTCGGAATTTTTGCGACCTGGGGCGTGTTCCTGGGCTATCTGCTTTGCATGACCCTCATTCCCCTGCTGTTGTGGCATCATCGCATCCCTCGTCTGGAAGAACTGCCAGGGCGGGAAGACAGCCACCGCCATCTGTTGATGGCAAAGCTTGGCCGTTTCGATTTCCGCCGCGCGCCATGGATTTACGGGGCCGCCCTGCTTTCCACGGTGTGGGCGCTCTGGGGCCTCTACCACGTGCAGGTTCATACCGATAATTTGGGGTACTTTCGCAAATCGTCGCAGGTGGTGAAAGCTTCCGAGGCTTTTGCCAGCCGCCTGGGCGGACTCGCCTCTTTCTCCATTGTCGTGGAAACGAATCGAGAGCGATCGGTTTTGGATCCGGAAATCCTGAAGTCTGCCGACGCCCTGCAGCAATCCCTGCACAACACTCCGGGGGTGGACAAAACACTTTCCATCGTGGACAGTTTGAAATTGCTGAACCGGGCGTTTCACGAAGATGATCCGCAATACTTTGCAGTCCCATCGGACCCCGCCGTCATTCAGGACTTGATCGAATTTGCCGAGTCTGACCCTGGTAACGTGACCGAGGAATTTCTGGCCGCTGATCACCACACGATGCGCATTCTGGTTCGCAGTCAGGTCTTTCGCTCAACGGAACTGCGGCAGGAATTTCGCCGTATTCAACAACTGGGCAAGGAATTATTTCCCCCGGATGTCACTGTCCACTCGACAGGAACACTGGTGCTGATGAATCAAACCTCCGACAGCGTCGCCGAGGGACAGGTGGAGAGCTTGCTGCTCTCGACACTGCTGATTGCCGCCATTGTCATCATCCTTTTCCGATCGTTCAAAGTCGGCTTGCTGTCGCTCATCCCCGCCGGGTTGCCTGTTCTTTTCTTTTTCGGACTCCTGGGATCCACCGCGATCCCCCTGAATATCAATACCAGCGTGATTGCCAATATTTCCATCGGAATTGCCGTTGACAATTGTATCCACTACTTGGTCCATTTCCGCCGCCACCGGACCCTCGGGAATATGAATGTGCCCGATGCCATGCGCGAAGCCCTCATGACAGCCGGCGGCGCCATGGTCTCCTCGGCGATAGCCCTGACCCTGGGTTTCTTGATCTTTGGCGCTTCTCATTTTGTGCCGGTCTCCCAGTTTGGCCTTTTGTCCGCGTTTATCATGGGTGCCAATCTTATTGCCTCCATCGTCCTGCTTCCCTCCCTGATGCTCTTTCTCAACACAAAAAATACGGAGGCACTTCGAAATGGCGGACAGGCAGGATGTGCGACCTGAGCGGAATTTTTTTGGAAATCAGTCACTCTGGAGACGTTGAATTAAGGGAACCGGTTCACCATCATTGGCAAGGAAAGATCTTGCATTTTCGTCTCATGCCGTCGGCGGCCGTGATCACTAATTGAAATTGCGAAGGATGACTCTCATGAAAACGCGCATTCACTTTTTGTATTCTGCCTTGTTCCTGCTGTGCTTCTCAGCAACCGCAATTCAAGCGGACCCCAAGGGAGACCAACTGGTTATGCAGTACCTCAACCAATCCTCTCATCACAATGGCGTTTTCAAGATGGGGGTCGATTACCAGGAGGCGGGAAAGGAGCCCATCCACCTTGAATTTACCTGGACCCGAAAGTCGCACCAGGGATTGATGTCGCATCTCATCAAAATGGAGGCGCCACCATCGGAAAAGGGCAAACTGCTGCTCGTCCACGAAAAGCCAGATGGAGACCTGGACTATATTGCCTATCGCCCCAACAGCGCCCTCAAGAAGAAAGTTCGCGTTTCCGGAGCACGGAATTACAAGTACAAAGGGTTCAGCATTTCCGTTCAGGAACTCATTGGAGGCGGGTTAATGCAGTACGACCATCAATCCGAAGAGAAAAAAGTTCTCGACGGGATTCCCTGCCAGATCGTCGAGAATCGAATCAAGCCGCAATTCAAAAGCGATTCGAGTTACCCCCGATCCTTGGCCTATTTTCGGGAAGACAATGGCATGCTGCAGCGGTGGGAACTTTTTGGCAATTCGGACAAACTTGAGAAAGTCATTGAGGCCGGTGAACTCAAAAAGGTTCAGGGCAATTGGACACTCATGGTCGCCAGGGTTGACGACCTGCCCAAGCAAGGGAAACTAGTGCTCAAAGTGCTCGACGCTAATTACAATCAACCTATTTCTGATGAGTTATTTAACGAGGAATATCTAAAACAAAACTCAAAGTAATTACACGATAGGAAGCCATCCTATAAGTATTGGTAATCGCTCTCTCGGCTGAGACTGCCCTCGTTAACCTTCTTCAAGAATTCCTGGCCAGGTATTTTCATCAGGCAAAAGAGGTATGTGTCCTGAATGGTTGAATCATTGGACGAGGGGAAATGGAATCGAATGAAGAAGGGGAATCCAACAAACAGGCCTCCAGCGGTTGAGGTTGCACGAAGCGCTACCGTAGAATGCCCGTCTGGAAGGTCAAGTCCGTGAGCTCACCTCTCGACTAAATTTACTTTTTAGGGGCTGACCCTCACTTCCCCTCCTCGCAGCACCGGACCTGATTGAGCACAGAGCGAGGAGACCGCCAAAGCCATCCGCAAAATTCCCATTACCAGCCTCCAGAGTAACGATTCTTGTCGTCCTGGCTCGCGCTACCGTTATTGAAACGGTCGGCAGCCTGACGGTCGCCAGCTTCGCAGGCATGTGCCCCGCCTCCGAAATATCCGCCGCAGCCGCTCGAGCCGGAAGATCCGCTAGAACTGGATTGAATCGAGGCGAGCATCTGCGCCTGTTCGCGATGGTAAGACTCATAGGCATCCGCCCATTTTTTCTGTCCCTCATACCAGGCACGCTCGTTTCCATCGATCGCCCAGCACCGGTTATACCACTGCTGTTCATCCGCTTTGCGGCCCAAGTCCCCCATGATGACTCCCATGTTGCAATAGGCGCGGGCGAGTTTTGGAGTGAGTTTTATCGCCTGGTTCAGGTCGGCGATCGCGGCCTGCGAATTTCCCTGTTCATGATACATAATCGCGCGGCCATTCAGTGCGGTGACGTTGCCGGGATCGATTTTCAACGCGGCGGAGAAATCGGCGATGGCTTCCCTTCGTTGGGGCGGCTTCATTGCCAGATAGGTCTGAGCGCGATTTACCAGAACATCTTCGGCGTTCGGATTACGGCGCAGCGCTTCGGAAAACGCCGCCAGCGACTGCTGATCCTGCCACAACCCGAAATAGCTCAGTCCCAAGTAGCGCCACGCACCAATCAGAGTGGGTTTCTGTCTGGTCGCCTTTGCCAGGTCGTCGACAGCACGTCCATATTGATAGAGCCGGAAAAAAGATCTGCCGCGGAAGAAGTTCGCCTCCGCATGGTCGGGATTGATTTCCAGCGCCGCATCGAAATAGCCAACTGCCATACGCTCATCGCCCTTATCGGATGCGGCCAGACCCTGCTCAAAGGGCGTGCGAACATTGGTTAGCCGTGTCCTTTGTCCGGCGGGAGTGCGGGCTCTGTATTCGTTGATGTAGCGATCCACAGATTCCTGCGCCCGGTCGAGGCTATTTCGAAGCTGGTAGGCCATACTTCGCGCGAAGGCAAATTCGAGTTCGGCCTCGCGGGTTTGCCCCATTTTCCAAAAATAGTTCCCCGCAAGGCGAACAAGAGAGGATTGCGCTGTTTTGAGTGGTAGTGGTCCGCAATCGCCTTATCCGCGTCAGCGAACCGCCAAACCCAGCATGCCTCGGTCCCGATTCGCCTCGGTGCGTCCCGCAACGTAGGCATAGTAGCCGGGTTTGAACTGCAAAGCCTTGTCGTAATCGGCAATCGCCGCTTCGTAGTTGCCCAGAAATGCCTGTGCCTGCGCCCTGAAATAGTAGGCGCGTTCGTAGCGCGGATTGATCGCGATGGCACGGGAAAAGCTTTCTACTGCACCGCGGAAATTGCGCTGCTCTCCAAGGGCCAGCCCGCGTTGGAATTCTGCCTCCCCCGTCTGTGCCTGAACATTGCCGACCAACAGAACAATCACAGCCAGAACTCGTTTCATGCGGCTCATTATGGCATGCTGGCTAAGGCAAGCGGATAGATCAAATAATTCGCAGTCGTTTTTCATGGGAACCCTCTATCGCAAAAGAAATACGGCATTTTTGGACTAATATAGGGCATTTCTGCCCGAGAAAATATGGAGAAATGAAGACACGTGATGTTCTCCTGTCTCTCGCCAAAACCTCGGGACAATTGGACAAATAGAGTCCTCATCTTAGAAATCACATTTCAGAAATCAATATTCTGATTGGCTGGCTGGTAAAGAGGTTAAAGAGGTGGTGAAGAGGTGCCTGTCCTGAATATTTGGATAATTGGACGAAGGGAAATGGAATCGAATGAAGAAGGGGACAACCAACAGGCCTCCAGCGGTTGAGGTTGCACGAAGCGCTGCCGCAGAATGCCCGTCTGGAAGGTCAAATCCGCGAGATCACCTCTCGACTAAATTTAGGGGCTGACTCTCACTTTGTCTCCCGCCTCGCTCCTCTCCCACCACGGGGAGAGGAGTCAAAGGCGAGGTCAGATTAAGAATTTGTCAAATAATCAAACCTCCAGTGCTGTTACCCTATTTTGCAGGCATTGGCAGGTGTTACCGACGCTTAATGTCATGCCTGCAACAAGTCCCCCTGATTTAACACTCATCACCAATAAAACTTTATCCCAAACTGGATTTGGCGCGGGTTGTTCAGAATATCGCTATTCGATGTAAGTCGCCCAAAAGTCTGACTCTGTAAAGTGGTCGATCCCGTACCAAAACGCACTCGATTAAACGCATTGAACATTTCAAAACGGAAATCCATATTAAATCTTTCGGTGAATTTGAAGGTCCTGGTGACCGTAATATTTTCAGTGTAATTGGGGAATTGACGGCATTTGGAGTTATAGCGCGTGGCGTTACCGAACACCGTGGTCGGCTGTAGTCCATAAAAGGATGCTGGTTGGAAAAAGGTCATCGTGGAAGGGTCGAAATTGCCGATGTCCGAACATCCCCAGCCGTCATAAGTACTGATCGTGGGACGGTTGGCACCCGCAAATAGAGGCAGAGCAACCGTAGTGGTCAAGCCAACCGGCAAGCCACTGGAATAGTAACCAATTCCCCCAACGCTCCAATCACCTGCAATGGCCGCCGCGACCCCCTTCGTGACCCATTTTTTGTCTTTCCCAAAGGGAAGTTCGTAGACCCCCGCCACCTTGAAGTTGTGAGTGACGTCGAACCCACTGATGGACTTTTCGAGTCTGCGGTTACCCATATCCATCGCGGATACCGCCAAAGCCCCGCTTTCAGAATCCGTAAGCAGCTTGGAAAATACGTACGACGACATGAAGGTCAGGCCACCTCCCATGCGCTTGTTGATGCTGGCGATAAAGGCGTTATAGCTCGAACTGCCGCTGTGGTCGCCCCCACCCCCAGCCGTGTCGAGCGAAAGAATTTGCGGGTAGGGCCGCAAAGCTTGAGCGACGGACCCGGTAAAGCCGGGATAAGGCAAGAATCCCTGCAGCGATTGCCGCCGGGGAAGTGATACTGCTGTTGAGAAGAGTAGCCCCGTATTGCTGAAGATAGGAATACGGCACCTGGTTGTAATTGAGTAGTCCACTCTGCAGATGGGCCCCATGCATGCCGGACAAGCTACCTCGGCCATTAGAGTGTTCGTCAACTGGCGCTGAATTGGAGAGCGTCCATGTGTTCGGCAGTCGGAAGAAGGGTGGCATCCTTGCCTTGCCACCAACTTACACTGTTCCCATTACCAAACGATGGATTAAGCTGAGGCGGCAGGGTATGGCGGAAACCCGTCTTTGAAGAGAAACGTCGGTTGTACGCCGGAGGTGGTATTGGCCGGGGTAAAGATGGTAACAAACCCGAGGAAGTGGGCGGAACCCGCAGCGCAGGTGACGTAGCCAAAACGACCGGGAGAAACTCGAGCGAATGACGGTTTTGCTGTCCAGACTATAAGCCAGACCGACACGCGGCCCAAAGCCTCCATAATTATTGTCGGCCAACGTGTTCCAACCCGGCCCCTCTCCTTCTCCGGCGAACAGGAGAGCCCCCCATCCGATTGCCCGCTGCCGGGTTTGCTGTCGTTGGGCTAAAGTCACCGTAGCGGTCGTATTCTTCAAACGGCGACAAAGTGGTTTCCCAGCGCAAGCCGAGGTTCAAAGTTAGTTTGCTGTTGACATGAAAATCGTCCTGAATGAATCCAGCCCAATACACATACTCCTGGCCGATGTGTTCTGGAAGGTTTCGGTTCTGCCACTGTCGGCCCAACCCAATAGGTAAGAGGCAAGCGCATTCCTGCCGCCAGCGGCAAAGCTGGTAACGCCCGGAAGCCCAGTCTCCGTGGGACTGAATGTCACCCCGCCGGAGATCCCTTGTTGGCCGAAGCCGGAATAGTAGTTTTTCTGATACATCCCCCGAACTTCAGGGTGCCGCCCTTTAATCCAGGTGAGGTTGTCATTGAAATTGAACAGAGGATTATGCGACCCACTGGATGAATAGCTTCCCATTGCGTATAGCCATCCGAAACCGAAAAGCAAGGTGGTCAAGTTCACATTGCAATCCGGTACGTTGGGCAGACAGAAAGTGCTCTTCCAGTTCCCCTGCTGCTGGTTGGCGTTGGTGGCTTCCTGCTGCCAATTGTTCACTCCACCATAGAAGTAGTTGAGCAGAGTAGGCGAGAAGGTGTGAGTCCAGGAGCCACGGGAAATCTCGGCCCAATTGTATTGGGATTGGAAGTTGGAATAGTAACCGGGGAGGGCCGCGGGTCCCGCAGGACCGGCGCCATTTGTTTCGGTATTGTGGCCGAAGTAGAAGGAAAGCTTGTTCTTGTCGGAAATAACGTAATCAAGCTTCAAGCTGAATTTGTTCCAGGGGCTGGACGTGCTCCCTTGAGTAATCAGGTAGTTGTTCTGCACATAACCGACGGTCCCCGGGAGAGCACCGTTGTTGGGGGCGGGCAGCTTGGACGGACCGGATTGGTAGACTTGAAGCAGCTTCGCGGCCAGGGGGTCCCAACGATCCTGTGGAATTATGTTGCCCGGGAACGGATCCCGAATGAGCTTTCCATTGGCGTCGGTCCTAGTCGTCGCAGGGTCATAGATGGTGATTTGCTGGCCTTTGGAATTGACCCAGTTCGAGAAATCACCTTGCAACATCTCAGGGGTGGGAATGGTGGTTGCTGTAGCCGTGGCCCCAATGCGGTTGCGAAAACCCTCGTAGGCGGTGAAAAAGAAAAGTTTATTCTTCCCGTTGTAAAGCTTTGGAATATAGACAGGACCTCCCACGCTGACCCCGAAGTCGCTTTGCTTGTAAACTCCCCGCGGGATACCTTGCTTGTTGCTGAAGAAGCGGTTCGCGTCCAGAGCATTGTTGCGCAGGTACTCAAACACCGTCCCATGAAAATCGTTCGTGCCCGATTTGGAGGCAAAGCTCATCGTGCCTCCCAGCGCATGGCCGAATTCTGCTTTATAGCCGTTCGTTTCCACGGTGAACTCGGTGATGGCGTCCAACGGCGGGGTATTGTAGGTAACCCACGAATTCGGCAGAGGATTGCCAACCCCCATTGAAACCCCATCCAGCGTTATCCCATAGGCACGGGGTTGGCCTCCTCCGATTTGTAAACTGTCCTGTACAGGGGATAGGTTGTTCGGCCCGGGCTGCAAGGCAATTTGTGTTGCATAGAGTTTGGTTTCCGGGGTTAAGGTCGCCAGATCGAACGGGCTGCGTAGAGCCCCACCGACGACAAGAGGCAGTTCCTTAATCATCAGATTGCTCACGTTAGAAGAGATTTTCGCCTCCTCTGTTTGCACCTGGGATATATCTCCAGTGACCTCAATTTCCTGCCGGACTTCTCCGATTTCCAGGGTGAAATCCACCCGGATCACCGAAGCCGAAGTCAGCGTAATCCCAGACCGGATGATCGTTTTGAAGCCTTGTTTCTCAACGCGTAAAGTGTATAGGCCAACAGGCAGGTCGGGAACCGTATACGTTCCTACGTCGGTACTCTCGGTCGTCGAGGACACACCCGTCGCGGGATCTGTTACAGTGATCTTCACTCCTTGCACAACGGCTCCCGCACTATCCAGAATGGTTCCGTTGATGGTTCCCCGGCCGGACTGGGCAAAAAGCGACCCAGATCCCGTAAGCATCGAGAGTCCGAATAAAACTACGGCGAGCCGTAGGGCTGTTTTCCCCAAGAGGTTCATATCTACCCTCCTTTCATAGCGAAAACGTGATTGTTCGCTCTTCTTCCAGCGAAAATCAATTAACAAGAGGTGTAACTATTCAGGAAGTACCCGAGAAATTACTCGGCAAAGAATTGGTCTTGGTACTCTAGAAGAGAAAGAGGGTCTCTTCAGATTCGTTGGAAAATGCGGGAAAAATTCCCGCCATTCCAAATACCCGTCGAGGTTAAGGATCCCGTTGAATCAGGTGTTTTCGAATGTAACTTGGATTGAGATTACAGAACTCAGTACATTAAGGAATGGAAAGGGGCTCTTGAGCGTTCGGCATGATGACTTGAAATCCTAACCCCAACATTTAGAGAGCAACATTTATGCCACACTGTTGGCAGTGCTTCCAAGTCGCTTGCAACCCGCCAAAAACAAAGAGGAAATCTGCTAAATCCAAAATAGGCTCCCAAGGAAATCTAGTCAAGTGAGTTCATTTAAATACGATATTGCGTATGTTTTGGCAGAAATATACGAGAAAATATAGGCTTTGGTATCGCAGTGATTCCGCTCCCAGGGACAGAGCAAGATCAGCCCCCTGACAGTGATTCGCCTACTTCTTTTGTAGGCTTGGCGGCCTCTCAAAACCCCAAGCTCAAACTACATTCATCCAAGACAGGTCAGTACACTCAGGAAGCTCAGTAGTTGCCATGAGGATCCCGGTGCCAGTGAATGAATTTCACACGCCAGCGATTCCCTTCCTTTGCCACCAGCATGCTTTCTTTCCCCGTGGAGTCTTCCACAACTCCTCGATCGATTGTTTTCAGGCGATAGCGAAAATGAACCAGGACAAGCGTTGAGTGGAGCTTTACTTTTCGCGGCTGCAGGATCTGGTAGGATTTGATGCAGAGGGAACCGCGCAGGTACTTCCGATGATAACTGGCGAAGAACTTCTTCTTGCCCACCAGTGGCGATTTAAACACCGGCCCGATCTCGGTAATATCGTCGGTAAGCCAATAAGACATGGCTTCGGCATCCTTCTGAATCCAGGCTCGCGACAACTTCCGAATAGAATACAAGGGAGACGGCTTTGGCATCCTGTTCACCGTGGGGGTCGAGCCAACTAGGGATCTGCTCTCTAGTGATCACGCAGGAAGCGCTTAATTCCCCGGACGGCCTGTTGAATGCGCTGTTCGTTTTCAACCAGGGCAAACCGGACGAAATCGTTTCCGTACTCGCCAAACCCGATGCCAGGGCTGACGGCCACCTTGCCGCCCTCCAGAAGCGCCTTTGAAAATTCCAGCGATCCCATTGGCTTGAAGCGATCAGGAATTTCGGCCCACACAAACATGGTCGCCTTGGGCTTTTCGATGGACCAGCCCGCACGGTTCAATCCGTCGCAAAGGGTGTCACGGCGACTGCGATAGACTTCGGTGATTTCGTGGACGCACTCCTGAGGACCGCGCAAAGCGGCGATGGAGGCAATTTGCACGGGCTGGAACATGCCATAGTCGAGATAGCTTTTGATGCGGGTAAGCGCGTGAATCAACTCGCGATTCCCCACACAAAATCCCACTCGCCAGCCGGGCATGTTGTAGCTTTTGGAGAGCGAGAAGACTTCCACTGCCCGTTCCCGGGCTCCCGGGACCTGCAGAATGCTCGGCGCCTTATAGCCGTCAAAGACCAGGTCGGCATAGGCCAGGTCATGGATGACGATGAGATTATTGTCGCGGGCAAACTCGATGACATTGCGGAAAAATTCCAAATCAACCACCTGAGTGGTTGGGTTATGCGGGAAGGAAAGAATCAGGAGTTTGGGTTGCGGCCACACCTGCTTAATCCGGCGCTGCATCTCATCCAAGAAATTCTTTCCTGGCAGCATGGGAATACTGTGGATGTCGCCGCCGGCGATCAAGACGGAATAGAGATGGATGGGATAGGTCGGATTCGGCACAAAGGCGGCATCCCCGCGACCGGTGATGGCCAATACCAAATGCGCCAGTCCCTCTTTGGCTCCCATGGTGACAATGGCTTCTCCTTCCGGGTCGATTTCAACGTTATAGTTCCGTTGATACCATTCGGAAATCGCCAAGCGAAGCTGATAGATGCCTTTGGACGCGGAATAGCGGTGGTTCTTTGGGTTTTGAGCGGCTTCGATCAACTTGTTCACAATATGCGGGGGCGTAGCCATGTCGGGATTTCCCATCCCGAGGTCGATGATATCCTCCCCTGCCCGTCGCGCCTTCATTTTCAGATCGGTCACGATGCTGAAGACGTAAGGCGGAAGTCGCTTAATGCGTTCAAATTCATTCATGAGTTTCCCTTTCCCTGTTGAAGTGCCAAATACGCGGCGCCATAAATTCCGGCATGACCGCCCAGACTCGTTTTAACAATACGCCGCGGACTATTCCGGTACACGTAGGAGCGTCTGGCAACTTCCTCCAGCATACTGGATTCAAAAGCATCCCAGGCGTCAACGGCTCCGCCCCCCAGGACGAATAAGTCGATATCGAAAATATTCGTAAAAATGGCGATGGCGATTCCCAGCGCTTTCCCTACTTCGTCAAAGATGCTGCGCGCGGAAGGATCCCCTTCCACGGCCAGTTGATGAACGTGCGCCGACGTAAACCGTTCGGTGGTGGCGGCCAGATGCTGCAAGCCGGCACTCGCCTTCCCGGATTGCAACAGTTCCTGGGCACCTACGACCACCGCGGAGGCGGCCGCATAGGCTTCCAGACATCCCGCACTGCCGCATTTGCAGATGCGGCCGTTCGGGTAAATAGTGACATGGCCCAATTCTGCGGCCATTCCGGAGATGCCGTGCCAGATTTTCCCGTCGAGGATCAGCCCTCCGCCAATCCCCGTCCCCATCGTCAATAAACATAGATGATCCGACTCTTTTCCTACTCCCATCCATTTTTCACCCAAAGCCGCCGCATTGGCATCATTTTCCAGGAAAATCGAAGTGTGGAGCCGCTTCAGTATTTGTCCCCGGACATTAAAATTTTCCCATCCCGGCAAGTTTGGTGAAGCCACCACCGTTCCTTCCTGGAGCTTGATGATTCCCGGCACGCCGACTCCAATCCCTGCCAGGGTATAATGTTGTTCCCAACGAGCCACCAACGTCAGGATACCGCTCGTCAGGCGATCAACCACGTCTTCGCGCCCACGTTCGGAAAGCGTTTCCAGGTTAAGCTGGTCGAATAGGGCGCCGTTTTCATTGATGGCCCCCACACGTAAATTCGTGCCGCCAAGATCAACCCCTATGGCAAACCGTGTCATCACTCCCAACCCTTGTCAATTTGGCATCTGCGACCGACAGAAGAACTCGTGTCTGCAGAGCGGGAACTGCAGCGGCGGTCTATGACCGCCGAAATTCAATCACTTGCAGAACGACGACGCTCATAGAGCGCCGCTACAGGTAGTTTCTCAGCAACCTGCCAGGGAACAATGCGGTGTCCTCTTCATATGGACCCGGCCCGCTGGACAATCCTGGTGACGCGATCAAAGCTCGGTTTGAGAGCGCCATACAGCTCCCGATACACTCCATAGTACTCCTGATATCTGGAAACATTTTCTCTGTTAGGATGTGTGAAGTTCGTCAGCTGGATGGCTTGGCGGCAGGCCTCTTCCACGGTACTGAAGTGACCGATGCCAACGGCCGCCATGAGTGCGGCCCCAAAAGCAGCTCCTTCATCGGCAGCCACCGTACAAATCTCCTTATTAAAAATATCGGCCTGGATCTGGCGCCACAACCCGCTGCGTCCGCCTCCTCCCGACGCCCTGACCTGACTGGTACTGACTTTCATTTCATCGAAAATCAGGAAGGAATCCTTCAGACTGAAAGCCACCCCTTCGAGCACCGCGCGAATCACGTCAGCCCGGGTATGCCGGCCCGTCAAGCCAAAGAGGACGCCCTTGGCGTTGGGATCGAGATGCGGGGTTCGTTCTCCCATGAGATAAGGGAGAAAGAGCAGGCCTTCCGCGCCCGGCTTCGAGAGTTCAGCCTGCCTGGTCAAGAGTTCATACGAATCCTGCTGGAGGAGTTTGGCGACGCTCACTTCCTGGGCTCCAAAATGATCCCGAAACCAGCGCAATGAAAGTCCGGCGCCCTGGGTCACTCCCATGACATGCCATTGGTTGGGCACGGCGTGACAGAAGGTATGGACCCGTCCTTTTTGATCTCTGGCCGGATTTTCCATGAATGCAAACACCACCCCGGAGGAACCGATCGTGGAAGACACAATCCCCGTCGACACCACGCCGTTGCCGACGCCGCCGGAGGCCTGGTCCCCTCCGCCCCCCACGACTGGAATTTTCGGGGTCAACCCGAGCTCTTTGGCAATCGAGGCATCGAGTTGCGTCGACGCGACAATCGATTCATGCACGGCAGGCATCCAGTCCAGATTGAATTGCAGTCGATCGATAATCTCTTTGGACCAGCGTCGATGCACGACGTCAAAAAGGGTGGTTCCCGAGGCGTCTGAAACTTCCGAGGCGAACTCGCCGGTCAGCCGGAATCGGATGTAGTCTTTGGGAAGCAGTACTTTGTGAATCCTGGCAAAAACCGCGGGCTCGTGCTGCTTGACCCATTCGAGTTTCGGGGCGGTGAAGCCTGTCAGGGCCGGATTACAGGTAATTTCAATTAAACGGTCATAGCCGACAACCCGGGTAATGCTGTCGGCTTCCGCTTGACAGCGCTGGTCGCACCAGATAATGGAGGGGCGCAGCACCTGATGCTGTTTGTCCAGCAAGACCAGCCCATGCATCTGGCCCGAGAGACCAATGGCTTGAATGTCCTGTCCTTTGACGCCACTCGTCTTGAGGACCATGGTGACGGCCGTCTTTGCCGCCTCCCACCAATTCTCAGGATTTTGCTCCGCCCATTGGGGCTGTGGGGTGCTGATCGGTTCGTGGTCGGCGGAATAACCGCCCACCACCTTCCCCTTGGCATCAATCAAGACGGCCCGAGTTCCGGTGGTTCCGATATCAATTCCAAGCGAATAGGCCATGATTGCATTTCCTCCTTAGTGCGCTTCTTTATGCTATCCCGCGGGTTGCTGTATGCCCATGGCCAAGGCCATGATTTTCTCTTGATCCGCTTCTTCCTGTTTCAATTCGCCGGTAATTTCACCCTCATGCATCACCAGGATGCGGTTACACATCCTGAGGACCTCGGGGAGCTCGGACGAGATCAGAAGGATGGCGATCCCCTGTGCGACCAATCGGCACAGCAACTGGTAAATTTCACTTTTCGCTCCCACATCAATGCCTCGTGTCGGCTCATCAAAAATCAAGAGTTTGCATTGGGCAAACAACCACTTCGCCAGCACCACCTTTTGTTGCGTACCGCCGCTCAAGTCTTTGACAATCTGCTCCGTGGAATGCGATTTCATTGATAAATCTTTAATGTACTCTTGCACGAACATTTTCTCCTCACGGAGATTGAGGCATCCGCGACGGACCATCCGGCTGAGTTTGGCCAACGTCGTATTCTCCCGGACCGTCCGGTTTAAAACCAGGCCTTCGGATTTTCTATCTTCCGTGAGAAAACCAATTCCGGCGTCGATGGCTTCCCGCGGTGAACTCCACCGCACCGGTTGTCCCTCGAAATAGATTTGGCCGCCATCAGGTTGATCCGCTCCAAAAATGATCCTGGCCAATTCGCTGCGACCGGCACCCACCAGACCGGTGAGACCTACAATTTCTCCTTTTCGCAACGAAAGATGAATATCTTGAAGCTTGCCCTTCTTGGAGATGCCGTCCAGGCGCAAAATCTCGTCCCCTGGACTGAGCTGAGCGGAGGGGAAAAATTGTTCGATCTCGCGCCCGACCATGAGGCGAATCATTTCGTCCGTGGAAATCTGATTCGTGGGAGCCGTATGAATGGTTTTCCCATCCCGCATGATGGTGACGCGATCGCAGATTTGGTCAATCTCTTCCAGCCGGTGAGAGATGTAGATAACAGCAACGCCCTGCTGTTTCAGACGCGTGATGAGGCGGAAAAGTTCCACCAGTTCGCGATCCGTCAAAATGGCGGAGGGTTCATCCATGATGATCACTTTGGACTTTACGGAGATGGCTTTGGCAATCTCGACCATTTGTTGTTGGCCCAGGCTGATTTTCTTGAGTGGTGTCTTGCCGGAAATGGATTGTCCGAAACTCCCGAGTAATTGTTGCGCACCGAATTCCATCTGCCTGTGATCCAGCCAGCCGAAGTATTTCCGTCGCAATTCGTGTCCCAGGTAAATATTTTCCGCCACCGTCATCTCGGGGAGGAGATTCAGTTCCTGATGGATCATGCTGATTCCAAGCTCTCGTGCGGTGACTGGAGAATCAATCCGCTGGACGACCCCTTCCAGACGAATCTGGCCTGAATCGGGGTGATAAGCCCCTGCTAATATCTTCATCAAGGTAGACTTCCCGGCACCATTTTCTCCCACCAGGGCATGACACTCGCCGGGGCGTACAGCGAGGTGCGCTTCATCCAAAGCCCGTACTCCGGGAAAGGACTTGGTAATCCCGATCATCTCCAGTCGGAGAGGTGGTTCTACGTTACCTTTTTCCACTCTCATCACTCCATCGTAACCGCAAGAAAACAAAAGGTAATCATACACAATTCAGGGGGCCATTCAAATTCAAAATCCCTCCTCATAGCCCGGTCCAAATATCGCCTTTCCCGAATCCAGTGTGATATAAAGGAGACAGCATAATCTGGGGGAGCAAGGCATTATGGAAATATTGGGTGGACCCTTATTTGGAGTGGCGGCAGCGGGAGAGTCGCATGGACCAGCCATTACTACCGTCGTTTTTGGCTGTCCCCCAGGACTTGAGATTTCCCGCGATCAAATTCAGGTTTTTTTGAATCGGAGACGTCCCGGAAGCAACAAACACGGAACTCCGCGGCACGAAGAGGACCAGGTGATTCTCCTCTCGGGAATCTACTCCGACCAGTCAGCCAAGTTGACGGCAGGCCCTGAACTCCAGGCGCATCTTGGAGACAAATCCATCTCAAGCGTAACTTACGGGAACGGGTTCTCGACGGGAGAGCCGATAGCGGCGATCGTCCTTTCGGCTTCAAAGAAATCCGACGATTATGCACAGTTTGCGGGGAATCAAGGAGAGGTCCGCCCCGGACATACCGACTTGGTCAAACATTTTCAATCCGCGGGCTTTGTAGATCCGCGCGGAGGAGGACGATCAAGCTATCGCTCTACGATCTCGGATGTCATCGCGGGTTCCATTGCGCGGCTATACCTGGAGAAACATTTCCAAACCTTCATTCTTTCATCCATTACGCAGGTGGGCTCCCTCCATAGCGAATTAAGCTTGGCCACTGCGCTCGAAGGCTTAGCCCGTTCAGCCTCACCCAAGAAAATCTCCCTCGAAGAGATTCGAAAAATGGAGCAGCAGTTGGCCCGGGCCGAGATTTATTCATTGGATCCGGAATTCGCAAATCGCGCCGGCGAACTCATCAAAGAGACACGCAAACAAGGAGACTCGATCGGTGCGGCCATCGAAGTTGTCGCGGTAAACGTGCCGCCTCTCATTGGGGAGCCCTTATATCACAGTTTGAAACTACGCGTGATGGGCTCACTGGGCGGCCTTCACGCCGTGCAATCTTGCGAAATAGGCTCCGGCGTTTCCGTAGTCGAAAGACGCGGTAGCGAGAATAACGATCCCATTCGACGTTCTGGTTATCAAACGAATCATCAGGGAGGACTCATTGGAGGGATTACCACCGGAATGCCCATCGTTTGCCGTGTCGGATTTAAGCCGACCTCCACGATCAGTCGCCCGCAACAATCCGTCCGCAAGAATTTGGAAGAGATCGATTTCCAATTAAAGAGCGGGCGGCACGATCCCTGTGTGGGCGTGCGCGCAGGAGTCACTCTCGAATCACGCCTGGCGATCGAACTGATGAACGCCGTCCTGGTGCACCAGTCTCGCCAAATCAACCCCGACGCCTTCAAACTTTTCTAGACAAAAAAGGTGGAGCGGGCGCATGTCAATAACTCTCCTGCGAATCGCCAGTCCGCCGAACGGCGTAAAGGGTAGCCGCGATTGCCGGTCTTGCTCCGGCAATCGCGGGATTACATTCGTAAATTACCGTCGAAAAGCCCGCGATTGAAGGTCCAAAATCAAGCTTCAATCGCGGCTACCAACTTGGATGGCCGAAGCTTGCACTCTGCTACTCTCCGACGCTCGTCAAAGCCTGGCGAAGTGAAGTCTGCACGGAAAGGATATGGGCTTGATCCCGATAGGGGTGACGCGGCCAAAAGAAGCCTTTCAGGCCGTCCTGCCGGTGGCGGGGAACCACATGGACGTGCAAATGAGGAACACTCTGGCTGACATGGTTATTGATGGCAACAAAACTTCCATCGGCCAGCATGACTGTTTCGAGAGCCATGGCCACCCGCTGGGCGATGCGAAAAACCGGCTCTAACCAATTTGCAGGGAGATCGATCAAGGTCGGGTAATGGCCTTTGGGTACGATCAGGCAATGGCCCGGGAACAGAGGACGGTCATCCAGGAAGGTCAGGACCTCGCTGTCTTCATAAACAGAGTGACATTCCATTTCGCCCTGGATGATTTTGCAAAAATGGCAGTTGGCATCCGTAGGGCGATCCGTCATGGGCTCAGGTTTGAAATGATGAGGAGGCATGTTGATGCTCTATCATCACACAACGGTTCATCACGACCCATAGGCCCGCTTGGTTTGCTCTTTTGGCCGCTTCCTCGTGAACCAGTCCTTCCTGCATCCAAACCCCCTGGACTCCTCGCTGGATGGCCTGTTCAACGATGGCCGGAATCGCTTCGACTTTTCTAAAAATATTGACCATATCGATGGAGATAGAGGCGGGAATCTGAAGCAAGTCCGGATAGCAGATTTCGCTGAGGATGGAAGTGTATCTCGGATTCACGGGGACGATCCGATAGCCCTCGGATTGCATGTAGTCGGCGACCCGGTTACTGGCCCGAAACCGATTCTGCGAAAGACCCACCACGGCAATGGTCTTCGTTCTTCGCAGAATCTCCGCAATGGTCAGTTCATTGGCAAGAGACATGGCTGGCTTATTCTTATTCCGGTTTTAATGATTTGAACCGCCGGACCTCATCTGCTTCAAGCGCACGAAACGAGCCCACTTTGAGTTTTGGATCCCGCAGGAACCCGATCTGGATGCGTTTCAACTTTACGACAGAATGGTTGATCGATTCGAACATTCTGCGAATCTGGTTGTTCTTCCCTTCGATCAGCGTCACTTTAAACCATGGATTTTCACCGGGCTTCACCACTTCAACCTGGCAGGGGGACAAGCGTTTTGATTCCAGTGAAATCCCGCGACGCAGACCGGACAAGGCCTCCTCCGGCGGGTTCCCGCGAACTTTGACCAGATAGGTCTTGGGGCAGTGGAGGCCGGCGCTCATGATCGTTTGGGCAAAGTCTCCGTCATCCGAGAGTAAGAGCAACCCTTCGCTCATAAAATCGAGCCGCCCGACGGGAAAAAGCCGGTGAATTCCTTTAGGCAGGAGATCCAGAATGGTAGGCCGTCCCTGCGGGTCTGAAAGCGTGCACAGGTATCCTTTAGGCTTGTTGAGAAGCAGATACGTTTTTCGGGAAGAAATTCGGAGCGGCTGTTCGTCAACCCGGATCGAATCGACCGCAAGATCGGCCTTGGTCCCCAGCCTGGTCTCGACGCGTCCGTTAACGGTCACCCGTCCCGCAAGAATCAACTCTTCAGCTTTGCGGCGGGAACAAATGCCGGCTTGGGAAATCAATTTCTGCAACCGTTCCATCACTGCGATTCCGTCGACAGACTCTTGGGTTCCAATTCTTCCGAATCCCGATTGGCCGCCTCCTCCTGTCCGTTGCCGGCACCCTCCCAGGAGGTTTCGGGCTCGGAGACCAATGGGTCTGACGCCACAGGGTCCGCCACCACCGACAATTCTCCCGGAGTAACTGAATCCTCAGCCGCCGGCTCCGTGGGACTCTTCACAGAGAGCGAACTTTTCGCCAGTTCCTCAAACTCCTCCAGACTGGGCAGTTCCTCAAGGCTCTTCAATCCGAAATGGACCAGGAACTCTTTGGATGTTTTATAGAGGATTGGCCTGCCCACGACATTTTTGCGTCCGGCAGTGGCGATGAGTTTCTTATCCAGGAGTGTTTTCAAAACGCTTACTGCACTGACTCCCCGCACTTCCTGGATTTCAGGCACGGTAATGGGCTGTTTGTAGGCAATCACTGCCAGAGTTTCCAGAGCCGCCAAAGAGAGCTTGGCCGGCGGGCTCAGGTGCTTCAGGTACTTGCGCACCCACTCATGATGTTCGGGCTTGGTTGCCATCTTGAATCCGTTGGCAACTTCTTTGATTTCCAACCCTCTCTCAGGCGCTTGATATTCTTCCACAAGCTGTTGCAACACGCGCTGTATCGGCTCCTGATGTTCCTTGCCGAACAATTCGACGAAGGTCTTCAAGGAAATGGGCTCCTGAGTAACGTAGACGAGAGCCTCGATGAGTGGTTTTAATTCCTGTTCCGTCATTCTGTTGATTCCAATCTAAAGGTGTTTCCGGTCCAACCTTACAAAGACCCGACAGACTTGGCTACGGCCTGGGGCTCCATCCACTTCTCCCATTGATCCATGACCTGCTCAAAATTTTCCCGGCGGCGCACCAAAATGTCACTGAATGTCTGACGCTGGACCAGCTTGATGGCCTGGAGGTGGACCATTTCGAGAATCGCCAGAAACGCCACGATGAGATTGCGGCGATGATGATACATGCCAAAAATTTCCGTCAATTGGATGGTGCCTGAGGAGCGCTCAAAAATCTGCCGCAGTGTCGAGATGACCTGGCTGACCGTCAGTTCATCCCGGTCGATCTCCAGGCGGCTCTTCTCTTTGCTCCGTTCGAGAATCTGGTGGAAGGTGGCCACTAAATCAAACAAGCTCACCTGGATCTCGATTTCTTCAGGCGAATCGGCCGCTTCGCTGACTCCGGGTTGGGTGTAGGAAGAACTTTCGACAAGCTCTTTCTGATGCAGCATTTGGGCCGCCGTCTTGAATTTCTCGTGCTCCAGAAGCCGTTGGACCAGCTCCATTCTGGGATCTTCGTATTCCTCGTCGGAGCGCAGCGGGTCCCGGGGAAGGAGCATTTTCGACTTGATATGGATCAGCATCGCCGCCATCAGCAGGAATTCGCCGGCAACATCAATATCCAACTCTTTGTAGCTGCGCAGGGTTTGCAAGTACTGGTCCGTGATGAGCGCGATCGGGATGTCATAGATATTGATCTGCTGTTTGCGAATCAGATCCAGCAAAAGATCCATTGGCCCCTCATAGACCGGGAGATGAATCTGATAATGATCAATGACCGATTCGGGATTCACTGGTTTTATCCTTGAATTGGCGTTCTTCTGCGGGTGAACCGCGCCCCTGCCCTTCGACAACAACCCTACGTGAGAACTTCAAAGATGCGACTTCGGCAAATTGCTCCTCGCGTTTGTCGCGGAGCAGTCTTCGAAATCGCTACACGATTTTGACTGCCGTGCGTACTTCCTTCATCGTTTCCTTGGCTACCTGACGTGCTCGTTGATTGCCATCCTCAATCATATCCTGGATTGCTTTCTTTTGCCCTTCGAAGTGCTTTCGCTTTTCCAGCAAGGGGGAAATTTCCGTCAGCAGGTGATCACTCATCCATTTCTTGCAATCGATACACCCAATTCCTGCCACCCGGCATTCTGATTGACCGTTTCGACGGTTTCAGGCGGTATGGACAGATCTTGTGAAAAGAAAAAGACCGGGCAAACGTCGGGATTTCCCGGGTCCCTGCCGTGCCTTTTCCGTGCAGGGTCGGTAATCATTCCCTTGATTTTCTGGCGAATCGTTTCAGGCGAATCGGAAAGGAGAGATCGTTTCCGTAATTCTTGTCATCTTCCTGCCGTCGAGTCCGGGGAGTCGAGGAACCGGCGTCAGCAGCGCCTTCGGCTCCGGGAAAATGTTCCATAGAACGAATTGAAACGCCGGCAAATTTCCCGGGTTAATTCAACGTGAGGAACCTGGTCTTCCCCCACGGGGACAAAATTTCCCTTGTACATCAAGATATCCGCCGATTGCAGAACGGGGTACCCGAGGAAACCGTAATTGCCAAGATCACGATCCGCGATATTGGCCTGTTGCTCTTTGTAGGTGGAACCCGCTCCAGCCAGCCGATGGGCGTCACCATGGAGAGCAGAAGATGCAATTCCGCATGCTCAGGGATGGCGGATTGCACAAAGAGCACGGATTTTTTGCGATCCAGCCCGGCCGCCAGCCAGTCCACCATCATCTCAAAACGATTTTCCTTGAGCTTCGAGGTATCTGCATAATCAGAAGTTAATGCATGCCAGTCCGCAATGAAGTGATAGCATTCATACTCATTCTGCAATTTCACCCAATTATTGAGGGCTCCGACGACGTGGCCCAGATGAAGTTTTCCGGTTGGCCGCATGCCGCTTAAAACTCGCTGTTTGATAGACATGAATCGATTCCGCTTTTGAGTTCAAAATTGAATAGGGTTCGTGGCTGTCGCCTCAGGCCGCACCGCTGGCCCATGTCACAGCCGCATCAAAGCATCCACCACTCTCAAAAAAGGAAACAGGATGACGCGGAACACTCCCATCATCATGCACAAGAGGAGAATCATGAATCCATAAGGACGCAGCTTTTCGTATCCCAGCGCCAGCTGAGACGGCAGAAAATGCGGCAGGATCCAACTCCCATCAAGCGGCGGAATGGGAAGGAGATTGAACACAGCGAGAATGACGTTGAGTTGAACTCCGCGGATGCACATCCAATACAGCGGCACCACGGACGTTCCCAGGAAGTCCGCTTCACTCTTTTGATAGAGCCGGAATACTCCGGTCAGCAACAAAAACCCAAGGCAGGCCAGAATATTGCTTATCGGGCCCGCCGCTGAAATCCAGATATCCGCCTGGCGCCGGTCTTTCACGTTGCGCGGATTCCAGGGAACCGGTTTTGCCCACCCAAACATCGGTGCACCGGTGAAATAGCCGATGGCCGGAAAGATCAGGGTCCCGAAGACGTCAATATGTGGAATGGGGTTGAGTGTAATCCGCCCCAGGTAACGACCTGTCGGGTCTCCCAGCCGGTCAGCCATCCAGGCGTGAGCCGCCTCATGAAGACTCAAGGAAAACAAAAATACCACCATATCCAGGAAAAATGAGGCGATGTCTGGCAACGGGTTCCCTCAGCCTATTGAATGCGAAGAATTATGTATCAATGCGAGCTTTGCGGCAAATATCAGGAGGGTATGATCGGAGTTCGATCGCTGGTTCAGACCTGAAATGACGACAACCCTGCCGTAATTTTCCGCGTGAGCTTAGCATAGTTAATTTTAAAACACTAGACCGTGCGGCTGCCTCCGACGGTTCCCTCCATTGTAGTGGAATGCAACATGCAAGGCAGAGTATAATTGGAAGGATTCGGAGTATTTGCAGACAGACCTCTAAACCCTTCTTTCTAGCGATCTCTATGAGCCTGATATTCTTACGGTTGGCTACTGCCCTGTATTCCATTGGGTTACTTCACTCATTCCTGACAATTATCAAGCGCCAAAGGACCCTGTTTCGAATCGCCATGCTCGGGATCTGTTCCGGGTTTGTCGTTCACGCTCTGTCCATTTTATCTGCCTGGATCGAGTTAAGGCATTTGCCCATCAGCAACTTGCATGAAGTCCTTTCGTTCTTTGCCTTCGTGATTGTATTGGCCTTTCTCTTGTCTTACGCTCGCTATCGATTGGAATCTCTGAGTATTTTTGTTTTCCCGCTCGTCTTCATCCTGACGCTGGGAGCCAACCTTGTCCATTCCCAGCGGAATATGCGGCCCGAAGTTCTGCAAAGCCTCTGGCTTTATATCCATGTTCCCACAACTTTTCTGGGTTATGCATCCTTGTTCGTTGCTTTTGCGGTGAGTATTATGTACCTCATCCAGGAAAAAGAACTCAAGCGAAAGCGGCCTCAGGCATTTTACTACCGTTTGCCTTCATTGGAAGTATGTGACGAGTTAGGTTATCGGGCGTTGGGGATTGGCTTTGCCCTGCTGACCATCGGCATTGTTGCCGGGGCTTTCTGGGCGAGTCGTTCTCAAAATCCATCCTGGGAACGTGATCCAAAAATTATCTGGTCCTATGTGACCTGGCTCATTTACGCCGTGCTCCTTCACTTTCGTTTATCCGCCGGCTGGAGGGGACGTCGAGCCGCTTGGATGTCGGTGATTGGGTTCATCATTGTGTTGGCGGCTTTCTTTGGGACCCGGCATCAAGGAAGCGCTCACACCTTTATTGTGCAATGAACGTTGCCTTAGTGGGGGTGAGTCACAAGACAGCCCCTGTCAATATCCGAGAGAGACTTCATTTTACCGAACCGCGGCTCGAAGAAGCCTTGCGACAGCTTCGGGCTCAATTTGGTTTTGAAGAAAGCCTCATCCTTTCCACGTGCAACCGGGTGGAACTGGTTGCCGAGACCCCAATTCCCGACGAAGCCTTACAACAACTCAAGAAATTCATCTGTGACTTCCATCAAGTCCCTGCCGACCCTTTTGAGCGATTCATTTACGGTTTTACAAATGCGGAAGCAATCCATCACATCTTCAGGGTAGCGTGCAGCCTGGATTCGATGGTTCTTGGAGAACCCCAAATTCTCGGGCAGGTCAAAAATGCATTCATGATGGCGCAGAACGCGGGCAGTGTGGGAAAGACATTGGGGAGCTTGATGAACCGCGCCTTTTATGTGGCCAAGCGCGTTCGCACCGAAACAGGGATTGCCGGGTCGGCGGTTTCAGTAAGTTACGCGGCGGTGGAACTCGCCAAGAAAATTTTCAACGAGCTGAAGGGGAAGACCGTTCTGATTCTAGGGGCGGGAAAAATGAGCGAACTGGCAGCCAAGCACTTGACTCATAGCGGTGTTTCCCGGGTCCTGGTCTGGAATCGCTCATATCCGCGAGCCTTGGAATTAGCCAAGGTGTTTCAAGGGGAAGCCATTCTGCCCGAAGAACTTTTCAAACACATTCAACTGGCCGACATCATTATCAGCTCCACCGGCGCGCCACACTTCATCCTGGGCCGGGAGGATGGCGAGAGAATCATTCAACTTCGCAAGAATCATCCGGTCTTTATCATCGATATTGCCGTACCGCGAGACATCGACCCGGAAATCAATCGCGTCAACAACATCTTTCTCTACGATATCGATGACTTGAGGAATGTCGTAGATGCCAATTTGCGACAGCGACAGCGGGAGGCTCTCTCGGCAGAAGACATTGTGCGTCAGGAAGTGGAGTCCTACCTGCGACACTCGCAGATTCGCGATGTCACCCCGACCATTGTGCGCCTCCGCGAGCATTGGGAACAGATCCGTGCCGAAGAGCTGGCCAAAAACCGAAAACGATTCGGAGAACTGTCTCCAGAGCAGGAGATCGCGTTGGAAAATCTGACGCAGGGATTGTTGAATAAAATTCTACATGGTCCGATCACCGAGTTGAAGAGGGCGAGCAACCAACCCGGGGATGGCACCTCTCTCGATGTGATCAAGCGTATGTTCGGGTTGAAGGAGTAAATGTCGCAACAGAAACTCATCATCGGTTCCCGAGGCAGTCAGCTTGCTCTCCGCCAGTCGTCCTGGGTAAAGCAGGAACTGGAGCGAGCCCGCCCCGATTTCTCCATTACTCTCGAAATCATCAAGACTTCCGGCGATGTTATCCTGGACGCCCCGCTCAGCAAGATTGGCGGCAAGGGCGTCTTCACCAAGGAAATCGAAGAAGCCCTCCTGGCCGGCAAGATTGACCTGGCCGTCCACAGCTTGAAAGATTTGCCTACCGTCCTTTCCGATGGACTCTGCCTGGGAGCCGTTTCCTCGCGTGAGGACGCGCGAGACGCTTTTCTTTCCAACCGATTCCGAGGAATTCACGAGTTGCCCGCCGGAGCACGGATCGGGACAAGCAGTTTGAGACGACAATCTCAATTGTTCCTCCTCCGCAAAGATCTTCAGATTACAAATCTCAGGGGAAACCTGGATACCCGACTCCGCAAGCTTGACGAACAACAGTATGATGCCATTTTGTTGGCCTGTGCTGGGCTGGATCGATTGGGGCTAGGGCATCGCATCACGCAGCGCATCCCCGTCGACGAGATCTGTCCGGCCGTGGGTCAGGGAGCTTTGGTAATTGAAATTCGTGAAAACGACCCTCGGGTCGCCGAGGTGGCCCAACTGATCCATTCCTCCCAGGCTGCGACCGCCACTATGGCGGAACGGGCCTTTCTGAGAAGGCTGGGCGGAGGCTGTCAGGTTCCCATCGCGGCCCACGCCTGGGAAACTGGTGGCGTTTTGTCCATGCTGGGAGTGGTCGCAAGCCCTGATGGGCGCACCAGTTTTCGCCTTCAGGAGCAAGCCTCTCCACAGGAACCGGACCAGCTTGGCGTTCGTCTGGCTGAAAAACTTCTGGAAATGGGCGCTCAGCAGATTGTCGACGAAATTGCAGGGCAGGCCCTGAGCAATCCTTCTTCTCATTGAAACCGAATCCATGAATTCCACTGTCTATCTCATAGGGGCAGGACCGGGTGACCCGGAATTACTCACCCTCCGGGGACTCCGCTGTTTGCAGGCCGCAACCTGTGTCGTATATGACGCCCTGGTCAACTCGGATCTCCTCCAGCATGCTGCTCCGCAGACGGAATTGATTTGCGTTGGGAAAAGAAAAGGACAACAGCCGTATTCACAGGAAGCCATCAACCAGCTCCTGATCCAGAAAGCCAAAGAAGGCAAGGTCGTGGCCCGGCTGAAGGGGGGCGACCCTTTCGTGTTTGGTCGAGGCGGAGAAGAAGCGGAGGCGCTAAGCAAGGCGGGCATTGCATTTGAAATCATTCCCGGCGTCAGTTCTGGAATTGCGGTTCCGGCATACGCCGGGATTCCGGTGACCCATCGGGAGTACAGTTCCAGCGTCACTTTTCTGACCGGACATGAAGACTCCGATAAAGAGCAGACCCGCATCCCCTGGGAACAACTCGGGCCTGCGCATGGAACGCTGGTGTTCTTCATGGGCGCTGCCAGGCTCCCGGAAATTGTGGAACAACTGACACGAAGCGGCCGGGCCTTAAACACACCCATTGCCGTGATCCAATGGGGGACCTTCAGCAGGCAAGTGGTGGTCTCCGGCACCCTGGACTCCATCCTGCAACAGATTCAGGCAACTCCCATCGAATCCCCGGCCATCACGATCGTTGGAGATGTTGTTCGACTTCGGGAAAAGTTGCGCTGGTTTGAGAGCCGTCCCCTCTTTGGAAAACGCATCGTCGTGACCCGCCCACGCTCGCAAGCCGAGGAGATTCGCGTGGCATTGGCCGCCTATGGCGCCGAAGTCCTCCCTTTTCCAACCCTTGAGATACGCCCCCCGGATTCCTGGACATCCATGGATGAAGCCATTGCACGGATCGCCTCCTACGATTGGCTCCTCTTTACCAGCGTCAATGGGGTTCATCATTTCTTTTCTCGCTACCGCACGTTGGAAAGAGATATTCGTGAGCTGAAGGGAGTGAAACTCGCAGCCATCGGCCCCGCGACGGAGCGGGCGCTCCGCGACTTGAATCTAAAGGTGGAAGTCTTGCCTGATGAATATCTGGCGGAGGGGTTGGTCGAGAGTCTGCGAGGCAAGGTCCTCAAAGGGTCCCGCATTCTGATTGCCCGCGCGAAAGTCGCACGGGATGTACTGCCGACCGAACTCGCCAGGCAGGGGATGCAGGTGGAGGTTGTCGAAGCCTACCAATCAGTACTGCCCGTTGTCAGCCGCGAGGAACTGGACCTCCTCTTTACAGAACGGCCAGTAGACATGGTGGTCTTTACCAGTTCCTCCACCGTGTCTAATTTGGCGGAACTCTTGAAACCCAAAGCCATTGGGGATGTTCTGCAATCTTCCACCATTGCCGCCATTGGCCCCGTCACGGCCCGAACCGCGGAAGAGCATGGACTCAAAGTCTCCGTCCAACCGCCTCAATACAAGATTTCGTCCCTGGTTAACGCCATCGTGGAGTATTACGCGAAGGCCCACTGATTTTGCCTCCCCTACCCTGACGACGAGTCAGCATTTTCGCCTATTTCGTTACCATTCCCTGCTTGCCTGCTTCAAACAGCCGCCGGTCTACTTTGGTTAAATGGCGTGCCGTTGCGGGGGAAAGGATGGGGAAATGAGGGATCGTCAAAAGATATTCCGTCATATACCAAAGATCCTCTTCCGCCGTCATCCAGCCCGATTTGTCAAATCGGCCCAGGTTCAAGGGCTTCGAATAATGACGCAGCGTCTTTTCCCGCTTGAGGTTGAAGTAATGCTCGAAGTAACTCATCACCAGCTCTCGCACCGAGCGATAGACAGGTTCACGAAATCTCAAGCCAGAATAATTCGATTTGGCAATCGCGCCCCAATTCCCCTGTTGGCGAAACACGGCCAGGACATGGTCGTCATCATGGACGGCCTCCAGGTCCACCATTAGCGGCGGGTGCCCATGAACCCGTAAAGCCGCGACGGCCAACAACGCCCCCTCAAAGCAGTGCCCCGTCATATCCCGCAAAACGCGCCTCGGGGAGCGGCAGGTTTCCCCATCAATTTCTTTGTTGTAAGCCAGGTCTTCATCTAAGAAACGCTGGATTTTCTCAGGGGTATTGAGCCGCTTCAAAACCAGCATTTCTTCTCGCGCAAAGCCAAACACGTTCGAATCCTTTCCTTTGCAAACAGAAATTCCACCACAAGAGCCGGCGCTTATCGATACATCTCCCGAAGAATCCTGGAATCCGCTTCTTGAGGAAAACCTTTCAATCCAAGCATGTCTGCCAGAGTGGGAGCAATGTCTTCCAGCAACGCCGGATCCTGGAACTGACCCGCACGCACTCGATCACCCATGAAGACGATGGGGACCTGGCGGTCGTAGTCGTGAGGCGTGCCATGTCCCGTACCCCCTATGCCATCACCGAGGTAATAGTAGGGTTTCGGGATCAAGGTCAACTGTGGACTCCGTGGTTGATAAAAACTATTCCGCACCAGCTGTAGCAAGGGGGTGAGGGGAGTGGCCGGATCGAGAATTTCCACCTGGGGATAGACTGCCTCGAAATTCCCACTCGCTACTAACACTTGCCGGACACACTCCTCGACTTGACGACGGTCCAAATGACTCTGCTGAATGACATCGAGGTCCAAATAGACTTGAGTCGGAGTCATCCTCAGGAGCACCCCTGAGACGCTTGGAAAAGTCTGACTTAGGGCTTGCTGGACCTGGCCCCTGAGTTCCGGCAGGGAAATTCTCCGTGCGTCTATGCCTTTACGGCGAAGGTTTTCAACCAAGGGAAGCGACCCATGATCTGCAGTCAAAACAACCCAGGTCCCATTCATGCCAACCGTTTCGTCGACAGCCTCGAATAACTTTTTCAAAAGCTGATCCAAACGCAAGAGTTGGTCCATGATCTCCTGACTATCAGGACCGTAAGTGTGGCCGATGAAATCAGTGGCGGAAAAACTGATGGCCAGAATGTCGGTGGACAGGTCTCTCCCCAAGTGGTGGGCTTTCATGGCCAACAAGGCTACTTCCATGGTCACTTCATCGGCAAACGGTGTCTTCTGGAAATTTTCATAGAAAAGAGTATCCGGAGGGTTGCCCCGGATTGCGTGCGGGAATACGTTGTCTTTCCCATCTCCCTCTCCTTCGTTCCTGTCTGGGCCAGCTAATTTCTCATAAAGGTCTAAATCACTGAGCAAACGCGTCCAAGATTTGCCGGCGAATGGGTCCACCCGATGAAGCTTGTTCCAGGTAGTCAACCAATCGGGAAGCTGGGTTGCATAATAGGTGCTGGTCGTAAATTTTCCGCTTTGGCTTGAATACCAATAGGCCGCGTCGGCCCGAGGACCTGCCATCAGAATGGCCGACCGGTCTTTCAAGGATACCCCGACAACCTTTGAGCCGGGGGAGTTTACCTTCAAAAAATCTCCCAAGGTAAAGCCCATGAAATTGTGCGGGGAAGAGCCGTGTCCCTGGCCTCCCACGGGTTGGACAACTGGATCCTCGATGGAAGCTACGGTTTTTTTCAGGTAGGGATCCACCCAACTATTGGCAATGATTCCCGAGTGGGACGGGTGACGGCCTGAAAGCATGACTGAGTGCCCTGGAGCCGTCTCTGTATCGGCGTAGCCGCATTTGGCATTGGTAAAAACGGCCCCCCTCTCCAATAAAGTGCGCAGCCCGCCGCGGTACAGGTTCGCGAACCGGCTCAAATATTCGAAGTGCATCTGGTCGACGGAGAGAAACAAAATGAGTTTGGGTCCGCGCGACTCACCGAACAGAGGGAGGAACAACAAGGCCATGACAAGCAGGCCGGCGATGGAGGGAAAGGCAGACTTCACAAAAAATAGTCGCAATGAATGTGTCATTGCCGGTTTGAGTTTGTCGGTCATTCCAAGCCGTGAATTTTATTTTCGCCGAAGGAAACCAAGACGGGCCAAGAGTCCCTTGGCTCCGATCATCTTCAGGTGAAAAAGATAATACCCTACTTGAGACCACGCCAGCGGCGTCGAAGAAAGCCGTGCTTCTCCTCGTCTGATGGCTCCAGCAATCGATTCATAGCTGAGTTCCGCAACCTGCACCGTGCTGGTCGTCTTTCCCATCTGTGAGAGCAGATGAATATCCGAAGTCCCGATCAAAGGCTTTGCCAAACTTTGCGCCGCCTGGACAGCTTTTAGATTAAAGTTAATTTGGGAGGTATAAAAATGACAGAATTCAATCGCATCAAAACAGTCGGAATATTCGAACAATTTTGCCCCTAAACAGCTCGCCGCCGGATAGAAAGGGTGCGGCGCGATGACCAGAATTTCCGGGTTCTGCCGGCGCAAGCGGCGCAATTTCTCGAAACTCTCGATCGAATGAAAGTCCTTTATTCCATAAACCAGGACATCCTTGCCTTCAATGGAAGCCTCCACTGCAGGAATCAACAACACCCCTGCCGCCCGGGCATACGCTTCCAGTTGAGAGGACCACTGCAAGGCGTCGTGGCAAGTGATCGCCAAAACCTTTACGCCTTGGCGTGCGGCTTCGTCTATTAACTCCTCCGCCGAATGCTCGATCCAGTCGACAGGGTCAAAGTCGGTGTGCGAGTGCAACTCCATCTTACATTCAACGGTCACAGTTCCATCCCCGCCAAGGATTCCTGCTCAAGATCTTCCACAGGCACATAACCCGGCTTAAGAAACGACATTGCGATTGATGAAATCAGTCATCCCATTCAACGATTTCTCCAAAAGCGATCTTTCCTGGACAAAGGTCATCACCAGATGAGAGGGAGAAATGTCGTAAAAGTAACCGGGATGCACCAGGGTCTTACACTGCTGTAGCAGAGCAATCGCAAATCGCTCCTCATCAATCTGTTCTCCCAGGAGACGAATCGTTACATAAAATCCGCCTTGAGGAACGGCGAATTCGATTAGCCGGCAACGGGCCAGCGATTGCACTGCAATCTCCTGGCAATTGCGGGTCCAGGCCTGATAGCTCTGCAGAAAATCGGCTCCCTGCCTCATGACTTCCGGCAAGGCAAACTGGACAGCCTCGTTGACGGGCAAAAAGGTGTCAGCAATCATTTCGAAGGCGCGGAGCGATTTCTTTACCAAAAACTCCTCTCCGGAAACGGCAATCCAGCCCTGCTTCATCCCGGGCAAAGCATACATTTTCGAAATCCCATTCAAGGTTAGAACCAGCGGAGCATCGGATGCCGCAGGCCGCGGTAAAGTCGCCGGGCCATACAAGAATTCGCTGAAAACTTCATCAGAAATGATCGGCAGGCCATGCCGGTTGGCAATCGCCGCCAGTTCAGCACACTGGGACGGGCTCGTCACCGCTCCGGTCGGATTGTGAGGCGAGATGAGGACGATGGCGCGAGTTCGGGTCGTGATTTGCGATTCCAGATAATCCAGGTCTATTTCCCATTGCCTTGTCTCGAGCAATCGGTAAAAAGTCAGTTCCACTCTCGCCAGTCGCGCAATGGTTTCAAATAAGGGATACGAGGGAGACGGACAGAGAATCTCGTCTCCCGGATCGGCTAAGGTTTGGAAACAGTAAAAGTATGAGAGGCTCGATCCGGGTGTCAGCATAATCTGGGATGGCTGTATGCTCCAGCCTTGTCGAGCATAATAGGAAGAAACCGCTTCGCGCGCCTCTGCCTGCCCGAAGGAATCGGGTTGATAGATCCTGGTTTTTGACAAGGCGCTGCCCAACGCTTCCCGCAATATATTTTCCGGGAAGAAAATGCCCTGGGCGTTGACATTTCCCGAAATGAGATCAACGATCGTCTCCCCGCTCTTGAGAAGTCTCTCTCGTTCCTGGTAAAGGGAATTCAACGCGCTGGGAAAGGAATGAGCGAGGGAAGAAAATCGAAGTTGGGACTCACTTTTCATGGTTCATTTTTCATTTGCTGGTCGCGCCGGCACCGGGTAGTGGCTCCGAGGGGCCCCTCGTATCAGGAAGAGGGCCCCTTGGACCAGAGAATCCAGCCTACGCCAGAGAGGGTGTGTTCAGCGCGTGGGCTTGGCTGAAGGAAAAGGGTCAGGGGGGATTGGCAGGCCAGCAAGCCTCTTCAGCTTGCTTTTAGCTCTTTAAGCTTTGCAACCACGTCCTGAGCTGCCGTCGCCGTATTCACCTTCTTGTCGATGAATAGGATCTTCCCGTCCTTTCCGATATAAAACGTCCAGCGCTCCGGAACCTGCCGGCCTTCATGGACCACGCCGTACGCTTCGGCAACTTTCTTCCCGGGATCACTCAGGATGGGATAATCCGCGTGATGTTCCGCCGCAAATTTCTTGTTTTGTTCAGCAGTGTCGGTGCTCGCCATGAAGTAAGCGGCTTTGGTCTCCTTCATGATTTTGCGGTTGTCCGCGAACGATTTGCATTCAATGGTACAACCCGGGGTAAATGCCTTCGGGAACCAGGCCAGCACCACCACCTTCTTTCCCTTGAGTTTCGAAAGCTTGTACTGTTTCCCATCGGACCCGGTGAGAGAAAAATCGGGGGCAGTATCCCCTGGTTTTAGTTCCTGTGCCTTTGCCGTACTCAATCCCAATCCTAAGAACGCCGCCATTCCCCACACGATCAATCGCATCATGGAACTCTCTCCTTATTGGATTTCATTCTTTTGAATTCTTCTTGCCGACATTCGACCCATCCTTGACGGCAACCCTGCTGCAAGTTTCATAAGCCGCCTACTCTTTTTCAATGGGCCCCTGCTGTTTGACCCACTCTTTATATCCGCCGGCCATTGAGAGGACGTTCGTATATCCCATCTTTTGCAAGGCGTCAGCAGCCAGGGCCGACCGATAGCCGCCCCCACAATACAAAACAACTTCGGCTTGATGATCCGGAATTTTTCCTTCGATATCCCGTTCGATAATTCCCTTGCCGAGATGCAGGGCTCCCACGGCTCTCCCCTGCTGCCATTCATGATCTTCCCTGATATCGATGAAATGGAAAGACTGGCCCGCTTTGAGCTTTTCCTGCGTCTCCGACACTGAAATCTCACGGATTCGCGATTTGGCATCGTTCACGATCTTGAGAAATCCTGGTGAATGTTGCATACCCTCTCCCTTTCATGATTTCTTCCTGCCCGGAAGGCAGGAGATTCTACTCACTCTGCTCGACCACGTGTTCGAGCACGGCATCCAACTCCTCGGCAACACTTCCTGTTTTAACAGAGAGCCGCTTGAAGTCAAAAAGTTCCTTGTCTAGCAGATGGGAAGGCACGGCATGGCCCAAGGCGGCCATCATGGAGTCACGCAGTCCCGGAATTTCCACCTGCAAATCGTTGATCAAGCGTTTCACCCGCGCCCGCTTGAGGTTCGGCTGCGATCCACACAAGTCGCAAGGGATGATCGGGTATTGCATGAGTTCTGCAAAAGCGGCGATCTCCGCCTCGCGGCAATAACAGAGGGGGCGAATCACCATATTGCGCCCATCGTCACTGCGCAAGACCGGAGGCATCGTCTTCAGAGTCCCTCCGTATAGAAGATTCAGAAGAAAAGTGGCCAGAATGTCATCCGCATGATGTCCCAGCGCGATCTTATTGCATTCCAATTCCACAGCCGCATTATAGAGAATGCCGCGACGCAATCTGGAACATAATGAGCAGGTGGTTTGCCCCTCGGGAATATTCTTCTTCACAATGGAGTACGTGTCCCTCTGAAGGATGCGAAATTCCTGGCCCAGCTGTTCCAAATAATTGGGCAACACTTCCTCCGGGAAGCCGGGTTGTTTTTGGTCCAGATTAACCGCAATCAACTCAAAGTTCACGGGAGCCCGTCGCTGCAGGTCCCTCAGCATTGTTAGAAGCGTAAAGCTGTCTTTTCCCCCGCTCAGGCAGACCATTAAACGGTCTCCCTCTTCAATCATTCCGAAATCGGCAATGGCCTGCCCGACGCCTCGCAGCAGCCTGGTCTGGAGGCGTTCCAATTCAATGTCGCGTCTGTCACCGGTTTTCATCGACATCGGTTTATCCCCATCACTCCCTGGTACCCACGGGCTCTTCCAAACGGTGGTAGTCTGCCTTTCGTTTGCACGGGACAAATCCTTCTTTGATAATCGTCTCCCGCAGCAGGTCTTCGGTGGCTCGATGGTGGGCGCCGGCCGGAGTGATGACATTTTCTTCGATCATAATGCTCCCCAAATCGTTGGCGCCAAAGTGCAGTCCTGCCCCACCCACTTCGATGCCTTGCGTCAGCCAGGACACCTGAATGTTGGGAATGCCATCCAGGTAGATTCTCGCCATCGCCAGCCAGCGCAGATACTCCTCAGCCGAACGACGATCCGGGATCTTGCGTCCGATTTTGGTGTTGTCGGGCTGGAGCGTCCACGGGATGAAGGCGACAAATCCTCCGGTTTTTTGCTGGAGGGTGTAAAGCCGCTCTAAATGTTCGAGCCGATGAGCGAGGGTCTCCCCCACTCCAAACATCATTGTGGCCGTCGTGGGAAGTCCCAACCGGTGGGCCACCTCCATGACTTCCAGCCACTGTTCCGTGTTGCACTTTGTCGTATTCTTGCGGCGCACTTCATCCACCAGGATTTCGCCTCCGCCTCCCGGAATGGAGTCCAATCCAGCGGCCTTCAGGCGGGTGAGCACTTGCTCGGTGCTCATCCCGAACAGTTGTGTGAATGCATAAATTTCAGGGGACGAAAAACAATGGAGATGAATCCGATAGCGCTGTTTTAATTCACGCAGGAGATCTTCATACCATTCCAACGGCAGATCTGGATGCAGGCCGCCTTGCATCAAAATTCCACTGCCACCCAGTGCCAGAGTTTCTTCCACTTTCCGGAAGATTTCTTCAAAGGTCAGGACGTACCCTTCGGGCGAACCCGGCTTTCGGTAAAACGCGCAAAACGTACAGACGGCAGTACAGATATTGCTGTAATTGATATTTCTGTCGACAACGTAAGTCACCAGCCCATCAGGATGAAGCCGGCGGCGGACGTCATCGGCAAGTTCGCCCAGAAGTTCGATGGGAGCCTCTTCAACCAGGCGGAGATATTCTTCCGAGGATAGACGCTGCCCCTCTCTGATCCGTTGACTCCATTCCTTGACCATTGTCAATTGTCCAGGCGCACCCCGCGCCAATAAGGAATACCAACCCTACGGTCGTTCGCCCAGGGTCGCCTTCAAGCCGACACGCTGCCCATTGCGCAGAACAATGAGTTCGACCTCGTTTCCAGGCTTCTGTTCCTGAAGGACGTAGGTATAGTCGTAAACGTTCTTAATTTTTATCCCTGCAAATTCCACAATCACATCGTTAGCCTGCAGTCCCGCCTTGGCCGCCGGACTCCCATCGCGCACGCCGGAAAGCTTAACCCCTTCCACTTCCTCCCCATAGTCAGGAATTGTTCCGAGGTAGGCGCGCCATTCCCCTCCGGACCGATTTTCGGAAGACGGGCTGGTGACTTTACTGAACACAGGCCTGGACTCCAGGTCGCTGAGTTCCATCACCGTCTGCGCAATCAAACCCAACACTCGAGATTCTCCTTCCACGTTAATCTTGTCATAGTCATCGGAGGGTCGGTGATAGTCCGAATGCACGCCGGTAAAGAAGAACAGGACAGGAATGTCCTTGCCGTAAAACGAGGCGTGGTCGCTTGGGCCATACCCGTCATCTTGAAATTTCAAATCGAACTGACTCCCTTGATTGAGCCGCAGCATCAACTCTCTCCACAGGGGCGAACTTCCAGACCCGCCGATAATCAGGCGGCTTCCTTTAAGACGGCCGATCATATCCATGTTCAGCATGGCGACGGTTTGCGTCAGCGGGATCAATGGATGATTCACATAAAATTTGGAGCCAATAAGCCCTTCTTCTTCGGCGCTAAAGGCGATGAAGATCACACTCCGTTTAAGCTCACTGCGGTGCTTCGAAAGAACGCGTGCCACCTCCAGCAAACCGGAAGTCCCGGAAGCGTTGTCATCCGCCCCGTTGTGAATCTCTTTGCCATGGGTTTCAGCAAGGGAGGAAAAATCCCCCAGCCCAAGATGGTCGTAATGCGCACCAAGCACCACAAATTCTTTGGAAAATTGCGCATCCGCCCCTCTCAAGAGGGCTACCACATTGGTAGTCGTTTTGGTGATTTTGTGGAGTTCGCACTGGAAGGAGAATTCCACCCCCCGCAGTTCGGCACTGCTTCCCTTCTCCGCACGACTCCGCTTTTTCAACGATTCCAGATCTAATCCACCCCGCTGGAAGATTTCTCGGGCCAGCGACTGGCTCACGGCGAATACCGCCAGACCGGAATCTGAAAATTCGGAATCAAACTGAAGTTTGGAAAGTGAACTCTTGCCGAAATCATCCGAGTCATCAATCAAGACAAGCGCTTTGGCTCCTTTTTCCCGGGCGGTCAAGGCCTTATAGCGAATGGGGTAATAACGCGAAAATTTTCCATGGGGTTCATTCCCATCGGGTCCATAGCGGAGCACGAAGACAAATCGGTCTTTGACGGAAATCTCCCCATAATCCTGATAGTCGAGTTCCGGTGCCGAGATCCCAAAGCCTGCAAAGACTCCCGGCCCATCGAAGGTCCCGCTCATCGAGAAGGCTTTTGGCATGTAATCCGCGCCGAGCTGGAATTCTTTTGTTTCCATGCCGGGGGCGGAACGCAGGGCAAAGCGATTCACTTTTCCCAGTTCGATCCCGGAGATAAAGTTGAAATTTTGGAGAAAACTGTCATCGGCCCCCGGTTCCAATCCATATTCCTTGAATTTTGCCACCAGGTAATCGGCTGCCTTTTCCGCTCCGGGCGTGCCCGCGAGGCGACCCGACAAATCATCCGAGGCCAAGTACTTCAGATGATCGAGAATCTCCGTGTCGGAAATGCCATAGGTTAAGGCCAGATTATTGGATTTCGCGGAGGTGAAGGTGACGGCAGTTACGCCGGCCGCCAATACCCCAACCAAAAGAATCCCCAAGAATCGGCGTCGCCCGACCGACCCCGCAAAAGAGTTTCCGTTCCCCGCCGTGATTCTCATAGCCTCCTCAGATGAAACCCGCCATCCACATCGATGACTTGCCCGGTACTAAAGGGAAAGTATCCTTTTACGATGGCCGCTACTGCTTTGGCCACATCTTCCGGCATTCCCCAGCGCTTGATGGGTGTAAGACCGCCAGCAATCAATCGATCATAGCTGTCTCGAACCGAAGCCGTCATGTCTGTTTGGATGACACCGGGACGAATTTCAAACACCGGGATATCGTACTCTGCCAGACGGCTGGCAAACAATTGGGTCATCATCGACAATGCCGCCTTCGACAGACAATATTCCGCCCGGTTTGTCGAAGCCGTATACGATGAAATCGAGGAGATGTTGATAATGGACGGTCGATATTCCCGGATTTGGGAGCGCATGGTAATCATCCAGTTGGCCATTCTCTGAGTTAGAAAGAACGGTCCTTTCAAGTTGGTCATGATCAAGTGATCAAAACTGGACTCCTCGGCCTCAAGCAGGTCACTTCGTTTTGCCGGAGCAACTCCCGCGTTATTTACCAGCACGTCCAATCGCCCAAAATTCCTTTTCAGGAACTCTTCCAGGTGATGATGTTCAGTCAATTGGCCAATGTCGGCCTGAATGATTTCGGCCCGAACCCCAAGCTTGGAGACTGCGGTCTGAGCCTCCTGCGCCGTCTCTTTTCTATGGGCATAATTAATGGCCAGATCAAACCCCGATTCGGCAAGAGACAGAGTTATGGCCTTGCCGATTCCCCTGCTCCCACCGGTAACCAAGGCAACTCGGTTTGAATTCATAGGACTGCGACCTCACTCCTCAGGACAGCGTGGAAAGATTCTTGTCGACCTTCCCGCAGGTGTCGAAGACAGCGGTTTCTATGGTGTTGCGGTCGCGCGGCTCAACCGATCCATTCTCCATTGTTTCTCCCCTGCCGGCAAAAAGAAAAAGGCCTCGGTCCCAGGATATTTTTCCAACAGGGCGCGGCTCTTCTCCACTCCCAGCACATAAAAGGAATCGTCCAGTGCATCGCCATCCGTCCCGTTGTTTGTCAATACGGCCACGCTCAGCATGTTGTCGACGGGCCTTCCTGTTTTGGGGTTCATGATGTGGGAATAGGTAACCCCACGCACGACGAAAAATTTCTCATAATTTCCCGAGACGGAGAGACATTGATTTTTTAGAGTGACGGTCATGGCACTTTTGTTGGGATCATGGGGCGAAAGGGGATCGCGGAGTTTCACTTCCCATCCAGGACGATCGGGGGGCGTGCCCAAGGCGTACAGGGTGCTTCCCCCGGCACTAATAAAGGCATTCTCGATTTTGTCTTCCTTCAATAATTCAACCACCCGGTCAACGGCATACCCTTTGGCAATCCCGCCCAGGTCAATTTCCATGCCATCCTTTCCAAACTGAACCGTGCGATCGGCTGCGTTCAATTTCAAATACTGGTAGCCGACGCGCCGCATCACATTCCAAAGCTCGACCGTCCAGGGAATCCTTCCCTCATTCCGGAAGAAACCCCAGGCTTTCATGAGCGGACCCACGGTAACATCGAAGGCACCGTCCGATTCCTGACTGTAGCCCACGCAGCGTTCCAGAAAATGGAAAAGTTCCGGTTCGACCCGCACCGGCCCTTTGCCGGCATCCCGGTTGATGACCGAGAGCGGGCTCTCCGGCTTGTAATTGCTCATCATCTCATCGATGCGATCCACTTCATCCAGCGCCGCATTACAAATCAGGGGCAACTGCTTGGGGTCTTTTCCGTATAAAACAATCGTATAGGTGCAGGCCATCGAAACACGGCTGTCTTCAAACCGAACCAATTCGGTACCAGCCACGGCTCTCGCGCTGAAGCCAAGCGCCAACAACAGGGGGAAAATTCTCCGAAAAATGGAAACGCCAGACCGGGAAATCAAGGGAACATGCCGCAAGCGATTCTCTCCTCCACGAGGAAAAAGTCTCGCAGTCCTTGGGGATTGGTCAAAGTTGAAAGAGGGAGGCAAAATCGAGATGAGTTTAAACCCTGGGTCCCTTGCGTTGGACTTGAGACTCTAGACGAATGAGGAGGGTGTCCGCTAAGAGGCCCGTCCTTTCCTGGAAACTTGAATGTCTTTGGGAGTAGCGGGACTCTTCGGCCAAAAAACTTTTTGACCAGATTCCATCGCTTGATTGGCATAGATGACCGCCCTGGAATCAGCGGCTCCAATTTGAACACCCGCCAATGGCTGTTTCCCTTCCCGCACACAGTTGAAAAAACTTTCCTCCTCCACCGTCAAAGCATCCGGTTCATGCGTCATCTCCAGAACACCCATGTCGATGAGCCACTTCCTGGCATAATCGATTTCTTTGTCCACAAACCCCACATTTTTTTGAGGAAATTCCGGGAAGATTGGGAATCCCTTTTTGGCTTCCCGATTCTTCGCAGTGGCCCCAGCCCACCAATTCTGCTCTTTGGAATCGAGAGCCACGGTCTTGTTGGTTGGGGCGTCCTTGGGTTTGTTTTCCCGATAATACGTGGCCCGGGCGCTGTTATTTCCAAGGGTGATTTCAATGGTGCCCTCATCTCCCATGATGACTTCGGAGAAGTCGAGGTGTGCATTGTTGCAAATTGAGGTGAAGACAAATTTCTGCCCTTGCGGATACTCAAAAACCACAGAGACATTGTCAAAAATATCTCTGCCGTCTTTCCAATAATCCAAACCGCCAACCCCAACCACCGAAACCGGCTCGGATTGGAATGCCCAGTCGGCAACATCCACTTGGTGCGAACCGAGCTCGGCCATCAATCCCCCGGAATACTCACGGTAGACGCGCCAGTTCAAGAACCGTTCCAGTTTTGGATCAGGCACAGGCACTCTCCAGCTCCCATTACGATTCCACTGCGCCCGGATAAATTGCACTTTTCCAAGGGCGCCGCTGTGTACCATCTGCATAGCCACCTGGTACACCTTACTGTAGCGGCGTTGGAGCCCTACCTGCAGAACCTGTTTCGGGTTAGCTTCACTGGCCGCAATGACCTGAGGAATCTGGTCTTCCTTTTGGGCCATGACTTTCTCGACAAAGACGTGTTTGCCGGCGCTGATGGCATCCAGCACCATAGGGACGTGGAGATTGTAAGGGGTGACGATAAAGACGGCCTCAATGTCCTTCCTGTCCAAGAGGCGCCGATAGTCGTCTCCAACCGTTTCAGGATTATTGCCGATGGTTTCCACACCCTTTTTAAGATTGGGAGGATAAATATCGCAAATAACCGCGCAACGGCCTGAAGAAATGGTACTTAGATGCTTGAGATGATTACAGCCTTGCCGCCCTGAACCGATGAACCCGTAATTCACCGGATTGGTCAAGGTTTGAGCCTGAATGATGGCGGGAGCCCCGAAAGCACCCAGAGTCGCGGCCGCGGATAGAGCCGTTGTCCCTTTCAGAAAGTCACGCCGGTTAAGCCGCTGGACATTTTGATGGGAAGGCATCCTGAGTCTCCTCTGAATCGCTGAATCTCTGGTCCCAGCACCAATGTAGCATATCCGTTTAAAATGACAAACATCCCGAAAGTTTTTCATCCATTGCCTCAGAATGAAAACGGTGCTGACTTCTCGTTCAATTCCGTGTAGTTTTCCTAATCATGACGACTGAAAGCAGATTTCAGACGGCCATCCCGCTATTAAAAGACCTCATTCATATCAACTCGATCAACCCCACATTGGTTCCCGGGGGATCGGGAGAAAGGCAGATCCGCTGAATGTTGCACGATTACCTTCTCCGCCAACTTGGAGTTCCCTGCGAAATCCACGACCTTGGAATGAACCGTTTCTAACGTCGTGGCTTCAAAAACGAAGAAGGAGGAGCACCGGAGATTCTCGATTTTTGGTTATCTGGATACCGTCGGGGTGGAAGGGATGGAGGCGCCTTTCGATCCCTGGAAAGCCTGGGTAAAATCTATGGGCGCGGCTCCCAGGACATGAAAGGTGGATTGGCGTCGGCCATAGCCGCCTTGACGGCTCTCTCATGATCGTGACAACCTCCCCGGAGAGATCATCCTGGCTGGCGTTGCAGACGAAGAAGACCGCAGTTTAGGGATCGAACACTTCCTGCATTCACACCCCAAGAATGAACCCATCGACCTTGCTCTCGTTCTCGAACCGACTGATGTCAAGGTGTGCAGTGCCCACAAGGGGTTTGCCTGGCTGGAAGTCCAGGTGGAAGGTAAAGCCGCCCATGGCAGTCGGCCCCAAGAAGGCATTGACGCGATTCGTCAGATGGGCCACCTGCTGGAAAGACTCGATCGCCTCGACCAACATCTGCAAACCACGCCCCTGGATCCGCTCTTAGGAAGCGGGTCGCTCCACACCTCCTTCATTTCCGGAGGGCGCGAATGGAGTTCTTATCCGGACCGTTGCGTTCTCCGCTATGAGCGAAGAACCGTGCCGCCGGAAAATGAAACGACGGTCCGGAACGAGCTGGATTGCTCCTGCCGTCTTTCCCAATCCGATGCCGCTTTTCGAGGCAAAGCGGAAATGGTTTTTTCCCGTGCCCCGTTTCAGCAAGACCGGAATCACCCCTTGGTCCGCCGCTTTCGCGATCTGGCAGTTCAACAATTAAGCGGGCTTGCGGATTGGGGGACCGTTTCTTTTTGGACCGACGCGGCTTTGATTGCCGCAGCCGGAATCCCTCCCTTGTCTTCGGTCCGCGCGGGCCGGACTGCACTCTGAAGAATATGTGCTCGCTTCCGATGTCACGGATTGCGCGGCAATCCTGTACCACTCAGCGCTTGTCCTCTCTCGTCACGACTGACTCCAGCAGGTTGCTGAAAAACTCCCTGTAGCGGCGCTCTATGAGCGTCGTCGTTGGAAGACGGGACGCCCTCGTCCCGTTGGACAATTCGCCGCGAGGGGGCGCGGCATTCCTATTACCACTCAGCGCTTGTCCTCTCTCGTCACTACTGACTCCAGCGGTTGCTGAAAATCTCCCTGTAGCGGCGCTCTATGAGCGTCGTCGTTGGAAGACAGGGCGCCCTCGTCCGTTTGGACAAGTCGCCGCGAGGAGCGTGGCGTCTCCAGCAGAATCTTGGCCGGCTTCCGCCGTGGTGGTCATAGACCGCCGCTACAGATCCCGCTCTTTGGTTGACCGAGTATTTCAGCAACCTGCCAGATCCTGCTTACAACTCGAGACACACACATTTTTCAGGTTCAGGCGACTTCCAGCTTCTCCAAGGCGGCGATTCTCTCCATGGTGGTGGGATGAGAATAGTGAAGAAGCTATACAAGGGATGCGGGGTAAGATTTGACAGGTTGTCCTTGGTCAACTTGACCAGGCTCTGGATCATCGGTTCCGAGTCAGCAATGGCCATGGCCGCATAACGGTCTGCCTGATATTCGTGGCGGCGAGACAGCCAGGATAGCAAGGGAGAAAAAGACAAAGGGGGCTGCTGTTCTCATAAAGACAAAGAGGGCAGCATACGAGGAAGACTGTGTGAATTGGAATGACGCGCAGAACCGGGGTTGCGGCAAAGCCCAGGCTAGAATAAACAGGCCAGCCAGCGACGTCAGGGCCCCCATCACAAGGTTGGCTGATTCGAATATGTTTTGTGGACGCTATGGCCCATTTCATGAGCCAGAACCGAAATCAATTCAGCTTCTTGGAGCAGGATACAGCGTGTCAAAAGAATGATTCGACAGAGCGGCCAGTCCCGGCAAAAAAAGCATTGGAATAGGTGGATCGCTTCAAGCCCGTCCATGTGTAGATTCCCGAGAGCCTGAACTTTACCCGCCGCCAATCTCAGAGGAATCTTCTTGGCTGACTCCCCTTCAGGAAGAGGATGAGGCGGTTAAACAGAGGGACGATCACCGGGGAAAGATGAGCGCCATGACTTGCACACAAGGATCAGCCCCCATACATGACCGCAGGCTCAGTGGAATAGTGCTCCATCAACCACAACACCACGGAAAGGACGGGCACTCCCAGAACGGGAGTCAAAAGAATTCCCTTCAGGAGATCTCAATCAAATTTTCCAGGTCATCGGTTAAAGTCCGAACTTTTGCTCAATCTGAAAGTCCATAGAGGCTGGAAGGAAGCGACAATAAGAAGAAGATGACGGTGGTTATCCCCATGAATGCAATCCCCGTGAGGATGGGTCCCCGTCCGAAGGAACGAGCCCATTGGTCAAAAGATTCAAATGCATTCAATACGAGAAAAAACCAGAAAATAAGAGTCATTATTCCTGAAGTGGAGATAAGCCCGAACCAGGCCTTTTCCCGGTTATAGGTGATACTTTTCCGATACTGTTCGGAGAAGATTTTCTCTCGAAAGAAGCTCTCGAATTTGCGATTCGTGGGCGCGGAGATATTGCAGATTCAGCCAGGTCAGCCCTAATTCTGGCATGCCGTTCTAATAGCGCGAACCACTGCAAAGGATCAGGAAAACATTCATCATGGTGTGGGCTTTTTCTTGAGTTTGTTTTTGGTGGGAGACATGAACTTCATGGGCAGCGATCGCAGTGGTTGGGTTCAAGGGCCTGGGTTGCGCTTTTCCAAGTTCTTTGGCCATGGCGTCCATCTCGGGATAAGAATTTGTCCCGGAGGATTTACGAAAAGGACCACGCTTTGATTCAAGTTCAATTCATTTGCCTGATACTCCTCAGGCTGATCCCGTAAGAATCTGCGATTTCCTTGGTGAGGAGGCGGTGCTTCAACATCCGAGCCAAGTTGCCTTTAACTGAAAGTCAGAAAACCACTTCTTTTCATAGGAAGGCCTCGATTTGCTTCACCGCGGCATCGAGGAGAGGGTCTTGTTGTAACCATCTCCTGGAAAAACGGGCACGACCCACCAGATAAACACTCTGATTACCCGTATTTCCTGGCAAATTCCTGCAACGAGCGCTGGCGGTCCCTGGGCGACATTCGATCTTCCTCCCCGCGAAAGAAAATCGCTTCATGTGGCAGGCTGGCGACTTCGCACGTTGGACTCGAAGATATCTCCCAGCAAGAGAGCGCAAAATTTCTTGCACGATGCAATATGATCGCTTAACTGATCGGCGGTATATTTTGTCAGGCGGATTTTGTTGATTTGTTCGACCAGGTGCGCATCCAGTTTCGCTTACCCTTTTGACTCATTCTTCCTCATTTCATCCGTCAGTTGGGCGACTCTTCTCATGACGGGAACAGCCGCCAGGCTTTTTCGAGATGCGCTGGGCTTCCCCAATGCTGAGCCGGCAAGCTGGTCCTGTCGGTACCAATATAGATCATCAGACAGCCGCCGAAGTGTCCACCATGGAAAAGATCTCTATCTTAATATCTGTGGATAGCCTCTTCATTTCTTTGTCCACCGCTCCCTCTTTTTTGAGTGCCCCTGAGTTCATTTAGATTTCCAGGCGGAGCTCACCGAATTTCAATCTGTTCGACGACCTTGTTCGGTCCTGACGATGTCGTGAAAGTACCTTGTTCCAACAAGATGATGGAGAAATAGGTGATCCATTACATAGGCAAAGCCTCCGTTTTCAACAATGGCAATCCTCTTGCCCAAAGAAACTCCACGCCGGTCTTCCACAATTTGCTTGGGAAAGTGGGAATTTCGATGTCTCAAACTTATCCTTCCAGCCAGGTCATTCGTTGAGGTTCTCTCCTCTCGAATTGTGGAAATATTCTCTCAGGAAAGTGTTCGGCCCTCAATTGCAGAAATATCTCCTAGGTAAAAGAATAGCGGGGCTGTCGACTATCGCGATGGAGGCTTAACTTATGAAAATGCATTGGCTTTTTGCCCGCGGCTTTAACTCTGGGTCTCTGCTTAGCCCAGGGCACTCCTTCCTGGTGCCAGGAAACCATTCCAACCCGTTCCACGAGCAGTGATGACCAACCGAGAGCCTCATGCTCACCATCTATAATTCTAACCTTGGATTGGTGAAGGACATCAGAAAAATTGAATTGGGAACCGGGGTTGCAGGTACGTTTTATGGATGTCGCTTCTGGAAATCAATCCTGCCTCGGTTCATATCAAATCTCTTGCAAGCCCAACCGAGTTCACGGTTCAAACGAACTTCTGACCGATCTTTTGAGCCGCAGAAGCTCTGGACAAATATCTTGGAAAGGAGGTGACCCTGGTCCGCCTGATCACGGAGAACAATTCAACTGCGGAGCGCTCGGTCAAAATGACTTTTGAGCAATAATGGAGGCCAGCCCGTATGGGAAATTGAAGGACAAATTGTCACCGGGATGCACGCCGACCGGCTGATTTTCCCGCGGCGCCGAAAATGTATTGCCGGAGCCACCTTGGTCTGGGCTTGAAAACCATGGTCCCTCCCGGCAAACTCTGGAAGCTTCGTATCTGACGAGCGGCATCACCTGGAAGGCCGATTATGTCCTAAACCTGAGTGCCGACGAAAAAACCGCCGACCTGAACGGATGGGTAACTCTTGATAACCGGAGTGGGACAGGCTACAAGAATGCAGCTTTGCAGCTTGTAGCGGGGGAGCTTGGCAGGGTCCGCCCGGAAGCGGATGCTGTCATGGAACTCAAATCAGCGGTTGCCAAGCGAGCCATGGCGGCTCCGGCATTCGCCGAAGAGAGTTTCTTCGAATATCACCTCTATACGCTCGAGCGGAAAACCACCGTGAAGGACAATCAGACCAAGCAAATCAGCCTGCTTTCGGGCACTGGGGCAGCCATCAACAAAGAGTATGTCGTGAATGGCAAGAATTTCTACTATCACAACCGCCAGAGCCCTGGAACGCCACTCAAAGATGCAGTTGAAACCTTTGTGGAATTCAAGAACTCCAAGGAGAACAACTTGGGCTTACCGTTGCCGAAAGGCGTCTTGCGCGTCTACAAGGCGGATTCCCGCGGGGGACAGCAGCTCATCGGCGAAGACCAGATCGATCATACCCCCAAGGATGAATCGGTACGCGTCAAAATGGGAAACGCCTTCGACATCGTGGCCGAGCGGAATCAAACGGACTATCAAGTAATTTCCGACCGGGTCTATGAGATGGCTTTTAACGTGACGATTCGTAATCACAAGGATCAACCGATCGTGGTGATCGTCAATGAGCCCATTGGAGGCGACTGGCGCATTCTTCAGTCAAGCGTCCCGTTCGAGAAGACGGCAGCGTTCGCGGCCCAGTTCAAGGTTCCTGTTGCCAAAGACGGGGAAACCAAACTCGACTATCGGGTCCGGGTCAAATTCTAAAGGCGATCGGTTTTGGTTTTCCGTCCGGCTTATTTTTCGCGTTCGAGGATGATTTGCGGAATGGAATGAAGCGCTTCCCGGTAGGGGGAGGGAGAAAAATAGGTGAGGGCCTGCTGGGCATCCCGGACAAAGGATTCGGCCAACCCGCGGGTCTTCTCCAAAGTCCGGTATTTTTGAACCAGCGAGATGATTTCATCCCGGCGGACACTCTTGAAATCTTTTTCCTGAAGAACCATCTCGATTTTTCGCGCCTCTTCGGCGGTACACACATCGAGAACGTAAATTAACGGGAGGGTGATCTTGCCTTCGCGCAAATCACTCCCCACCGGCTTTCCCAGAACTTTTTCGGAAGAACTGAAGTCGAGCATGTCATCGACAATCTGAAACGCCAGCCCCACATTGAGTCCGTAGCGGCTTAAAGCCTCTTCCCGTTCAGCATCGACCTTCCCCAGGATGGCTCCAATTCGGGCACAGCCCGCAAAAAGATAGGCCGTCTTCCGTTTGGCAATATCCATCACATCGGATTCGGTAATGCGACGGTTTCCGTTGAAGGTGAGCTGGATGAGCTCGCCTTCCACCATCCTCTGGGTGAGGTCGATCAAAATATCCAGGATCTTGAAGTTGCGTTCCTGCAGAGCGATATTGAAAGACTGCATGTAAAACCAGTCGCCCGCCAGGACAGTCACTTGATTTCCCCAACGGCTATTGACACTGGATCGGCCGCGCCGGGTTTCCGCCCCATCGATAATGTCATCGTGGATGAGAGTCGCGGCGTGGATGAATTCGACCACAGCCGCCAGCTTGATTGCGGCCTCCCACACTCGCCACACAAGCGCGTGCACAGAAGCAGAAGACTGGGGCGAATCCGTTTGCCGCCGCTTTCCTGAAGATACTTTCCGATATCCGTTAAGGTCCCGACCGAACTCTCTCCCTGGCGGATGAGCTCCTTTTCAACTTCTTTAAGGTCGGCCTTAATGAGACTGAATACGTGTAATGGGTCCACGATGATTGTTGCGATTACTGTGTTCGGTAATTGGTAAATTGGATATCAAAATCAGTTCTTGGGACTTCAACAATTGAATTACAGCCTGCAGAGTATCCCGATCCTTGCCTGAGACACGAACGAAATCGCCATTGATCGCAGCTTGCACCTTCAGTTTGGAATCCTTGATGATTCTCACAATCTCCCGCGCTTTTTCGATCAGGATTCCTGCTGCAATTCAACTTCCTGGCGTACGGTGCTCCCTGCGGCCTGTTCCGCTTTCTTATGCGTCAACGATTTCAGGGAGATGCTGCGCTTCACCAATCGCTGTTGAAGAATATCATTAAGGCTCTTGAGTTTAAACTCATCATCAACCCACCAGCACCAATTTGGTCTTTTCGAACAGCGAGACATTGCTCTTGCTCCGCGAAAATCGAAGCGGGTGCCGACTTCGCTTCGCCAGTTTGATGAACCGCATTATCCACTTCCTGCAGGTCAATCTTGCAAACAATATCAAATGAATTTTGAGCCGCCATGACAATTCCTTTGCTTTTAATAAGTCAAGAGATGCAGCCTCTGCTGGAGCTGGACATTAAGCGAACGCAGAACGGAGAAGAACTTATTACCACCAGCCCCTCAACCATGGAGATTTTCCATCCTTCTGGCTGCCTTTGGGAAGGCTCGACAGTAATTTTCCGCTATCTGCCGGTTCAGCTCTTCAACGGAGATGTCTCGCAGTCTGGCCATGGCCGCGGTCGTCTCCGTCACGAAGGACGGTTCATTTCTTTTCCCCCGGTACGGAACGGGAGCCAGATAAGGCGAGTCGGTTTCCACCAGAAGCCTGTCTAGGGGAATCCGCTGCGCCACATCCCGAACTTGCTCCGCCTTGGGAAAAGTAATCATGCCGGAAAACGAAATGAAGAAGCCAAGGTCCAAACATTTCCGGGCGAGTTCCCAGGAGCCTGAATAACAATGCATTACTCCCCCGGTGGTATTCCTGGCCGACCGTGTTTGCAGGATTTCAATCGTCTCCTCCTCGGCCTCCCGCGTATGAATGATCACAGGAAGCTCCGCTGTCGACGCCATTTCCAACTGGAGATCAAAAACCTCCGTCTGTATCTCACGGGTCGAATGCAGGTAATGAAAATCAAGTCCGATTTCCCCCCAAGCCACAACCTCGGTACGCCCGGCCAATGCGTTGAGGCAATCGAAGCTTTCTGGAGTCGCTTCTTTCGCCTCGTGAGGATGAATTCCGATCGAGGCGTCGATGCCTGCAAATTGTTCGGCAATGGCAATGGCGCGATCGAGTTCCGCCGGCTTTGTCCCGCCCCCAATGGCTAAGATCCGGTCGACACCGGCGTTTCGGGCCCTGGCGATCGTCTCCGCCCGGTCCGGGTCAAAATCAGGCGCGTCCAGATGCGCGTGGGAATCAATAGCCATTCAGGATAACGTCTCACAGCCACTGCGGATCTTTTCCGCGTTCCATTCCCTGCCCATACGCTTACTCGGCATTGACCTTTCGGCGATTGTGAAAGTACCCAATCACGATGGGTAGGACGGAAATCAAGACAATGAGCAAAACCACCTTCTCAAGATTGTGTCGTACCCAATCCAGGGAACCTAGAAAATACCCCGCCAGCGTCATCGAGCAGACCCAGAATATCCCTCCGCCAATATTGTACGTAGCGAACCGGGGATAGGACATCTGGCCAATTCCCGCCACCACCGGGGCAAAAGTCCTGGCAAAGGGTACAAACCGGGCCAGGAAAATTGCCTTTCCGCCGTGTTCCTCATAAAAAGCCTTGGCGTAAAGCAAATGCTTCCGCCGAAACCACAAACTGTCGGGTCTTTTGTAAAGGGCGGCTCCCGCCTTATACCCAATGCTGTATCCGACCGCATCGCCAACGATCGCCATGACACACAAGAGCACGACCAAATAGAAGAGGTTAAAAAATCCCTGCGACGCAATAAGGCCTGCGGTGAACAATAAGGAATCTCCGGGCAGGAAGAACCCCACGAAGAGCCCGGTTTCAGCAAAGACGATCACGGATAAAACGACGTAACCTCCCGACCGAATCAATTCCGTGAGTTTTTCGGGTTGATAGAGGGAGCGAAGGAACTCAATACTCGATTCTAAAATATCTATCATCCTCTCCGTTACTTGAGTCTGGCGCCATTGGGAACATCCTCCAAAAATCCTGCCAGCACCGGTTTCCCTTCCTCTCCCAACGAGGCGGCCAACAACATCCCCTGAGATTCCAATCCTCTCATCTTGCGGGGTTGCAGATTGGCGACAATGACGATCTTCCGCCCAACCATGGCTTCGGGAGTGTAGGCCTTTGCAATCCCAGCCAGAATTTGCCGCTGTTCGCCTCCCAGATCGACGACCAGTTTCAACAGCTTGTCGGCCCCTGGAACAGGTTCCGCAGATACCACCTGGGCGACTCTCAGATCGATTTTCGCAAAATCATCGATGGAAATCTTGTCATTGGCCGGTTTTGCTTCCCCTGCTTTTTTCCCTTCTGGCAAGGCGGGCACCGCCACTTCGATTTTCTTCTCGGCTCCTGCAGTCGGGGCTCCCATGGAGACTTGGGCGGGTTCTGAAGCAGAACCTGTTTCCTGCTGAATTTTGTCCAGCACCACCTTCTTATCAATTCGCGGGAAAATGGGCTTCAATTCTCCCAGACGGTTTCCTACCGGAAGTCCTCCCCACTTCAAGTCACTGAACCGCTGTGAGGAAAGCGGATCCTTGATCCCATATTGTTCCCATACCCGCTTTGTACTTTCCGGGAGAATTGGGGCCAGAAGCACCGTAGCAATTCGGATCACTTCAGCAGACGTATACAGTATGGTGGCGAGCCGTGGCCGGTCCTGTTCTCCTTCCGTCAGAGCCCAGGGGGCGCTTTCGTTAAGGTAGCGGTTCGTAGCCGAGAGTAATTCCCAGACAGACTCCAGCGCCCGGCTGAAAGAGAGTGTCTCCATCAGGTCCTGATAGGTGCGGATCGTCTCCGCCGCCTTTTCTTCGAGGTCTCGATCCAGCGTATTCCGCCCTTCGATCGGCGAAGGATACGGAAATGAGTTGTCGAAGTTCCTGGAAATCAAATTGAGGGTCCGCGAAACGAGGTTCCCATAATCATTGGCCAAGTCGCTATTGACCCGTTGAATCAAGGCGTCGTATGAAAAAGTCCCGTCCAGGCCAAAAGGGACTTCGCGGAGCACAAAGTAGCGAATGGCGTCGGCACCAAAATATTTCAACAGCAGGTGCGGGTCAATCACGTTGCCGCGCGACTTGGACATTTTTATTTCGTCTCTTAACCACCACCCATGGGCGAAGACTTGCTTCGGCAATTCCAATCCGGCAGCCATTAGAAACGCCGGCCAGTAGACCGTATGAAATCGGATGATGTCTTTTCCCACCAACTGAACTTGCGCCGGCCAGTACTTTTGAAAAGTTTCCTGACGGGCAGGGTCGGAGAATCCGATGCCGCTCAAATATCCAACGAGCGCGTCAAACCACACGTATATCACGTGCTTGTTGTCGCCCGGCAGAGGAATCCCCCACTTTACCGAGGTCCGGCTGATCGAGAGGTCCTTCAAGCCGCCGCTGACAAAACTAATGACTTCATTTCGCCGCGACGGAGGCATGATAAATTCAGGGTTCTTCTCATAGTGATCCAGCAATCGCTGCTGGTATTGGGAGAGCCGAAAGAAGTAGCTTTCCTCAGTTACCCGTTCCGTCAGGCGTCCACAAACCTCACAATTGGGAGGCGTCTCACTCTCTACAGCGAACAGGTTACAAGAGATGCAGTACCACCCCGAATACTCTCCTTTGTAAATGTCTCCATGTTCAAGGGCGCGCCGAAAAATTTCCGCCGACGCTTCGTAGTGACGGGGGTTGGTGGTACGAATGAATTGATCATACTCAATGCCTAATAGCTCCCACAATTTGGCATATTCAGCTGCAATTTCATCCGCCAGCTGTCGAGGAGAAATCCCCCGGGTGGCTGCGGCCCTTTCAATGTTTTGCCCGTGCTCGTCCGTTCCCGTAAGGAAGCAGACGTCAAATCCCTGCATCTTCTTGAAACGGCTCAGGCAATCCGCCACCATCGTGGTATACGTGTGCCCCAAATGCGGTTTGGCATTGACGTAGTAGAGGGGAGTGGTAAGGTAGAAATTCCTGGTCATTTGTCTTTCTTCCTGGGTTCCTTCCCGTGGCTCAGCAGTTCGCGGCCAAACCGGCTCATGAATTCCTGAGTGACTCGAGCCTGAATCACTTTCACGGGAATCTCCCGTTGCTCCGCAAGAGCCCGGCAATCTTCGAATTCCGGCGTGAAATTGACGATGCGGCCGCCACGCCGCGATACTTTAACCCGAACACTGCCCCCCTCCAGATCAAGGGGTACCATTTCGCGTTCCAATACCGATCGGCTGGCCTCATAGTAGCGGATTCCTATTGTCGTCGTCTCTTGAAAAATCTCGTCGGTGACCGGCATTAATTGCTCCGGAGAAGCCACGACCGTCAACAAAATTCCAGGCCGATTCTTCTTCATCTGAACAGGCTGTACAAAAGTGTCCAGAACCCCCATTTTCAGAAGCCGTTCCTGCAAAACCCCATACAGCTGCGGGTTCATATCATCAATATTGGCTTCGATGACCATGACCCTCTGATTCCCTTCCTGATCTGAAATGGGTGGCGACGATAAAGGTCCCTGCAGGGCTCTCAAGACGTTGGCGGAACCTCGTGTATCTCGTGTCCCTGCTCCATAGCCCACCCCCTCGATTTCGAATGGCGGCAACGAACCAAACCCTTTGGCTAGCGTCGATAGGATGGCGGCTCCCGTTGGGGTGACGAGTTCACCTTCAATCTGATTCGCATAGACCGGGATTCCCTTGAGCAACTCAACCGTGGCCGGAGCGGGGACTGGCAGAATGCCATGAGCGGCTTTCACTGTCCCATTGCCTACGTTCAAAGGCGAGGCCAAGATTTCCTGCACGTCCAAAAGTTCAAATCCGATGCAGGCCCCCACAATATCGACAATGGAATCAATGGCGCCAACCTCGTGGAAGTGGACTTGATCCACTGTCGAACCATGAACTCGTGCCTCGGCCTCAGCCAGGCGCAGGAAAATCCGTGTTGCGGACTCTTTGATCGGGTCCGATAACACGCTTTCCCGAATCATCGTTGCGATGGTTTGGAAATTGCGATGAACGTGCTCATGCCCGGCATGGACCGTGAATTTGGTTGCGGTAATTCCGCTCTTCACGACGCGGTCTGCGGATAATGTGTAGTTGCGCAATTTCAGCTTCTGGAGTTCGGAAGTGAGTTGATCGAGTGACACCCCCAAGTCCAGTAAACTCCCGACAATCATGTCGCCGCTGGCCCCGGAAAAGCAGTCAAAATAAATTCTACTCATGGCTCCACCCTGGTGCTCTTTCACTCAGTCCGACTCGGCTGGCCTGACATCATTCACCCGCTACAAGTCCTCTCACGAGTTTCCCCGTTTCGTACGGAATGCTGTGGTCGAATCTTGAATCAGGGGAAGAATCTCTCCGGCCTTTCCTATTAAGACTTCATCCGCCTTGCCGGCCAAACTCGTGGGTTCGGGATTGATTTCAACGATATAGGCTCCCTTCTCCCGGGCAAGGTTAGGCAATCTGGCAGCCGGGAAGACTTCCATGGAAGTGCCCACCGAAAAGAAAAGTTGGCATTGCATGGCGGCCTTTTCCGCTTTGGAAAACTCCAGCTCTGGTAACATTTCTCCAAACCACACGACGCCCGGACGCAACATTCCTCCACAACCGCACACCGGGGGAAGCGGCTGAGGAGGCAAACCGGTTACCCGCTCCGTCTTCCCGCAAAGGAGACAGCGAACATCCCATAAGTCACCGTGGAGTTTACAGATGCGGCGATTGCCGGCCCGATCATGAAGGCCATCAACATTTTGCGTAATCAAGGTGAATTCTGAGAAGAAGCTCTCCATCCAGGCAATCACACGGTGAGCGTCGTTCGGCTGGGCCTGTGAGACGATTTCCATACGCCATTGATACCATTCCCAGACGCGGGCCGGATTTCGCGCAAAGGCTTCCGGGGTGGCCAGATCCTGGACGTTGAATTCCTTCCATAACCCGTCTTTTCCACGAAAGGTTGGCACCCCGCTTTCGGCGGAGACTCCAGCACCGGTAAAAACAACGACCCGAGTCGAGGGTACCAACAGACTTTTCAATTTGTGAGAGACTGAAACGGCCATACCTTTGGATCTTGCACACCCATCAGACAAAACAAGGATACTAGTCTCCGCTTTCCAGCTTTGTCAAGGCGAACGTCCGGCAACATGGACTCACACTTTGCCCATTCATCAGTCTAAGGTCCTGCAAGAAACTCAAATCAGTTCGAGCACTCCTCCTTCCGGAGAAAAAATGTGGTAGGATTGCGATCTTTGCAAACGTGCAGGACAGCTTGAATAGGAAATACTTATGCTGGATAGCCGGATCCATCAGGTCAAACAAAAGTTCATTGCCCATCTTCAAAAGGCCTATAACGTCTCTTTGCCGCAACTCATCGCGGAGCAGCCTCCTAAAATCGAGATGGGTGATTTGGCTTTTCCCTTCTGTTTTGAATTGTCGAAGATTCTCAAGAAATCGCCCCGCCAGCTGGCCATGGAAATCCGGGAGAGCATCGGCAACCTTCCTGGTATCAACAGGATCGAAGTCGCCGGACCAGGCTATCTCAATGTATTTTTCGCACGCGGAGATTTTTTCCGCCAGCTGTTCCAGGATTCTCCGGGTTCGGACTTCGCCCGGTCAAGTCACCAGGGCAAGGTCATTGTCGAACATACCAACATCAACCCGAATAAAGCAGCTCACATCGGCCACTTGCGCAATGCAGTCCTCGGCGACACCTTCGCGCGCATGATGCAATTCCGGGGAGAATCGGTTGAGATCCAGAATTACATCGACGATACCGGCGTTCAGGTGGCCGATGTCGTCGTGGGATTCCAACATTTGGCTCATTTCACTCTGGAACAAATCCAGGCCATCCCCGGCAAGTTTGACTATTACTGCTGGGACCTGTACGCCAGGGTGTCTTCTTTCTATGAGCAATCCCCGGATAATCTCAAGCTTCGGGCCGACACCCTTCAATGGATCGAAAAGGGCCACAATCCAACGGCGGAAATCGCCCACTATGTGGCTCACCGGATTGTTCAATGCCACCTCAATACTATGGAACGGCTGGGAATTCTCTATGACCTGCTCCCCAAAGAGAGCGACATTCTCCATTTGAAGTTTTGGGATCATGCCTTCGAATTGCTCAAGAAACGAAATGCCATCCACTTCGAGACCAGCGGAAAGAACAAAGGGTGCTGGGTCATGCGAGGGGAAGAAAAAACACTCGCGGAATCGGCAAATCCAGGCGCGGAGGAAGACAAGGAGTTTGATGAAGACAAGATCATCGTCCGCTCCAACGGGACCGTCACGTATGTTGGCAAGGACATCGCCTATCAGTTGTGGAAACTCGGACTTCTCGGGATGGATTTTTACTACCATCCCTTCCGGCAATACGCGGATGGGCACACTGTCTTCATGACCAACTCAGAGCGAAATGACGGAGTGGCACGTCCTCATTTTGGCGGAGGCAGCCGCGTCTACAATGTCATCGATTCGCGCCAGTCCTACTTGCAAAATATCGTGGTCGCCGGTCTACGCGCACTCGGCTATCACGAACAAGCCGACCGGTCCACGCACTTTTCCTACGAAATGGTGGCCCTTTCTCCACAATGTTGTGAGGATTTGGGCATACGGCTCTCCGATGACGATCGGAAGAGGCCCTATATCGAGGTCTCCGGACGAAAAGGATTGGGCGTAAAGGCGGACGATCTGCTGGATACTCTCCTGGATCGATCGACTCAGGAGGTTAGGAGCCGCCATCCGGAATCCTCTGAAGCCGAAATTCAACAAATCGGCTCTACCATCGCCATCAGTGCCGTCCGCTATTTTCTCCTCAAATACACTCGCAACTCGGTGATCGCTTTCGACTTCAAAGAGGCCTTAAGTTTCGAAGGCGAGACGGGGCCCTATGCCCAGTATGCCGTTGTACGGGCCAGGAATATTTTCCGGAAAGTTTATGAAAACGATCCCTCTTTTGATAAGGCCTCGGTCGCGGATTTCATTAATGGGCCGGACTCGAATGAGTTCTTGAAAGAGAAAATCGACGACGAGTTCTGGAAGCTGATCTATCTGGCAGGCCAGTTGGAATTCAATGTTAACCTCGCCCTCGACACAGCCGAACCCGCCGTGGTGGCCAAATATCTGTTTTCGCTGGCGCAGTCATTCAACAACTTCTATCACAAACACCGCATTAAGGAAGAACCCGATCCGGCCAAGAAGCGGTTTCTCCTCGCCTTGACCCGCGTCGTCTCCGACCGACTGGAAGCCGGACTCCGACTGCTGGGGATCGCCGTGCCAGAAATGATGTAGATCACCGACCTCTGGCAACCAATTCCCCAGATCAAGACAGATTTGTACCCTCGCTCTTGTTGTCTCCCAACAAAGGAAACTTTTGAATAGGGGTATAGAGCGCCCCGCCAGCACGCAAGTCACTTTTCATGACAGCTACCTGGTGGACATTCACCATCTCCCCTTCCACTTTCAATCTGCTTATCTTTTCCAAAAGTGCACGAGCCTGATATCCGGATTGGACTCTCCCAATCGTCAAGTGCGGGCTGAAAGGCTTGTTCTCGCGGGGAAACCCCCTTTGAAAGAGGCCGGTATCGATTCGTTGCTGGAGGTCTTGCAGTGGCGCTGAGACCCCTGCCAAGCCAACCCACAAGACCCGCGGATTTCCGGTTGGAGGGAAAGCCCCCGCTCCCTTCACTTGAAAGCCAAACGGACTCACCGCCCGGCCTGCCTCTTCAACCACGACACAAACCTCGGCAAGCCTCGACTGCGAGAGGTTTCCCAGGAATTTCAGGGTAAGGTGGATGTTGGCAGGCTTTACCCAACTCACCTTGGCTCCCACCCCTTTCAAATCATCCTGAACTCCGCTGAGCAATTCCTTCACGCTCCTGGGCAATTCGAGGCAGACAAAGGTTCGAATCTCATCGGGTTTTGCCATCATTTTAGTCCCCGGGGCGTATTTGGGGCGAAGCCGGTAAGCGGCTAGATTCTAACCTGCCGTGAGGGCAAACTGAACAACGCAATTTTACTTGGGGTTTTGACGGGCAATAAGATCAGTCGCGCCAGAGGCGTCCACAGGGCTGGAAAAATAATAGCCTTGTCCGAGCGAACAACCCAAGGTCTTAAGCTCGGTGAGCTGCTTGTTGTTTTCCACCCCGACCGCGATCACCTTCAGGCCCAGGTCCCGGGTCAAGCGAACGATGGTGCGTACCAGCAGTCGATGGTCCTCGTCCATTCCCATGTTGTGAATGAAGCTGCGGTTTATCTTCAGGGTATCAATGGCCAGGCGATGAAGGAAAAAAAGCGAGGAACTGTTCGTTCCAAAGTCGTCGATAACGACCCGAACTCCACGCTGATTTAACTGCTGGAGAATATTATTCGGAGTGCGGGCATGGTCTGCCACCAGGCTTTCACTCAACTCTATCTTGAGGCTCGAAGGGTTGAGCCCCGTGTCTTCCAGGATTTGGAAAATGTCCCCGGCCAGACTTGGCTGCATGAGCTGTTTGGAAGAAAAATTCACACAGATGATGAGCGGCGTACTTGAAGGGTACTTCTCCTGCCACAACTTGGTTTGCCGGCAGGCTTCCTCAAATACCCAGCGGCAAATCGGAACGATCAATCCTGTTTCTTCGGCCACCGGCACAAATTCCGCCGGCGAAATCAATCCTCGCGAGGGATGCCGCCAGCGTGTGAGGGCTTCAAAACCATAGATCTGTCCGGTGTCCAACGTCACGATGGGCTGGTAGTAGACCTGAAACTCGCGCCGCAGAATTGCGCGTCGAAGGTCATTCTCAAATTGCAGGCGGGCGATCGCCTGGGTGCGCATTTCAGCATCGAACAGTTCCCAGCGGGCTTTCCCCGAAGCTTTGGCGCGATACATGGCAATGTCGGCATCCCGCAGAAGATCCTCGGGCCGTTCATAGGAACGATCGCTGAGTGAAATCCCAATACTCGCCGTTACATACACTTCCTGGCCATTCAGCGAAAAAGGAACACTCAGTTCTTTTTGGATTCGATGCGCCACCTTGGTGGCGTCTTCCACCTGTTTGATATCTTCCAGCAGGACTGTAAATTCATCGCCGCCCAAACGCGCCACCGTGTCCGCCGTATGAAGACAGCGTTTCAAGCGCCGGGAGGTCTCCACAATCAATTGGTCGCCCGCCAAATGCCCCAGGCTGTCGTTGACCACTTTAAAGCGATCGAGGTCCAGAAAGATTACCGCGTAACGGTACCCCTCCACATATTTGGCCCGTTCGAAGGTTCGCCCAAGGCGGTCGAGAAACAAGATCCGATTGGGCAGACCGGTTAAGGCATCGGACACCTTCGCTTCGGTGATGTCGGTTTGCGACCCTGCCATCCGGGATGGCACTCCCTCTGCATCACGAATCATCATGCCGCGGGAAAGCATCCATCGGTACGATCCATCCTGGTGGAGCATGCGGTGTTCGCTCTCACAGAGACTGGATTCCCCATTCTGGTGGGCCCGGATTTCCGCCAGGACCCGGTCATGATCTTCAGGGTGGATCCGGCTGAACCACTCTTCCGGAGAGTGGCCAATTTCATTCTCTTCAAATCCCAACAAGGCTTTCCAGCGCGAGGAAAAATAGGTTTGGTTGGTTTTCAAATTCCAGTCCCAAAGCCCATCGTTCGCCGCCCGCGCCGCCAACGAAAACCGTTGTTCACTCTCGCGCCACGCTCTTTGGGCCTGCACGTGCGACAATTGATTTTGGATCCTTGCCAAAGCGACAGGCAGGTCGATCGATTTCGGGATGACGTCATTGGCACCGAGCTCAAGCGCCTGCGCCAACTCGACGCTGGAGCTATTCCCGCCCAGGATGATGATCGGCAGTTCGGAAGGGGAATACACTAATCGAAGTTGCCTCAGTACCTCCATTCCCGGCGTTTCAGGCAAATCGAGCCGCAAGAGGAGCAAATCAAAGCAAGTATGGCCAACCAGGGCCAATGCTTCTTCGCCGCTTTCAACCGAGGACACTGGGAATCCTCTTTGCCGAAGTTGAGAGGTGAGAATTCCCTGGATTTCTTCCTCATCACCCACCATCAAAAGTCCAGCACTGCTGCTGAACGGATGCGCTAAAGAGGAGAGTCCTTCCGAGGGGCGCAACCCCTGATTCCCAATCCGATTCCTGTGATCATCAACGATCGCATTCATCCAAAATTTTCCTTTTCTCCCAAATCACCCCGCCAACCAAGCTCTGGCTTTTCCTGGCAAATGCACAGGGGAGTGCCCTGAATTCACTCCTTCGATTATTTGGCGTTAAAAGGAAGAGTGCAATCGCCTATCAGGCGGAATTACATTCACCCTTTCGAGGGATGACGGTTCCCCCAACCGTCGCACTCTTCGCGTAGGGGGAATCATGAATTTTCGCCAAGGAAGAGAGTTTTGGGGGAAATTGAATTAGAAAAACCAGGAGAGGTCTACCATCATCATTCGCACCAAGCGATCGATGCCGCGCCCAGGATTCATGAGCCGTTCGATGTGGAAGCTCGAACGGCTGGCGACGCTCGAGTCTTGATCGAGGTCCTGGAGAAAGAGATTGTCATAGAGAGACTTGGCAAACTCCGGAGAAGTCGAGAGAATCCCGATCTCATTGTCAGCCCATAGGCTTCGTTTGTCGGCATTGTGAGATCCGACATAGGCGAGCGCCGGTTTTCCTTCCTCGTAATCCACCAGCCAGGCCTTGGTGTGAAGCAACTTCTGGGAAGCATAGCCGTTGCGGGGATTCCAGCGGTAAACCTTCACGCCCTCGTTGATCATTTCGTAAAAGCGGGATCGACCTTCAAGATCAATGGTCGGCCGGTCGGAATTCTCCGGCAAGATCAGATACACCTTCACGGCATCCTGCTTCTTCTCCATGCACTCCAGGTCCGTCAAGCCACTGCAATTCACCCGCCCACGAAACTCTCGGGCTTTCCGAATCAGCATTCGCGAAATGAGCGGATCGGAGAAGTACACATTCTCAATGTAAATATTGTGTCGCGCCCCGGCCAGGGCCGCCATGAAAACCCCTCGATAGTTAAAATCCTTGCCCTCGGTGTTGGTCGTCAATACCCAGGACCGATGGCCGGGAAGCTCTTCGACGTCCGAACGGTATTTCGAATAATTAAGGACGGGAATTTTGACGCCGTTGGATTCAGGGATTCCACGATTGTTGGTTCGTGCCCGGTTGAACTCCTGGACAAAGCGGTCGTTCACATCTTTGACGACCGGCCCACGAGCCAGGATTCCGGTATCATGCCAGGTCCTAAACCCGGAGTAGAGATTGAAGTACTTGGAAGCAAAGCCGAATCCGCTCTCCATCGCGGTAGACTCGCTCGAAACACTTTTGGCATGAGAGATCATGGCCCACCAGGTACGGACATCTGCCGAAATCAAATGCTGGAAGACCAGGCTCGGGACAATCCCCAGCCAACTGCCAAATCCGGGGACATAATGCAACCATGGATATGGGACATACACGAAGGGAACCTTGCCGCCAATCCAGCGGCCGCCAATCGGCAACGATCCGACGTGCCAGGGATATTCAATAACACCTTTCCAGAGCAGAACTTTGACATCAAACGCAAGAAGCTCGTTGTGAAGTTCGCGGGAAGGATGGGAGTAGAGATAAGGGATCTCCTTGCTGAAGTGGAACCACTGCAGATCCGGGAGGTCTTGTTTGCCATCGGCAATGATATTGATGTCGAAGGGCTGGCCACGATTGTCGCTGCGTTTCAATCCGTACTGTCGTACAAAATTTTGAACCTGCGAATTCTCCCTGAGATAGTCTGATAAGCAGCGCCGCGGTTTTGTTTGCTTGAAAGTGGGCGCCTGACCTCGAAAAAGAAATTCCAGATCACGGAAGTACGCCCAGGCGGATTGATAAGCAGGATCGGATTGGCGCCTCGCATCATAGCGACTGCCGGCAATTTGGTAGACTTTGGACAAATCCCCGCAGGACTCCACAGACGGGCAGGTGAATCTTTCCCCAGAAAGCGCCTTCAGCTCATGCCGCAGATGCTCAAAAGGCTGCTCTTCACTGCTGGAGAACAATTTGAAGAACAAAAGGTTCCTCATTTTCGCTGGAGGAATGTCGAAAAAAGCAGTCTTTTCCGAACTGCCAGGATTCAACCGGATTCCTTCGCGGAATTCCTCTACTAATGAGTCAAATTCGGATGCGGTCAATCCCAGCTTCTTGGCCATGAGCCGGTAAGTAACCTCTTTACCACCTCTATCCAACTTCCAATCGAATTGTTGGATATTCAGAAAGTCCCTGGCATCGTCAATGAGTTCAACCAGTGCTTTGTAATAGGATTCTCCCGAGTCGATGAACTCGGCTTCAGTACCCTTCTTGCCGAAATAAGACCAGCCCGACTTCGGATTGGTGGCCACCACTTGATCAACCAGCCGGGCAAAGGAATCTCCCGTCAAGCCATCAGGAACCCACAACTGAACCGGCACCCCATTTCCGATCAGCGAATGCCGAAGCACCCAACCAATGGGCCCTCCGCCCAGGGATTCCTGAAATTGATGCTCGAAAGATTGCCGTTCTTCAAGCTCAAGCATCCATTCCCCGGCGGTGCGGAGGTAGACAGATAATCGATTGTCCAAGCCGGGGGTGCTGGAAGTTGACGAAGTTCGTCATTCAGATTTCGCGTTTTTTTGATTGAAAAGCCTTGAAGCCCGCCATCAGAGCACTTCTGTCGAGTTTCCTTGCAGCTGGTCGAATCCCTCACCATGAAGCTTAAAAGATCCATGCTGGAGATGTTCTTGCTTGTCTTTAAGAAGCTCATTCAGATCCCGCGATGTCTCGCGCACTGGTCCCATTTCCCAACACTTGATTGAAGGCTTCACGAGACATGACCGTCTCCGTCAACACCTTTTCAAGTTTGAGGAAATGCTCGATATAGGAGGAGGGTACCTTTGACGGTAAAGAATGCCCAAAGCCCCTTCCAGGGAATGCCCTTTCAGAGCGTTCAAGTCAAGAGTTCCCGAATCGATTCTCAGCCGGGCATCCTGAAAAGCCGACGGTTTCTCCGCCACCATCCCCGACTGAACGTAAAACCAGAAAGCCGAGAAGGGATCTTCAAAGAGCCGCTCCTGGAGCTCAGGCAGGGCGTCCTTCTGAAACCATTCATCAATCACCGGATACATTTTTTCGACATTGTCCTGGGGAGTGGCATTCGTCAGCTTGCGCATTTCCCGCGCATTGCCATAGAGCCCATTGCCAATCTTTTCATTGAGCCGATCTACCGATTTGCGGTTTAGCCGTATTCCAATCGACGTTTCCAGCCCGCCGACGGTCATATTCAGATACTGTCCGATCCGGAGCGGCTCGGCAGCGAGCTCAATGAATTGCCCGATCTGAGAAATAAGTTTTTGCTGACTTTCCGGGACAGGCTCCAGAGGGCTCATCGTCGGCCGCATGATTCGTTCAATCATGGCCCCAATCATCAGCTTGATGGTGTTCGGATCCCGGGGACGCAATTCAATGTAGGTTTGCTCCAGCGTGCGGTTCGCCTTGGCTTTCCTCGTATACTCATCCTCGACTTCTTTCAGTACTTGTTCGGGAGTAATCTCCTGCTCAATCCACGCTCGCCTAAGCGGGAGCCCGAACACAGCCAGCAAGACCGTGCTTTCAAGGGCATCCAACATGCAGGGCGAGGCCCCTTCCGTCAAATCTTCGATGGAATGCCCGAAAGACTCGCGGTCGACCTGGCTAAAACCAGAGGCCCACGGGAACTGATGCCGCATGACTTCCTTGACAACCTGCTGATCACTGCGAAAAAGAAGATAATTGAGCCGATTCAAGCGGATTTGCCGTTCCTTCTCGTTGGCCTTGGCAAAGTCGCTCACCTCTTTTTCAGGGAAGGCTTGTTCTTCTTTGGACAGAGCTTGCTTGGAAAGTGTGTGCACCAGACGCGCCAGATCCGCATCACGCCGGTCAAGTCCATCACTGCAGGCATTAATGCGCAATAAGGCCCATTCCCGCGGCGTGACTGAATCGCTCGCGATCACCTCGGCCCGAACGGGCACCGCAAGCAAAGCGAGATCTGCGAGGGCTGAAAGAAACAAGAAAAAGACAGTCCAAATCGATCGGCGCAAAGGAACACCCAAAGAGTCGCAAAGTCAAAGGAACTGCTAACCCATGAATCACTTATCGAATAAGACGCAACCCCATCATATCATTTCGGCCGTCAGATTGTTGCCAATACACTGCCGGATAAGTTCGGTCATTCTTATCGTTTCCGTTCAGTTTATTGAGGCTGGAATCATGAAACGCCAAGACTAAAGTTGAGTTGGAAACACTAAAAACGGACTGTCTCTTGGCATTTGTTAATAGTCAATGGTTAGTTCTTATTTCCTAGTTGGAATTTGTCATTGGTCATCGGTCATTGTTCATTTGACATTCGGAAAAAATCGAACCGCGAAGATCGCCAAGAACGCCAAGGAATTCCAAGATACTCTTGGCGCTCTTGGCGAATCCTCGCGGTTCCATTTCTTCCCAATGCTAACTGAGTGATGACCAATCGCGAATTGCAACTAAGAAATAGCTGGTAACCATGAACAAATTCCTTTCCAAAGTAGTGCGGCCTTGGCGGTTCCATATAACCCTTTTCCCCCTCATTTTCGTATTTCCATCTTCTTTGATTTTTAAATGTCCAATGAACGAGCGCTCACCAATGACATATCCCAATAAAAAAAAGCAAATAAACAGTAACCAATAACAATTTATCCCTTGGCGATCTTGGCGTTCTTCGCGGTTCGATTTTTTCCAAATGTTACGTGGACCTTGACCAATGTCAAATCTCAGTGAAGAAATAGAAAATAAGCGTTAACCAATAACGAATCATTCCAGGCAATGCGCTATAATGCTGTAAAAGAACATGGATCGGGGTTGGCCAACACATCCGAAATTTTGCGGGCTTTCCGTTCGTCGCCAAAGAGGATGAAGCGAATGATTCAACAGAATTCAACTGAGCATCGGGTTTCCAGGCGCGACTTTTTGAAGAACGCTTCCTGGGCGGGACTGGGAGGCTCTCTCACCGCTCATTTCGCGTTTCCGACCGCACTCCTTTCAGCCAATAGCGACACCTTGCGGATTGGTTTGATTGGCTGTGGCAGTCGCGGTACCGGCGCCGCCTTGCAGGCTCTCCGTGCCGACCCGAACGTGATTTTGACCGCCATGGGTGATGCGTTCGAAGACCGCTTGTTGAGCAGTCTGGAGACGCTCAAGAAACAGGACGCCCCCCGCTTGCAGGTCACGCCTGATCATTGTTTTGTCGGATTTGATGCCTACCAGAAAGTGATCAATAGTGGCGTCGATGTCGTTCTACTGGCAACGCCGCCGGGATTCCGCCCTCAGCATCTGAAAGCGGCCGTGGAAGCCAACAAACACGTGTTTTGCGAGAAACCCGTTGCAGTGGACGCCACTGGAGTTCGATCGGTGTTGGCCACCGTGGAGTTGGCTCGCCAGAAGAAGCTGTCTTTGGTTTCAGGGCTCTGTTGGCATTATTGCTATCCTGAGCGGGCAACCTTCCAACGCTTGCAGGATGGAGCGATCGGAGAATTGGTAACGGTCTATTCCACCTATAATGCCGGGCCCATTTGGAACCGTGTGCGCCAACCGGAATGGACTGAGATGGAATGGCAAATGCGCAATTGGTACTACTTCACCTGGCTCTCAGGTGACCACATCGTAGAGCAGGCCGTCCACAGCATCGATAAGATGTGCTGGGCAATGAAAGGAGAAATGCCAACACGCGCCGTGGCGCTGGGAGGACGTCAAGTCAGAAACACTCCAGCTTTTGGCCACATCTACGACCACTTCAGTGTGACTTATGAATACGCCAATGGGGCACGGGGCTTCCATCATTGCCGCCAGCAAGAGGGATGCGCCAACCAGATCGCTGATTTTTATCAGGGCAGCAAGGGGTCCTGCGAGATTGACGCCGTGCGCCGCATTCACATGATTCAAGGCACAAATCCCTGGAAATATGAAGGACCGGACAATAACATGTACCAGACGGAACACGATGAATTGTTTGCCTCCATCCGGAAAGGGGAACCGATCAACAATGGCGTGTGGATGGCCAACAGCACCTTGATGGCGATCCTGGGCCGCGAGGCAGCCTACACCGGGCAGTCCATCAGCTGGGACCAGATCATGAATTCCCAACAAGACCTCTCTCCCCCCACATACGCCTGGGACGCAGTACTGCCCATCCCCCAGGTCGCCATGCCCGGGGTAACTTTGTTTCTCTAAAGCAAACTCCATGAGCGGACTCTCGCATCGGCGCACTTTTTTGAAGTCCAGCCTGGCACTCTGTTCTGGCGTTGCCTTGAAGCCTTGGACCACCCTGGGAACCGAGAACAAACGGCCCGGGATGAAGAAGGCCCTGATGTTCGGCATGGTGGAAGGGAATGCCTCGTTACTGGAAAAATTTCGCATGCTCAAGGAGATCGGTTTCGACGGCGTGGAAATGGATAGCCCCGGGAAATTTGAGGTCAAGGAAGTTCTGGAAGCCCGCGATGCCACGGGGTTGCTCATCCCCGGCGTGGTGGATTCGGTCCACTGGAAAATGACCCTTTCGGATCCAGACCCCGAGGTTCGTGCCCAAGGGTTGGACGCCCTCAGGACCGCCCTACGAGAATGTAAGATTTATGGAGGGAGTTCTGTGCTCCTGGTGCCGGCAGTCGTCAACCAGAACGTCAACTACCGGGATGCCTACCAGCGCTCTCAGGCGGAGATTCGCAAGGCCATTCCTCTGGCTGAAGAGCTTGGCATTGTCATCGCCATCGAAAATGTCTGGAACCAATTCCTCCTCAGCCCGCTGGAAGCGGCTCGTTACATTGACGAGCTGAACAGCCCCTGGGTGGGGTGGCATCTCGACATTGGGAACGTGATTAACTACGGCTGGCCTGAACAATGGGTCCAGATCCTGGGCAAACGAATTGTCAAACTCCACATCAAAGACTACAGCCGCAAGAAACGAGATGAAGAAGGACTGTGGGCCGGCTTCAAAGTCAACCTGTGGGAAGGAGATTGTGACTGGCCGGCGGTAATGAAAGCGCTCGATGGCGTCGGCTACCGGGGTTGGGGTTCGGCAGAACTCGCCGGCGGCGGCCCTGAACATCTGAAAGACATTTCCGATCGCATGAATAGGATCTACAATAGCTAATACTCAACATGAATTCTTGAGGTGGAACACCATGATCAATCCAAATCGATGGATCATCTTTGCATTTTTCCTGGTGCTCTGCTCCCCTAGATTATTTGGGCAGACGGAAACAAAGAGGATCCTCATCGAATCAGCGAAACTCGAAAGACCCATCGTGATCAACGATCCCGGGATCACTCATCGATTTTGCGTATTTAGCGGTCCACAAATGGGTGATGATTCAAAACCATTATTCGCCGAGACCACGGGAGACAGAGAAACCTTTATCGCCTGGTCAAAGGGCGTAATATCGGCAAGACCGGATCAGCTTCCCCGTTATATGGTTTATTTTTATGCCGACCGTCCCTGCGATCACATTATTTTTGGGTTATCCTATGAGAGAGATCCCGCTGGCCAAATCGGCTATTTTTACCTTCCGGGCAAGGGTGAGCCTTTGTATTGGCTGAACAGCAGCACCAACCTGGTTTTCGTCGAAGGAAACTGGTTCCAGTCGACGGCAGCTTGGGAAAAACTCATTGGCCCCCTCATTGAGAAGGCCCTTTTGGCGGAGCAAAACCGAGTCGGCTCCACAAACTTGTGATGAAAGAACATCGGAAG
>JAXLQK010000016.1:27500-148484 GCA_046331665.1 Terriglobia bacterium | reverse complement strand
GCGCCGAGGTGCACGGCGTCGTCAGTTTTTACCACGATTTCCGCTCCAAACCGCCCGGACGGCACATCCTCAAAATCTGTCAGGCAGAATCCTGCCAGGCCATGGGAAGCGAGACGCTGACCGCCTTTGCCCAAAAACACCTGGGGATCGACTTCCACGACACGACTCGAGACGAGGCCTTCACTCTGGAACCGGTTTACTGCCTGGGAAACTGTGCCTGCTCTCCAGCCATCATGGTGGACGAAGAGATCCATGGCCGGGTGACTCCCCAAAAATTGCGCGAGATCCTGCAGGAGGCGGAGCAATCCAAGCCATGACCGCAACGCTCTTTATTGCTCGAGATTCAGGAGCGCTTTCGCTGGGAGCCGAGGCCGTCGCCAAGGCAGTCGAAGCCGAAGCCCGGAAACGCGGGCAGGCCGCGCAGGTCACACGAACCGGCTCCCGCGGCATGTATTGGTTGGAACCCCTGGTCGAAGTCCAAACGACCAAAGGCAGAGTGGCCTACGGACCGGTCTCTCCGACCGATGTCCCTTCCTTATTTGACGCGGGCTTCCTTCAAGGATCGAAGCACGCACTCTCGCAGGGACTTACCGATGAGATCCCCTATTTCAAGAATCAGGAGCGTCTGACCTTTGCCCGCGTTGGAGTCATCGATCCGCTCTCCCTGGAGGCTTACCAGTCGCTCGAAGGGTTTCAAGGCCTGAAAAACGCCCTCTCCCTCAGTGGTGAGCAAATCATTAAGGAAGTCGTCGAATCAGGACTCCGGGGACGAGGCGGAGCGGCCTTCCCCACCGGGATCAAATGGAAGACCGCCTTTGACACCCCTTCCGATCAAAAATATGTGGTGTGCAATGCCGATGAGGGCGATTCCGGCACTTTTTCAGACCGGATGATCATGGAAGGGGATCCCTTTGTCCTGATCGAGGGAATGACCATTGCAGCACTTGCGATTGGGGCTACCCACGGTTATATTTATTTAAGGTCGGAGTATCCGCATGCCTATCGCACGTTGCAGGGGGCTATCGAGCTTGCCTCCTCCCGCGGGTATCTGGGAGACGATGTCTGCGGCAGTGGCAGGAGTTTCCACCTGGAAGTGAGGCGCGGCGCCGGAGCTTACATTTGCGGTGAGGAAACGGCTCTCCTGGAAAGCCTGGAAGGCAAGCGGGGGATGATTCGCTATCGACCGCCCCTGCCCGCCGTTTCCGGGCTGTTTGGCAAGCCGACGATTCTGAATAATGTGATTTCTCTGGCCTCGGTGCCGATTATTTTCGGCAAAGGGGCCAAGCATTACAAAGACTTTGGGATGGGGCGTTCGCGCGGGACGCTGCCCTTTCAGTTGTCAGGCAACATCAAACGCGGAGGCCTGGTGGAGAAGGCCTTCGGGTTGACACTGCGCCAGTTGCTTTATGATTTTGGCGGGGGAAGCGCCACCGGCCGACCGATCCGCGCGGTCCAGGTGGGAGGCCCGCTGGGTGCCTATCTGCCCGAATCCCAGTTTGATACGCCCTTGGATTACGAGGCCTTTAGCGGGATTCGGGCGTTGTTGGGCCACGGCGGGGCCGTGGCTTTCGACGATACGGTGGACATGGCGCGGATGGCGCGATTTGCCATGGAGTTTTGCGCTTTGGAGTCCTGTGGTAAATGCACTCCCTGCCGGATCGGGTCGACACGCGGCGTGGAAGTGATCGATAAGATTATTCAGAACCGCAATCGCGACGCCAATCTCCAGCTTCTGGGTGACCTTTGTGACTTGATGTTGAACGGTTCCTTGTGCGGGTTGGGCGGGTTGATCCCCTTCCCCGTACTCAGCGCCCTCAAACACTTTCCAGGGGATTTTGGCGTAAGCAGTGTGGCAGAATTGAAACTGCCGTAGCAGTGCCAGGGCTATCCTGAATATCGGGGGTCAAAAATGCGTGCCATAAATGATGTTGATTTCGGAACACCCAAGCGAAACTCGGAGAAGATGGTCAGCTTGGAAATTGATGGCATCCCGGTCAGTGTGCCCGAGGGCAGTTCGGTGATGTTTGCCGCCGCCACCGCCAATCGAAAGATCCCCAAACTCTGCGCCACCGACAATTTGGAATCGTTTGGTTCCTGCCGTCTTTGTCTGGTGGAAATCGAAGGTCGTCGCGGCTATCCGGCTTCCTGCACCACCCCGGTCGAAGCCGGCATGAAGGTGCGCTCGCAGTCACCCCGTCTGGCAGACCTGCGCCGCGGAATCATGGAGCTCTACATCTCCGATCATCCGCTGGATTGCCTCACCTGCCCCGCCAATGGCCATTGCGAATTGCAGGATATGGCGGGAGCCGTAGGCTTGCGGGAAGTTCGCTACGGGTATGACGGGGCCAATCATCTCGACGCGCACAAGGATGAATCCAATCCCTATTTCGTCTTTGATCCGAGCAAGTGCATTGTCTGCAGTCGCTGTGTCAGGGCCTGTGATGAGGTTCAGGGAACGCTCGCCCTCACCATCGATGGCCGCGGGTTCGCCTCCAAAATTTCTCCCAGCCAGATGGATCCCTTCCTCGATTCCGAATGCGTCTCGTGCGGGGCCTGCGTTCAAGCCTGTCCTACCGCCACCCTGATGGAGAAATCCGTCTATCAACTGGGCCAGCCCGATCGAGTGGTGGAAACCACCTGTGCCTATTGCGGCGTCGGGTGCTCGTTCAAGGCTGAAATCAAGGGAAATGAAGTCGTGCGGATGGTGCCCAACCCCAATGGACACGCCAATCATGGCCATTCCTGCGTCAAAGGCCGGTTTGCGTTTGGCTATACGACTCACCCTGACCGCATCCTGAAGCCCATGCTACGCAAGAATGTCGATGATCCCTGGAAGGAAGTTTCCTGGGACGACGCCATTGGCCATGTGGCCAGCGAGTTTAAGCGTATTCAATCCAAGTATGGCCGAGGGTCCATCGGGGGCATCACCTCTTCCCGCTGTACGAATGAAGAGACCTTCCTTGTCCAAAAACTGGTCCGCGCGGTGTTCGGGAACAATAACGTCGACACCTGCGCCCGGGTCTGTCATTCCCCCACCGGTTATGGACTGAAGACGGCGTTTGGCACGTCGGCAGGAACACAGGAATTTGACTCCGTGATGAATGCCGACGTGATAATGGTTATTGGCGCCAATCCCACCGATGGCCACCCCGTGTTTGCTTCTCAGATGAAGCGGCGTTTGCGTCAAGGCGCCCGGCTGATCGTGGCAGATCCGCGAGTGATTGACCTGGTCCGTACGCCTCATATTGATGCCGATTTTCATCTGCAGTTGTTCCCCGGAACCAACGTGGCCCTGATCAACGGCCTGGCTCATGTGATTGTGACTGAAGGCCTGGCAAATGAAGCCTATGTCAGCGAACGCTGTAACCCCGAAGAGTTTCAAAAGTGGAAGGCGTTCGTCTCTCAACCCCAATATGCTCCAGAGCAGGTTGAGAAGATTACAGGAGTGCCTGCGGAGAAGATCCGCGGCGCCGCCAGGCTCTATGCCACGGGAGGGAATGCCGCCATCTATTACGGACTTGGCGTGACCGAACATAGCCAGGGCTCGACGATGGTAATGGGCATGGCCAATCTGGCGATGGCCACGGGAAACCTGGGTCGGGAAGGAGTCGGCGTCAATCCATTACGCGGGCAGAACAACGTGCAGGGTTCCTGCGACATGGGTTCGTTCCCGCACGAGCTGGCCGGATATCGCCATGTTTCCGATGCGGCGGTGCGCGCCCAATTCGAAAAAGAGTGGAAAGTTTCACTGGACGCAGAACCGGGCTTGCGCATTCCGAACATGTTCGACGCCGCTCTGGATGGGAGTTACAAGGGAATGTATATCCAGGGAGAGGACTTTGTTCAGTCAGACCCGAATACGCAGCACATTGAGTCAGCGCTCCGCTCCATGGAGCTGGTGGTCGTGCAGGACTTGTTCCTCAATGAAACCGCAAAACTGGCCCATGTCTTTCTGCCCGGCTCCACATTCCTGGAGAAGGACGGAACCTTTACCAATGCCGAACGCCGCATCCAACTCGTCCGCAAGGTCATGCCCCCCGTCACCGGTCTGGCGGATTGGGAGATCACGATGGCCATCGCCAATGCGATGGGCTACGCCATGCATTATGATCATCCTTCGGAAATCATGGATGAGATCGCGCGGCTTACTCCGACTTTCAGCGGGGTGAGTTTCGAAAAGCTGAATCGACTGGGGAGTGTTCAGTGGCCCTGCAACGACAAGGCTCCGGAAGGAACGCCCACCATGCATGTCGGACAATTCGTCCGCGGCAAAGGCAAATTTGTCATCACGGAATATGTAGCCACCGAAGAACGTACCAGCCGGATTTACCCGCTCATCCTGACCACCGGGCGCACACTCACGCAATACAATGTGGGGGCGCAAACGCGCCGCACCGGGAACATCACCTGGCACGAGGAGGACGTCCTCGAAATTCATCCTCACGATGCCGAACAACGCGGGATTCAGGATGAAGCGCTGGTGGCTTTGAGCAGTCGTGCCGGCCGTGTCGTTCTGAAAGCGCGCGTGACGGACCGCATTCAGCCGGGAGTGGTGTATACGACGTTCCACCACCCTGCGACGGGGACCAATGTCGTTACCACCGACAATTCTGACTGGGCGACGAATTGCCCCGAATACAAAGTCACAGCGGTCGAAGTCTGCCTGGTCACCAATCCTTCTGAATGGCAGAAACGTTACCAGAACTTTGCCCAACAGCAAGAGGCACTCTTGAAACAAAGGGAAATGGTCCAGACCTAGGCATCCCACCCTAAACCATGGAAATTCAACATCTCATCAAGATGGCCAATAACATCGCCTCTTTTTTTGAAGCCGAGTCGGAAGACTCTAAAGGCGCGACTGGTGTTGCTGATCATTTGAAAAATTTCTGGGATCCGCGAATGCGCCGTCAGATCCTGCAATACGCCAACGAACAAGGCGGAGCAGGCCTCAAAGGAATAGTGCTGGAAGCCCTCCGAACTCACGCCAATAGACTGGGAAGTTCCTAACCCCCGCAGCAATTCCACTCACAACAATAGATGGAGGGCCGAGTCCGCCGGCTGGCGGATGAGAGAGTTCGTGCTGTTGGAGACGGGACGCCCTCGTCCCGCACTGACGGCTTCCGCCGTACGGCGTCGCGGAGCTCCGCCCTCCACAAACCAACCATGAAGCTGGGATCATTGACTTCGACCGGGAATTCCGATGGAGGGCCGATCCGCCGTACGGCGGAACGAGGCCGTTGCTGCCGCAGGCGGCAGATTTTTGGGAGCTACAACATCAGCTTCCCTGTAACGGCGGTCTGCGACCGTCGAATCCCAAATCGTTCGTCCCGTCACGGCACATCGGCGCTCATAGAGCGCCGCCTACAACTACGGCAATCGCGGGATTTATTTGGAGACGGGACGCCCTCGTCCCGCACTGGCTTCCGCCGTACGGCGTCGCGGAGCTCCGCCCTCCACAAACCCCACGGAAAAAAGTTTTGCTGCCGGCTGGCGCAGACATGTTTACTGCACATGTCTGCGGCACCCTAGCCTGCAATATTCGCGTTCATCAGCGGCCAGTTTCAGTTTTCTGACTGCCTTGGATGCCAGCAAGCTGGCATCGATGAAAGCGGGAGCAAGCTCCCGCACTCCATAGGGTCTTGGAGCTAGTATCCCGAGGCGTGGCCGCTGAGGCCCAGGCTGATGATCTTTTGCAGGAGGGCATCGTAGGGGACGCCGCAGTGCTGGGCTGCCGCGGCAAAATCTTCGTCGGCGGAAATATCGGGATTGGGGTTGGCTTCCAGTAAATAGATTTGGCCATCGGGAGTCAGCCGATAGTCGAGGCGGGCATAGCCGCTGAGACTGAGGATCCGATAGACGCGCTTGGAAATGTGATCAAACTTTTTCCTAAGCTCCGGCGTTAAGTCAGCGGCCTGGGTGACCACTCCGAGCTTTTCCTGGTACTCATGGTCCCACTTCAGTTTGCTGGTGGCAATATAGGGAGCACCTTCCGGCAATTTATTAATGATGAGCTCCCACGGGGTGAAGCTCTGCAGTTGCTGATTCCCAATGATAGCCACATAAATTTCCCGTCCATCGATATACTGCTCGGCGATGGCGGGGGTATTGGTTTGCCGGTGGACCAGTTTTACCCGCTCTTCCAGTTTTTCATCGTCGTGAACCAGCGAGGCCTGGGAAATGCACGCCGAGCCTTCTTCACTCAGGGATTTTACGAGGATGGGAAACTTCAGACTTTTGGGACGACGGACTTTGCGATTCACTGGAAATACGGCAAAACTCGGAACCTGAATACGGTGGTAGGCCAGAATTTTTTTCGAGAGCGCCTTGTCATGAGCCAAGGTCAAGCCGCGAGGATTACATCCGGTATATGACTGCTTGACCAATTCCAGGAAACTGACGACGTGCTGGTCGTAAACGGCGTAGCCATTGAATTCTTCAAGCAGATTAAAAATGACGTGCGGTTTTTGGTCTTCCAGCGCCTTACGAATCGTACTCAAATCATCGTAAAGCCCGATGGGGATGGGCTCATGGCCCATTTGCTTCAGCGTGGAGATGACGTCGTATTCCGTCTTCCATGGCAGGATTTCGGCTTTCGTCAGGCCTTCAACAGAATCTGGAGGTATTAACCCTTCCCTTACCAAAACAAGAACCCGAAGTTCTTTTTTTACCTTAAGACTCATACCGCGATTCGGTAGTATCCAGAATGATTGACATCTAAGGTCTGGACTTTCAGCAATGTGATTGTCCGGGCTCGGGCCTGAATCTCCGAACCCGATACCCACAACCTTAGTTTTCGGCAACGATCGATCATATCTTGAAGAAGTTGATTGATGGTATAGGAATGAAGCCCGGTGCGTTGCGCAACAATCTGGCAAATCTCCCGGTTCATCCCCCGCAAAAAAGCAGTGGCACTCAGACTCGAAGCATCGCGTGGGGATTTGGAAAAAATGCGATAAAGCTCCCGATCATAGGAAGTCGGCCATTCGAAGGCATAATGCTGGCACTTGCGTTCGTAGTGTTCCCGCAAGGTACGCTTGGATTCGGAAAGCGGCTCAATCTTGCGCCGCCGTTGGATCTTGGGCGACACTCCAGCAATTTCTTTCATCAACTGATCCATATACTCAAGCTTTCGAAGCGCCGGCCAGCCCGCATAGCGACTGCGCCAGCGGGAGCCAGGAGTCAACCAGACGGCAAAGGTTTCGGCAAAGTCTTCGGCAGGATGAACCTGAGCGTACCAGGCATCCAGATGCAGTACATAGCTGCGCGTGCTGGCCTTGGGCTTATAGGAACTGGGATAAGGCTGGGTGAACGAACCGAACAATTCACGCCACTGTCGCCGGTAATGGAGACGAAACGCCGTGTCCAGAACGTGCCCGGCCTCATGTCTCAGAATCCTCATACATTCTGTATCGGTTCCGCCCTCGACTTGATGCATTTTTCTGCGCTCTAATTTCATCAAGCGCGGGTCAGCCAGATAGAACGGGATCGCAATCCCTGGCACGCCGTCCGGCGAAAACCACTCCTCGGAAAACCAGGCGTGCGGTCGAATCCGAAGGCCGCGCTGCGCGAGTTCCTCATAGAGCCGTTCGATCCGCTGCTCCATGATCGTACCTTCAAGAGTCAATGACAAGTCACAAAGACGGACGTCGAGTAACGCTTCATCGTCCAGATGCTTCCATTTCCGGTTGAGATTCACGTTGCCGAAATTTCTTCGGATCAGTTGTCTGCGATTCCACATGATCGAGTCTTCCCTCTGATGGGCGTTATCAAACCTGGCATGCTGCCTATTCTCTTTACTGCATCCAACGTTTCTGCTGTCTCGCGGAATTCACAAAAAGGCGTCAAGGGTAGCCGTGATTGCCAATCTTTTTCCGGCAATTGCGGGATTTTCGTTCATAATTTACCGGTGAAAGGCCCGCGATTGGAGGTCCAGAATCTGACTCTTAATGATAACCTACTCCCTCACTCACACCAACGCTTCGCTCGGAAAAAATCAGGGGCGGAAAAAATTTTCCATTGAGTCGGGACAAAACCAGCAGGTTATTCATAAATAAGAATTTAACTGATGGAAAGCCTTACCTATATCTGTAATTTTCGTCGGAGCAGGGAGCCATTTTTTGTTCCAAATACCCGTTGACTTTGGAGCCGATTATTGCTTGCCAGGAAGCCCATCTCTCATCTTGATCAACCCGACGAGCATGGAGCTCATGAAGAAGCAGCAGGAAAGAAAGATGACAATGGTGCGGTAGGAGAATCCCATGTCGAAAAGATTCCCGACGATGAAGGGGCCCAGGAAGGAACCAAGAGCGCTAAAAATATTGATCAGGCCGGTGGCGGCGGCGGCAGATGGCCCGAGAATCATGCTCGGCAATATCCAAAAGGTGACTCCCCAGGAAAACGAGGTGGCTCCGGTAAGGCAGAGCAGGAAAAAGGAAATTGGGAATGGCACTCCAGGAATGACACTCAACAAGAAGAAAGTTCCAGCAAGCGCAAAGGGGACTGCTGTATGCAGTCTCCGTTTTCCTGTCCGGTCGGATGAGCGCGCAAACAACAGGATAGAAACCATGGCGCAGGCGTAGGGCAAGGCGGATAGCACTGTGGAATGGAAAACGGAGAGTCCTGAGTATTCCTTGATGGTGCTGGGCAGCCAAAGAACGAAGGCAAAGATTCCGATGTTCCCGAAAAAGGTAATGAGTCCCATCAGCAGGACATTTCGCTGACGGAGTCCTTCCAAGAAACTCATATGCCTGCTGGTGGTCTGTTGTTGCTTTTCCTTTTCCAACTCCGAAGAAATCCAATTTCGCTCTTCCGGGCTAAGCCAGGAGGCTTGGCGGGGGCGATCGGTCATGTAAAAGATCGTCACCAAGCCGCAAAGGATGGCAGGCAGTCCTTCGAGAATGAAAACCCAGCGCCAGCCCGGAAGGTCCAGCCAATGTAGCTTCATGATGTATGCCGAAAGCGGCGCCCCGAGGAGCAGTGAGGCTGGAGCCGCCATGGTGAATCCGGCCATGGCTTTGGCTCGATCATTCTTGAGAAACCAGTGGCTCAAATAAACGACGACGCCAGGAAAAAATCCCCCTTCGGCGATCCCCAGTAGAGTCCGGGTAACATAGAATTGCGTAGCGGTGTGAACAAGCCCCACTAGAATTGTGCAAATCCCCCAGGTAATGAGAATCCTTACGAACCATAGCTTGGCGCTCCAGCGTTCTACTGCAATGCCTCCCGGGATCTCCAATAATAAATACCCAATGAAGAAAATGCCCGCCCCGAGGCCATAGACAGATTCGGAAAAGCCCAGATCTTTGGCCATCACCAGCTTGGCAAAAGCGACGTTGGCCCGATCCAAATAGGCAACAATATAGAGGACAAAGACAAAAGGGACGATGCGCCGAAAGATTTTCTTTCGGGCACTCTCACGTAGATGCTCCTGCGAATGAAGGCTCTCTTCGAGCGATAAATTGGGCACCGACACTCCCTAATCTGATTCCTGCGAATTAGTCCCCATAGAGGAGGGGAATCTTAGAACTCATCACCATACTCCCCATTTGGATCAGGAGGGGAGTTCATGAACCCGCCCTGAGCCCCCCACGAGGGGAATATCAAACCCTAAACTTGCTCGCTAGCGGCTAATTCTGTAGCGGCGGTCTGTGACCGCCGAATCCCACGTCGCTCGTTTCTTCACGCCCCATCGACACTCATAGAGCGCGGCTACAACTGGAGACGCCGCGCCCTCGCGGCGAGTTGTTCAAGCGGGACGAGGGCGTCCCGTCTCCAATCCGCCGAATCCCACGCTTGTGCTGATGCCAGCAAGCTGGCATCCTCAAAAGCGGGAGCAGGGAGGGACACTCCCACGCTCCCGCACTCCATATTGCATGAATCTGTTCGAACTAATACAACGCGATCGCCCTGCCGGGTCCTCCATGACAATTGGCAATCTTCGCGGCGGCAAACAAGAAATAGGCCTTCCCCGGGATTTGACTCAAATTCATCAAGTATTCAACTCCTACCATCCCGTGAGAACCGAGAGCCCAATAGGTCATCAAGGCTTTCTGGGGGTCGGTGCCTCCAAGAGCCGGCCCGTCGGTGCCAACACAACGAATTCCTTTCTTGGCCAAGTACTGGATGGCATCAGGGCCAGGCGCCGGCCATCCCTCGGATTTGCCGTTGAGCGGATCGGCCATACAGACCGAGCCTCCGGGAAGAGGCTGGTTGCACTTGTCGCTGAATTGCGTGTAAAAAACCACAATGTCGTTGGGATTCAAGCTTCCTTGTTTTAATTCAAATTGCTGGATATCTTCCACGGTAATCTCGGGAGATTGCGGCCAGTGAGATCGGTCGGTTTTGCCGGCCAGGTATCGCACGTCGATCAAGCGCAGCCAACCACAAGTCTGAGAGAGGGGAACTTGCTCCGTGGTGACCTGGCTTGTCCCTCGCGGGCCATATCGTTTCTCATAGGCACTCAGCCATTGTTGCACTTCCGCAGAGTAATTGCGGCGATCGAATTCTCCGGCGGGAAGAGCATAGGAAGGGGGAACCAAATGAGTCCCCGTGTGGCTATCCATACTGTGAGTCTGCTGGTAGAGTTCCGTGACCGGATTATAGGAAAAGTTCGTAGTCAGGTAAGGCTGGCGATGACGACCGATTCCGGAACCGGGCCACCAAACCGGCAGATTGTCGGCCAGGGTCATGGAAAGGTCCACCACGTTTTTCTTGCGCGCCGAATCGATGAGCTGTTGCGCCAAGGGATTTCCCACCACGGCCAGGGCGCGCGCTTCAGAAGTGGCTACCGCCGCCTGCTTGGGGCTTAAGGTGCAATAGAACGCTCCCACGGCGGGAAGCGATCCCAAGTTCGTTGCTCCCTCCGTCCAAATCATGCCGTGCTTCAGTCCCGCCATATGGGTAGGTTCGGCAAATTCGGGGATGGGCCCCATGCTGGCACTATCGGTTCCCAAGGTTTTGACACCCCGACTGGCCAGATATTCCATTGTCTCCGGATGCGGGTCAGGCCATCCCGGGCTCTTCCCTTCCAATGGATCCGCCACATAGCGACGGCCGGCCAGCCCCTGAAGATAATATTTGTCACTGTAGTCACTGCGAAAAAGAACTACATCGCCAGGCCCCAACGGGCGATGATTTTTTTCCCATTCCAGGATGTGTTCTTTCATGATCAAACTGCTGACACCTTTCGCGCTCTTGTCCAACAGCTCACGCACATCGATGACGCAGGCCTCCCCGGTAAACTGCCAGGCTGGCACCCGATCCACAAACATGAATCCGGATGGGTAACCGTTGGGCTGGAGGAGAGAAGGCCTGGGAACTGAGTGAGGAGGAACATCCAACTGGGTTCCCGTATTTCCGTCGATGGAAAGAATGTCGCTGTTGTAGGCACTCGTTGGACCTAATTGCAGATAATGGTTGATCTGGAAATAGGGAAATCCGCCGGGCCAGGTGCCCGGCCGGTCTGGTGCGACCAAGAGCGACAGATCGAGGACTTGGGGCGAAGAATCTTCCCCTTTCAGCTTCAAGGCTGGCATGAAAGCCACCGCCAAAACGAGGGATACCGTCCCACAAATCCACAGTGACCGTCTCAGCACGGAGAGAGCACAAGTTAAATCCATGGAGTTTCTCCTTATCGTCGACGTTGGAGCGGCGTGACCATGGGCACGAACACTTTCCGGCGCCGGCAAGAAATTCAATCTAGAAGTTTTCACTCTACAGCAGAAAATTACGGTTCCGCGTCCCGGTGATGGTGCTTTGTGAAGACGAGGGATGAATCTTGGGAAGTGTTCCCAGGAGCTTCAGGCTGGCAATCTCATCCCCCTGCTGAACCCTGTTGCCAATTCCGGCCTCATGCAGGATACCAACGGCGGCCTGTACAGCTTGAAATCCCTATTTCTTTCCGGGGGGTGGAGGGAATTTTTGAAACATTTTCGTCAGGGCTTTTTCGAGCTTTTTCTGATTCTTTTCGGGCTTGTCACTCAGTGTATCTCTGGCAGTCCCGCGCCAGATGAACTTCTTTGCTTGAATATCTCCGACATCGACGATCAATTCTCCGGTTGGGATATTCTGCACCGTGGTCACGGCGGTTCCCATTCCCGCACCGTAGCGACCCCAGCCATAACCCCATCCACCCATATTCGTGGTATTCAATTGGGTCTGTTTACCGACCGCCGCGTGGTAAAACACTTCCAAATCGGCGTTGTCAGCTACCTTTTGCAACCCCTTAGCCGCCAATTGGGCTTCGATCCCCGCCACAACCCGCTGATCCATCATCGGATTGGGAACCGGAGTTCCACGACCCCATGAATAGGTCTTGAACTTGGAAAAATTCACCTCTTTCTCGAAATCAACAGTCACTTTCTGGCCCAGGGCCAGGATCGGGAGAAGCAGGATGAAAAGTGCAGTCCAAAGAATCCTTAAAGGCTTCATGATTTTCTCCTTTTGAAAACGACTTCAAATATCCTTCGCTATGCCTCCTGCTGCCCGTGGTTCCCTGGCTCTTGAGTTTGGCCCCTAACGGAGAACTCTGCTTTTAGGCAGACAGAGGGGCATTCTCTGCATCCTCTCCAGTGCCACTCCTACCGGCGGCGGCCTCCGCCCGCTCTGGAATACCCTCCGCTTGGGCGGGACATGCTGCTGCTTCGGTTCCATTGCTGCTGGCGATTGACTTGCTGCTCTCCGCGCTGTCGCGCGCTGGCCTCGCGATTCAACCCGCTCATGGTATCGGAGGAGACGCTGCTGGGCCGGGAAGAGGTTTGTGATGTCCTTGACTGAGCATTCTGGGACAGCGAGTCTCGCGTCACCCCGGAATTTTGGGCTTTCTGCTGGGCCTGTTGTCTCGCAGCCGAGGTGTCGACCGTGTTCCAACTGCCATTATTGTATTTCTGCCAGCTGCCGCTGGAATCCTTCTTATAGATGTTTCCGTCCTTGCCGGCATAGACGTTATTGCCAGAACCGCCAGCGACGAACCCTCCGCCTGAACCTCGCGCGATAACGCCCGATCCCTGGGAGGAATTGATACCGGCTACCGTGCCTCGCGAAGTCGTGACATGGCCTGTGCGCGCCCAATCGTCGCCGCGAACAACCGCCGAACTCCCCCACTGGGCGTAAGCGTTATGCCCCTGCCGCGTTGCGCCGTAGCCACCCGTCCAGGGATTATAAGCACCGGCTACCGTTCGTCCTCCATAAGGCGTCTGAACTGTTGCCGAACGACCGTAACGTCCCGTGGCCGGGTTATACCATGCCGAGCCCCCGGCAGCTCCATAAGGGCCGTAGACCGCATGGCCCACGTGATATCCCCCCGTGTACGGGTTGTAAACGGCGTGCACGCCATAGGTGTAGGGATAGGGGCGATAAATTGGATAAGGATAAGGTCCCCAGTAATAATAAGGAGGGTAGTAATAGCCGGTCCCATAAGCGACCGTAAGACCAACCGAAGTACCCACCACATACATCCCTGTATAGCCAGCCGTATAACTGTACACCACCGTCGTTGGCGTCGGATCGGAGATCGTCACGTAAGTCACATTGTAGACGGGGGAGCTGGGAGGAATTGTGTAGATCTCCTTGGGAACAGAATCGGCGGCCTTCCACGGTCCCTGAGGGGTTTTGGACGTGAACCACGCCCCCTGAAAACAGAGGTAGTACAGATCCCCGTCGCGGATAACCTTCTCCGGAGTATTGACGGCATATTGTAGAGTGGTATTTTCGATGGGCTTGAATTCAGGATTGCCATCGTAGGTGACTTTCACCATGGCTTCCGCCTCGGCCCGATTGATGACGGCTGTCGTCGGGAGCTGGGCGAGAAGCACGGCGTCCTGCGCTTCCTGCGTGCCCGGGACTGAGGCAAGCACATGAGACCGAGCACCATCGGGGGGAATCTTGGCAAAGTCAGAAGGCAAGTTGTCCCCCGCATAGGTCCACGGGCCTTGCAGAGACTTGGCGCGGAACCAGCGGCCCGACGTCAGGAAATAGATCGCGCCATCCTGATGATCTACAAAAATATCACTTTCGGTATTGCTGGCGTAGGCAAGCTGTGTCCCGGCAATTGGAGCATAAGCCGGCTTGCCGTTGAAGAGGATGAGTTCTGCCGGTTTACTGCTGTAGAAAACCTTCGGTCCTCTGATCGAAGGCGATACCGTGGGAGGGATCGTTTTCCTGACGTCAGCCCAGTTGTCCGTTGCCGGCAACTTCGAGAAGTCGGCGGGAAGCTTTCCGGTCACCTCCCACGGCCCTTCCAACGCTGCTGCTGACATCCAAATCGCCTGGTCTACCAGAAAATAGTGTTTACTGGGTTTGTCATAGAACAAATCCCAATTGGTATTGACGATGAACTCTAGTTCCGTTTTTTCAATGGGCGCTCGCGCTGGTTCGCCATCGACCAGCAGTAAGATCGCCGGACCTTCGCTCACAAAAATGATGGGGGGATCCATATTGACCGCGACAGGCTTCTCTCCTCCGCGACTGCGCTGAATCCCGGCAATGAGGCGGTCCAAAGAAATCGTGACGGAAGTAGTTGGTAGAAGTTCACGGAGCAGTTGATCCATTTTCTTCTCCTCCTCTCCTGCCAGTGACGGGAAGCGCGTGTTCGTGACCTGGATGTCCTGGATCACGACAATTCGCCGGTCCACATCGGCCACTGTCTTGGCCGCCAGCGTCGCCACTCCCAAAGTCGGTTGTCCGCCAGCCGGGGTCAGAGAAAATGCAATGTCTGCCGTAAGGCTCCGATACTCTTTCCATTCACCAATTTGCGGCTGATACATGATGAGACGGGCCCCATCCTTCTTTATTTCACGAGGCCAGCCGGGATCCTGGGGACTCGTCTTGGGAGGCTGGGTCTTGGAATTGGTATTCTCGAGGGCCAAAAAAGATAGATTGCAAGTCAACAGCGAAAGCCCCAATGCAAGGCAATAGACCAGGCTTCTGCTTCCCACCAAATAGGATTTGCTTAAGTTCATCGATTCTCCCTGTCTAATCATTGGAAGGATGCAGGGTATGCCTTGCGTTGACATTTCTGCGGCCGGTGAGGCTAAGTTCGGCCTGGCCGAGCAAGTTGCTCACCAGCTCGAAGCCCCCTCCCCCTTACGCCCCGAAATCCCTTGAACAAAAAATTCATTCTACTATGGAAAAATCAGGTGCCAATCGAATTCTCGTCAGTCTCCGGCAATTTCTTTTTTGAAAAATCCCCCTCAATAGGCTTAAGGTTAAGAATCAGATTTCCGTCTCGTCCCAATCTAGCAGGTTGCTGAAGTACTCGGTCGACCTAAGAGCGGGAGCTGTAGCGGCGGTCTATGGCCGCCGAAAGGCGGAAGCTGGCCGAGATTTTGATGGAGACGCCGCGCCTCGCGGCGAATTGTTCAAGCGGGACGAGGGCGTCCCGTTTCCAATGACGACGCTCACAGAGCGCCGCTACAGGAAATACATGAAGGAAAACGACGGTCATAGACCGCCGCTACAGTGAGTTTTTCAGCAACCTGCTAGACGAAAGGAAGCGCGCAGCGAACCGTGAAGCTCATCACCTGCATTTTCTTCCTGCTTTTGTTCACGCTTGTTTATAGAGGAGCCGCGGTTTGCGGCCAAGAGACTCCCGAAAGTTTCTACATTCCCGAAAATCCAGCTTACACAGTCACGGACTCAGCGCGTGATTCAGCCCGATTTACGCTGGAGAAAACGGTAAAACCCGGTCGCTGCGGCCATCTCGTATCGATTTCCAGCTTTGTCAATCCCGAGGGAGAGATTATGGGCTGGCACGACTTTGGGAATTTGGAGGGCCCCGGATGGGCTGCCAATGCCGTGGGCGGAGCCTGGGAATTGTACCGGCTGGGTGAGCGGCTTGGCAACGCTCGCTGGCAGAAAGACGCCATCGCGATTCTGGATCACGTTTTGGATTGTGGATTCATCCGGTCCGATGGTTTTATCCGGAATTACCGCGAAACCACGACGGGAGATTTTTGCCTGAACTACAAGCATCGTTCGGATTGGTTCTGCCCCGGATCGATGGCCAAGATCGGATTCCAGCTACTGCTCTTTGCGGATGCGTTGCAGGAGGACCCGCGGGCCACTCGCATGCGCGATGCGGCGCGGCGTTGCGCCGAGTGGATTCATGAACATGTAAAACCAACGCCCAATGGGTGGTTCCCGCGCCGCACCTCTCCCGACGGGCAATTGTTCCGTCAATCCCCAAAAGGCAAGGAAGATCCCTTCTGGCAGTCTTCGGCCGATGGTCTTTATATCCTTCAGCTCGAGGCAGCGCTCACGGAGCGCCACTTGGCAGATTACCGCGTCCAACTTCGCGCAGGTAGCCAAGCCTTCATGGAGGCCGGAGGTCACTTTGCCAGCCTCAACCATGACACCTATGATTTGCACGAAAATGTAGCCTACTCTGTGGCGTTTCGAACCCTGCTTTCCGTCTCACACGTCCTCGGAGACCCGGCCATCCGCGCCTTCGCTTACGACAAATGCCTGGCGGGCCTGGGGCCTTTCAAGATGCGCGAAGACCGCAATGGAGTCGCGACTAAAGGACTTCTCTACATGGAGGCGTCCTGGGACACGGCCTATCTTTGGGAGAACGCGGAAGCGGCACTCGCCTTGTTTGAAGCGGCTCGGGATTTACGCACGAAAGACGCGGCCCGAAGCCGCCAGTTGGAACTCGACGGGCTGACGATTCTGCGCGCCATTGCCAAACATCATTATGGTCGTGACGGATTTCTCACGGAGGGAGTGGATTGGAATAACCACGTCGGGGAAAAACATCACATCGGGCAGGTAAAATACGGCGCCATCCAGTACACCGAGCCCTTCTTGAACAACCAGCACATTCTCGAGCCCACGGTCTTCTACCTTGAACAATTGGCCACCCAAAAGAAAGTTGGAAACTCGACGGAGTGGCGGGACCTGGAAGGGAATCTGATTCTGATGAGGTGAAAGCCAAGAAGAGATCGAAAGTCTGAAGTCAAAGGTCAAAGGTCGAGGATCCTGGAAGTTCCTGCGCCTCGTCTGGCTTTGACTATGTTTTCCATCCACCCTGCTTGGCTTGCGCCGCCATGTACCTGGCGGTTCGCACAGCCAGAGCCATGATGGTGTGGGTTGGATTCTTTTCAGGGTAGGTGGTGAACGCACTGCCACGAATAAATTGTCAACTTCGTGCGCCTGACAATAAGAATTCAAGACCGATGTGCGTTTGTCTTTCCCCATGCGCACCGTTCCCGCCTCATGGCTTCCAAATCCAGTCGGAACCGGGGTCGTGTTGACGACATAGGAGGCTTTGGCTTCGGTCAGAATCTCGTGAGCCTTTCCCACGATATCTTTCCACAGCAAAATGTCATTTTCGCAGAATCGGAAGTGCAAGACCGGAATCGGAATCCCATAGGCATCGCGTTGGTTGCGATCGACGGTGACGCGGTTTTCCGGCCGGGCCATGGCTTTTCCCCAGCCGCCAAATTGCACAAACCCGGGCTGCAGTTCACGGACCTCCTTCTTGAAGGATGGGCCAAATCCTTTCAAGGTCCGTGCCTGATAAGAAACATGAAGCCTGCGTAACTGAGTTGATAGTGAAATCCGCCGACGTAATTCTTTTTCTGGGGTTGAAGATGGCTGAAGCGCGGAATGTAGGTGTGGTCGGTGGCTCCGTCGTTGTTAATGGGTTTGGTCCTCACTAATTCTTCCAGGTAGCCGTTAATGCCGGCCGCCACATTTCCGTGAAGATACCGTCCCACCATATCGTTGGAATTCGCCACTCCATTGGGAAATTGCGGCGAACGGGAGTTCAGAAGCAACCGCGCCGATTCAGGAGCTCCGCAGCATATCGCCAAAAAGCGAGGCACTCAATTCCTCTTCGCGCCGGGTGACCGTATCTATCAAAGAGACGCTTTTTATTTTCCCTTCACGATCGACCAGAAGTTCCCGGGCTATCTTGTTCTCGAGCAGCGTGAAATTCCCGGTCTTCATTGCCTTCGGGAACATCGCCACGGGCACGCTAAAGATGGCGCCCACATCACAGCCGCGCATACAGCGGCCACAATAGTGACAGGCGGGACGATCGTCGTAAGGTACCGTAAGAAGCGCCTTCCGGGTTGGAATCATGCGAATGCCCATTCGCTGGCAGGCGCGCTGTACGATCTCATCACTGCAACGCGGTTTGAGCGGCGGCAGAAATTCGCCATCCGGCAGGATGTCCAGGTTTTCGCGGGAGCCTGTGACTCCGATCATTTTTTCCACGTAAGAATAGTGCGGGGCCAATTCCTGGTAGCTCAGCGGCCAGTCTTCTTCAACTCCTTCCAGACTCCGTTCCCGGAAATCGCGTTCTGCAAAGCGCAGGCAGGCGGCATTCCAGTGGATACTGCGTCCCCCCACGGCCCGGATGCGGTCGACCTGGATGTCGTCGCAGTCTTCATAACGAATCGCCCCGGTTACTTCCTTGGGATAAGCGGCGGGAGGAGAACCGGGTCTGCGTGTCCCACGATAGGGAAGTTCATACGGCCAGGCGTGATATTCGAAATCATCCGGAAGCATTGTCCGGCCTGCCTCAACCAGAACGACTTTGGCACCGGCCTCGGCCAATTCTTTGGAAAGAATTCCGCCCGCGGGTCCCGAGCCAATAACACAAACGTCAAACATCCTTCCCCCTCTGCCTTTTCCTGGAGTCTTTCCACTTCATCGCGGACTTGCTGATTTATTGAGCGGGTTTTGAAGGATCGGCGTGGATCTCGTGGACACAGCCCGGAAATTCCGCCAGGACCGTGTTCCCTTGGTATTGCAGATCTTGATGAATTCCAATCGCCGAATTGTAGTAGCCATCTATGGTAGCCAGCTTCGCGGCCTTGAAAAACTGATCTTCCAGAGTTTCGGGATGTTCTTCATGCTGGCTGATGAGCGTGACCACTTGCTTTTGTTGCTCCGCGTTGGTATCGAGAAACGATTTCCCAAACATTTTTTGGGATCTTCCATCCAAGGCCTTGAGACCTTCCAGCCAAAGCTTCTGAACCGTGTCTTCGGAGACAGCAACAATTTCTGCAATGAAGGGCGCTACTCCGGCAGCCTTTGCGCCCGGGGAGTGGTCATCGGCAGGAATAATGATTTCAGCCAGCGTGGCAATGGTATCAAACTGGTGCTGATTGAAGATGCCTGGAGATGGCGGCGGCAGGACCGCAGCTTTGGTCATTGCATGGCTATGGGCAGTGCAAGCGGCCGGGGCGGCTTGCAGAAGAGGACCTTGAGTTGAAAGGTAGGCCGTACCTGCCATGATTGACAACAGCTGTCGCCGAGACAGGCCTCGTTGAGATCCGTTTCTAGACATCAAGCGTTTCTCCTCTTTTTCCTTGGCAAGAAGATTTAGTTCGGGCGGACAATGAGCCGACTCACTCCCACAAGATTCGTTGTCACCTTGGCAGGATAGCGTTGTTTTACGGCGGAGCAAAGATTTTCCTGAAGGGGTTCTCCCTTCGAGGGTCGATGCCGGCAATCTGGCAATTGTAGCGGCGCTCTATGAGCGCCGGTGTAATGTAATCAAACGCACCACTCGGGATTCGACGGTCACGGATTGCCGCTACAGCTGGTAGCCGCGATTGAAGGTTGATTTTGGACCTTCAATCGCGGGCTTTTCGCCGGTAATTTACGAATGCAATCCCGCGATTGCCGGAGCAAGATCGGCAATCGCGGCTACCAGCCGGGGGAAACAGCTATTTCTCGACGGTAATTTCCAACGGAGACGGCTCGTCAGCCAACTTGATCCATAGAACTCCCTTTTCCGAATCGTAGGCGGCTCCTTCAGAGATCTCTCTTAAGAGGAGTTTGGTCACTCCTTGGGATTCCAAGGTTCGTTTGCCAATTTTCACGGAGCGTGGGTTGGACGCTTGTCCGTGGATCTTGAAAACAAGTGAGCGCGCAGGCGGAGTATAGCCCTGATGGACTGGAGTCTGATGGATGGACAAGATGTTTGGCCGGTCCTGGACACCGATCTGCCGGCGCAGGAATTTCCCATTTTCAAATTCAACGCTCACCCCATCATCCTCATAGTAATCCCGTGATGAGTTGCCGCCCGGAAAGACTTCGAATGTCAACGGATCGATGGGCGCCTGGTCTACGAACTCGACGACCTGGCGGGTAGGCAGGATGGCTCCACGGCGCACATAGATCGGAATATGATCCAAAGGCGCCGCGACGGTTATCTGCGCAGGCCCAGCAAAAGGTTTCCCGGATTCAAACTCAATCCATTCCCCTTTGGGCAAATAAACTTTGCGCCGCAGCTCCCCTTCCTTCACTACGGGCGCAACCAACAGGTCGTCCCCAAACATGAATTCATAGTTTTGACCCGCCGGTGTCATATCCATGGCGGTTTGGTCATCGGGAAAATCCAAAAACAGAGGGCGCATAACGGGAAGCCCGGTTTGGGTGGCTTGATAAAACGCATTGTAGAGGTAAGGGAGAAGGCGATAGCGAAGCTCAATCGTACGACGATTTATTTCTTCGTACTGCAGACCAAAAGACCACGGATCGAGCGTGCGTTCAGCATCACCGCTGTGCGTCCACATAAACGGGTGGAAGACCCCAGCCTGTAGCCAGCGTGTGTAGAGTTCTGCAGTCGGGTAGCCCGAGAAGCCTCCGATATCAGAACCCGCAAACGGCATCCCTGAGACGCCCATACTCATGACAAGACGCAAGCTGGCACGCAGGCATTCCCAGGTGGAAAGATTATCCCCTGTCCACTGGGCCGCGTAGCGCTGGCCTCCGGCATAAGTGGCCCGCGTAATGACGAAAGGTCTCTCCTTGGATCTGAACTTCAAAAATCCTTCACGAGTCGCTGCTGACATCAGCATTCCATAAATGTTGTGATTCTTTGCGTATGGGCTCCGCAAGCCACGATCGTAAAAGACAATGTTGGGGTCCAGAGAACCGGGGATCCATCCTTTTTCCAATGGAATCTGATCGATGGTGGGTTCATTCATGTCGGTCAGAACACCGGCAATGCCATCGTTCACGTCGTCCTCCATGAGAGCGGCCCACCAGGAGCGTGTCTTCTCGGAAGTGAAATCCGGAAAAACCGAGGTGCCGGGCCAAATGATTCCAAAGTAAAGTTCCCCATCTTTTTTTCTCAGAAAATGGCCGCCTGCCAGCCCTTGCTTGTAGATCCAATACCCCTCATCCGCTTTGAGACCAGGGTCGACAATCTCCATAGAGTGGAATCCCAACCGGCGCAGATCCGCGATGAGTTCTCGAGGGTTCGGGAACCTGGACTTGTCCCAGGTGAAACTGAGGTTGTCTTTCATATGCATGGTATCGAAGAAAACCGCGTCACAAGGGATGTGGCGTTGTCGAAAATTGGCGGCCACAAATCGTAAGGTTGCTTCGGGTGCATAATAGGCACTGCTCTGGATGTATCCGACGGACCAGAGCGGAGGAAGAAAGGTTCTTCCAACCAACTCGGTAAACCGTCCCAAGACAGCTTTGGGGTCCGGACCCGAAAAAAAGTAATAATTCATTTCGCCGCCTTCGGCCCCAAAGGAGTAATAGGCGTCAGACTCCGCCCCCAGATCAAAGGAGGACCGATAGGAGTTGTCGAAAAAGATTCCATAGGCTTTCCCTTCCCGGAGGCCCAGAAAAAATGGGACGGTCTGATACATCGGGTCGGTGAGCGCCTCATAGCCGGCCGGATCGGTATTCCACATCACATAGGAATGGCCTCGTTTATCCAACGGACCCGATTTTTCGCCCAACCCATAGTAGTGTTCATCAGGCGGCATCGTTTTCCAGGAGCGCACCCGCTCTCCTTCATAGCTCATTTCGCGGGCGTCTTCGCAAACCAACCGGCCTTTCGCGTCATAGAAAGACAGCCGGAATGGAGAAAGGCGGATTCGGACTTCGAGGTCGGAAGTTTTCATCACCCGCGTTTTAGCGTCACCAGAAAAAACTACGGGGACCTCTGGCCAATCAGCTTTGACGACGGCCCAGGAATAATCGGGACCGATGGTCGTCCCGGGAATCATCCTGACCCGGATCAAGTCCGGAGCAAGTACCTTGATCACCACATTGGCTCGAGGGCTTTGGAACCGCTGCTCGGTCTGTTTTGGCTGGAGCGCGACCATAGGACCAATGTTCTGCCATTCCCCCTTACAGGGCGTGACAAACAAAAATAGAAGACTCCACAAACTCATTAAAATTGCACGGGCGAATGGCTGCGGCATCTTTCCCTCCGGCGGCTAAGGACTCTTCCATCAATATGTTTTGAAACACAATCGGTACCTGACTCACAGTGCCATTTGACAATTTTCAAACTTAGTGACTATCGTAATAAATGGAGTAGCAATCGTAGTTCCAACGTTTGTCTCCTGATTAAAGAGACAAGCAGGAAGCATCTCTGCATTGTGGCCACAGCTCACTCTTGAATCCCTATTAGGAATCTTTTCTGTCAACAAGGGGAAACTTCTTAAACCATGGTCATGGTCGCTCCTTCGTTTCCAATGAAATTCAAGTCTCTGACGCGAATGGGGCTCTGGTACTTGTGCCTGGGCACAGGCTTCTTCCTGATGGGGTTCTACCGTCTGATCCATGGTGAGAAGCTTTGGTTGGTTGTGTTGAGGTGGCTGCTGGCGCTCGGTTTTTGGCTGCTGGCATTCGTGGGAGAAAAGGCCACAAACCCAGGAGATCATACACAATCGGGATAACAGCTTTTCATGCCGAGTCTCGATGTTTACAGAAGCCTATGGCTGAGCGAAGATTCGTCGCAGGAGAACCAGTCAAGAGTAGTGAACTCCGATTTTGCATGCGCAAAATCACTAGTGGATGGGGGAATTCACCCCCCCTTGAAAAGAGTATTGAATGCCTAAACGCTTTCCAAAGAAGTCATTTCATTTGAACTCGATGGCTTGCCAGGTTGGAACGCCAGGTGCATTACCTGCCAGCAGTAGAACCGCCAAATTGAAGGCGGTTCTCTGGCCTGGGAAGCGAGTTCCTGCCGCACGGCTTATAGGAGGCTTTCCCTTGATGAGATTCCCCTTACATTTTTTACCTTTGTTGGCCTTTTCAACTTTATTGGCCTTGGGGACGGAAACGACACCTCAGAGCCACGACACGGCAGCCAATTCTTCGTCCTCTTCCAAAGCTGCGGTACAACAGAAAGCGAGTGAAAAGAAAAGCACCTCGCCGCAGCAGGCCAAAAAGAAATCGAAGACCAATAACAAAGAAGAAGATTGTGGCTGCAAGACAACTCTATTTGGGGAACCGGTGAAACCTTTAACCGACAGCTCAGCTTCGAAGAAGCAGGGCAAAGGTGTGTCGAAGCAAACAATCCATTCCTCGGGGGGGAAAGAAGGCGGGACACAGTCAACACCTCAATCCGCCACGGCAGGTGAATCCACCGGAAATACAGTAACAAGGGAATCCTCAAAGTAACTCCTGAACATGAAATTGATCCCGATCAAGGTAGATCCAAGTAATTCATCAGGAGGTAATCAACAGAAATTATTTTCCTCGCCAGCCTTTGTGAGCGCCCATTCCGGCCTTGTGCTCACAATCTGAATAATAGGTGTGGATGGGCTTGCACCCGGCATTCGCCAGGGGAGGGGAACTGGAGGATGCAATGAGAAGATTCTGTGGAAGTCAGCTATGGGTCCTGATCCCCGTCATTTTCTTAATCTTTTCCGCCGGCAGAATTAACGCGACCCCCCACGGTTGCTGTGCCCACCGGGATTATGGCTGTTGCGCCCAACCCGATTGTGGAAATAAGGGTGGTTGTCAGCATGACTGCGTCGCTGCGGGAGCCCTGGAGACGAAATGGACCCCCTCCCACATTGAGGGGAAGGTCGTGGGGATTGAATTAAGTGAACGATGCCCCACGTCGGTTATTAAGGTTCTGACTCAGGATGGGAAAACCATATCTATCCTGACTGCGCCTTCCTGGTACCTCGAGGATCGAGGATTTGAGCCAAAGGTAGGAGAAATTCTGAGTGCCGACGTTGCCTCCATCGACTGTCCTCGCGGTGGACACCAGGTAGCCTTGACCTTGAAGATCGCCGATGGGAAAACATTCAGAGTCCGGGACGAAAACGGAATTCCACTCTGGAGAAGATCGGCGGCACATGGCTGCTGTCCCCATTAGGAGTACTTTTTTCGCCAAGTCTTTGGTTGCCCTTCCTCCGTCCTGAACGGATTGGAATAACGCGATGGAGACTTATCTTCCAAAAGTGATTTTATGTCCCACCGATTATAGCGAGTTGGCGACTTTCTCTCTGCGCTACGGCAATAAATTGGCGATCTGTTCCGGAGCCAAACTGCTCGTCATCTATGCCGATCCCTTCCTCCCGCCTCCCTATTTCACGGCCTCCCAGATGGACGAATTGGCCTGGAATTTTGACTTGGCCAAAAAAGCGTCTAAAGAACATCTGGCCCGCTATGTTCGGTCTCATATCGATCCCGAGGTCAAATCGGAATCTCTGGTCGTGGTCTATACGCCGGTAACAGCCATTCTTCAAACGGCCCAGGAACGAAAGGCAGATCTTATTGTGATGGGAACTCACGGCCGGGGCGGCATCAGCCGGGTGATGTTAGGGTCGGTCACCGAAAGAGTTTTACGAGAAGCTCATTGCCCTGTACTTAGTATGCGACATTTGGACGGACTCCCCGAGCCGCAGGGACTGGAGTTTCGCCAAATTCTGTGTCCTGTGAACTTCACGGAAGTCTCGAGGCTTGCCTTACGGCATACTGTGTCCCTGGCAGAGTGGTTTGACGCCAATGTATTGGTTCTGCATGTGGCAGAGCCCCCGGTGGATCCAGCATCCTCAAATCAGCTAAAGGACCAGCTTTGCCAGTGGGTTTCTCCTTCCCTTCGCACGCGCTGTGTTTTGAAAGAGATGGTTGATCAGGGCCACGCCGCCGAACAAATTATTCAACTGGCGCGGACCCTGCATTGTGATTTGATCGTGATGGGTGCCCAGCACAAGCGATTTTTCGACACAACCGTATTAGGGACAACGACGGTCCGCGTGACCCGTCATGCGAGTTGTCCGGTCCTAACGGTAGTCTCATCCTAGAGAGGACTCGCCATGAACCTCGCCACTCGTTGTGATGAAAAGAAGACATTCCTTTATGGCCATCAACGCACGATGGCCATCCCCCATGAGATCGCCATGCAGCACGCCAAAGAGGGATTGTTAAGAGAGGGTTTTGGGGTCTTGTTTGAAATCGATATGCGCGAAAAATTTCAGGAAAAACTCGGCATTGACTTTCGCAAGTATGTGATATTGGGAGTCTGTAATCCCTTGTTGGCCTTTGAGGCACTGCAGGAGGAAACCAATATTGGCTTATTTCTCCCCTGCAATCTGGTTGTTTATGAGGAACAGGGAAATACAGTGGTGAGCGTCATCAACGCGGAGAAACTGCTTTCATTGAGCGGTAATCCCAGGCTTGAGTTAGCGGCGAACGTTGTTAACGAACGCCTGCAGCGCGTCCTGGAATCGATCTAGCTCATACCCCCGTTGGGCTTTTCTTCGCGGGGTACTCCTGGTACCTGTACTGCTTCCATTCTCTCGACTCCCTTAGGGCCGTTCGGGATCAGAGCCCAACTGAGACGCGGAAAGCGCCGGAGGAACCTCCGCGGCCGGCTCTTGACCTGCCCTCAGCAGGTCCTGCCGGATATAACGCAGGTATCCATAAACGAGGACAAGAGCGGCCAGGAAGACAATCAACGAAACGGCCGCAAAAATCTCTTTCAATCCCATCGAGCTTTTCAAATACCCTGCCAGGACGACCCCACCCCCAGCGGCCAGGCTGTTCACCATATTCATGAATCCAAAACATGTGGACCAGGTCCCGCGCTTCAATACCTCGCAAGTGATTGGGCTCGAGTTGGCTTGCCCCATCGAACGGAAGAAATTAAAGGCAAAAATGGAGAAGGCAATCACACCATATTTTCCCTGAATCAAAAACAGGAGGGGAAAAGGCGCAGAAAAGAAGATGAGGACGGTCTCAAGGGACAAGCGCTGGTGCAACCCGTATTTCACAATCCAATCAGAGAGGGCCCCTCCGAACAGGATCCCCAGAATCACCCCGGCGGTCATATAGGCAGTGGCCGAAAACCCCGAAGCCGTCAAACCCAAGCCGAAGGATTCCTGGAAATAGAGCGGGAGCCAATTCAAAAAGATCCACGCCCCAAAGTTCAAAACGATTCCATCGATCGCCAGGATCCAGAAAGTGGGGACTCGCATAATTTCGGCCAAGGTTCCCCAGAGTGGTGCCCGGACTTCAGAGGCGGTTGCCAACTCTTCCGGAGGGACGGCGTGTTTGACAAGAATGAAGTAGCCAAGCGCAAGGAACAGAAGCCCGGATCCTCCCAGGAGCTGAATCGCTGGGCGCCAACCATAGGATTCCCCCAGGAAGCCTGAGAAAGTGCCACCGCACACCAAACCCAAATTGATGCCGGCCACGAAGAGTGCCATGGCTGTTCCCCGAGTTCGAGCCCCGTGATATTCGCCAAGAAGGGCGATGGCATTGGGGACGAAGACACACTCCGTGGCTCCCAAGGCAATTCGCAAGGCCAGGAGCTGGTTGGCACTGGAAACGAGGCTCGAAGCAACCGTAATTAAACTCCAACAGAGGATGCTAAAGATCACCAGCGCCCGCCGCGGAATGCGATCTCCCCAATAGCCGGCAAATGGCGACACCAGGGCAAAACTCCACAAATAGAAGGCGCTTATTGCTCCCAGCCACAACTCGCTAAAACCCAGGTCGCCCCGCAACAGCGGGAAGAGGGTTGCATAAGCCGTACGGTCCGAATAGAAGAGCGTGGCAATCAAGAACAAGAAGATCGTGAGGACCCAACGGTAGGGGATCAACCGAGACGCATCGGTCTGACAACGGACTTGATTTCCGGGCAGAGCGTCCATGACTTCCTCTGAATGGTGTTTCACGGAATCGCTGACTGCAGTGGGTGGAGTAGCCCCGCCAAGAGTTGCTTCCCCCACTGGCAGTATGGGTCAAGCGAATACCTCGACTTGGACTCTTCTCTCCAGAGTCGTACAAATGAACGACTTAGTTTGTAGAACCGAATATTGCTGCCGCTAATGGAAGAAGGGCCCAGCAAAGGAATTGCACCTGAAGGGCCACCTTCCAGGAAGCTTCTGAGAGTTCCTTAGCGCCAGAATGGAAGGCACTTTCCGGAGGTGTAAAGGAAACCTGGCTGGGTTTAGGGATTAGGGATTTTTACCGGCAGTTGCGGTTTCGGAAGTATAGTAGCCGCGGCGGGCATTAATACGATAGTTGACTTCTGGCGTTCCAAAACGACCGCTCAACTGGACATCAATTTTATGGAATGAGGCAGAGCTTACCGGACCCGATGGCTGATATCCCAGCGTGTATCTCAGCTTCAGACGGGTGACGACGGCTGCCAGAGCCGCGTCCAGCGAACCGACCGCTCGCACATCGATGATTTCCCCGCCGGTTTCGTGGACAATTTTTGGAACGGAGCCATTTCCACTCAGCCAGAGAGGCACGCGCATCGTCACGGGCGTCTCCTCGCCTTCGGTCTTTACGCTGTAAACCACCGTTTCCGTTTCCATGGCCATGCGGATGAGCTGGTTCTGGTTGGAACGAGGCTTGGTCGTCGCCTCATTGTCCGAAACCAGAATCACGACGCGGCGACGATCTCGTGCCACCGCATTCAAGTAATAGACGGCATCGAAAAGAGCATCCACGATGTTCGTCCCCCCACCCGCTTGAATCATGGCAATACGGTCAGCGATTCTCTGCCGGTCACTGGTTAAGCCTTCCAAGCGCTGCACCTCGCTATCGAAGGTAAACAGGCACACCTGGTCGCCTGTTTTCAGCTGAGACAAAGCCCGGTAAGCCGCCCGCCGTAACTCGTTCATATAGGGCGCCACACTGCCGCTTCGATCAACCACTAAAGCCACCGCCAAGGGAAGTTCGTCGCGGGAGAACGTCTGAATCTTCTGTTCGATCCCGTCCTCGAGCAAGCGAAAGTCTTCGCGTTTCAAATGATCGATAGGCTGACCCGCCGCATCGCGTACGATGGCATCCACCATGACCAATTGCACGTCGATGCGCAATTGATAGTCACTGGGTGCCGCCTCTTCATTCTCGAGAACAGGAGCTTGTGAAGGAGGGCCAGGGAGCGGTCTGGGAGGCACATCAAGTTTCGCCTCTTCAGCCATTGCAGTCGCGTCCGGGGAGGGCGCGGTTTCCTTGGTGAAATCCGGGACTGGTTCCGGCGCCTCCATTGGACGACTTTCGTTTCCGGGCGCCGGCTGTGACTGAGTTGAAATGACTGGCGGATTCGCCCCGGTCCGAGCGATTTTCAGGGATTGAGCGCTGGCCGCTTTCGGAATGCTAAGAGATTCCTTTAAGACAACCTCGAAGAGCATGTCTCGGGGCAAATCCAATTCAGGACCCCGTCTGAGCATGACACTGGCTAATCCTACGGCGGCTCCGCTCGCCCCACCGATGGCCGCCCCCTTTCCACCACCCATCATCACCCCAAGCAAGGCTCCTTGAATGGCCCCTTGTCCTACCGCGGACATATTTCCTCCGCTCCCTCTCTCTCCTTTCAATGTCACCTCTTCACCCTTGCCGCCGGCGATTTGGGTAAATCCCGCACGCAGGAGCGTCGCTCGGAAGGGCAAAACGGTGCCGTCAGCCAGGCAGAGGTCCCTGAAGTGCAGTTGAATCAGGGCTTTCCCGGCAAGTTTTCCGCCTCGGACGACGCGGGTCACCGTGCCATTGACTTGAGTACCGTCAGGAATCGCCACCTGATTTCCAACCATGAAATCTCCGGTTGTCCTCAGTGTGAACGGATCACCCGCCCTGGTCGTAGAGCTGTTCAAGTCCGTTTCCAGCAATAGGGCAAGTCGCTCTCCCGCGGCAATCGTATGCGACCCGATATTTTGACCAGGCAGAGCTAAAGCGGTGATTGAAGGATCCGGCGTGGAGGTTTGCGCGGAAACCGCAGGGATCAAGGCTGACAAGATAACCAGAGTTATGAAAAACATCCAGCGAACCAGTCCCGTCATAGGCCTTGCTCCATGTCTTTTAACTGCTATGGATGCATTGGGTCGGGAACAAGTTGTGTCCATTTTGCAAAGCCAGTGACTTAATTGGATCAGCAGTGGCGGGAATAAAGGCGACGACGTTTTCTTTTGCCATCAAGCCGAGTTAATAAGTTCGGAAGAATGGATGCTGAGTTCTTGCTCTATGTTTGACTTTTTTGCCAAGTATTTGTCACTGTCATACATTTTTTCGTATCAACGGACATCATGCATTTCCATTTTTTTGTAATAAAATTCAATTATTCGTATATGTGGCAATTTTGAATGCGGGTAAATGGAAATCAGCTAATCGTTAGTCCAAAAATAAATTCTATATTTTTCTTAAACTTATGTGTTTCAAGTTGGGTTAAATAAAAATTTTGGATAATCAATTGCTAAGTTAAATTATTGTGACATTCATGTTTCATCAGAATGGATCCTTTCGAGAATTCTGCAAAACCTGGTTTAAAGACGAACAGATGTCCTTGGTATTCGATTCCTGGTAGTTCCTAACTTTCACAAATTGTGATTCACGCCAAATTGGAAAGCTCTTTCAAGGAGAACGTTGTGCGTAAATACATTCAATCTAAATTTCTTAAGGAGGAAGTCCCGATGAACTGGACTAAGTTTTTCACACTGTTACTCCTTTTGAGTTTTTTCTCTATCCCCTCAGGACTAGTTTATGCCCAGAGTGACCGGGGAACAATTGCCGGGCTCGTGACCGACGCTAGCGGTGCCGTCGTCCCTGACGCTACTGTGACAGTGATAAATGTGAAGACGGACACGAAGTCCGTTGTGACGTCTACCTCGAGCGGAAACTATACCATGCCGCAGGTTCAGTCAGGGACCTATAGGATTACAGTTGAGAAACAAGGATTCAAGACGGCGGTCAGGGACAATTTCCCGCTCTTGGTTGGTCAGAACATGAGAGTCGATTTTACGCTGGAGGTTGGTGAAGTTACCCAGACGGTGGAAGTCGAAGCTGCCGCTCCGCAACTTAAGCCGGAATCCTCCGAATTAAGCACATCAGTCACCAACCAACAGATCTCAGAGTTACCCTTACCGATGGCTGGTGAGGCTCGGAGCCCCATCAACTTTATCGCTTTGGTCCCCGGTGTCACCGGCGCTCAAAGTGGCGCAGGATATGGCAACAATACGACGGGAAGGACCTTTGGGACGAGCGTCAATGGTGGGCAAACCTTTGCTTTTGAGATTCAGGTGGACGGCGCCACCATTCAAAACACAAACGTTTCGGGCGACTTCCGCAACATTCCCTTCCCTCAGGACGCTGTTCAGGAATTCAAGGTGGAGACGGGTAACTTCGCGGCCGAATACGGTCGCACCGGTGGAGGAATCGTCAGTTTCACAACCAGATCTGGGACCAATGAATTTCACGGTTCGGTTTACGATTATTTCCGGAATAACGTATTGGATGCGCGGGGATTTTATGCTGCCAGTGTTCCCAAACTCAACCAGAATGAATTTGGTGTAAACGTTGGCGGTCCCGTTTGGATTCCGAAGCTTTACAACGGCAAGAACAAAACTTTTTTCTTCTTTTATTATGACGGATTCCGCTACCGTTCAGGGGCAGCCAACTTTCTGACAACGGTTCCGACCCAGCTGGAAAGAAATGGTGATTTCAGTGATTTGAGGAATGCTTCCGGCCAGCTGATTCCCATTTTCGACCCCGCGACGACCCGGGTGGTGGATGGAAAATTGATTCGGGATCCTTTCCCTGGAAATGTTATTCCCCAGAGTCGATTCAGCACGGTGGCCAAAAATGTCCTGGCTTACGTTCCACTTCCCAATTTCAATCCAGACCAACCTTTCAACAATTACCGTTCGACCCAGGGTGGGACTAACGACACCAACCAATGGGGGTTCCGGATTGACCAGACTTTCGGTGCAAAACAGCGATTGAGCGGCTGGTACGGGTTCAATAAGTTTTATGGGATAGATGCCGCCGGGGCCGGCGCTTTGTCCGGGCCGGTCAGCACGGCAGGAGTCACAGATCATCCCCAGCAGATATTGCGGCTCAACTGGGACTGGTTCATTCGTCCCAACTTGATTCAGCACGGAACCTTCGGGTTCAACCGAAGCAAGTTTGCCGGCGTTCCTCTGGTTTATGAAAAGAACTACAACGAGACGCTGGGGATTACGGGGGCTCAGGATGTCAATGGATTCCCCCGTTTTAATTTTTCGGAAAACTATCACCCCTGGGGCTCCGGTGGTGGTGAGAACACCAACATTGAAAATGGCTTTGTCGGAGTGGAGAACATCACCTGGATTAAGTCGAAACATACCTTCAAATTCGGCTTTGATATGCGCAAGAACCAGGAAAACATGATTTTCAATGGAGTAGGGCTCGGACAATACAACTACAGCAACCTCGAAACCGGCCTTCCCAATACAACAGCGACGGGAAACCCCTTCGCCAGCTTCCTGCTGGGCCAGGTGGATACCGGCAGGCTCTTTGTCAATAACACGGTCTTCGGTTGGCGCTACGAATATTACGCTTGGTATTTCCAGGACACGTACAAAGTTACCCCCAAACTCACGCTCAATTACGGATTGCGCTACGAATTGCCCTTCCCCAGAGGCGAAGCCTATGACCGGATGTCAAACTTTAGCAATACCACTCCCAATCCAGGTGCCGGTGGTATTCCTGGGGCGTTGGTCTTTACAGGAACCGGTCCCGGCAAGCTGGGCATTCCACGTTTCTTTCCTGCTGACAAGAAAGAATTTGGGCCGCGTGTCGGAATCGCTTATCAGCTTAGACCCAATACCGTGGTACGGGCTGCCTATGGAGTCTATTATGTAGGGGCCGGTTCAGTGCTCGACAATGGCCAACGTACGGCCTATGGAATTGGGTATTTCGCCGACGTTACGCGCAGTACTCAAGACAACGGGATCACTCCTGCTTTCAACATTGACAATGGCTTCCCACAGAACTTCCTCTACCCGCCTTCGCTTGATCCTTCCTTCCAGAATGGATCTGCTGGAAACTGGATGGAACCCGGAAGACAGCGACAGCCCTATGTTCAGAATTGGAATTTGAACGTTCAGCATCAGTTTGGCAGTAACTTGCTCTTGGATGTGGCCTACGTGGGGAACAAGGGAACTCGCTTACCCAGCAATCTCACCACTCCGGATCAAGTCGACCCGAAGTGGCTCTACCTGGGCAATGAACTGAATGCCAACATCAGTTGTCTTGGCGATGGCACCTGCCCCAATGCGGTAGCCGGGATCAAAAGTCCCTATGCGAGAACCAACAACGGTATTGCCCAGGCCTTGCGGCCCTACCCGCAGTACATGGGTTTATAACGAATATGAGTTAGCTGGAAATTCCACCTATAACGCAATGCAGTTGAAGCTGGAGAAGCGGTTTGCCAAGGACTTCAACTTCCTGGTGTCCTATACGGTAGCCAAGACTCTGGATGCCGCGGGGTCGCAGTTGGCGGCCTATTTCTCAGCGGGGGCCCAGGATGCGTTTAATCGGAAAGCGGAAAAGAGCATCAGTGAAAACGACATCCCTCAAAGCCTGGTATTCAGCTATACCTATGAATTGCCTTTCGGTCCAGGCAAGAAATTTCTTACCAAGGGAGGAGCGGCTGGAAAATTTACGGGCGGGTGGAGCTTCAGCGGAATTCAGACCTACCAAAGCGGCTATCCACTCTGGTTGAGAACAAATAATGCCTTGCCGATATTCAATTCCAGGCTTCGTCCCAATGCGGTTGCGGGTGCCAACAAGGTCAACTCCTTCTCGGACTTCGATCCAAACCGTGACACCTACCTTAACGCGGGCGCATTCGAAAACCCTGCCCCGTTCACATTTGGGAATGCTTCTCGTACCTATCCGGATATGCGAGGCTTCGCTTACTACAATGAAGACTTCAGCATTATGAAGAAGACTTACATCGGAGATGTGAAGTACTTCGAATTTCGAATGGATCTCTTCAACGCCTTCAATCGAACCTGGTTCGGGAACAATATTACGAGTAACCGTGGTTCGGGAGATTATGGGAAAGTAAATGGACAGGCGAACAATCCGCGACTCATTCAGTTCGCCCTAAGATTTACTTTCTAGCCTTAAAGAGAGCCAGTCCCCGTCCTGTGCCCGCAGATGGGGACTGGCTCTATGTCTCTTCGTGAAGTACTACCAATCCAGACTTGTTCACACTCTCTGACACCGGCTTCTCAACGCAATTCCCGAAGGATCACGACCCAATCTGCTGTACAATACAACCTCGCTATACATCCCCGACTTCGAAGAATGAGCTTATGAACTGGCGGTCCAGAGATCACCACGGGACGAATGGATATCAGAGGTCGTCCTCTTCCTTACCCCGCAATCCTCCAAAGTGCTGGGTCTTCCCTATTCTCCTGGCCGGGTTACTTCTCTGGGCATCCCCTCTTCAGGCAATCCAATCAACGGCCGAAGACCAGGTGCGCGAACATTTTGCAGCCGCCCGCCAAGCCGAGAAGGCGGGGGATTTTGCCAAGGCAATTGCCGAATATCAATCTGCCATTAAACTGCAACCCGACGAACCCATTCTCTATAATAATCTTGGAATTGTTTTTCATCTTCAATACAAGTACCGCGAAGCCATAGACTCGTTCCAGCGGGCTCTCAAACTAAACCCTGAGTTGCTTGGAGCAAACCTCTTTCTGGGGATCGACTATTATCGAACGAATCAACCGGAGAAAGGTCTTGCCCCACTCCAGCGAGCTCTTCGAGCCAATCCGAAGGATACTCAAGCCCACCTTTACCTGGGACGGTGTTATTTCGACTTGGGACGTTACGAGGAGGCCTTGGATGAAGTGCAGAAGGTGATCAAGCTCTCCCCGAAGGATGTGGATGCCCACTACACGCTCGGACAAGTCTACGGCAAGTTGATGGGCGCGGCTTATCTGAAGATGGCTGAGATCGACCCGGATTCTTATCGAGTTTATCAAGTTCTTGCTCAATCCTATGACAGCCAGAAAAACGTCGAAAACGCCATTGACGCGTATCGAAAGGCCATTGCCCGAAAACCCAATTTGCCTGGCCTGCATTACGAATTGGGGGATGTTTATTGGCGGGCGGGACGGGTCGAAGAAGGGCTCAAGGAATTCGAGGAAGAGTTGAAACTGAATCCGGAAAACTACATGGCCATTTGGAAAATCGGCGATTTATAATTTGAAGAGCCGTTGGGATGAAGCCATTTCGTACCTGGAAAAGGCGGTCCTTTTGTCCCCAACTCTAGCCCAGGCTCACCGGGATTTGGGGAAAGTCTATTTCAGAAGAACGATCTCGAAAAAGCAATCAAACACTATAAGAAAGTCATCGAGTTGGATCCGGAGGAAGACACGGCGCACTATCGTCTTGCCAGCATTTACCGAAAGCAGGGACGGACTCCAGAAGCCAAAGCTGAAATTGAAGGTCATGAGACCACTCGCCAAGAAAGTCAAGGCCGCCCAGAACCCGTTGTTGCCGGGCCTCAGTAGCCCAGCCGACCATCGAAGGAGACGCTGACCCCGTTGCTCCCTCATCCACAGAGCCCACCCCTGGCAAGCCCGTAATCCCCGGCGAGCTGGGATCGATGCCGCACTTCCTACGATTCATATCCCCGTGCGGACGGAAGGCGCTTTCTTCAGGCAAATCTACGTTCGGGGTTGCTGCTGTCTTCTCCTCCTGGCTGTGGCGTGGACACCCTCCATCGCGAGTCAATCTCGATCCTCTTATGAAGCCGGACTGGATCTCTCTGGCCAAGCGCGAATATGACCTGGCGGAAAAATTTTGCCCCATCTGCCTTGCAGGACCCCAAGGCTCCCGCCGAGGTTCATTATCAGTTGGCTTGCTTGGGTTTATCTGGGGAAGGGGCAATGGGATAAAGCTACAGATTCGGTTACTCGATTTCTGCTGGCCCGGCCCGGAGCCGCAGACGGATTATACGTCCTGGGATATTCGTTGTTCCGCCAGGGAAAGTACGATGCCGCCATTCCCTCGCTCGAGAAATCGCTCAAGGTGAAAAGCGAAAATGCGGATGCCCACAGATCCTGGGGCTTTGCTACTTCCAGACAAATCACAACGACGTCGCAGAACGTGAACTAAACACGAGGCGCAAGGCTAATCCCCGCTCGGCAGAAATCCATTATTTCCTGGGGCGCTACTACTATTCCATCAATCGGTTCGAACAAGCCCAAAAATCTTTTGAAAACGCCATCCAGATTAAGCCCCGATTACATGAAGGCTTACGACAATCTCGGGTTGACCCTGGATGCCGGGAAAAATTGAACCGGCGATTGAATCGTTTCAAAAAGCCATTCAGCTCAATCAGAAACTGGCCGTCAAGTCTGCCTGGCCTTATTTGAACCTGGGTGAATTGCTGTTGAAACAAAATCGAATTCCCGAAAGTCTTGCCAGCATTGAACACGCCCTATTGATTCACCCCCAGTGGTCCAAGGCACTGGTTTCACTGGGAAAAGCGCAACTGCAGATGGGCAAGACAGAGGAGGCCAGGTCTAATTTCCTGGCTGCGATCCGTGGACCCGGACTGCGGAGAAGCCCATTACCAACGGGTCAGCTTTACCGCAGGCTTGGCCAAAAAGAAAAGGCGCAGAATTGGGAATTTTTCAAAACTTGAAAGCAAAGCCAACACCGCTGGAATGAGAAAAAAGGAAGTTCCCGGCTCCACACTCGAGTGTAAAGCGGTGCTCTTTTTTCGTAAATCACGTCTCTTCGAAACATATCCCTTCCCTATCGACTTTTCGCCCTACCCTTCCTAGTTTTTCTGAGATCGAAACTCCACTCTTGCCTTCTCTTTCAATCCAGGCAAAATTAAAATTGGAGCGGGTTGGCCCACAACCCCTACCTCTTGAGAGAACGCCGCCGGTCAGCTTATGAGACTTATATTTCGAAGACTCTTCATCTCTGGAATCGTAGCGCGGACGATCCTGGCCACTCTCTTGTGTTTGCTGGGGTGTGGTATCCCGTGGCCTGTGCCCAGGCTCAAGCTCTCGAGAACAGAATGCCTACGAACAAGGGCTGTACCACATGAAGAAGGGGAATCTCAGTCAGGCGGAAAAGGCGTTTCGGGAGGCGTTGGAAGATCCTGCCACCCAGGCCAACGCCAGCTATCAACTGGCATTGATCTACATTAAGCGAGGCTTTTGGGGAGATGCGGAAGCCTCGGTCCGTGAATTCCACCAGGCTCAGAATCAATCCGCCGAAGGTTATTACGTGCTGGGATTCTGTTTGTTCAAGCAGGGCCGGTATCGCCTCTCGGTAGAAGCCTTTGAAAAATCGCTCAGCCTTGAAGATAACCATGTAAGCTCTTCCTTCAGAATGGCCTATATGCCAATTGAAACAAACACCCGAGGCTGAAAATTACTGAGTAAAGCGGTTCGGTTGAACCCACAGCTCGTCGAAGGGCATTATTACTTGGGACGTGTTTATCAACAGTCCAATCGCCCTGACCTGGCCCGGAAATCCCTTGAAAATGCGCTTCAGCTCAATCCACGCTCCATCGAAACCTACGATCTGTTGGGACAAGTACTCGATTCTCTGGACCTATTCGACGAGGCTCAAAATGCCTTTCGGAAGGCCATCGAGCTCAGTGAGCAATCGACTCAAAAATACAAATGGGCCTATTTAAACCTCGGGCTCCTGTTCCTAAGACAAAATAAGCCGGCTGAAAGCATCCCCTATTTCGAGCAAGGGATGATGATCTCCCCGAACTGGACTCAGGCTCAAATCGCCAGAGGAAAAGCCTTGGTTCAACTGGGCAGGATGGGAGAAGCTGAAACGCAGTTTCTTGCCGCTGTCCAATCTGATCCGAATGACGCGGACGCTCATTATCAGCTCGGACAACTGTACCTCCAGCTAGGTAAAAAGAAGGCCGGAGAAAGAGAAATGAAGCTCTACAAGAAACTCAAGGACAGACCTCCCATGGGGACTTTTCTGCCGGGCTGGTGAGTCTCAAGAAGTTTTGATCTTGGAGGGTAAAGCGGCCACCGCTCCCGCTGGTGAGCCCGGAGAGATTCAGTCGAGCGTTATCCGGGATGCCACTGTTTTTCCACTGCATGACAATCAGCGCCAACGCCCGGGACTCTATACGCCGCTATTGGAGAGCATCAGACTGAGTGCATTTGCAATTTCGACCAGGCGAGGATGGGATATCTCAAACTCCTTGGTTGAAGAAGAAAGGCCTTCGAGGGAAAGCTGCAGAAGCTGTGGATTCTTGGCTTGACGGGTGGCCTCATGGGCTGAAAGATCGGCAAAACTCGTAATGCTCACAGCTTGTTCGCCATGGGTGCGGGACAATTTCGTAACTTCGACCTTCAGCTCCGCCAGCAGGGCAAGAAGCTCTGCTTTGGATTCCGGCCTGATGGTTTCCGCGCTTTGAATTTTGGATATGATTTTTTCGATCGTCTCTTGAGTCATTCTCCGTTTTCCTTTAGTTAATCCATCGAAGTCAATACCGCCGAAACCATAGCAGGTTTAATCCTCTCAGACATCCAGATCCTGCCGCGTCCATGAAATTTCCGGGCAGCAGGCGGGTGGGTTCCACGCCTGCCGGAGCCTTCTCCGATTAGAGTGAAAGCCCTTCCGGCTTATTTCACGCCGATTTTGCGAAGGATGTCCTCCATTAAGCACCATCGAGTGAGGGCCGACTGGAACAGATTCAATCCCACAAAGGCCGTGAACAGGTACCAATAGGGGCTCACCCAATATCCCAATGCCACACTGACCATGACGAAGGTACCGGCAATCAGACGGATATACCTTTCGAGTGTCATTCCAAAATCCTCCTCTTTAGCCAAGATTTGTCATCTCAATGTAAACACTCGCAGCAATCCCCTCTTGATCCAGAAGCAATGATCGTGGAAATGTCTCAATTCATTTGCCTCTTGAGCTTCCGCAATCTAGGTTCACCCAAATTCAGCGGATGAATTCTCATTGATACAGGGAGAGGCAGATCACTCAATCTTAATCGTGATTGGATCTCCAGAACCCTTTCAACCAATTGTAGCGCCTTTTCTGTTTCCCATGAAATAGAGGATGGGGACCACCATCCGCGAAAGCAAGAGCGAGGCTACTTCTCCGGCCATCAGGGAGATGGCAAGCCCTTGGAAGATGGGGTCGAATAAGATGACGCCGGAACCGACGATGACCGCGGCCGCCGTCAACATCATCGGCCGGAAACGGACGGCACCCGCATCCACCACGGCTTGATCAAGAGGCATTCCCTCCATTAAACGCAGTTCGATGAAATCAACCAGAATAATAGAGTTTCGGACCACAATGCCCGCGCCGGCAATAAATCCGATCATGGAAGTCGCCGTAAAAAAGGCCCCCATGAGTCCATGTGCCGGCAGGATCCCTATCAACGAAAAAGGAATGGCCATCATGATGATCATGGGAGTCTTAAACGACTGGAACCAAGCTACTACCAGAACGTAAATCAGAACCAGCACCGCTGCGAACGCCAATCCTAAATCACGAAACACTTCATAGGTGATGTGCCACTCGCCATCCCATTTCATGGCGATCTTTTGATCGGTGGGCGGCTGTGTCGAAGTATAGCGCTCAATTTCGTATCCTTCGGGAATCTTGAGATCTTGAATTCTCTTGTCCATATCCAGAATAGCGTACACCGGGCTCTCGACTTCCCCGGCCACATCTCCGGTTACATAAACCACAGGCATCAGGTTTTTGTGATAGATGCTTTTGTCCGCGACGACAGACTCAAGAGAGGTAATGTCTCCCAAAGACACCATGTTCCCCCGATCTCCAGCAAGGCGGATCGCATTGAGTTGTTCAGGATCCGAACGCCCCGAACGCGGCAGTCGAACAAGAATGTTCAAATCCTCCTTTTCTTTGGGCAAGTGGATTAATCCGGCGCTGACTCCCTCAACCCCCATTCTTAAGGCCTGGGTCACCTGCTCCGTTGACACACCGTGCAGCGCCGCTTTCTCCTTGTCAACGACGAAGCGATATTGGGTCTGATCGTCTTCCCGATACCAGTCTGCATCGACGACACCGCGGCTCGAATCGAACACCTCGAGAATCTGTTTCGCCACCCCCTGCTGACGCTCATAGTCCGGTCCGTAGATTTCAGCAACCAAGGTCTGCAAGACAGGGGGGCCGGGCGGCACTTCCGCCACCTTGATTCTGGCCCCGTAAGCCCGGGCTATTTGCACCAGAGACGGCCGGACGCGCCTGCTGATCTCATGACTTTGGGCAGACCGTTCCTGCTTGGGAACCAAATTCACCTGGATATCGGCGACGTTCGGTCCCCGACGCAGGTAGTAATGGCGCACCAGGCCGTTGAAGTTATACGGGGCGGCAATCCCGATGTAGCTTTGATAATCTGTCACCTCCGGCACCGTTCTTAAGTAATCCCCCATTTGGCGCGCTACCTGGGCGGTTTTTTCCAACGTAGTGCCTTCCGGCATATCGATAATGACTTGAAACTCACTCTTATTGTCAAAAGGAAGCATCTTCACAGTGACAAACTTGAAATAAAGCAGCGAGCACGCGCCCAGCAGGAGAATGACAACACCACCGAGAAATCCCCAACGCAAGGGGGTATGATGGATCAACGGGCCCATGACGCGCCGGTAGAGCCGCGTTGTCCAATCTTCAAGATGTGCAGAAGCCAGGGGCGCGGGGGCCTCCAGGTTGGCCTCAGTCGGCTGATTCTCTCCCTGGGAGTGGGGCTTCGATGAATCGTCTGAATGCGGTCGATGCAATAAGCGCAGGGCAGCCCAAGGCGTCACGACAAAGGCCACCAGCAAGGAAAAGATCATGGCCGCCGAGGCCCCAACGGGGATCGGACGCATGTAAGGCCCCATCAAGCCGCGGACAAAGGCCATCGGAATAATTGCGGCAATGACCGTGAAAGTGGCCAGGATCGTGGGATTGCCGACCTCGTCGACGGCTTTGCAAGCCACGGCCAGCAGACCTTTGCCGGAATTATGAGTGAGACGGTAATGGCGAACAATGTTTTCCACGACAACAATGGCATCATCGACAAGAATGCCGATGGAAAAGATCAGCGCAAAGAGAGTGATCCGGTTCAGCGTGTAGCCATAGAGATAGAACACAGCCAGGGTCAGCGATAACGTCACTGGGATTGCCACGGCCACGACGCCTGACTCCCGCAACCCCAATGTGAGCCAGACCAGCACGGTCACTGAAAGCACCGCGATTGCCATGTGAAAAAGAAGTTCATTGGATTTTTCGGCGGCCGTTTCCCCGTATTGGCGCGTGACGGTCATCTGAATGTCGCCGGGAATCCAAGTTCCTTGGTAGGCCTTGACTTTCTCAAGCACCGCGTCTGCCACTTGAATGGCATTGGTTCCCTTCCGCTTGGCAACCGCCAGCGTCACGGCGGGAAAATCCAGTGCCCCGGTGGCGAGAGCCGGAATTTTCTTCGATTCCGCGGCGCTTCCTGCTCCAAAGAAAACATACTGCACCGGCTCTTCCGGGCCATCGCCAATCTCGGCCACATCGCGCAAGTAAATCGGCTTTTGGTTGTCGACCCCCAAAACGACGGCTCCTACCTCGTCCGCGCTTCGAAAGAATCCTCCCGTCTCAACCAGAAATTCCTGGTTCGACCGGGTCAACGACCCGGCCGGCAAGCTTTGATTTTCCTGCCGCAAACGGGCCATCACAGCCAAGGGGGACAGGCGATAGGCAGACAGCCGTTGCGCATCGAGGCTGACAAGAACCTGCCGCTTCTGGCCTCCGATCAAGGTTGTGCCGGAAACATTCGGCACTTGCTTTATGACATCTTCCAGTTGAGCCACTACGCGGCGCAGGGTGTAATGGTCGTAGTGCGGGCTCCAAAAAGTAAGCGCCAAGATGGGAACATCATCAATGTAGCGGGGCTTGATTAGCGGGGGAGAAGCGCCGGGCGGGATCAGGTCGAAGTTGGCAAACATCTTCTGGTTGAGACGAACGATGCTTTTTTCTTCATCTTCGCCCACGTAAAAGCGGACGACCGCCATGGCAAAACCCGGGCTGGACGTGGAATAGATGTATTCGACTCCCGGAATTTCCCAAATCAGTTTCTCCATCGGTTTGGTGATGCGTTCTTCAACTTCCTTGGCCGAGGCCCCGGGCATTTGCACGAAGACATCAATCATGGGAACGATGATCTGGGGCTCTTCCTCACGAGGGAGAACGATGAGGGCACCCAGCCCAAGCAGCATGGAGCTGACGATAATCAGCGGGGTGAGTTTTGAATCAATGAAGGCTTGCGCGACTCGACCCGCCAATCCCAAGGATTTCATCGAGGTCCCTCCACGGGACAGCCATCACAGAGGCCGGGCCGCAGCTCCGTGACGTAGATTTCCCCTCCTTCAAGTCCGGAGAGCACTTCAACCCCGCGGCTGGTGGTTTCGCCGAGTTTCAGCAGCCTGAGTCTGGCCCGGTGGTCCTTTTCCACCACATAGACACCTTCCAATTGCCCCTGGTGAAGGATGCTGGCGGACGGAATCCAAATCCCTTTCGATTTTCCCCCCTCAAAGAAGGCTTCCCCGTAGATGCCGGTTCGCAGTTGCGGTTGCGGCGGCAGTTTCACCTTCACGGTAAAGGTGCGGCTGGACGGATCAGCGGCCGGCTGAACCTCCGTAATGGTTCCCGTCATGTCGGGAGAGGGCAAGGATGGGATTCTCACAGCCAGGGCTTGGCCTGGTTTCAATCTGGCGATTCTCCCTTCTTCCACGGTGAGTTCCAATTGGTACTGGTTCGTTTCCTCAACCACCAGCAGCGGCCCTCCCGGCGCCGATAACATGCCGGGCTCCACCAGCCTCGCCACAACCACTCCGCTGAGTGGAGAAGTAATCTGCGTATAGCTCAAGAGTGCGCGGGCTGCTTGTACGTCGGATTCCGCCTGGCGAACCCTAGCTTCGACCTGCTTCCTTCTGGCCCGCAATGCTTCGAGAGAGGAGGCCGCCGATTGCTGTTTTGTTTTGACCTCATCAAATTCCTGGGGGCTGACGGATTTTTGGCTGGCCAGTTCCTCATAGCGTTTCAACGTTGTGGTGGCGAGTTTCACATTGAATTCAGCGGACTCTATGTTTTGGTCCATTTCCTGCAAGGCCTGGACAGCCTCTCCCTGGCCTGCCAAGGCCTTCTGGACCATTGCGTCGGTTTCACGGGAATCTACGATAATCAGCAGCTGCCCTTTCTGGACACGATCCCCGGCGCGGACTTTGACGTCCTGAATGGTCCCCATGACTTTACTCGACAACGACGCAACCGTAACGGACTTGACGGTCCCCGGAGCTTTGAATAGGATGGGACCTTCCGTTAAAATAGCCACTTCCGTCTTGACGGGAATCGGCGCCGGAGCCGTTTCCTTGGGCGTTTCGTGGGAGGTGCGGCCGCCGCAGCCCGACAGATAAAGAAGAAGGACAAACCCGGCAGGAAAGATGAGAGATGCTTTCATTGTCACTCCTAGAGGAAAATTCCCTCCTTGAGTCATTCACGCAAAAGTTTGGAGGAAGTCGACAAGCGCCCAACCTGAAGCTCCAGGCTCGCAACACTGATCCGCTGTTCAAAAATGGACCTCAAATAGGAAGCGCGGGATCGCGTCAAGGCCCCTTCGGCGCGAAGAAGTTCGGTGATGGTCGTAAGCCCTGACTGATAACGGTTGCGAACGATTCGGAGGCTTTCTTCCGCTTGAGAAACGGATTTTTGATTGACTTCTGTCACTCCGGTGGCCGTCTCGACGTCCAGGTAGGCCTTCTCCACTTGAAGCCGAATGGCTTGCGCCAAATGCTCCTGCATGAGCGTTTGGCGCTTCTGCATCAGACGGGCTTCGGCCAGGTGCGACTGATTTTCACGACCATTGAAAAGATTGATGCGCATGTTAATGCCGACCAGCCAGCTGTTGCTGTCCGCGGAAGTAAAATTTTGATCATCCGTTTGCCAGCTCCCGAAAGCGCTGATCGTTGGCCAAAATTCCGACTTTGCCGAGCCAATGGCCGCCTCGTTGGCCTGCGTTGAGAGCCGCGCTTGCTTAAAATCAGGGCGCAAGGTCAGGGCCAGCTCCTGCAACTCCTTCAAATCCTGGTTTTCAAATAGAAATGGCTTCAAGGGTTGTGTTAATTCGAAGGCTTGATCCAGGGGAATCCCCATTTCAAAGTTGAGATTTGCCAAGGCGAGTTTGGCGTGATTCCGAGCGCGTACCAACTCTTCCAATTGAGCGGCATGATGCACCTGCACGCTGAGCAAGTCTGACTCAACCACCAATCCCTGCTGAAACAGGTTCGCAACCTTCTGCTCATCAGCGGCGGCACTCTTTACGGCATCCTCGGAAACGCTGACCATTTCCTTCGCCAAAATGGCTTCCAAATACCCCCGAACAACGCGGAAGATGAGATCGGATTGAGTTTTGCGAAGCTCCTCATCAGTCATCTGTTGCCCCAAACGCGATTGTGTTCGCTGATTTCGGGTACGACCCCCATCGAACAGAAGCTGATTTAAGGAGAACTTGTTTTGGAAATTGGAAAGCGGGTTTGGATAATTGAGCCGGTCCAGAGCAAAATCTGCCGCGGTAAAACGCCGTTGATTCAGCAGACTTCCAAAAACGTAGACCGGATTATTCCCCTGCGTAAAGGAGTAATCGAAATTCACCTTGGGGAGGTAGTTGGAGACAATGGAGCGCGAGCGGATCTCGGCCACTTCCACATCGAGACCGGCAGCCTTGACCAGCGAACTTCCACCCAAGGCGCGGGCGACGGCCTCTTCGAGCGTCAACGGCTCCTTTTGCTCCTGCCCCATGGCCGGGAGGATATGGATCCCACATAGGATCCCCACCAGGAGCAAAAGGCGGGCAAGAGTCAGGGCGAATGGGCAGAACCTTCGCGATCGAACGCAACGATTCCCAATCGGGACGTCCTGGAGAGGGATATTTTTCTTGTGGATTCTTAGCCACTGAATCGGCGGAAGGACCATTGCGGCTTTCCGCGAGGGGCTTTTCATACCTTAGGAGACCTCTAGGGCGTTGCTTCCAATCACCGCTGGAAGACTTGACGGGAATTGGAGTGACATCGATCAACTCGTCTATAGCAAGGATGTAACCATTTCCATAGCGTCAATGGAATGAAAAAATTTCCACCGAATGAGGGAAATCGACGGGCTAAGACTTGAAGAACCATCGAACCTCGGCTCATCATGGGGGAATTTCCCCGATATAATGGGTGATATCAGCAGATATCTCCTTGGAGAACCCCAAGTGATTAGGCTTCTGTAAATAATTCGACCTATTGTAAACTGAACAAGGATTAAAATTCATCCAGCCGGGGACAAAATCTCGGGTGAAGGAGGTCGTCGAAAGACCCCCCGGCCAATTCAAGACTCAAAATTGACCCTTTCGTGGTTTGCCCCGGTAGAAGCACTTAAACCGGCCGTTTACGTGCATTACTTAACTAACGGATTCACGAAAGCGATGGGGTGGCCCCAACTATTTTGTCTTTGGTGTCTTTTGAATTTCATCGCAAGTCCAAGAATAGACAATGCCCATGGCTTTTGAAGCTTCGTGGGGAAGAACATAAGGCAAAACTCTAGTTGAGGAGGTGGATGGGATGGCTTCCAACACATTAAGCGTAACGGACAATCGCACGGGAAAGCAATATACGATTCCCGTTGAAGATGGCACGATTCGGGCGATGGATCTGCGAAAAATCAAAATTGCGGAAGACGACTTTGGTTTGATGACGTATGACCCAGCCTTTATGAATACGGCGTCCTGCCGGAGCCAGATCACTTTCATTGATGGCGACAAAGGGATTTTGCGATACCGGGGGTATCCGATTGAGCAACTCGCCGAGAAAAGCACCTACCTGGAAGTGGCCTATTTAATCCTCAACGGTGAGCTTCCGACGGAAAGCCAATTGAAGGAATGGACTCTGAATGTCACCCATCACACCTACATTCACGAGAATATCAAGAAATTCATGGACGGTTTCCATCACGATGCCCATCCCATGGGTATGTTAGTGGGCACCATCGGAGCGCTCTCGACGTTTTACACGGATGCCAAGAATATTCTGAATGGGGAATCGCGCTGGAAGCAAACCTTTCGATTGATCGGAAAAGTTCCTACCATTGCCGCTTTTGCTTATCGCCACAGTATGGGAATGCCTTTTATTTATCCGGACAATGACCTGAGCTATGCGGGAAATTTTCTCAACATGATGTTTAAGATGAGCGAACTCAAATATCGTCCCGACCCGGTTCTGGAGCACGCGTTGGATGTCCTGTTCATCTTGCACGCCGATCATGAACAAAATTGCAGCACCAATGCCATGCGTTGCATTGGCAGTTCTCAAGCGGACCCGTTCTCTGCCGTGGCAGGGGCGGCTGCAGCCCTTTACGGACCTCTTCACGGCGGGGCCAATGAAGAAGTTTTGAGAATGCTCAGGGAGATTGGCTCGAAAGATCGTGTCCCGCATTACATTCAGCGGGTCAAAGCAGGCGAGTTTCGGCTGATGGGCTTCGGGCATCGCGTCTACAAAAATTACGACCCGCGGGCCCGAATCATCAAGCGTGTGGCCGAAGAAGTGTTTGAGGTGACCGGAAAAAATCCGCTGATTGAGATTGCCCTCGAATTAGAGCGCATCGCCCTGCAGGAAGATTACTTCGTCAGCAGAAAACTGTATCCCAATGTGGATTTCTATTCGGGCATTATCTATGAGGCCATGAAATTTCCCGTCGAGATGTTTCCTGTGCTCTTTGCCATTCCCCGAACCTCCGGCTGGATTGCCCAATGGGCTGAAATGCTCCTCGATCCCGACCAAAAAATTGCCCGCCCCCGTCAAATCTATGAAGGCTTCCAACACCGGGATTTTGTCCCGATTGAGAAGCGGACCGCTTAGAGAACCAACCAACGGCCTACCGGGGTCGCTGTCCGGCGCAACCCCGGTGGGCTTGAGATCGCTTGTCATTACTTCAAGAACACACAAGGAACAGGAAAGCTGATGTCAAAATATAGAATTGCCTGGCTGCCAGGTGATGGGATTGGGAAGGAAGTGCTGGAGGCGGCTCGCCTCGTCCTGGATAAATTAGAATTCGATGCGGCGTACTATCCTGCCGACATTGGATGGGAATGCTGGAGGAACGAAGGAGATCCCTTCCCGCCACGCACCATCGAACAGCTCCATCAGGTCGATGCCGCGCTCTTTGGAGCCATCACGTCCAAACCTTTAAAAACCGCTGAAACGGAGCTGGCACCGCAGTTTCAAGGGAAAGGGCATGTCTATCGATCTCCCATTGTCCGCATGCGTCAATTGTTCGATCTTTATGTTTGCCTTCGCCCCTGCCAGGCCTTTCCCGGAAATCCCTTGAATTTCAAAGAGCAGATCGATCTGGTTGTTTTTCGCGAAAACACGGAAGACCTTTACGCCGGCGTGGAATTTCGGCCAGTTCCTCCGGAGCTCGCGCAAACGCTCGGACGGTTATCCAAGCAATTTGCGCCCTTCCTAAATCTGGGTCCGGAAGACTATGCCGTCTCCTGCAAGATCAACACCCGCCGCTCCTCGGAGAGAATCATTCGCGCCGCGTTCGACTACGCCCGAAAGCACGGCCGGAAGAAAGTGACTCTTGTCCACAAAGCCAACGTGGTGAGAGCCACCGACGGAGTTTTCCTGGAAACAGGGTACGAAGTGGCCAAAGAGTTTCCGGAGATTGCCTGCGAGGATGCCAACATCGACGCCATGACCATGTGGCTTCTCAAGAACCCGTTGAACTACGAGGTTCTGGTGGCTCCCAATCTCTATGGGGACATTCTTTCGGATCTGTGTGCGCAGATGGTCGGAGGGCTGGGGTTCGGCTGTTCGGGCAATATTGGAGACAAGCTGGCAGTCTTCGAACCAACGCATGGTTCCGCCCCGAAGTATGCGGGCCAATTGAAGGTCAATCCCATTGCCACGATCCTGGCTGCCAAAATGATGCTGGAATGGCTGGGCGAGAGCGCCAAGGCCGAAAAACTTCACGCAGCCGTCGCCGCGGTCATTCGCAAGGGCCAGGTGAGAACCTATGATATGGGAGGGAAGGCCGACACGCTGCAGATGGCCCGAGCCATTGCCGAGGAGATCTGAGGCCAATTGCAAGATCAGATTCTTTGACCATGAAAGACCACACGGGAGCGGCTGGGAGGTTTGGGTCCAGGATCCTTCCTTCCGGGCGCCGCCTCCACTACTCTCGTAACGCGTCCATCAGCCGGATACGAGCGGCCCGCCGCGCCGGCAGTCCCCCGCCCAGAATCCCTACCACGCCCGCGAAAATCATTCCTTCAAGCATAATCATGGGAGTGATACGAAAGTTAAAGAGGATTTCACTAAAGGTCGCAAAATTGGCAGTCCCCGTGGAGATCCCATGCAGCGGCAGTGCCATCAAACAGCCAACGATCCCTCCCAGTAAAGCAAGCAGGATCGACTCCACCAGGAAGGATGCCCAGATGCTCCATCTGGAGAATCCCAACGCCCGCAAGGTTCCGACCTCTTTCGTTCTCGACATCACGGCGGCATACATCATGTTCATGGCCGCGAAACAAGATCCAATCCCCATGACGACGGCAATGAAGACCCCCAGCCCTTTGATTCCGATCGATGTGACCGTCTGACTCAGAAAATATTCCCGTTGGGAAATGGCCTGGAGATGGATCCGTCGATCGTCGGCGATCCGGCGGGTGATGTCTTTGGCGGCGGCTGCATCTGCAGCTTCAACCAGGAGAGAAGAGTAGACGGGGCGGTCCCAGTCCTGGGACACATCCTCCGCGTCCGTCCAAACTTCTGAATCATAGGCCGTTCCGCCGGCATTAAAGATGCCGACAACTTTCCAGAGGCTCCGGGACATATGGAGTGTGTCTCCCAGCCGCATGTTTTGAAAGCGGCGGGAAAGGGACTCGCTTACCACAATCTCCCGCATTCCGCGGCGAAACCATTCTCCCGCGACCAGGCGGGCTTCAGGCCTCAATTGAAGACCGACGGGGGAAAGCCCACGAACGGTAACGTTGGACGATTCCCCTGTGATTCGCGGGTGATTGATAATCACCAGGATCTCGGCGCTAGCCATCGGCTCGTTCTGGCTGTTAACACGCAGCCCCGGCAGTAGTCGGATCGTCCCCAGCAAGTCGCGATTGAAATAGCTATTGATTTCATTCAGCGCGCCGTCGCGAATGACAATCAAATGGTTCGGATGCCCCGTTTCTACAAACGTGGCATCCAATCCATTGACAAGGGCCATCATGGTAATCACCACCGCCACCGTCAAGCCGATCCCGAGTGACGTCATCGCCGTCGAGACGCGTCGGACCCACAAACTGCCGAGGTTGTATTTCAAAGGAATTCGCATTGCGCGAGGTCAATGTTAATGAGATCTATTATTTGTTATTGGCTATTTTCTATTTCTTATTTCACTGGTGCGTTCGGGTCTTTTCAATGGCTGTCCAAGATGAACCTTTTTTTTAATCGCAAATCACAAATCGTCACTAGCCGACAATAAATAGAAAAAACATGACCACACTTCCAAGCCCTTCATCAATGACCAACAACCTTTCTCTTTTTCGTCTCTGACTTACGCGACCCGGCGCAGTGCTTCCACGGCCGGACGGTGAGCAGCCGTCCAGGCGGGAACGCCGGCAGCCAGGATCCCGACTCCGATACCAATCAAGGCACAAGTGAGAATGATTTCCGGGTTGACGCGGAGACTTTGCAGGAATCCATTGGTGATTGCCGACAAATTCAAACTGGAATAGAGGAATCTGGCTGAGAATGTTCCGATGAGGGTGCCTGAAAAGGAAAGCAGAACCGACTCCCCCAACAGCAACCCCAGGATGAGCTTATTATGGAAGCCGAGCGCCTTGAGCAGCCCGATTTCGCGGGCTCTTTCCCGGATCGACATCGCCATCGTATTGGCCGCCACGAGGAGAATGGCAAAAATCACCACCGAACAAATACTGGTAATCAAGAGCTGAACATTTCCCATCATGGAGACAAACCCCAGGATAAACGCCTTTTCGGTTTCAGTCTTGGTGGGCACCGGGGCGTTTTGAAAAAGGGCATCGACCTGTTCGGAAATCTTTGACACGTCCTCCGGAGATCGTACCAGGATGCTATAGGTTCCGGTAAACCCGGCATCGTGCATCCCTTCATTAAAATACTCCCAATGGAAAAAAAGAGTGGTCCCTTGGTCTCCGCCTCCCTCATAGATGGCGCGCACGGTTAACTCCGGGTCCATCTGAAAAAGGGCCCCTTTCAAATGAATCTTGTCGCCTATTTTCCAGCCATACCGGTCAGCAAGGTTCTTGCCGACGAGGGCTCCCGTGCGGTCTTTGAGGAACGCCTCTTTTTGATCGGCCGGCAAAAGGATATCCGCGTTTACGACAAAGAATTGATCGGTATCCACCGAGAACTGCGCAAAGAAGTTCGCGGGATCTTTGTACACGCCTCCAAACCACATGGAGCCCACGACGGCTTGGACACCTTCGATCTGGGCGATTTTTTTCCGGTACGAGATCGGGAGGGAATTAAACAGGGAAACCTTGTGGCGCGTGATGAGACGGAGCGCAGATTCCGGAGTCTGCACCGGATTCTGCAGTTCGTTGAGCAGTGTGAGCAGTGTGGTGATCAGAAATAACGAGGCGGCAATGCTGCTTATGGTGAGGAATGATCGTCGCTTGTTTCTCCAGACATTCTTGTAGAGGATCCAAAAGAATTTCACGGTTTGTCGCCCCGGCAATCCCATGCGCGGCCAGCGGAAGCATGGAGAAATTGAAGGGTGAAGGCTTCCGCCTCAATTTGGATGGGGAATTCCTAAAATAGTTCGGACGGTATCCCTGGCAATCAGCAATTCTTCATTCGTGGGAATGACACAGAGTTTTACCTTGCTCTGTGCGGTAGATATTACCCCCTCCGCCCGGTTGGTTTTTTGATTCAGCTCACGATCCAGTTCAACCCCGAAGAAATCCAACCTCTCGCAGCATTTCTCCCGAACGAACGCCGCATTTTCACCAATCCCGCCGGTGAAAATGATGCCGTCCACTTTGCCCAAAACGGCGCAATAAGCCCCAATATATTTGCGAATCCGATAGGAAAAGATCCCAATGGCCAATTTCGCCCTGGGGTTCCCGGCATTCATTTCCTCCTGCAGTTCCCGCATGTCGCCGGAAATCCCCGAAATCCCGTAAAGCCCGCTATGTTTGTTGAGTAGTGTGTTGGCTTCATGGATGGATAACTCTTCTTTGGCCATGACATGAAGGATTACCGCCGGATCGATATCTCCCGATCGGCTGCCCATGACCAACCCTTCGAGGGGGGTAAACCCCATGGAAGTATCAACAGACTTCCCTTTTTCGATGGCGCAAATGGAGCATCCATTCCCCAAATGACACGTAATCAGATTGGCTTCTTCCCGCTTCAATTGGAACATTTGGCGAAAGCGGTATGCCACAAAGCGATGGGATGTTCCATGAAAGCCATATCTGCGAATTTGATGCCGGCGATACAAAACGTAAGGGAGGCCATACAGATAAGCCTCGGTGGGCATGGATTGGTGAAATGCCGTATCGAAGACTGCCACCTGCGGGACCTCCGGGAGGAGTTCCCGGCACACCTGGTAGCCTCGCAGATTATGCGGATTGTGCAGGGGCGCCAGTTCAATACATTCGCGAATCTCCGCCACAACCTGTTCAGTCATGAGTTTCGAGTCGCTAAATTTCTCTCCACCGTGAACCACCCGATGTCCTACAGCACCAATGTCCTTGGAACTCTGAATCAAAGGGTCAGGTTCAGACCGCAGCAGCTCGAGACATTGTCCGATCGCCGACTTGTGATCCAAGACTTCCCGGGCGGCGACTTGTGCCTTCACCCCTCCCTTCTCAAAATGTATCAACGCCTCCGTCGTTCCAATCTTCTCGACAACTCCCTTGGCAAGCAGGCGATCCTGATTGGATTGGATGAGGTCTGCATCCGTTTCGATAAGTTGGAATTTCACTGTGGAACTGCCGCAATTGAGAACAAGAACCTTCATTTTTTTGATCCCAGACGAAGCTTTTTCAAGAGGACTAAAGGAAATATTTGTTATTTGTTGATGGCGATTTGTTCTTTACGATTTCCTGAGTTCCAGGAAGTTAAGTCCACCCGAAATTCCCTTCCCCCATTCCCTATCCCACATCCCGTAACCCGTATCGCGTATCTCGTATCCCGTATCTCGCATCCTGCATCCCGCCACTCATTCCTCGCTCTTCTTACTCTCGATTTCGGTATTTTCCCGATACTCAAAAAACCCTTTCCCGGTCTTAACGCCAAGTTCTCCGGCTCTGACTTTCCTGCGCAAGATCGGGCAGGGACGGTACTTCAGGTCTCCTAATTCACGAAAAAGATGTTCCATCCACTTCATGACCTCATCGAGACCCATCCGATCGGCCAAGGCCAACGGCCCGATTTCCATGTTGTAGCCCAATTTCATGGCAGTATCGACATCTTCCGGGCTGGCAATCCCTTCCAGAACCACTTGCATGGCTTCGTTGATCATAGGCAGGATGATCCGCGTCGTTACGTATCCCGGGTACTCGTACACCTCGATGGGCGTTTTCCCCAGGGAAAGCAAAAACTCCCGCACCATCTGGTAAGTGACGTCTGAAGTCTTCATTCCGCGGATCAATTCAACCAAGCCCATTTTCATCACCGGGTTCATGAAGTGAACCCCGATAAAAAGATCAGGCCGCGGCAGTCGTTCTGCCATCTTTGTAATACTGAGCGTGGAAGTATTGGTGACGAAAATAGAATTTTCCGGGCACATTGCGGAAAGTTGTTTAAAGAGTTTGACTTTCAGTTCCAGTTCCTCGGGAACCGCCTCAACGACCAAGCACATGCCAGTGCACTTGCTGAGATCCGCAGTCACTGAAATTTTCTTGATCAACGCCCGCTTGTCGCTGGCTGTCAAGGCCCATCGGGAAATTTCGTAGTCGAGGTCTTCAGAGAGACGGACGGACGCGTTCTCCGCGGATTCAGGATCTTTTTCGCACAGCACGACTTCCATCCCCGCCTGGGCGACGACCACGGCAATGCCGCGGCCCATCGTCCCTCCGCCGACAATTCCCACTTTATTGATCGGATTCATAGAAGAGTTTCTCCGGAAATCGCCGGGCCCGGAAGCACTGCTTCCGTGTCCAACGGGACGGCATTTTTACGAAAGCCGATGTTGGCGAATCCGCACGCCTGCTTGTTCAAACAAATGAAAGGATGTGTCATTGAGAGGGTAATCAACATTAAAAACCACCTCGACGATCCCGCAGTTGATAATCATTTTGGAGCACATCAGGCAGGGGGCGAAGGTGGTGTAAATCGTTCCTTCCTTGACACTGACACCATGGTAGGCCGCTTGGGTGATTGCGTTTTCTTCCGCGTGCGAACAGAGGCATTCTTCTAACTTGGTTCCACTGCTGGCCAGGCTGTTGCAACGCGGACAACCCCCTTCATTGCAATTCCTGGTGCCTCGGGGGGTCCCGTTATAACCCGTGGAAACAATGCGGCGATCCCGGACAATCACGGCTCCGACTTTGCGTTTGAGGCAATTGCTGCGCATGGAGGCCACTTGGGCAATTTTCATAAAATACTCATCCCAATCCGGCCGTGACTGGGTTCTGGCCCCTTCCATGACCCAATCACTGATTCGGGACGCAGCTTCCTCCGCAGACGTTTGGGGGTCAAGCTGATGTAGCCCCTGAAACTCCCCATGACTTCCAATCCCGATCAGCAATGCACCGCGATTCTTCCATTGTTCCATCAACAGTCCGTTTCCTGGAATATCAACTACTTGGTTCTTATCCGCCTCCAGGGGTGTACCGGGATCCGCCGGAGACAGGTAAAAGCTTTTCTGAACGAGGAAGTCCAGAAGATTTTTTTTCAAGGAGGAGGGCTGACCGCACAGTCCAATAATCATGGTTCACCCGAAGGATTGGTCTCGTGACTTCCGCCTTCAGACTACCACAAATGCCGTCATTTTTCGCTTTCTACGATAGAATGGAAGAGCCAACAAGAGCGGGGGTGAAACGGCAATCGCGAGAACCTGCCAGACCTCTTGAACAACGTGCTTCAGGTTTTTTCGTGCGTGGTTTCTTACCGGGAATGAAGGTTGTTCCAAGACTGGGTAGAATGGCTGGACGGTTTTCCACAAATGATTTTTCATTTTCTATTTTGCGATTGAGCGAAACGAGGTTCTCGTATGGATATCGTCAACAATGAACTCGACACCTATCTCAAGACCCTTCTTCCGCCGCGGGACAAGGTTTTGCAGCACATGGAAGCGTATGGACAATCCAGGGACTTCCCCTTAATTGGGCCTTTGGTAGGGCGAATGCTTTGCCAGCTGGCTTTACTGACGCATGCGAAGAAGGTCTTTGAACTTGGTTCAGGGTTCGGTTATTCTGCCGTCTGGTTCTCCAAGGGCATGTCACCTGGCTCCAAGATCATTTGCACCGACGGCTCCCGGGAAAACGCCGCCAGAGCCGATGAATATTTTCAGCAGGCCGGCATTCGGACCATGGTGGATTACCGTGTCGGGGATGCCTTGACGCTGCTCAGCCAGGAACCAGGACCGTTCGACATTATCCTGAATGACATTGACAAGCACGAATATCCCCAGGCCTTCCTCAAGGCCGTGCCAAAACTCCGTTCCGGTGGATTACTCATCACGGACAATGTGCTTTGGTCAGGGAAAGTCATCAGCGAAAATCAGGATGCTGAGACGGCCGGGATCGTCGAGTTCAATCGCTTGGCCTACGCGTCCAAAGAAGTTCATACCGTCATTGTCCCGCTTCGGGATGGAGTCGCCGTCAGCCTAAAATTATGAAGATTGGCCCCTACGAAATCCAGCTGCTTGAGACAGGCCATTTTCGCCTGGATGGCGGCGCCATGTTTGGAGTTGTTCCCAAGACCCTGTGGAGCCAGGCCCATCCCAGTGATGAACAGAACCGAATTGAATTGGCCCTGCGCGCCTTATTGGTGGTTTTTGAAGATCGAAAAATCCTGGTCGATGTGGGCGGAGGCGACAAATACTCCGCCAAGCAGCGGGATATTTTTAAATGGGATTATCAGGAATGGGATTTGAAGAAAGCGCTACAAGGGCAGGGGATTCACCCCGAGGAAATCACCGATGTGGTCTTGACCCATTTCCATTTCGATCACGCCGGCGGCGGAACGGAATTCAGAAATGGACGTTCGGACCTGACCTTCCCCCGAGCTTACTATTACATCCAGGAAAAACACTGGGAGTGGGCATTGAATCCGACCGATCGCGACCGGGGCAGTTTCTTGAAAGATGACATTGAACCTTTTCGCAATCACCCCCAACTAAGGATTGTGTCGGGAGAGGTTGAACTCTTTCCCGGCTTTCAATTGCTCTTGTCCAATGGCCATACGCCCGCTCTGCAAATGGTAAAGATCCACGCCGGGGATCAAACGCTGTTCTTTTGCGGGGATTTGGTGCCGACCGCAGCCCATCTCGCGTTGCCTTATATCATGGGCTATGACCTCTTTCCGCTGACAACCCTCGAGGAGAAGCAGCGTTATCTCGAACAGGCCGCCGCCGAGAATTGGATTGTGGTCTTCGAACATGATCCCCTCCATAGCGCTGTGCGCATAGCAGCCGGGAACAAGTGGATGGAGATCCGCGAGCACGTGCGCTTCTAAGCACTCGCGATAGATTTGGCAGAGGACCGGATTGTTGCTGGAAAAGTCAGCTGGGCTTAAGCTCCGATCGTAGTCCCTCGACTCCCCCGGATGGCTCTCCAGCTCACAGCGATCCGGACTGAAAAGCACATCGATTTATTTTGAAAGGATGTCGTGCGGGATAAACTCTACCTCGTCGGATTTCTCTCCTTCGCCGGGCTCTTATTGTTTCTTGGCCGCCCCATGGTCAAGGAGTCGGCACTGCTGACTGAGCTCCTGACCTTCGGTGCCAGCACGACGGTGGGGGTCCTGGGGCTTTTGCTCTACCGGCTGCAGTTGCAGTTGAAGGCCAGCCGCAAGGAATTGGCCCGGAAAGAAGCCGAGATCAGCATTGCCCACGAAGTGCAGCGGGCCCTGTTTCCCCGTCAGTTCCCTTGCGGCGGAGGACTCGAGTTTTCCGCGATCTGTATCCCCGCAGGCGGAATCAGCGGAGACTTCTATGATGCGCTTCAACTCCCTGATGGGCGCCAGGCCTTCGCCATTGCCGACATCAGCGGTAAAGGGATATCCGCAGCCCTGCTCATGGCCAACCTGCAGGCCCTGCTCCGCGTCCTGGCCAATGCCGGCCCGGAGCCTGGAGAAGTGTGCCGGCAATTAAACGATCATCTGCATCAGGTCACCGATGCCTCCAAGTTTGCCACATTCTTTTACGCCAATTGGCAACCCAGCACCCGTCAATTGACGTACGTCAATGCAGGCCACAACGCCCCCTTCTTATTGGGGAACCATCGGCGCCAGCGGTTGGAAGAAGGAGGCATGCCACTGGGGATGTTCCCCCAAGCGCAGTTTCGCACCGGAGAAATTACTTTCCAGCCGGGCGAGCTCCTGGTGCTTTACTCGGATGGGCTCACCGAAGCGACCAATGCGAAAGGACAGGAGTTTGGAGATTCACAACTGGAATCCCTGGTCAGCACTCATTGCCATCGGCCTTTGCCGGAAATTCAACAAATGGTTTTGGAATCCGTGCAGCGTTGGGCATCAAATCAACTGGATGACGATTTGACCCTCGTATTGGTGCGATCCATCTCTCAAGATAGTGCTACACAGCCATAATGGAGGAAGCATGCAAGTCCACGGATATGGGCTTCGAGATCACCTGCGGTTTCTTTCCCCTCTGCTATTGTTGGTCCTGACAGTCTGGATCTTGCGGCTGCTTTTGGAGATTGTCAGCGTCCCTTTCTGGCTTTCCAAACTCTGCAGTGTCACGGCAGCCTCTGTCCTGGCTCTGCTGATTGCCGTGTTCTGGATCCACACCCGCCGCTTTGGGAGTTATCCAAACGTCGTGGCGGTCAGCTTCCTCATCAACGCCTGGGCACATTTATTGATCATTCTGGCGATCATTTTTTCCGTGATCACCGGCATGGAAAATATTTTTACGCGGCCCGAATTCTCCATCAAAGAAGATGATGCCTATCATATCCGCCACATCCTGGGACATCTCACCTTTGGAATCGGCGCCAACACTTTGCTGGGAGCGGGCATGGGCTGCCTCCTCCTCTGGCTGCTGCGCCTTATTATTCCCAACTCAAATCCGGGGAAACCGTCAACTCAATAAGAATTCCTCCGGCTCTCAATCTCATGCCGTCCCACCTGTTGGGAGGCCGCTGCGGCACCCACTAATTGCATAACATCCAGCCAGTCGAAATAAGTAACCCCTCTTCCCTGGTGATTCCTCCCAACGAGATTTAATTTGGCATTTAGGCTGTTCGCCATGAGAATGAGGGCATCGCCTTAGCTATTCCACGGGGAGAACTCATTGAACACCGTCCGTATCGCCTTGGTTGGTGACTACACCCCTCAAGTGATTGCGCATCAGTTCATTCCAAGGGCCATAACTCTGGCCTCAGCCTCACTCGATTGCAGGTGTGAGGTTTCTTGGTTAGATACAGACAAACTGGAGTCGGATATCGATTCGCGGCTCTCATGGTTTCATGGAATCTGGTGTGTCCCTGGCAGCCCCTACCGAAGCATGGCAGGCGCCATCAATGCCATTCGATTTGCCCGCGTGCATTCACGTCCGTTTCTCGGGACTTGCGGCGGGTTTCAACACGCTGTCCTGGAATATGCACGGAATGCTCTGGGCTTTTCTTTAGCCGATCATGCCGAAAGCAACCCTGGCACCGAGATGGCGTTCATCGCCCCGCTGGCTTGTCCCCTCGTTGAACAGGAAGGAGAAATCCGACTCGCCCCCCAATCACTTTGCCGCTTGCTCTATGGAGCAGAGACCGTGACCGAAACCTACCATTGTCGTTTCGGGCTCAATCCCGCATACCAAGGCATGCTTGACGGTCAAGAACTGCGAATTGCGGGGACGGATTCACAGGGAGAGGTTCGAGTCATTGAATTCCCGGAACATTCATTTTTTGTGGCAACCCTGTATCAACCTGAACGCTCTGCGATCCGGGGGGTGAGCCATCCGTTGATTCGGGGATTCCTGCTTGCCGCCGGTGAGAGCGTTCCTATGAAATAAGCAGACGCCGGAGTAAACTTACCGGGAATTGGCGCTAAATGATTAACTGCAGGGGCCAGGATTATTGAACAATGGTGTGAATGCCAGGCGGGGTCCCATCTTTTAGCCTACGACTTACCAAATGGACTGCGCTTAAGAGCATAATCAATGCATTGTTGGGGGACTTCGAATTCTGAAATGACGGCATTCCCCTTGTAGTTGACATCCTTAATACCGATTTCACTTGTGTAAAACCCGTCGACGGTCATCTTCCTGAGCCACTGGAAAAAGAACACGCCGGGTCCAAGGTCGGAAGGGGGCTGGATTCCGTAAGAACCCAATCCGATGTAATGGACGGTCCCTTCGTAGCTTAACCCTCTTTGCTTGTAATCTTTGTTCTGGCGTTCGAGTTCTGCAAGCGAATCGAGCAAAGCGGTCTGCTGTTCCGGCTTGGCTTCGATAAATGGCACGTTGGAACTCTGCTTCATTTCCCCATCGATCCATGCCAAGCCCCCCGTGTAAATGTTGGCCAATACCGGGTTCTGGCTGCACAACAGATCGATATATTCCGGGGCGCCGGCGTCTTTGGCGCTTCCGGAGACTTCATCGGCGGGCACAATGAGTTCCGTCAACCGGGACAAGGTGGTGTATTCATGGTCATTGAAAAATTTAGGTTGATAGCTTCCTGACGCTTTTTTCTCTTCCTTCGCCTGTTGATGGACATGTTGGGCCGCCTCGAGGTTGACCTGGCTTCCAGCGACCGCAGTGACTGCCAGCGCCAATTGCTGGATGGCTTTCCGACGCGAGGGATCTTCAATGGGGTTGAGGGGTTTCGGGTCAGACATTGCCTTTACTCATCTCCTCTGCAATATAATCCGAAGTGCGCCACGCCAGGGCATTAATCGTCAACGTAGGATTCTTGTCGGGATTGCTGACAAAGACGCCTCCATCACAGGCAAACAATCCTTTCACATCGTGAGACTGGCCAAAACCATTGACTGCCGACGAGCGAGGATCATTTCCCATGCGGACGGTGCCGACTTCGTGAATGATCGTTCCCGGCGTGGAAATTCCTTCTTTCTCCCGTTGCGCCGGCGTCAGATGATGGACCTTTCCTCCCATCGTCTCAATGATAGAAGCAAACGTCGTTTCCATGTGGCGCGCCTGCTTCCATTCATAATCCGACCAGCGAAAATGGAAGCGCAGCACCGGAATTCCCCAACGGTCGACCGTCACTGGATCAATTTCGCAAAAGCTGTGGCCGTTCGGAATCATTTCTCCGCGGCCGGCAAAACTCACCTGCGTACCGTATTGGCGGCGAATATTCCGCTTCAGGTTGTTTCCATATCCATACTTTTCCGCGGCGCGATGAATGCTTACCCACCATCGGCATGTGATAGCCACCCCGATCTCGATGTGGTACCCGCGGGAAGCCAATCTTGCTCTGCTGGTCCCACAGCCACCAAGGCATGAAGAGATGCGCGCCTCCATATCCGTCACTGTCGTAATGCGGCATCCCTTCGAGGGCGTCGACTTCCCCAGCCAAATCGAAGCCGACGGTGTCCATCAAAAACCGTCCAACGACGCCGGAACTGTTTCCTAGCCCATTGGGAAACCTGTTTGACCTGGAATTCAAAAGAAGTCGTGCCGATTCGCAGGCGCTGGCAGCCAGGACAACGACGCGGCCGTGGACCACTTTTTCCATCCGGGTTCGCTTGTCAATATATGAGACGCCCGTGACGTTTCCGGATTTATCCACCAGAACTTCGCGCGCCATCGCCATATCGATAATTTTCAGTTTGCCGGTCGTCAATGCTGGAAAGATCTGGACCTGGCTGGAGGAATAGTTGGAAGCCGATAGGCAACCTCTTCCGCACTGCCCACAATAATGGCAGGGCGCTCTCCCATTCATCTCTTTGGTGATAATGGCTCGACGATTTGGGACGCAGGGAATGCCCAATCGATCACAGGATTTCTTGACCAGCACTTCATGAGCCTTGGGTGGAGGGGGAACCTGGAAGATTCCATCCGGAGTACTGCGAATTCCGTCTTTGGTTCCCGTCACTCCGATCAAACGTTCGGCCTTGTCATAATAGGGAGCGATATCTTCATAGGAGATGGGCCAATTAGTCCCTAACCCATCACGATCGTAAGGCTTGAAGTCATAATCGGAAAATCGAAAAGACATCCGTCCATAGTGGTTGGTCCGCCCCCCCAGGATTCGGGAACGAAACCACATGAACTCACTGCCTTCAGCGACCGTATAGGGTTCTCCTTCAAGTTGCCAGCCGCCGCTGGTGGTCGTGAAATAGCCGTAGGGCTTTCCCTTCCCAAAATAATAAGCGCCTCCCTCTTCAGCGCCTCGATGGTCCACCTCATAGGGCCACATGTGCTCCTTGAACTCCTTGGCTGGATCCAGCATCGGACCGGCTTCCAGCAGGGTCACTTTGATCCCTTTCGAGGTGAGGACGTGGGCGACCGTTCCTCCCGCCGCCCCCGACCCAATGACGATAACCTCATGAGTTTCCGGACTTTTCTTGATTTGTGCCATAAGTTTATCAGTACAATCCAATTATCTTGTAATCCCGCCAGTGGACAAAAACTGTAACTCTCCGTGTGCCGACAACAGGTACAAACTCTCCCCTCACTTTCAGAGCGCTGCTTGACATTCCGTGCTCAAAAGTTTGCACTCTGCCCGGGGGATCGATTACTATGGCGCAGACAATCAGATGGTAGCATTGTGCAAAAATTATCGTCAACCTCTTCTGATGTCTGCAAGTACCCACTTTCCTGGAAAAGGTATCCCATGCTCTCGCCTGATTCCATGACACCTTCAGATCCTGAGGCTCAAATCGTCATCAATCTGATGGACGGTTTCCGGGCCTCGAAAGCGGTCTTTACCGCGGTGTCTTTGGGGGTGTTTGATCGGCTGCATGAGTCCCCCGCCAATTGTGAGACTCTAAGCCGCGAGCTGAATTGCCAACCTCACGCCCTCGAAAGAATTCTGGGAGCCTGTGCGGGCTTGCAATTATTGCGCGTTGAACAAGGGATCTATCACAATGAATCGCCGGCAACCCGATTCTTGCGCATGCAAAGCCAGGAAAGTTTGACGGGATACATTCTCTCTTCGGATCGCATGCTCTATCGTTTATGGGCTCATTTGGAAAGCGCGGTTCGCGAAGGGACGAATCGGTGGGAAAGGGAGTTTGGCAAGAAAGAAGGGATCTTTGACCATTTCTTTTCTACAGAGGCCGACAAGAAGCTGTTTATGGCCGGGATGCATGGACATGGCGTCCTGAGCTCTCCGGCGGTTGTTGCCTCCTTCGATTTGAGCTCATTTCATCACCTGGTGGATCTGGGGGGAGGGACAGGCCATCTGGCAATTGACGCGTGTCGACGCTTCCCTGGGCTCTCTGGAACCATCTTTGACCTGCCCTCCGTGATTCCAATAAGCCGCGAATACGTCCACCTGGCGGGGCTTGAATCTCGCATCCAATTTAAGAACGGCGATTTCTTTCAGGATCCGCTCCCCCCGGCTGATCTCTACTCCCTGGGGCGAATTCTCCATGACTGGTCGGATGAAAAAGTGGTTTTTTTACTCCGGAAGGCGTTTGAGCATTTGCCGGAGAAAGGCGGCCTGTTGATTTGCGAGAAACTCCTGAACGAAAATCGCGATGGGCCGGCCAACGCTTACCTTCAGTCTTTGAATATGTTAGTTTGTACCGAGGGGAAAGAGCGGACGGCTTCCGAGTACAAAACTCTGGCGACAATGGCCGGATTTCGTTCCTTTCAGCATCGTCGGACTGGCCAGCCGGTTGACGCGATGCTGGCGCGGAAATGAAGAGGCTCTTGAATTTATTTGGAATGGCGCCATCTAGAAATGCCCTTTTGTTTGCATGCGAGGCTGATTGAACTTATTTCCCTCATTCCATTACAACCATCGAACAAGAATTATTCTTGGCGGGACGATTGTTTTCGGGTTTGCCCTTGCGCGATTCTCTTGAGTCATCTGGCTTCTGGCTGAAGCGCTTCCTGGATAGCCTGGCCTCTCTCCGCCCAAGCGAAAATTCTGATCTCACCTCGCTGGGAACCTTCGGGCTGTTATTCCTGGGTGCTTGTCCACGGACTCAAGCATGCCACTGAAGTGGACCATATCGTGGCAGTCACGACGATTGTGAGCGAACATCGAAAGCTCTCTCACGCTGCGCTGGTTGGAGCCCTATGGGGCATCGGGCATACGACCTCCCTCATTGTCGTGGGAGCTGTCGTGCTTGTTCTGCGGACCGCCATTTCGCACCAATTGGCGGGCTGGCTGCGTGGAGTTCTGCGTCGCCTTCATGATCATCGGTTTGGGCAGTAATGCACTCATTAAGGCGCTCGTGGCTCCTTCCATGATCCACGCCCATGCTCATGCCCATGGAGGGGTATCTCATACTCACGTTCATTTTCACGAGCAGGCCAACGCCCATGCAACTCCGGCCATCACTCACTCTCATGCTGTCAGCAAAATCGGATTGAAGCCGACCTTGGTGAGGGATGATGCATGGCTTGGCGGGTTCGGCGGCCTTGACCTTATTGGTACTGACGCAGATTCCTTCGTTTGCTTTGGGACTGCTCTACCTGGCAGTCTTTGGGGCGGGATCGATCGTGGGAATGATGATCATGTCCGGTTTGGTGGGCCTACCCTTTGCCCTTAGCGCCAGGAGGTTAACAAGATTCCACCATACGCTTCAATTAGCTGCAGGTTTGTTTAGCGTCTCGTTTGGCCTCTGGTATGCCTACGAAATCGGGGTCGCCAATGGATTGCGTGTGACCTTCAATGGATTTTGAAAAAGCCGGGTCGGTCAACGTGAAGGCGATAGACGCTATCAAATCCCGATGAGCCATCGAGCAAACATATGCATTCTATGAGAATTACGGGGCGCTTCCCACTTCGGATCTCCATTGCTGGGGTTTGCTTACTGCTGGTATTTCTGTCGGCTTGTTCCGAGGGACCCAAATCACAGCAGGAGAAAGCCGCAAGGCCCTCTGCTCCCCCGGTCCCTGTAACTGGCCGGTTTGCATTTCAGCGGATGTTCATGCAGGCCAAAGGCTGGGCGGTCGATGCGCAACCGTTGCGACTTTCCTCCATCTATCTGAAGCAGGTCCCCCTCGAGCCAGGAAAATGCGGAGCCTGGCAGGCCTCTTTTGTTTCACCTCAAAAGCGGAAAGCAAAATCCTTTACCTTTTCGGTGATCGATCTAAGCGGGATGCGTGAAGGGGTGGTTGCCGGCCGGGAGGAAGACTGGACTGGCACTCGTGGTCAGGAGCAGGTGTTTAATCCGCAGGCGCTGCACATCGACTCAGACGAAGCGTATCGGGCCGCCGCCAAGGCAAGCGCCGATTTCATAAAGAAAAATCCCGATGTCCCGGTCCTTTTTGTTCTTGAGCAAACCCCGCGATTTCCCAATCTCGCCTGGCATGTCCTTTGGGGAGAAACCATCGGCGCCAGTCATTTTTCTGCCTTTGTTGATGCCAGCACCGGCCTTTTTCTCCAAGCCTTCCACTAACAGGTTGCTGAAAGATTTATTGTAGCGGCGCTCTATGAGCGCCGCCATTGGAGACGGGACGCCCGCGTCCCGCTTGAACAATTCGCCGCGGAGGCGCGGCGTCTCCAGATAACCCTCAATGCCCCGACCAGCGGTCTCAGCGCAGATGAGATATCCACCTGGAGGGCCGAGTTCCACGAGGCCGTTGCCGCCGCAGGCGGCACAATTTCTCAGGTTCCAGATTATTCCTATTCCCAAGAGGGTTCTCGTCACATGGCGTCGTCTGTTTGATGGTATGCACCGTGTGGCGTCGTCCGCCAGCCGGCGGACTCCACCCTCTAAACTGTGTCACTGCCAGCAAGCTGGCAGGCATGAAAGCGGGAGCAGGGAGGGACACTCCCACGCTCCCGCACTCCAAAACAACGGGGAACAGGCACTCATTTCGCTTGTGTGCTTCGAGCAGGGTGCTGAAATACACATCGTGGCTGCGCTCTATGAGCGCCGGTTTTGCAAAAGTTATTGGATTTCGGCGGTCATAGACCGCCGCTGCAGAAATAGGCTGGTAGCCGCGATTGAAGGTTGATTTTGGACCTTCAATCGCGGGCCTTTCGCCGATCATTTACGAATGCAATCCCGCGATTGCCGGGAAAAATCGGCAATCGCAGCTACCTTTGACGTCTTTCGATGAACTTTGCCAAGCAGCCCACGCGACAGGAAGTTAATGAAGTGAGGGAATCCGCAGGAAAAATCGTTAGAGGGAATCTAAACCAGGGAACTGATTCTATAAGAGCGACTGGAACGTTTGGGAAGTCATCTCACAATCCCGTAGAATCTTCGCCATGAGTCCGGGGCCAATAATTTCTCCTGCATGGACGGGAACTACTGTTCTTCTCCCATCGCTGTGTTGCAGAAAATAATGACTGCCCTTAATACGAATTACTTCGAAGCCCCCTCGCCGGAGAGCTGCGATTACTGTCTTTCCGGTGACTCGTGACCCTTTGGTCATTGGCCCACAGTGATCTTCTGAACCCCAATGAACTCCAGGGGCTCGATCTGTTGGTGCCGCACTTCAAGACACAGCTCTATGGCCTCCTGGATTCGTTCCACCAGCTTATCCAAGGATTTGGCTTGAGTGTGACAGCCAGGCAGAGCAGGAACCGAGGCAAGGTAGTAACCCTCGGTGTCCCGTTCAATCACCACATTAAACTCTTTCACTCTCTTGTTTCGCATAGTCACTCTATTCTACGCTCGAATTGGATTTATCAAAAGAACGTATTCGACTTGGGCCTATCGCGTCTGCCGCTCAGCCGCCGCGCTTCTCAGCGGTCGGCTGGAACCGGCGGGTTAGACAGGCCGGCCAAGCATCGCTGGGGTCTTGTTTTGTGATGGCGGCAAAGGTGCTGGCAGAAGGTGACGCCTCCAGGATGAAACCCCAGCCAATAAGCAGAGAGCGATCACTACAACTGCAAAAGCCCCGCACCACCAAACACGCCGCCGAATAGGAGGAATACCGATTGCCGTCGCACCTCCAACAGCGGCAGCAGCAATGGCCAAAGGGCTAAGTTTCCAACCCAGCATCCCCGTCTCCGAGGACAGGTTAAGTTCAGGTGTCCAAGCGATCCAGATGATGGTTGATACACCAACAATTGCGCTAGCCACTACCAACAAGTAGGCTATTCCTCGACGTCCGGCTAGCATTAGGGACAAGGTCAACATGCCCAACAAGGTCACGAATTTCAGCAACGCGGCGATAAAGGCTGGATGAAGATCAAACACTTAACTTACTCGATCGAAACTGTCTAACCATTGATTATCAGGTAGATTTGTCCTGATAAGTTGATAATCACCGGGTTTTCGGGCACTTTTGCATGTTGCTTATTATTACACAGGGCAAGTAAATTACGTGCCCTTTTGTGAGCAAAACGGCATGCCTGCCTTAGGGGAAACAGACGCTCGTAGAGCGCCGCTATAGAATTAGCTGCTATTGGAAGTCAAAGGTTTCATGACAAACTCCTTGGATGTTTTTAGCTCGGAAGCTCGCAGCTTTTTGGCGAAGCGTTTTTCAGATCTCGACGTTAGACAGTAGGATCGCGGATTCATCTTCCACCTATCCGCGGAGATATCACACGATTCTGAGAAAATCCCCGAAGGGGATTAATTTGAGTAGCACCGGGTTGCGCGCCAGCGCTACCCGGTGGAAAATCCACGCGGAGTCTTTCGACCCTGAAGGGGTCGAACTGAACGGCACCCACACCTTCAACCCCTTCGGGGTTGGGGGGGTGAACCTTATACTTACCGTGGGTTTCGCTTTGCGTTGCTGCGCTCACCCACGGCTACTCGCATTTGTCCCCTGCGGGGACATGCAGCCTGGAAAACAAGGGATGAGGGAAAAAAGATCCGTCTCCGATCTATTCATGGAAGTTAGTCAGATGGAATGCCAGCAAGCCGGCATTGCGGAAAGCGGGAGCAGGGAGGACACTCCCACGCTCCCGCACTCGAAACGGGACGCCCTCGTCCCGTTTAAACGGTTCGCCGCGAGGGCGCGCGTCTCCAACCTCCGGCGGCACGGAACTACGCTCTCCAAAATTGTCTCGCTGCTAGCAGGCTGCCGGACTCCACGCATGAGCTCCATCGTTCCCCAGTCCCCTCCAAAGATGGTGGGTTGATGGAGACGGGACGCCCTCGTCCCGTTTGAACAATTCGCCGCGAGGGCGCGGCGTCTCCAATATCCGGCGTCGCGGAGCTCCGCCCTCCACTAACCTGTTTTTGGGTTGGAGGGCCGAGTTCCACGAGGCCGTTGCCGCCGCAGGCGGCACTATTTTTCAGGTTCCGGATATCCCCTATTCCCTAGAGGGTCCTCGTCGCATGGCGTTATCTGCTAGACGGCATTCGCCGTACGGCGTCACGGAGCTCCGCCCTCCAAAATGTATAAACGGGGTCACCCACTTAAAAAGGGGGATGGGGAGGCAACTCAGAGACGAAGGATTTAGGGGAAATCGAAGGAGAATCCGTCAGTGCAGATCTAAACCGAGGCGCCGTTCTTGATGAGTTCGTGGTATTCCTGCAGTGACAAGACTTCGATCCGGTTCTGCTGCAGTGCGGCGATTCCACTGGCAACCGCGGCGCCGCCAGACAAGGTTGTGATGCAGGGGATATGGTGTTGCATGGCCACGCGACGGATGGCCCGTTCATCGAAAAAGGAGCTTTTCCCGAGCGGCGTATTGAGAATTAAATCGACTTTGCCGCTCTTGATCAGGTCGACAATATGCGGCCGGCCTTCATTGACTTTGTAGACAGGCTCGACGGGAATCCCGCTTTCTTTCAACACTGCCGCCGTACCGCGTGACGCCAGCAGGGCGAAGCCAAGCTGGTGAAGCCGTTCGGCGATCTTGATAACGTTTTTCTTATCGTGCTGATTGACGCTGATGAATGCCGTCCCTGAACGGGGTAAGCGAACACCGGCACTGAGCTGGGCTTTATAAAAGGCCAGGCCAAAATTATCTGAAACCCCCATGACCTCGCCCGTTGATTTCATTTCAGGGCCGAGGATCGTGTCGACTCCGGGGAACTTGGCAAAGGGGAAAACCGGAGACTTGACAAAGAAATTGCGAACGGGAAGTTCTTCGGACAAACCAAATTCTTTGAGCTTTCGCCCAACCATCAATCGCGCGGCCACCTTGGCCAGCGGGACGCCCGTCGCTTTGCTGACGAAGGGAACCGTTCGCGAAGCCCGCGGGTTCACTTCCAGGACATACACGACATCGTCCTTGATGGCGTATTGGACATTCATCAATCCAACGACTTGGAGCGCTTTGGCGAGCATCCGTGTGTACCGTCGCATGGTTTCCAGGTGCTCTTCTTTAACCAGATAGGTGGGGAGAACACAGGAACTGTCCCCGGAATGGATTCCGGCTTCCTCGATGTGTTCCATGATGCCGCCGATGACGACGTCTTGCCCATCGGCCAGCGTATCCACATCCACTTCGAAAGCGTCCTCCAGAAACTTGTCGATCAAGATAGGCCTGTCCTGGGATACATCGACCGCCTCATCCATGTAGCCTTCCAGCGTTTTCAGATCGTAACAAATCGCCATCGCCCGTCCTCCCAAGACATAGGAGGGGCGCACGAGAATCGGGAAGCCGATTCGTTCGGCAATCACTGCGGCTTCCTGATACGACACCGCCGTTCCAGACGGGGGTTGAGGAATCTGCAATTCCGAAAGCAGTTTGCCGAATCGTTTGCGGTCTTCCGCCAAATCAATGGATTCGGGTGAGGTGCCGACAATCGGCACACCCGCCGCCTGAAGGGGTAAGGCCAGGTTCAGGGGAGTCTGTCCGCCGAACTGTACAATGACGCCATCCGGTTTTTCTTTATCGACAATGTGCATGACGTCTTCAAACGTCAACGGCTCGAAATACAAGCGATCCGAAGTGTCGTAATCGGTGGACACGGTCTCCGGATTACAGTTCACCATGATGGTCTCAAAGCCGTCTTCCTTCAGGGCAAAGGAGGCATGACAACAGCAATAATCAAATTCGATTCCCTGGCCAATCCGATTCGGGCCGCTCCCCAGGATCATGATTTTCTTGCGGCTGGTTGGGCTGGCTTCGCACTCCTGCTCGTAGCTGGAATAGAGGTACGGGGTAAAGGATTCAAATTCCGCGGCGCAGGTATCGACGCGCTTGAATGCTGGGACAACTTTCCCCTCCCGGCGCCGGGTGCGAATGGCTTCCGCACTCGTCTCCATCAGCAAGGCCAGCCGCTGATCCGAAAAACCCATCCGTTTGGCCTCTTCGAGCAGTTCCGTCGTAATGGTCCCGATTTTTTCCCGTCGCAGGCGGTTGGCCATTTGCGCCAGTTCCTCGAGCTGACGCAGGAACCAGCGATCGATTTTCGTGGCCTCGTGCAGTTCTTCCACGGTGTGGCCCGCTTCCAGCGCGGTCCGCAAGTAAAGGATCCGGTCGGGGTTGGGAGTCACAAGTTTTTCGTGGAGCCGTTCCAGGTCAATTTTTTCGGATCCGACCCTTCGACCGGTTTCCAGGGATCGGACCGCTTTCATGAAGGACTCTTTGAACGTTCTTCCGATCGCCATGACTTCGCCGACGGACTTCATTTGGGTTCCCAGGACAGGATCCGTTTCCGGGAACTTTTCGAATGCCCACTTGGGGATCTTTGTCACCACATAATCGATGGTAGGCTCGAAACAGGCCGGTGTCTTGAGGGTGATGTCATTGGGAATTTCGTTCAGCGTATAACCTACCGCCAGCTTGGCCGCAATTTTCGCGATGGGGAAACCGGTGGCTTTTGAGGCCAGGGCTGAACTGCGGGAGACGCGGGGATTCATCTCAATCACGGCCAGCCGCCCATTATCAGGATTGACGGCGAACTGGATGTTGGATCCGCCCGTTTCCACACCGACCTTGCGGATGACCTGGATGGCCGCATTTCGCAGATGCTGGTACTCCTTGTCAGTCAGTGTCTGGATGGGGGCAACAGTTACGGAATCTCCCGTATGGACTCCCATGGGGTCGAAATTTTCGATACTGCAGATGATGACGACGTTGTCTTTGACATCCCGCATGACCTCGAGCTCGAATTCCTTCCAGCCGATGACCGACTCTTCAATGAGAATTTCATGGCTGGGGCTGAGATCCAGTCCCCGTTGCGCGAGATCTTCAAATTCCTCGGCGTTAAAGGCAATCCCACCTCCGGTTCCGCCAAGCGTGAACGAGGGTCGAATGATCGCGGGATAGCCCACTTTACGAACAATTTCCAAGGCTTCCTTGAAACTGTAGGCGACGCCGCTTTTGGGCGTCTCCAGACCGATCTCCTTCATGGCCTCTTTGAACAGGAGCCTGTCTTCAGCTACTTTGATGGCCTTGATTTGCGCGCCGATGAGTTCGACCCCGTATTTGTCGAGCACGCCGCTCTCGGACAGGGCGACGGCCAGATTCAGCGCGGTCTGCCCCCGACCGTGGAAGTAATGCGTCGCGGTTGCTCACTGGCAATGATGGCTTCCACATACTCGGGAGTCAGCGGTTCGACGAATGTCGCCCCCATCTCGGCCAGCTCAGGATCCGGGTCATAATCGTGGCTGGATTTGAATTCACAAGGACACAATTTGATTTTCTGCGATTTTGTGTGTTTTAGTTCCGGAATAATCGAATTCGCACGCCTGGCCGATCACGATCGGCCCGGATCCAATAATCAAGATTTTTTTCAGGTCGGTTCTTTTTGGCATGGAGTCAAATTAAGGCTGATGTGCCTTATACGGCGCCCTGTCTCATCGTTCGAATTCCTCGTGTCGTCATCCAGTCTTCTCTTCGTGCGGCTGACCTGCGCCAGACTCTCCAAGACGCGGAGGCCACGGGATCCAGATCTGAACCGTCGGCGGCCTCATTGACCGGTGGCAACGGACTCGGGGTTGCCGCCTCAGGCAGGAGCCTTCCGGGTCCTCCCTTCCCTTTCCCGATACCCCGCCATGAGGTTTCGGAATTCTCGAAACAAATAACGCGAATCAAATGGTCCCGGAGAGGATTCCGGATGATACTGCACACAAAAGAGGGGAAGCCCCCGATGACGAAAACCCTCCAGTGTGTGATCGTTTAAATTGACGTGCGTCAACTCCACGTCCCTCTTGGGGAGGGAGTCCATGTCCACGGCAAAGCCGTGATTTTGAGCGGTTATTTCTACTTGTCCGGTTTCATGACGGAGTACCGGATGATTTCCTCCCCGATGTCCAAACTTCAATTTGTAGGTTTTTCCGCCTAGCGCCAGCCCCAGAATCTGATGTCCGAGACAGATTCCGAAGATCGGTTTCTTGCCGATCAATTGTTGAACGTTCTTGATCGCATAGGTGACCGGCTCTGGATCTCCCGGCCCGTTGGAGAGAAAAATTCCATCCGGGTCATGCTCCAAGATCTGCGCTGCGCTGGTGTGCGCGGGAACAACTCGCACCCGGCAGCCGTGATCCACTAATAACCGTAAAATGTTGTGCTTGATTCCGAAATCGATTGCCACCACTTCAAACAGGTCGGTTTCCTTGCGGGCACTTTGCGGACGACCTCGTTTCTTTCGCGCTGGGAATAATTCTACCGTGGGTTCCATCCACTGATAAGGCTCGCGGCAAGTAACGTTTTTCACCAAATCCTGGCCAACCATATCGGGATGCTGGCGGGCTTTTTCGACAAGGGATTCGGGTTCAAGATCCCGCGTCGAGATTACACAGCGCATGGCACCATGCGTGCGAATGTGTCGGACCAGGGCCCGGGTGTCGATATCCGAAATCCCCAAGAGATTGTTCTTCTTTAAATAGTCGGGGAGAGACATCTGCTGCCGCCAATTGCTGGGAATCTCGGTGATTTCCCGGACCACCAGGCCCTCGGCAAACGGCCGGTTGGACTCGGCATCCTGAGAATTGACTCCATAATTACCAATCTGCGGATAAGTGAGGGTTACAATCTGACCTGCGTAGGAAGGGTCCGTCAGGATCTCCTGATAGCCCGTCAATGAGGTATTGAAAACAATCTCTCCGGCAATCTCTCCTTCAGCCCCAAACGATTTGCCTTTAAAGTGGAGCCCGTCTTCCAAGGCGAGCAATGCTTCCATTGATTCTCCGACAGAGGGGGTGGACTAACATACAAAATTCACGGCACGCTCAAGGCTGGCCGCTTATTCCAAAAAGCCAGCCTTTTCTACAGGCCAGTATCGAAAGACTGCTTTCCCATAAATGTACTTCCTTGGCACCAGGCCCCAGGATCGGCTATCGTTACTGGCATTGCGATGATCCCCGAGCACGTAATAATAGCCTTCTTTCACGCGAATCGCAGGATACGAATCCAGATCCTGGTAGCCCGACGGAACGTAGCGTTCTTGGAATAACTGCCCATTGATAAAAACCTGTCCATCTTTGATCTGAACGGTATCACCAGGAACCCCCACGACCCGCTTGATGAACGACTTGCTGGGGTCTTTAGGATACCAAAAAACGACGATGTCGCTGCGTTGAATTCCTTCAAAATGATAGACGAATTTATTGACGAAAATCCTCTCCTGGTCCAGCAATTCCGGCTGCATGCTGGTCCCTTCCACCTTGACAGGCTGATAGAGAAAGACCACCATGAGAAAGGAGATGACCACCGCCAGCAGGATATCCTTGATCCACCCTCGGAATTCAAGCATCAAACTGTTGCGAGGGAGGAGGTACCCGCCTTGCGGTCGGGCAACGTCTATCTCATGCGAGTCTATGTCTGGTGCAGTGGTCATCGGTATTGGGCGCCGCTGGGCTACGGCCCAGATCAAATGCAAAAAACCTTATAACATAAAAGACAGGTGTCCTCAACAAGGAGGATGACCTGCTGTCTCTAATGATACGATAGAGTAAATTTTTCGGTGAAGAGTTGCCTTTTTCCAGTCCATTCCTCTTGGCCAATTTGCAATCCCCAAGGACGACTGCCGCCCCGAGAGAGTCCAACCTTAAGGTCCTCCTGGTTTCGAGGGTCGAGCCTCTTGAAAGCGCCGCCCATCCCATTGTTTCCCTTGGCGAAATGAGAAATGAAAGGATAACGCCATAATGGCTGAGTGCTTTAGATACTTTGCCGCCTTATGTCAAACAGACCATCCCAATCCTCTGCACCGTTCGGAAATGAAGCGGAAGACCGAGTCAATGGTCCAGATGCTGGAGAACGCTGTCATTGGGTATGCCCCTTTTATGCCTGTACGCCTGGTCGTCTTTCCGGAATTCGGTCACGCTGCCCCGGCCTATGTCACCTTGAAGGAATTGCGCGAGCATCTGGCAGTCCCCATCCCCAATGAGCACACCGACCGGATGCAGTCAAAAGCCAAGGAGTTCGGACTGTATATTCAAACCGCCAGCCTATTGGAGAGCGACGAAAAATGGCCCGGGGCAGTGTTCAACACGACCTGTTTGATTGGACCGGAAGGGATCCTTTACAAATATCGAAAGGTCAACCCCTGGATCCCCTGGGAAGTCCATACCAGCCCGCATGATATCGAAGGGTACGACGAAGAACTTTTTCCCGTCGCCAAAACACCGATCGGCAATATCGGCGCGGCCATCTGCTACGACTGGCTCTTTCCCGAAACTCTCCGCCAGCTCGCCGCCAAGGGAGCGGAAATTCTCGTCCGCGTTTCGGCCTACATGGACCCCTTTGGGACGACGGAACCAATGGACTGGTGGACGGTGGTAACCGATGCCGGGTCGAGAATTTCAGTTACGTGGTGGCCGTCAACCAAGGGGCCAGCCTCAAGCATTACCCTCCCTTTTCGTGGCCCGGTGGGAGCATGGCGGTGGATTTCGACGGAAGGATTCTGGTCCAGGCGTCACCCGGTCCGGAGAACGGATTTCGTGGTGGCGCCAATTGACATCCAAGCTCTTAGAGAAGCTCGAAAATGCGTCGGGCCCATCAAATGCTGGCACATTTGAGAACTGAATCTTATTCCTTCACCAAGGAACCCATCTACCCAGGCCAGAGCTTCAGCTCAGAAAGGGAATTGAGCATCACCGAGTTGGAACGGCGTATTGATGCGGCAAAGCGAAAGGTTGGTTATCTAGGAGCCGGCGAAGTCTCGGGGACCCATGACATTGAGGAAATTCTCTAGCTGGACCTGACCGTTTGAACCGGCGGCTGGCACGGTGCGGCAATGGATTGTTGACGAGGCGACCGCTCGACTCTCAGTCCAAGGGGAGAAAAAAAAGAGGCAGGAAAAAACTTCCTGCCTCTTTGATACTGAGTTGCGGTGCAAATGTTGGTCTTAGATTAATTCTTGGCCATTTCCAGTTTATGAATGGTAATGGTCTTTTTATCCTTGTCTTCCTTGCCTTCGACCACCACTGCATGCCCTTCATGCCCGGTAGCTTTTTCTGGATTGGTGATGACAAAGAGATCATCGCCTACCAACAATGCCAGTTTCGCTCCCTTGTTGGCTACACAGCTTTTGATACAGGCAATGTCTTTTTCAGATCCACCCTTGTGGGCAGCCCCGCACTTGTTTTCTACGACGACTCCATTAAATTTGGCAGCCATCGCCATGGAAACGCCCAGGGTGAGAGCCAGCACAATCGATAGAGCAAAGGTGCGCTTCATAGTGTAAGTTCCCTCCTCCTCGTTAAACCTGCATAAAGGATTTTTCAAACGCGACAGTACCATCCTAAAGAGACAAAGATAGGTTGTCAAGCTCTGAGAGGAATTCTGGCTGGGAGAGAACTAATGCCTTTTGAAACAACCATGAAGCCGTGGAGAATGCGGATCACGAAAGAGCTTGGGTTGCCCCAGCAACCGGCGCTTCAAGGATGTTGCTAGGTAAGTGCCCCGCCGTATCTTTGGATTTGTCGACTGCTCAGAAAGGCCTCACCCGGATGCCCGGGGGAGGTCGATAGAGGATACTGCCAATTGAAACTACTCAGAGGAAAACCAAGGCGACGGGGCAGGATCAGTAAAACATTTTTCCCAGGGAGTTGCAACGTCTTTTGACTTCAAATCGTGAACTCTTCAATGGGAAAAGCAAATTCGATGAAGAGGCCTTCCGAGTGCGCTGTGTCGTTTGCCCAAGCCCCGCCAATCACGGCTCTCCATCGACGCTGCAGGATAATCGCAAAGCACGGAAGACCAGGAGTGCTCAATATCCCTCACCGTCTACCGGACGGACTTTGTCGCGATGAAGCCGGAACAAAATTACCAGATAAACAACTGCCAGGACAAACCCCAAAGGCCACCAGTAAAGACCAACCCGCAGTGACAGACTGCCCGCCGCAGCGTTGAGTGCCGTGAGGGTTCGCTCAGGATGATCGATCGAGCGGATCATGCTGGGGTAGACGGAGACAGCCGTCGCTCCCAGGACACCCAGGAGAAAGGCGCTGGAACCCAGAAAGGCCAGCAGTTCCTTGCCGGCGCGGCGAGCCAGGAAACTGGTGATCAGGCCGGCAAGAAAGAGAAGGGTCGCCAGCCAGGCAAGCGGCCGTGCCGCCAACGTAGAGAAAAGTTCCGGAACAAGGGAAACCGTGGCTGCCGTGACGACAACCCAACACAGCACCAATACCGGAAAGAGCCGTTCCGCTGCATTCAGGCTACGGGCGCGAACCGGGCCATCGGTCTTCCACACAAGAAAAAGGGCGCCGTGATGCAGAAGAGCGGCCAGCGCCAGGACCCCGGCCAGGATCGTGTACCAATCCAGAATGCCCAATCGGCCGCGCGGTGAAAACGAGTCAAACAGAGACAGCTCAAACCATCCATCGTCCCGCAGGGGTACGCCGCGAATTAGATTTCCCAGAGCCGCTCCCAGCAGTACAGGCGCAACCGTGGATGACACCCCAAAGATGGCATCCCAAAATGTCCGCCACAAATTATCCTCGATGTGTGAACGAAACTCGATGGAGATGCCCCGCAGAATGAGGGTCCAGAGGAGGAGCATGATTGCCAGATAGAAGCCTGACAAACCTGAGGCCAGCACTTTTGGAAAAGCCAGGAAGAGAACACCGCCTCCCGCCAGCAGCCATACCTCGTTTCCATCCCAAAACGGCCCGATCGCACCCAACACCTGGCGGCGTTCGGGATCACTTCTCGCCACCCAAAGATGCAAGGCACCGGCACCAAAGTCAAATCCGTCCAGAATTACATAGACGGCAACCATCACTGCGGCCAGGCCAAACCAGAGCATCTGCATGTGTCCACCTCCTCAGGCGCGTCGCGCCACTGTGCCTTCCAGCGAGGCATGCGTACTGGAATGCGGCCCCTGACCAATTTCTTTCGCGACCAGTGCCAGGAACAAGACCCCCAAAACAAAGTACAGACCCGCGAACCCCAGAGCCGTAAAAAGCGTCGCTCCACCATGAACGGTGGGTGATCCGCCGGCCTCGGTCCGCATCAAGCCGTATACCAGCCAGGGCTGGCGGCCCAATTCAGCGGTCATCCAGCCTGCCGTGTTGGCAATGAAAGGGAACGGGAACGCCAAGCCCAAGATCCACAGCATCCAGCGCTGGGTCCAGAGCCGCCCCTGCAGAAGGAGGAAAGTGGCAATCGCCATCACCCCGATGAAGAGCGTCCCGAGGCCCACCATGATGTGAAAGGCGTAGTACAGCAATTCAATATTCGTTGGCCAGTCGTTTTCGGGAAAATCCGTCAGCCCGCGAACATCAGCCGAAAAATTTCCGTACGCCAGCCAGGACAGGACCGCAGGAATCTGAATCGGATTGTCGAGCTTCCGTTCGGCAAGATTCGGCTGGCCGATCAAGGCAATCGAGGCGCGACGGCCCCCTTCAAAGTGCCCTTCCATCGCGGCCAGTGTTACGGGCTGGTAGTCTGCCAGAATGCGGCCTTGCAAATGGCCGGTCGGAAAGGCAACCAGCGACGCCGCCACCACTCCAGTCAGAATGCCCGTTTGCAAAGAAATCCGTGCCGCATCCCGGTGCTGGCGCCGGAGTTCCCAGAAGGCACCCACGGCCGACATCACAAAGGCCCCTGTGACTGCAGCAGCCATCTGGTTGTGCAGATACTGCCGCATCGCCCAGGGATTAAAGACAAATTCCGCGAGGCGAGCCAGCTGAAAGGTACCATCGGGACTCATCGAGTGCCCCACGGGGTGCTGCATGAAGGCGTTCGTCGCAATAATGAAATATCCGGAAAGCCAGCTTCCCACATAAAGTGCAACGGCTGCAAGATAGTGAAGAAAAGGACCCAGCCGACGCTCACCCCACAGGAGAGCGGCCAGGAAGCTCGATTCCAAGAAAAAGGCAAAGATCCCTTCCATGGCCAGAGTCTGGCCGATGACGCCTCCCGTTTTTTCCGAAAAGACTGCCCAGTTTGTCCCAAACTGGAATTCCATGGGGACGCCGGTCACCACGCCCATGGCAAAGGAAAGCCCAAAAATACGGATCCAAAACCTGGCGGTCTGATTCCAGGCATCGCTCTTCGTCCGGTAGGCAATGGTCTTCATTACCAGGACCAAGAGGGCTAAGCCCATGGTCAACTGAGGAAAGATATAATGAAAGGTCACCGTGAAACCAAATTGAAGGCGGTGCCAAAATAATGGGTCGCTCATTTGTTACCCCTTCGCTAGGACCAGCCAATTTGACAAAGTTTGCCGCGTGGAACTGCTTGGGGTCCGTCCCCCAACCAGATGCCTGGTTAATTTCTAGAGGACTTCCTCCCGGAGGTGTGATCAGGCAGCGGTAATTCGGAATCTCATCAGAGGGTTCTACTTCATGGAGGGCAGTTGACCGCTGCTTTATGTCGCCCCAGCGACGCATCGTGACGTTCCTGGATTGAGAACCCATGTGGAGACTCAATGCGATGCCATCTTACTGCTTTCCTCGTTGGAAGGAAATAAGGAACGAGACGTGGCGAGACTCGAATCCCCAATGGGTTCGCCGAATGGCACTCTCTTTCCTTTGATTGCACAAATTTGAGCCTTGCCTCTCGGCAAAGATGTTGGAGTCTCCCTTCGGGAGAGGCTGAGGAGAGGCTCCTCGAGGCCGAGGCGGGGCAAAGCGTTTTGGGTGTCGAAGAAATTGGAAGGTAACGCTGCCTGAGGACAATCTCATTGACTCTTTCTTGAATCTTGCGTTAGGCTGACCGCTCCATGGCAGTGTAATCAGGCATTTCTTGGCCTAGATGGGACTGATTTTTGGTGTCCCACTCTGCCGCCGGTCTTTCTTTCGCAGTCGGTTTTTAATTGCCAAATCGGAAGGAATTTCATGACTTCATCTTCAAGCCACGATCCCCATGCCCAATATAATAAGAGCAAACTTTTTGTAGTCAGTGTGATTTCCCTGGTGACTGCCGGGATGGGTTTTGCCCTGAGAAGCGGTATTGCCGGTGATTTGCAGACTCACTTGTTCGATCCCATCGACCGGCTTCGATCTGCGGAGATGGTGGGGAGTGCCTTGGGTGTAGTGTTCCTGGGCTTTGCCTTTACCATCGCGATTGGCAGTCCCCTCCTTGATTACTTGGGAATGGGTCGACTGCTGGGCCTTTCCAGCCTGTGTTTCATCATAGGCAGCCTGGTGGTCATCTTCTCCGAGAAGATTCAAGGCGGGATTTCACTCTATTGGGTTGTTTGGGGAGGGATGCTGGTCATTGGAGTCGGACAAGGCTTGGTGGAGACAGTCATCAATCCTCTAACGGCAACCCTCTACCCGGATGACAAGACGCATAAGCTGAATGTACTTCACGCCTGGTGGCCCGGCGGCATTATTTTGGGAGGCGTTTTGGGGGTACTGTTTGGCGCTCTGCAGCTCGGATGGCAGGCCAAACTGGGAATTGTCCTCCTTCCTGCCGCGGTATTTGGAGCCATGCTGATCGGGACAAAATTTCCTCCGACGGAACGGGTTGCCTCCGGAGTATCCGCTGGCCAAATGTTTCGTGAGGTGCTCCGCCCGTTTTTTCTCGTTTGGTTTTTTTCCATGTTCCTGACGGCTGCTTCGGAACTCGCGCCAGGCCAATGGGTGGACATTGCTCTGACCCGAACCGTCGGAATGCAAGGCATCTGGCTGTTGATTTATGTGAGCGGCATGATGTTCGTGATGCGTCATTTTGCGGGTCCTCTGGCTCATCGCCTGTCTCCTGTCGGTCTTTTGTGGGTGTCGAGCCTGCTGGCCTCGCTGGGGCTGTTGCTCCTGAGTACGGCCAACTCGCCGCTCAGTGCCATCCTGGCGGCAACCGTGTGGGGAACGGGAGTCTGCTATATGTGGCCAACGATGCTCGCCTCGGCCTCTGAGCGATTTCCGAAAGGCGGGGCTTTGTTGATCGGCTTGATGGGGACCGCGGGGACCCTATCCATTTATTATGTACTCCCGCAAATGGGCGTCATCTTCGACCATGCCAAGATCAACGCTGCTGGCGGCGAAGAGGCGTTCAAATTATTGCAAGGCGGGCAGCTCAACAAGGTATTGGCGGTCGCTTCCCAGATGTCTTTTCGCTATGTGGCCATTTTGCCGGCAATCCTCCTCTTGGTATTTGGGGCAATCTGGGTATACGATAGATCGAGGGGAGGCTACAAACCTGTAAGACTTTCAGTCGAGCAGGCCCCTGGCGATACCCGACCTTCATAAGCGTTGATGCCCTGAGTCTGAGATCAATGAAACCAAAAGCTCGTATCCCTACTCTAAGTCATCAGGAGATCCTGAGATGCGCAAATTAGTTTTCTTCACATGGATGATGCTCTGTATCCCGCTGGCTCTCGAGGCTGCCAAGGTAAAAGGGCTCATCCTCAACACCGACAAGAAGCCCATCCCCAATTTCGAGTGCAAATTGCTTAACAAAGCGACGGGACAGGCTACGCCGGCAGAAAAATCCAACAAGAAAGGTGAAGTCCAGTTCGACAAGGTTTCCAGTGGGGAGTATGTCCTTAAGGTAGCTATGCCCGGTTACCTCGATACGAGTTCCGACCCAATCACGGTTTCAGAAGAGGGCAAAGAGTTTTCAACAACTCTGATTGCCATCGATCAAAAAGTCTACAAAGCCAAAGAAGCTGAAGCCAACGAGCTACTGAACCAGTCAAAATTCCGGGAGGCCGCCGCCCAATATAAGGAAATGTTGAAATTGACACCCAACGAAGCTGTCATTTGGGCCAACTTGGCTAAAGCGGACGCTGGAATGATGGATGAAGAGGCCTCTCTCGAAGCTGTCAAGAAAGCTGCCGCCCTCGACCCCGCTAATTACGGCGATCTTAAGAACCAAATCCAGGCCTGGACGAACTTCCAAAATGGCACTCGCGCCTTGGCCGAAAAAGATTATGCCAAAGCAGTTAAGATATTTAGCGAGGCGGTGAAAGCCATGCCGACTAATCCTGATGGATTTTACGATTTGTCGCTGGCCTATGGACATCAAAGAAAGTACACCGAAGCCTTGAAATACATTGATGAAGCGCTGAAATTAAAGCCCAATGAGAAAGCCTACTTGGACCTCAAGCGGATTCTTGAAAACAACGCCAAAGCGGATCAGTAGAAACTGCCCGTGACGCGTTGCAAGTAAATTTCCCAAAAGGATTTTCCGGCCCTTGGGATCTTTGCCGCCCGCACAGGGGCCGATTGAGCCGGTCGATCGGTCCTTTGCCTTTCTTGCCTTTGCTCCCAGTAACCTCCACCCTGCCCATGTCTGAGCCAGTCACCCTGAATGGCAAACGCTACCTGAAGGCGGATTTGCATTGCCATTCCTACTTCAGCGGGAAAACCAATCATGTCAAGGCTCTCGAACCGATGGATTGCTACTCTTCCCCTTTAGGGGTCTATCGCCGGGCAAAGTCGCGCGGGATGGATTTGGTAACCATTACGGATCATGATTCCATCGAGGGATGCCTGAATTTCTTGGAACAATTTCCGGAAAAGATTCATGAGGACTTCTTCATCGGAGAGGAAGTCACGGCCAGGCTCCCTCAATTCGGCGCCAAAGTTCATATTGCCGTGTACGACATCACCGAAGCACAACATCAAGAAATTACACGGCTTAAGGGAAATTTCGATGAACTTGTCCCCTATCTGCGTAGCCAGAAAGTCATCTACGTGCTCAATCACATCTTTCATGATTTTCCAAAGCAGCAATATGGGGCTCGATTTATCGACAAGATGCTGGAGTCTTTCGAGATTTTTGAAGGCCTCAACGGCGCCATCGGCCCCACCCAAAACGGACTCGTTTCCTACCTCATTACCAGGAATCCAGGAAAAATTCTTGTCGCGGGAAGTGATTCACACACCCTGGTTCGATTAGGGACGTGCTTTACGTTGGGGAAAGGGGAAAAGCGCGGGGAGTTCTTGCAGAGTCTGCGGACTGGAGAGGTCGCCATGGCTGGCCAAAACGGCCGCTTTACTGACATCTTCGGCGATGCCATGGGAGTTTATTTGGCTTATTTCCGAGACTTGAGTCTGCGCAACCAGGTCCATGCTCAGTGGTCGCCGATGAAGAAAGTCAGGAACGGCTTCGGATGGCTTGGGTACCTGCCGGTGTTCTTCGTGCTCTCGCTCTCTTACTCCTTCATCTACTACCAGCTCGAAAAAAGGAAATACCCTTATTACCGGCAGCTCATCGAGGAAGCCACTAACTCCAGATAGGCTTCAGGGTTCTGCTCCAATAAAAAAACCTGCCTCGTCAGACCATACACCGATTACGAAATGACAAGGCAGGTTTAAATGGATATGGGGTCTTATTTCTTTTTTGCGGCTTTCTTGGCTGGCTTCTTCGCCGCTTTCTTAGCTGTGGCCATTTTTTCCTCCTTTCCTCAAAAATAAAGCAAAGAAAGTTCAAACCGTCAACCCAGGGGATAAGCACTACCAAAGAATGAAGCAGGTAAAGAACAGGAACTGGAACAAAAGCTTTCGAGCTGGAACAGTTACACCGCTTCTTTCTTTCTTCCCGGAACTGCGGAGGAATCTTCCATCTCAGCCTTGTCAACCGTAGCTGCTTTCCCCTCAGTTACCGGTTTTCCTTCCTTTGAACTTTCTTTTGCCTCTCGAAGCAACCTTTCTTCCTTTAGATAGGCCTTAATCAACTTATTAACAATCTTCTTTATCGATGTTCGGTGACGGGTTGAGCTCAACTTGAGCTCAATGTGATCCTCATCATCAATCTCTACATTTATTTTCGCCATCAGGTTCCGTCTATGTTATTAGATAGCTACATATAAAAATAGCTTAGTATTAAAATTCAAATGTACTTATAAATCTACTTTTGCTATTTGTCAACAAAAATTTTAAGCTTGGTAATAAGATTTATACATTTGTATTTTCCCATCGACCTGTCGTCCGAAAACTTTATAGAAAAATTCAATTTCTATCTCGATTGGCCCAAAAAGGGAGGTTTCCGCTCGAACTTGAGGTTTCTTGACTTCACTTCTCCTATCGATTCATGGAATGGCTGGGAGTGTTGAAATGCCTCTTAAGTGTCCGAGACTGAAAAAGTTTTCTTAATCCAATTCTCAAATCGCACGATGAGTAATTACAGCTTGATCAAGAAAGACAAGTTTGCACCAATAGGTCCTTACATTGGGCGTGAACAGGTGGCAAACCCCGGATGAAAAACGCAAAAGTCAATATTGATGTTGACCGGAGATCCGGCGACCGAATTGGGGACAGCTCACTGCTGGTTGTGACGGGAAAGTTGCCGGCCGGTGACGCTTTCAGTGAGATGACATCCATTCATGATGTAAGCACGGGAGGAATCTCTTTTTATCTCAATATGGCGCTGGAGGTTGGGGAACTTATCGATTTAAGTATCTATTCGGAGAAATGGACCAATACCGAGGCAGTACCTCGCTATCAGATTAAGGCCCGAGTGCTTCGGGTCGTCCCCCATGGGAATGGGAAGGAGCAATTTCTCATTGCCGGCGAGTTTGCCGGTAACTTTGTCAATCTCAGTCATGAAGAAGATTTTGAATCCATCGTGCGCCATTTGCAACGGGCAGTAGCGCACGACGAAAATCATCGTCAACAGGCCGATTAGCCAATACGCAGCTAGTATGTTTGAAGACAAGCGCCGCCAAAAAAGAGTTCAAGTCAGCTTGCCAATCAAAGTCAGATGGTCTGACAGTAACGGCCACCGATTCGAAGAAGTTACAAAATCAATCAACGTCAGTTCCGATGGCGCTCTTTTTCCGCTGAAGATCCCCCTGACTAAAGGAACCCTGTTGGAGCTGTCACTGCCCCTGCCTCGAAATCTTCAGAAAACGGCTTATCCGAAGCCCGTCTACGAGACCACCGGACTGGTGGTGAGAGTCGAACAGACGAAAGAAAGAGACGGCTACCATATCGCGGTTCGGTTCCGAGCTGTCAACGTCAAGCAATATCGGGCTGAATCCTAGTTAGCAGCTTCCACCCCTGCCTTCGAGGTCCGTTTCCTGTGCAGGTATTTCTTTTCTCCGGCTGGAATGGAGATTTTCAACCAATTCTGTCTAGGAGGAATGAGACACGTACTGAAGGCAGTATAGGCGCAGTAAGGATTGTGGACTTGATTGAAGTCGAGAAGAACTTTTCCTGCCCGTGGAAGCTCGCTGTAAAGGTAGCGTCCTCCCTCGTAGGTTTCCTTCCCATTTGTTTCATCCTTGAACATAAAAAAGAGCTTGTTATCGTTGGGAGATTCAAGAACAGGTTCCAAACGCAACTTCTTTCCTTGCCAGATGAATTCAACTACCCCTGGACATTCCAGTTCCTCCACTTGGCCAAGAATATTGGCGATGGGAATTTTTTTCACCGGCTGGTAGGGGGTAAATGCTCCTTCAACCCGAAAGGCCGGGCGGATGGGATAAAACGCGAGCCCTTGGTAGGCCAGGAGCGCCGGGTTCTTCAGAAATGAAACTCGCAGTCCAATGCGGTTGCCGCGCTGGATGATCTTCATCCGAATTTCCCCGACGCTTAAGACATCAGGGGTCGAGCCATCCGCATCGCTCTGCATGTCATGAGCGAGAATGCGCTTCCCGTTCAGTAAAACGATGGCCACCGGATCAGCCAGAAAGCGGACACGATTGGCCTGGAGTTCAAGTACCCCAACGAGTGGCGGAGCGCTCCCCGCCGGCAGCAGCACTGGATTGGATGCGTCTGTGCCAAGGCTTGTCTTGCCGGAATTCAGCCAGAAGAGCCCCGCTAAGGCAAGCGGGCTTTCCTCTGACCTCATCCATTGGTCCCGATTTTCCCGGTACTGGCGATCTTCCTGGTCAGAGGCGGCGAGTTTGGGTTGGGCCAGAAATAATCCAGCGAGACAACCGAAGCTAATCCAGCTTCCGAGGCGCGGCCAATTTCGAGATATAAATCCGGAGCTCCGAACATTTGGCTCCACGCGATTCTCCTTGGGTTGAGGCCACGAACCTCCGTTCCATCGGTGTGACCTTCGATCGTCCTCTCGCTACCGGAATCTTATCACGGGCGGGACAGATTGCCTGCAGTCCCCAGCGGAACTGGCTGAAATAGATCTTAACCCTCACTTCTGGGGGGAGGGATTTTGGATGAAAAAAAAGGAGGACGATTCAAATGAACTGCACTGTGAAAGGTAGCGGGGTCTCTGCTAAAAGTAAAAAGGGGCGATGTGCCCATCGCCCCACGTTTCAGCCGTTGGTCGAGCTCAAGCTTTGGCTTTACCAGGACCTGGTCTACTCCACCTATACATCAAAGTGGCTCATTCTTCTTCTTGACCGTCTCGTCATATCCCGGGTGCTTTTCGACGGAATTGTAAATAGCTGGCTGAGTCTTGAGATAAGCGAATATGGCCTTCAAGTCGCTCTCTTCAAGCTCGCAAAGCAATAACCAGGGCATTAGGGTAAAGCTTTCGGGGCCCACTTGAGGGGAGCCTTGGTCGACGTATTTCTTGTACTGATAAAATTTGTTGAGAAAGTCCTGCTCGCTGTATTTACCGATCCCGGTATCCGGGTCGGGGGTGATGTTGGCGGTCACGACCGTTCCCATCGGAGTCTTAAAAAGTCTTCCACCTGCCAAGTGCTTTCCCTCAACGGGCTGCCCCTTTTCGAAAGGTGTGTGACAATCGCTGCAACCTCCCATCGTCACCAGATATTCACCATATTTGAGTGGGTCCTGCTGGTCAACAGGAGGAACGCTCCCTGCTGGCTGAGGCGCACTCTTAATGAACATTGAAACTGGAAAGTTGATGCGGGTCGGCGGCTGGGCCAGCTTGACGGGCTTTAATGTCTTCAAATAGACAACCACTGAATAAACGTCTTCATCGCTCATTTTTCGAAAATTCTGATAGGGCATCAACGGGAAGAGCGTGTGGCCGTCACGACTCACTCCCTCGCGAATCGCTCGAATAACTTCCCCGTCCGTCCAATTTCCAATCCCAGTATCTTTGTCAGGAGTAATATTGCGGCTCACCACGGTTCCAGGGAAACCCAATTCCGGGGGAAATACGAAGCCCGCCCCTTCCTTCTCAAGTATTACTGGGCCTGCAAACCGGGTAAAGTCCCGCTCGGAATGGCAGTCTCCGCAGAGAGCAACCCGATCAAATAAATATTTCCCGCGGGCCAGGCGTGCTTCAGTCGATTCGACCTTGATTGAGGCGGGCGGCGCCGTATTCGGTGGTCTGAAATACAGGTAGGCAAATCCCAGAAGTGCGATGCCGAGCAAGCCCAGGAAGCCAAAGAGTATTCCTTTCTTAATCATTTTGTACTCCCTCCGTGTCTGGAAAAGATTGGCGCGCCAATGAATGCTGTCTAAGCGTGCCACGAGATGGCCGGGAATATCAAGCCATCGATGAATTTCAGCTTGACCGGCATGCGATCAAGCCATTAAATGTGTTCCGTTCGAACGGCGATTTGCCGAAGAGAAGTAGGGTTATTCATTGCATCTTAAGCACCATTTCAATTCAAGAGAATTTCGCTTAAGCAGGTAACTTTGAACCCTCCCCCCAGACTCCAACGGAACACAAGATTTCAAGTGCGGCGAGGACACCCTCTGCCCTTGGGAACCGACGTCAGACGTAACGGGATCAATTTCTCCATTTTCAGCCGGCATGCCACGGCAATGACTCTCGTGATTTTTCTTCGCGGCAGTGAAAGTCCCAGTTTTGAAATCCCGTTAGATCCTCGCTACAACAGGACCGGCGACGTTTGGCATGCCTTTGTTCAGGGACTCGATCCTGGGATTCGATACGGGTACCGCGCGGATCGCGCGCCAAACCCCGCCCCCCTCATTCATCCTTATGACCCATCGATCCTCTTGATGGATCCGTATGCAAAAGCACTCTCGGGCGGTACTTTTTGGGGGGAAAGTCTTCACCTGGAAAATTCGTCCCCAGAAAGAAAGGTTTTCAAGCACCGGCACTCGCTGGTGACTTCGGACGTTTTTGATTGGGCAGACGATCAGCCCTTAAATACCCATCTGGCAGATTCCATCATCTACGAAATTCATGTCCGCGGGTTTACCCGGCATCCTTCATCCAAGGTCAAACACCCAGGAACATTTCGAGGCATTATTGAAAAGATTCCCTACCTCAAGAAGCTGGGCATCACAGCGGTAGAGCTCATGCCTATCACAGAGTTCGAAGAGAATGACAATCCGAATCACAATCCGGCAACCGGTGAGCCGTTGAAAAACTTCTGGGGGTACAACCCCATCTCGTTTTTTGCTCCCAAGGCCTCTTACGCATCCGGTGGAGAGAGAAAAAACGCGGTTCAAGAGTTTCGAACCATGGTCAAAGCGCTGCACGAAGCCGGGATCGAAATCATTCTCGATATGGTGTTCAACCACACGGCGGAAGGAAACGAAAAGGGGCCGACGCTTTGTTTTCGGGGGCTTGACAACAAGATTTACTACATGATCGATCCTGACACCGGTCGACACGCCAACTACTCCGGTTGCGGCAACACGCTGAATTGCAATCACCCGGTCGTCCGGAATTTGATCATCGATAGCCTCCGTTACTGGGTCACCGAAATGCACGTGGACGGGTTCCGCTTCGATTTAGCTTCGATTTTGGGACGCGGCACGGATGGTTCCGTCCTTTCGAGTCCGCCCTTGCTCGAAACGATTGCTGCCGACCCTGTCCTGGCGAACACCAAATTAATTGCCGAGGCCTGGGACGCCGCTGGACTCTACCAGGTCGGCACATTCCCCAATTGGGGACGCTGGGCGGAGTGGAATGGCCAGTTCCGGGACGATGTCCGGCGTTTTGTGCGGGGGGACAAGGAGACAATCCCGTCCCTGGCAACGAGACTGGCGGGGAGTTCTGACTTATATCAAAAAGATGGCAGAGCCCCCTACCACAGCATCAACTTCGTGACGAGTCATGACGGGTTCCCGTTGATGGATCTGGTGTCGTTCAACCAAAAGCAAAATGAAGCAAACGGGGAGAAAAATGCCGATGGCATCAATGACAATTTCAGCTGGAATTGCGGATTCGAAGGCCCAACCCGGTCTTCGGCCATCAATAAACTACGGAAACAACAGTTGAAAAACTTCGCCGCGCTGTTGTTGCTTTCTCAAGGGGTTCCCATGTTTCTGGGAGGGGATGAAATGGGCCGAAGCCAACAGGGCAACAACAATGCCTATTGCCAGGACAACGACATCAGCTGGCTGAACTGGGGCTTATTGGAAGAAAATGCCGACCTTTACCGTTACTTTAAGATTCTGATCGCCTTTCGGAAAAAGCACCCGGTCCTGCGCCGAAGAAGTTATGTCCGCCCGGATGGCGATCTACCATTCTTCCTGTGGCATGGGATCCGGCCGGGTCAACCCGATTGGAGCCCGGAATCCAGGCTCCTGGCGGTCCAATTGTCGGGAGGGACCGAGGACAACGATCTTTTGATCATCTGCAATTCCGGTCCGTCCAACCTCTCCGTTGAGCTCGCCAAGCCTACCCGGGATTCCAACTGGCGCTTATTTTTGGACACTTCCCTGCCCCCTCCCCGCGAGATTTACGAAAAACTTCTCCCGCTTCCCCAGCAGGTTTCCTATCGGGTTTCATCGCATAGCACGGTCGTGCTGGTAAGCAGCTAAGGCGCGGCGGATCTTCGCGAAGGGACCCATCTGCCGGCGCCCACCCATTTTCGGCATTTCGGCTTGAGATTTGGCCTGAAAAGTGGGATTATCGCTCCCTCTCAAATGATGCTCAATCCCTCGTAGATTAGCACGGGAGACTGAGCAGCACCCTCTCACGAATTATTTCGTGCCAATTACTCGATAGGAGCGTTACATGACTTACACAAGAACCATCGTTTTTGCCTTGCTCTTAACCGGCCTGGTTGTTTCCCAGGCGATGGCCCAGACGTCCGCGTCAGGCCAGGCTAAAAGCGCCGATCAGACTCAAGCTTATGCCGATTTGATGCGCAAGAATCTCCGCATGGAAAAACAATCCATTGTCGATCAAGCCATGGAATTGGAAGCCGGAGACAAGGCCAAGTTCTGGGCCGTTTATGATAAGTACCAGAAGGAGCTGAACGGGATTTGGGACCAGCGAATGGCCAATATCAAGAAGTATGCCGAGAACTATACCAACATGACGGACGCCGTCGCCGATCAATTGGCCACCACCGCGCTCAGTATTGAGGATCAGAATCGTGCACTCAGGCGAAAATATTATGCTCAGTTTAAGACCGCTCTCAATGCCCGGGTTGCCGCCCGATTTCTGCAAGTGGAGTCAGCCCTCGGTCATCTCATTGATCTGCAACTCGCCGCCCAAATTCCTTTGGTCAAGTAGGTCGTAAAAAAAGCCTGTCTCCCCTGGAAATCTGCGGCATTCCAGGGGGCCGGCAGGCTCAGACGTGGAAGGCTCCTAAGGCGAGAGGCGATGTCATGAAAACTCTCGGATTCAATATTGTCCTCAAGCCATCCGTGGTCTATCATTAACGGAGTAAGTTTCTCGAGAATATTGAGGGCCGAACGGCACGAAACGGTAGTCTCTACGCCGTTAAATTGGTCTTCGAGATGAGGGATCTGAATGGAGAGAAAAAAACCGCTCGAATATCCCAGCTGGTCTGGCCCGCTCTCCCAATAGACATAATTTCGCCACCCCTGTATCACCCCCAATTTGTTTGCTGAATCCTGGAATTCAGCCCTAGAAAGGAGATTTATGTTAAACAAAGAAAAAACATCTCTAGTCCGGATGACTTTGCTGTTGGCCGCGCTCATTCTGGTATGTTCTGCATTGGCCATGGCGCAGAACGTAACGTACCAAGCCATGCCAGGCACGAATTTCGCGAGTTATCATACCTACAAGTGGGTTACCATTCCTGGCGGGATACACCCAGACCAGATCACCGATCAAGAGATCAAGCAAGCGGTCAATTCGCAGTTAGCCTCCAAGGGGTTCACTAAGAGCACTGGCGAAAATGCAGATTTGGCTGTCTGCTACCAGGTTTCTGTGGACCAGGAAAAACAATGGAACGCCTTCGGGATGGGAGGAGGATGGCGTTTCGGAGGGATGGGAACTGCGACCAGCTCTACAATCAGTAACGGCACGCTGGTGCTTGACGTTTATGCAATTGGAACTCAAACACTGATCTGGCAGGGCCGAGCCTCAAAAACTTTGGATCCCGGCAAGAACCAGCAGAAAAATGTTGAAAACCTCCAAAAGGGGATAGCCAAGCTGCTTAAGAATTTTCCACCGCCCACCAAGTAAGAACGCAGTTTGCAATGCCAATAGAGGGGTGATCGGTTGCCTGCCGGTCGTCCCTTCTTGATGTGAAAGCCGTCGCCCCCGGTCTCCATAACGGAATCTCCGCTCAGTTGAGAATCAAAAGACATGAAGAGATTCTATTTCCTTCAGTGAATCCTTGAGCCGCTAGGCTCGGCGGGAAGACCTGCACCCTGGCCCATGGCTGGAGACGGACTACCCGCGTTTTAGAGACACGAGACGGGACATCGAAGAAAACTCAATGGTACTGCTTCAGGGGAATTCAGGATTAATAACTTTGGATATTCAAATTCGTTGGATTAAGGAGAAAAAACCAATGGAGAGAAACAGGTGGTTGAGGTTCGCGTGGGCCTTCATGGCATCCGTTGCCGTCCTCCTCATGCTCGGCGGTGTGGCTGCTGCGCAGAAGGTCCAGGGTGTTATCACGGGACGAAGTGGCGAGACCATGACACTTCAGTCTCAGGATGGGGGTAAAGTCGTGGTGGTTCTCACGGATGGCACCCAAGTAGACGAAGTGGAAGGAGTATTCAAGTCACGCAAGAAGGAGATGGCCGTGACGGCACTGGTACCAGGGCTCCCAGTGCAAGTGGAAGGATCCTACAATGCCCAGAACCAGTTGGTGGCAACCAGTATCAAATTCAAAGGATCCGATCTCAAGACGGCTCAAGACATTCAAGCCGGCTTGGCTCCAACCAAGCAGGCTGTTCAAGCCAACCAACAGCAGATTCAGAAGAGTGAACAGCAAATTCAGGCTCAACAGCAGGCCTTGGCAGCGCAAGAACAGCAATTGCAGGCTGAGCAACAAAAAATTGATGCCAACAAAGCGGCAATTGCAGCCGCCAATAAGCGGTTTGGAGAATTGGGAGACTTCAATATCTTGGGCGAGCTCACCGTTTACTTCGGCAACGACAAAGTCGAAGTAGATCCCCAATACAAATCCCAATTGTTGCAACTGGCCCAGAAGGCCAAAGGGATTAATGCCTACATGATTCAGATCCAGGGATATGCCTCAAAAGTTGGATCTGCAGCCCTGAACCAGAAACTGAGTACGGAGCGGGCTACCAATGTTCTCGATTTTCTGTTGCAGCAAGGGCACATTCCTCTCACCCATGTGATGGCTCCTGGCGCCATGGGCACCAGTCGTCAGGTGGCCTCTGATAATACCGTGGAAGGCCAGGCCGCGAACCGCCGGGTTGTGGTCCGCATCCTTCAGAACAAAGGGATCGCCGGGAATTAGTTTCGGATCTCCGAGGGGCGCCTGTGAGCCCGGTCGTACGGTTTCATTCTGAATTGAATTTCTTGTAAGAAGTGCCTGTATCACTTCACAGGATGTCCCTCGCTCAAGATATTTCCGGGAAGTTTTTGGGCGCTCATTTCTTTTCAAAATCGTGCGGTATCTTGGCATGATGGCGCAACGCTTCCCATTCGACCTGTGTTGCGAATGACTCGCTGCTTGGTAAATTTTCCAAGTCGCAAGGGTTGTGGGAATTGACTCAGGATCTCTTTTGTCAGACATGAAGCGAGTCCCGGGTTTCAAGCTCGTTCCGAAGACCTTTAGATAGAACCTTCTCAAGTCGTGTTCCTATGGCAGACCTTGTTCTAAACGTGGTCAAAGCCCTGGTTGGTTGGTCCCTGGTGGTGTGGACCCTTTTGGATGCCATCGAGCAGGTCATCCTGCCTCGAAACGAATATCATGTTTTCCGAATTTCCAGCTTAGCCTTTCTCAGCACCTGGGGACCGTGGAGAGCTTTGGCGCGTCGCATCAAATCACCGGAACGCCGCGCCATGTTACTCAGTTTCTACGGGCCGTTGTCCGTATTGGGCCTGCTTGTTGCCTGGGAAGGAACAGTGATTTTCGGCTTCTCCCTTGGCATGTGGGCCGTTCGCGATGGTTCTTTTATGACGCGCTTTTACGTCAGCGGATCGAACTTTTTCACCTTGGGGCTCAGCAACCCACCGCAGAGTGATATTGCCAGGCTGGCTGCCTTGGCTGAAGCGGGGCTTGGGCTGGCTCTTTTGGCTGTCATCATCGGATACCTCCCCGTCTACTATGGCGCCTATTCCACTCGTGAGATCTTCATTATTCGTTTTCAGTCCATCGCCGGAGACGCTTTTTCAGGGCTGGAGATCGTGAAGCGCTTTGCCTCCGCCGATCCGGGCATGCGCCTCCAGATTCTTTGGGAATGCCAGGGCTGGGCGGCCCATGTCCTCCAAAGCCAGCGCTCCTATCCTCTCGTCGCCTTGTACCGTTCCCAGAAAGGAAATCAGTCCTGGCTGGCAATCTTGACGGCACTTTTGGACATCTGTGCGGTTTTGAAAACAGTGCCTCAAAACAGACCTGTAATAGGAGCCCCGGCCACCTTCTAAGTCGCCTTGAGAGCCGCAACCGATCTCACCGTTGCCTTTAAGTTGAAGGTGCGAGAAGCGCCCACCGATCGGCTGCCGCGCCGGGAATGTTACCGACTGCTGGAAATTCTGTCCCAAGCCGGAATGCCACTCGACAACTTCGAGGAAGCGGCAATCAGACTGGAAGAATGTCGCAAGCTTTATGAGCCGTACATTCACACACTCTCCCGATTCCTGTTCTTGGAATTGCCCGAATGGATTCCCCGTGACGGCGGTGCGCCGCAACTTTCGAGGGAGAAAGTGGGGTAGAGTTTGGCTTCTTTTACGGATAGGCAGTCTGCTTCGTTAGAAATTCTCAATCGATGAAAAAATCACCGGGGGTTAGGCACCTATTGACTCTTTCAGGGATCAACACAGTTCACCTCACACGCTTGCTTTGGTTGCCGCTGGCCCTCTGGTTCGTGCCTTCTGTCTGCTCCGCTCAAGACCTCACGCCGCGGGCATATCTCATTACCCCGGTTCATTCGAACGCCATTACACTGACCTATTCCTATTTTAATGGACCCTTTTTTTTCGTTCCCACACTGCCCATCAAGGACGCTACGGGAAACCCTCAAGTTGGGATCCTCAGCTACTATCATTCCCTGAATTTTTTCGGCCGCTCGGCCAACTTTACTGCCTCGCTACCCTACGGGTTCGGCCATTTTCAAGGGGAGGTTTTCGGTACTGACCGGCAAGTTTATCGCTCTGGTCTTTTGGACGCGGCATTTCGGTTCTCGGTAAACTTGAAGGGGGGGCCGGCCATGAATGGCAAAGAGTTTATGAGCTGGCACCAGAAATGGGTGATCGGCACAAGTTTCACCATGTATGTTCCTACCGGGCAATACGATCCTGCTAAATTAATCAATCAAGGGACCAACCGCTGGTCTTTCAAACCAGAAATCGGAATCTCCCGGCGATGGGGTCATTGGGTTCTTGATACCTATGCCGGGGTATGGTTCTTCACTACAAATAATGACTATTTCTCACATAACCCGCTGTTCAATTCCGATGGGACAAATACGTTCTCACAAAAACCGATCGGGGCCTTCGAAGGACATCTGAGTTACGACGTGAAACCGAGGCTTTGGTTCTCTGTTGACGGGAACTTTTGGTTTGGCGGCCGCACCGTAATTAATGGGGTGCAGAACCCTCTCACACTCCAGTCTAATTCGCGTATCGGAGTCACTGCTTCGTTCCCAGTCACGAAAAGGCAGTCGTTCAAGGTTAGTTTTAACGACGGGGCCTATATTCGGCTCGGAGGGGACTACCGAAACGTATCGATTGCCTGGCAATACAGCTGGCTTGGAAAGCGCTGGTAAGTGCCGCCCTGTATTCGGGGAACCGATTTGGCAACCGGCGATTCCCCATCCCACTTGACAATCTAAACCTACGAATCATAAGATTCGTCCGGGTCCATCAACTCTTTCCTTTAGCTTCATTACCGCAAAACAGAGCTTGGAGTAAATACATCATTACTTCTGCTGGCGGAATTGCCTCTCAAGACTTTAGAAGCTTGAGTTCTTCCATGAAGGGAAATTTTCCATCATTGGCAAAAAGGAATAGGGGGAGGTAGCGACCATGTCGATTTGGCCTAGATACCCAAGGATCTACGAAATCAACACCTGGGTTTGGCTCTCCGAACTCAGCAGTAAAAACACAGGTCCGGTTGACCTGGGAAACGTCCCCGGATCGGAGTGGGATGCTATCGCGTCCTACGGCTTCGATGCTGTCTGGCTGATGGGAGTGTGGGAGCGGAGTCCTCAAGGAACTGCGATTGCGAATTTAAATCGTGGCCAGATTGAAACTTTTCAGAAGGCGTTGCCGGATTATCAACCTGCTGACAACGTCGGTTCCCCGTATTGCGTGCGACGCTATATTGTCGACCGGAACTTGGGAGGTCCGCAAGGCTTGGCTGCGGCCCGACGGGCCTTGGCGAGTCGGGGCCTTGCCTTGATCCTTGATTTTGTGCCAAATCACGTGGCCCCTGACCATCCCTGGGTGGAAAATCATCCGGAATACTTCATTCAGGGCAGTGCGGACGATGTCAAGAATGACCCCACTTCCTTTATTGAAATCAACGGGAAGACATTTGCCTGCGGGCGTGACCCGTACTTTCCAGCCTGGCAGGACGTCCTCCAGCTTAATGCTTTCAACCCAGGCCTCCGCCAATCGGTTAAGGAAACCCTGCTGAGTCTCGGGGGACAGTGCGATGGGATCCGTTGTGACATGGCCATGCTCCTCCTCAACTCGATCTTTCAACGAACGTGGGGCAGCCGCGCGGGTGATCGGCCAGAAACGGAATATTGGACCGAGCTCATCGCCACCGTCAAGAGGGTCTATCCGGAGTTTCTCTTTATTGCCGAAGCGTACTGGGACTTGGAGTGGGAGCTGCAACAACAAGGGTTCGATTTCTGCTACGATAAGCGACTCTATGACCGGCTGGAGCACTCCAGCGCTGAAGACATTCGGCTTCATCTCTGCGCTGACTTGGGCTATCAGCAAAAACTGCTTCGTTTTCTTGAAAACCATGACGAGCCTCGAGCGGGCTCAGCTTTCTCCTCGGCGAAGCAGAAGGCGGCCGCCATCACCGTGGCAACTCTTCCCGGGGCAAGATTATTTCATGAGGGGCAGTTTGAAGGGCGAAAGGTCCGGTTGCCTGTGTTCCTCGCCAGGCGCCCCCAGGAACCCGTCGATGCCGAATTACAGGTGTTCTACCGCACACTTTTGGAGGCCACGGATCGCTCGGTATTTCGTGAAGGAGGGTGGAGGCTTTGCGATCGCTACGGTTGGCCCGACAACTCAAGCTATTTGAATCTTGTGGCCTGGACTTGGACCAACGAAGAGGATCGCTATCTCATCATCGTGAATCTCAGTGATCAGCCAAGCCAGGCGCGAGTACGTGTGACGGATGGAGACATGAAAGGAAGGCTTGCCAATTGGTGGACCTCTTGACGGGTGCGGCTTATGAGCGGGACATGGAGGAGTTGGGAAAGCCAGGGCTTTACGTGGATTTAGGCCCCTGGCAGAGCCACCTATTCCGGTGTCATCAAACCCGCCGGGGCTCTTCCTTCTCCAGTGTGGCCAGCACCAAACAGTGGCAAGTCATGGAATTCATTTTAGGCCGATCGGTTTACGAAATTCTTTTTCAGCAGGAGAAATTCAGTGCGTAGAGCTTTGAACCATCACATCCATCAATAGAGGGCGTCAATTATGAATCGGTACCTTAGTATCACTTTCTGCCGTGTTAGCCTGCACGGTCCTCTTGGCAGGAATTTTGATTGCCCAGGGACCCAACCCGGCTGTCCAGCAAAAAGTGGAAGCGTTCAAGCAGGCAAGTGCCAAGAACAAGCAGGCCCTCATGCAGTATAGCTGGATCGAAACGACTCAGCTTAGCTTGAAAGGTGATGTGAAGAGCACCAAGGTGCAACAGTGCCGTTATGGGCCCGATGGTCAAGTTCAAAAGACCACCATCTCTCAGCCTCCGCCACCGGAGAAGAAGCGCGGTGTCCGCGGCAGAGTCGTTGAGAAGAAGGTGGACGAAATGAAGGATTACATGGAAAAGGCGGTGGCCTTGATCAAGCAGTATGTTCCGCCTTCTCCGGACAAATGCAAGGCGGCTGTGGCTGCCGGCAACGCCTCAATCACTCCTTCAGGATCAGGGACTGTTCAATTGATGTTCAAGAACTATGTACAGCCGGGCGATTCACTGACGCTGAGCTTGGACCCAAACTCCAATATGGTTCAGGGAGTCAATGTCAATAGCTACCTGGGAGAAGAGAAGGATGCCGTAACCCTGGCGGTAACCTACCAACCTCTGCCAGACGGGACCAACACTATAGCCAGCAAAGTTCTGAATGTCGCAGCCAAGCAGATCGTTGTAAACATCACCGATAACAACTATCAAAAGGCGTTTTGACGGCGGACCTGGGAAGTGCGGCAGGTAGCTGCCTGCCGCACTTCGCGGACGAAAAGCGTCTTTCCAAGGGCTCTTCAAAGATCTTTTGAGGCCGTTGCCGAGAACTCGTTAGGCTCTATTTCTGGATCTGTAGCGGGGTCTGTGACCGCCGAAGTTGAAGACACCCAGGACTGACTCCAGGAATCAACTCAAGATGCTCGCAATTCGTTCAATCCGATCACGCAAATTGGGCTTCCCCTTATTGCTGCTCTGTTCCTTGGTGGTCATTTTTTCATCCGGTTGTGCCCTCCGAGTAGGACCGAAAGTCGTTCCTCACGACCGCTTTGACTATTCTTCTGGAATTTCGACGTCGTGGAAGGAGCAGATGCTGATGAACCTGGTCCGGCGCCAGTATGCAGATCCCCCGTTTTTTCCTGGATGTTCAACAGTCGTGGCTTCTCCTTCGGTGGGGATGCGGGAATTAACGCCTGATTGGAAGGAAATCCTGCTGGACCAGCTGGAGGTGTCTCGGAGCCATTGGACCGAAAGCCCGACCATCACCTACAGCCCCCTGGCCGTGAGATGTTTATAAAAAGCATGTTAAGACCGCTTTCTCCAGCTCACCTTTTTCCTCGTGCAAAGCGGTTGGCCATCGATATCGTTTTTGTGATCGCGATTCGATCGATCAACGGGTTGCATGCCGGCTCTACCATGGAAATGATCTTAAGCGCCCTCCGGATCGGCCTTCTACCAAGCCCTGAAGCTGCTGCGAGAACTGCAGCAGTCGGACTCCGTTGCGATGAGAGTGATTGAAAAGGTGAGGCAGCGGATTTGGTCTTCCGCTCCGCGCCATGCAACTGAGGAATTGGCTGCCAAATCTGTCATGAGTGAGAAAAAATACTTGGGCTCAGCCAAACTGCCTCTGTATTTCACCTCGCATTGGGGGCCGTGCCGACGGGCGATAAGGAAATCGCCGTCTTGACCCGCTCGATGCTCGAGATTCTGGCAGAAGCCTCGGCGGGTGTCGATGTCCCGATGCGGATGGCCAGGAAGGTCGAGCCGCAAGCAAACCATGTCGAAGGAGGAGGCGGCCGTTGAATCCAAGTTCCTGGTCCGCGTCCATTCATCCGACAAGAAACCTCCTGCCGATGACGCATTCGCGTCTATCAGGTATCACAACCACTGGTTCTGGATAGATGATCGCGATTTACCATCCAAGCGCGGCTTGGGCTTTATCGCTCGGACTATTCCTACTGGCAGAATCGATTCCGTCGTCCTCATAAATGCTGACCATTTCCAGACCTGAGAAAGTCTCCAGCGGCATCATTGTGATGGCCGGAATCATCGACCACGGAAGTTGAAATTTCCCTCCACCGGAAGGGATGACGCGAAGGGCCAGGGGTGGGTTAGGGCACTTCATTCTTAGGTAGCCACGACGAATTCGAATTGAACTCGTCGTGGGTTTGGTTCGGTGGCAGGTCAACCATTCCCCTATAGCTTGCCTGCGATCATTTCACGATAAGCCTTTACTGCAGACGGCCGATTTTGAACTCGGCGAAGTTTTCCGTCAGAAGCAACTTGGATTCGATATAGCCCGCGTTGTTCACCCGCCTTCGTAAATGAAATCCGGCAAGGGCATCGAGGCTTTTCCCGATAGTCCCATTGAATGGTATCGAACAACGGCCACCAATTAACTCCCCGTAACAGCACTCCTGCTGGCGCAATTCGCCCGCCCACTGACCCAGAGCTAATCGCGCAGGCGAGCCTCGACACAGGCCCGGCACTGGTTTTTCGTCAAATACACCGGCAAATCAAAATAGCGCTGAGCCTGAGTGATCCCAGGCGTCAGGAGTGCCGCCGCCTCTCGAGCTGCTTCCTTTAATCGGACCGTAGCTCCTCTGGTAAATCCTTGTTCCTTTGCTCCGGGCTTTCATTCCAGCTGTAGGCAAAATCCGGATAGAAGTTGTAGCCAAGAATGTCGGGTTTGCGCGCATTGGCGTCGAACCAATCAACGTCGCGCGCACTCGCTCCCACTTCGAGATAGGAGGCCATGGGGTGCCCATGCCCTATCTTTCCGTGAGCGAAGCCGGGTAGCAGGATGCGGCCGCAGAGCAATCTCCTCCCGGTTTGGATCGTCCTTCGGAATGGACAGGAACGAATCCATCACAAACGTCATCCAGGGATCAATGGAGATGATGATGGAATCTGGAATGGCCGCACGAATGGCTTGCATCTCCAAATCCATCCCCTTAGCCACCGCCACCCCAATTTTAGCCCAGCTCTCCACCGATTTTTCATAGGGAGGCCAGCGTCCGGTGAGTCCGCAAAACAGGCAGGTAAGCTGAGGTTCGTTATGAGGAGAATAGTGGTTCACCAAACCCTTGAAATGTGAAGCCATGGCTCCGGCGTATTTGGCGATAGCTTCCGGAAATCGCTCATCCGCCACACCGTCCGGCATCCAAACGAGTGCCGTAGTGGATCAAATCCATGATGGGGATGATCTTAAGCTTGTGGACCAAATATTCGATCGGCTTGTCAATCCAGCTCCAATCATAGACCCCAGGCTTGGGTTCGGCCTTGTACCATGGGACTGAATAGCGGAGGCAATTGACGCCAGTGGCAGGAAGTAATTCCAGATCCTGCTTCCATTGATCGTAATGCTGCATCTGCAGGAAAACGTCCAGCAGGCGACGGTTACCGTCTCGCACGGGATCGGTTTGAGCCATCCAGCAATTTTCGATGCCAACTCCCCAATAGAAATTCGGATTGGGAAGAGGAGTCTCTGGACGATCGGCAGCCAGAGCCGGCAGTCGGCTGAGAACCGTTGAACCTGATGCCCAGAACAATTCCTCGAGAAATCGGCGTCTGGATTTAGTGAGCGTCATATCTCTGGTCGCTCCTTACTTACTAAGTGGTAGCCTCATTTAAGCAGAATGATTGAAGTCAGCGGTAGGTAATTCAGATGCTAGACAAGGATCAAAACTGACGCCGAGAAAGTGTTTGATTTCGAAAACGACCTCCAGACTGCCAGTTCTCTTTTCCCTGTATGACAGAGGGAGATTAAAGTGGATGAAACGTGTGCTGGATCAGGGTTACGGGGAATTTAGAGAACGGCGTTCTCGATTGGTAGAACTAGGTAGCAAGGGCTTCCAGATAGGGTTACGTTACAATTCCGGCCACAATCACCCCCACCCACCTACGAAAAGACCATCGAGTAGTCCGATCGGGACCCCCTATCGTAGAGTCTAAGGAAAAATTTCGGCCGTTTTATCACTATTGTGATAGTGGGTTGAATACAAAAAATAGCTATGCTCGTTTGCGGAATTATCATCAAGGAAAATAGGAGAATAAATTCTGAAGTCTGTTCCAGTACTTTGCTTTGGAACGCTACTTTAGACAAGAATGCACAATCGAATATCAGATTCTAATTTCCCAATCGCATTAACGAGCTAGACGTTCCTCAATAATATCTTTGATCCCAAAGCCTTTCTTTTTGCAGCAAGCGGCACATCGGGGTATTGAGCTGAGACGTTTCAGATGTCTCCTACAAAAAGGTAGTTTACATATCTGACATATTCCGCCATCTTGTATCTCAAAGTTTTTTCCGCACTTGGAACATTTAAACGGGACTACAGCTCCTAATGCGGAGCTCCGATCAGGTATTGAGCAGCACATGCGACACTCTCCACAATGTAAATTATGAGCGGCGACATAATCCTAATAGATTCGCTCAGAGCTCAAGATCCAAGTGTCTCAACTAGTTTGGCTTCTATGATAAACTCCCCGCCGAATATGTTAGCTAGTCCAGACCGCGAAGGGGGCCAGATCTTTACAGTTTGTATTCTGGTTAGAGTCTTCTGGCACAACCGAGCCTGTTCTCGATCTTCTTTCTGTCGTTCCTGCAATCGTCGCACTGCGACACTCCCCGTATCATATTTAATAAACAACCGAAAGATGCCAAAGACATCCGCAGAGTTGTCCTCCAAACCACCGTTGAGAGCGAGTAGAGTCAAACGACCTTACGGTATAGGTGAACCTCGCTTGAGTTCGAAACGTTCAATCGGCTGGTTGTCGCGTGCATTTAGGATCGACATTCCGCAGACATGCTCACATCACATGTCTGCTCCACCCGCCGATAAAAAATCGGATTAGTGGTTGGTTTTTTTGCACTTGGAAAGCACTGTTGCTCTACTCATCTCCGATCACCTGTACAGGGATGAAGGAGGGTATTCAGATGTGGCCTTGCTGGATCCACTCGGAATCTCTTTGGCTGTAATCCTAATTTGATGCAACTTGATTGCTTGGAAGTCGACGACTACTTGGTCGCCAGGCCTTCCGCTGTCCCCATATGTTATCTCCAAGTGATTTGCCGTGATCCATTCCAATTTCAGATTCATGGTGTCATATTGGTGCTCAAAGGCCATTATCACGCTTGGGGATTGACCGCTTTGCCCAAGAGATACAGTCGTCGCACTAAAATTGTTCCCAGGACCGCCCCAGTGTTTGCTGCGTGCGGTTGCACGATAGCTCCCATCAGGAGAAGTTAGTTCCGTTGACCAAGTCGTCCGACCTTCAGAGCAACTTGATCCGAAAAGACTGAGACCTATGAAAGCGATGAGAGCCGTCTTGAGTCGACCACGGCAACCTTGTCTTGAGATAGATACAAATAGCGCCTTTGAAACAATCTCAAGTCTTGAGCCGGAAGAGGGCATAGAATTCCACTGACGTTGATCAATTCACAATCAACGTTTTCGATTCTAAGAGGAACTTGTATGTCACTGAGGTACTGGTGGAGCTGATGGGGATCGAACCCACGACCTCCTGACTGCCAGTCAGGCGCTCTCCCAAGCTGAGCTACAGCCCCGTCCGTGAGGAGGGAATTCCCGATCGACACCATTCAACTGGGTCAACCGGAAATCAAACGCACCGATTCTAGGACACCGCCATCGGCTTGTCAACTCGATCCCTGTGGCGAAGGCTTTCACCCTTCACAAATTCGCTTGACCGGCTTGCAAGTTGGACGGCGATTGGTCTATCTTAACAAGGCCTCGGGCAGTCGGGAGGGTCCCGTCGTCATCCTCACCTTACTCCAGGATCTCGAAAAGAACTATGAGCAAGAAGAAGAACCAATACCTATCGGGCAGGAAAATTGCCCCTTCTCCGCTACACCCGAAGACCACATTACCGGAATTGATCGACGACACCTTCGCTGCGTATAACGCGGCCCGGTTGCGGGAGGCCTGTCATTTGTACACCCGGCAAATGCTGGCCCGTGACGTTACGGTTGGCATGAGTCTTTCGGGGGCACTCAGCCCGGCGGGCATGGGCATCTCAACCTTTATTCCCCTCATCGAGGCGGGTTTTGTCGATTGGATCGTTTCCACCGGCGCCAATCTCTACCACGACAGCCATTTCGGGATCGGACTCGATCTCCATGCCGGATCGCCGCAGATCAGCGATGTTGTTTTACGGCAGGAAGGGGTGGTCCGCATCTACGATATTTTCTTTGATTACCGCGTCCTGCTTTCGACCGATGCCTTTTTTCGAAAGATCATCCGGGCTCCCGAATTTCAGCAGGAGATGAGCAGTGCCGCCTTCCACTTCCTGGTGGGAAAATACGTTCACGAACGCGAGCGGCTTCTCGGGCTCAAGAAGCGATCCATTTTAGCGGCTGCTTATCGCTGTGGCGTCCCCATCTACACCTCTTCCCCAGGGGACAGCTCCATCGGCATGAACGTTGCGGCGATGGCTTTGCAGGGGAGCCGGCTCCGCATCGATGTGTCTGCCGACGTCAACGAAACGGCGGCCATCGTCCTCGAGGCCAAGCGGTCCGGCGGGAAGAGTGCCGTGTTCATCTGCGGCGGCGGATCGCCCAAGAATTTCATACTGCAAACGGAGCCGCAACTTCAAGAAGTTCTGGAAATTTCTGAGAAAGGCCACGACTATTTTCTGCAGGTGACCGATGCCCGTCCCGATACCGGCGGCCTCTCCGGTGCCACCCCCAGTGAAGCGGTGAGCTGGGGAAAAATCGACCCGGACCAGCTACCCCACAGCGTCGTGTGTTACTGTGATTCCACCATAGCCGTTCCCTTGATCGCCGCCTACGCCCTGGCAACCCACCGCCCCAGGAAACTGAAGCGCCTGTTTGATCGCCGGCAAAAGCTCGCGAACAAATTGACGGAGGAATTTCAAAAAACCAGGAAAAAGAGGAGTCATTCATGAACATCGAGGTAAAGAGCGGCTCGGTCGAGAATCTCAAAACCGATCTTCTGGTAGTCCTGCTCGATAAGGAATTGGAATTGGGTTCTGCCGGAGTGCCTTCTCTTCAAGGCTGGCTGGAAAAATTGTCCGCCGACTTCACCGACAAGAAAATCAAGAAGGAGTATTTCACGCGCTGGGAAGAAAACGGGATTCGCCATTTGCTGGTCTTTCACTCCCAGCTGAACTCAAGCTACAACCTCTGGGAAAAAATAAAAATCTTCGCCTCTCGAGCCATGGGTTACGGGAACGATTTCAACCTTCCCGAAATTTCCTTTTTGTTGAATGGAAGGGATGGCGCCACCTATCTCGGGAAAGTGGTCGAAGGCATTCTACTGGGGAGTTACAGCTTCGAAAAATACAAGAAAGAAAAGAATGCCTATTACCCGGCAGTCCAGGTGAATTTGCTATGTCAGGAAGGGGCCCTTCCTGACTGCCTCGAGAAATTCCGGCGCTACTCGATCGTTTCGAACGCCGTCAATGAATGCCGTGAGCTCGTAAACGAGCCTGGCTGTGTGGTGACCCCTGAAGTCCTGGGAGCGTTGGCCCAACAAATCGGGAACCAGTACGGAATGCAAACCTCAGTCTTGGACGAGAAAGCTCTGGAAGCCGGCGGCTATACAGGATTGAGCTCCGTCGGCAAAGGGAGCATTCACCCGCCGAGGCTGATCACGCTGGAGTACACACCTCCGCAAAAAAGCGCCGTAAAGCTCGCCCTCGTTGGAAAAGGAGTCACCTTTGACACGGGCGGGATTTCTCTCAAGCCTGCCGACCGCATGCTGGAGATGAAAGGGGACATGGCCGGCGCCGCGGCCGTCCTGTTGGCGATGAAAGCTCTCGCCCAATTGAAACCCGCCATTCAGGTCGTCGGGATCATCCCGTCAGCTGAAAACTCTCCGGATGCCAATGCCCAGAGGCCGGGCGACATCTTTGTCGCCAAAAACGGCAAGTCGGTGCAGGTCGACAACACGGACGCAGAAGGAAGACTCATCCTGATTGACGCTTTTGCACGCGCGGGGGAATGCCAGGCCACCCACATCGTCGATATCGCCACCCTCACCGGAGCGGTGATCCGCGCCTTGGGTCAAGGCTTCGCGGGAATCATGGGAAACAATCAGGCTTTGATCGATGCCGTCATCCAATCCGGATCCAACCACGGCGAGAACTATTGGCAGCTCCCACTGCCGGAAGAATACAAAGATCTCCTGAAGACTCCCTACGCCGACCTCAACAATGTAGGCGGTCCTCAAGGCGGAGCAATTACCGCTGGACTCTTCCTGCAGGAATTCATCCCTGAAAATACAACCTGGGCGCATCTTGATATTGCCGGGCCATTCCTCTTTGACAAACCCTGGAAGTATTACGCGGCGGGTGCAACGGGGTTCGGCCTAAAGACCTTTGTGGATCTATGTCTCCGGTTCGGGGAGTATTTCCCGAGCTAAGCCCAGGGCGGGGTTATCGTCTCCGAGAATTTCTGTTTTCGCCATCGCCACTTCGCCACGCACTTGCCGAACTCATTCCCGGCTCATGTTTCACTGCCCGCCGAAGGGCTGTACGGTCTTTCCGTTCAAGCTTAAATCCGTTTAATCCAGCTTTTTCCGGAATCGCAATGTGCTGGCAGATAAGATCAGCACTCCGTAGATCCCCAACGCCAAGATTTGCGGCCAAAGGATGCTGATTCCGGATCCTTTGAGGAAGATTCCACGGATGATTTCCACGAAATAGCGAATGGGGTTAGCGTAGGTCAGGTACTGCACTGGAACAGGCATGCTGGTGATGGGGAATGAAAAGCCACTGAGGAGAAACATCGGCAGGAACATGAAAAAGAAAGTCATCATGGCTTGCTGCTGCGTCTGGGAGATGGTGGAAATGAATAGCCCCGCTCCCAAAGTGGTCAGGAGGAATACCGCGGAACAAGCCAACAAGAAAAGAAAATTGCCACGGAAAGGCACTCGAAAGACGAGAAGAGCGAGGCTGGTCATGATTCCCACCTGCACGAGGCCAACGAGGCCAAAAGGAAGCGTTTTCCCCAACATGAGTTCCAGCGGCCGGATGGGTGTCACCATCAACTGCTCCATCGTGCCGATTTCTTTTTCCCGAACGATATATGGCCGTCAGCGCGGCCAGCGACTAGCGCCACAATATTGACGAACACGCCGGGAACGAAATAATTCCGGCTTTTCAAATCGGGATTGAACCAGACGCGGCGGCGCAACTCGAGATTGGGAATGGCCAAATTCAGCGGCGTTCCTGCGGCAAGGGTTGGGGCAACCATCCATCTTCTTTGCTCTTCAGCAAGCCGGGCGGCAGCGAAGCGCCCCACGTTTGCGTCGCGTAGTTGGAGACCAGTGAAGCCGTATTCGAATTCGTCCCTCGACCAGAATCTGTACCGCCGAGGCATCTCCCCTCTTGATATCCTTGTCAAACCCGGGAAGAACGCGCACCACAGCCATCACCCTGCCGCGGTCCAGCAACTCCTTGATCTCCTGGTCATTCCTGGGGGCTTTGATCACTCGAAAATTCGGAGATCCGTCAAAGCTTCCCTCAATTCCCGGCTGGCAAGTCTGATCGAAGTCCATCCATCCCAAGGTTGCATCGTTGACATCCAGGTTAACCGCAAACCCGAATATGACGATTTGGATGATCGGAGGAAGAATCAGCACGACGCGCATTCGAGGAGCTCGCGCAGCGCCGCGGGAATTCCTTTATGACAATGACTCGAATCCTTTCCCACATAGGTCCCTCACCTGATGAGCCTTCTTTAAAACTCCAGTTCCGCGGCACTTGCTTGAGCCCCCTACTCCCCTGCCCGGGGAGCAACTTTTGGTCCCTCCAAACAGAATCGCGGGGGAGGGGGTCAATGTATCGGACCTAGACCCAGAGCGGCAGTCGCGTTTAACCATTGTCACTCGCTTCCTTTCCCTAGGCTACACTCTTACGCCCCTCCGGGGCTGAAAAGCTGCTCCTGGTCGGACTTTTGTAGCCCGTGTATCCGCAATAGACTTATCGACCATCATCAACCTGCCTGCGGAAGACCTAAGTTCATTAGGCCAGCCAGCTGCCCACTTTTGCGTGTACCTTCAAAAACGATCAAGGAGTACAAGACGAGAAATGCAATTTCCTGCCATAAGACACTCACTCCGCCTTTCAGGAAAATTCCCTTTAGTAAAGTCACGAAATAGCGTGCGGGAACGATGTGCGTGACCACCTGAACCACCCATGGCATGTTCTCAATTGAGAAGATGAAGCCTGAAAGCAAGAAAGCTGGCAGGAAAGAACTGATAATTCCCATTTGAAAGGCCAGGATCTGGGAGCGCGCCACCGCCGAGAGGAAAATCCCCAGCGCCAGGACCCGAAGAGGAACGCACAGGTGGTCCCAACAGGGAGCACAAAACTTCCCCGGGAAAGGAACTTCAAAGACCAGCACGCCTATGGTCACTGCAGTGAAAGCGTCGATCACCCCCAGGGTGAAGAAGGCCCAGTCTTTCCCAGTACCAGCTCTCCCGCTCCTGTGGCGTTGATTTGTTCCATCGTCCCCATCTCCCATTCGCGGGCGATGGTCAGGGAGGTCAAGAGTGCGGAAATAATCATGAGGATGACCGCAATCAGTCCGGGGACAATATAGTTCTTGGATTTCAATTCGCTGTTGTACCAGACGAAGCCGAGGCTCCACAGCCCGCGGGAGTTCTCGTCCCGCCTTGCGGATTTCCCACGGCCTGTTGACGGAGATTCATGGCGAAACCCTGCAGCACCGAATCGGCATAGCCCGGCAATGGATGCGGTATCGAGGATCGCTTCCGTCAAAAAGAACCTGGATCTGAGCTTCCCTGCCGCTGAGTAGATTTTTGGAATAATCCTTGGGGATGATGCCGGCAAAAGTGATCCGGCTGCGCAGGATCGCCTCCTCCAATGCGGAATAGCCATCCTACTCCCAGCACTTTGAAAAAACAGGAGGTCCGGAACCGCTCCACCAATTCCCTGCTTTCCGGCGTTTTATCCTGGTCCCAGACGAGGACGGGAAGCTCATCCACATCCAACGACAAGGCATAGCCGAAGAGCAAAAGCATCAGCATGGGAAGCACGAGCGCCAGAATCAAGCTGCGCGTATCGCGGAGAATATGCAGGAACTCTTTCTTGGCTACAGCTCGCGTTCGTCGCAAGTTCATGGGGTTTGATGATCCTCCGCTTCAATCATCGCCACAAAGACGTCTTCCATGGAGGGTTCGATGACTTCCAACCGGTCGATGCGAATCTGTTTTTGAGAATTCTTCGCGAATCAGGGTAGTGGCCATTTCCGGGTCGCGAACCGTGACGTGGAGCCCGCTGCCAAACACCGCAATCTCTGTGACTCCCTCGATTTGTTCCAGCGCCTTCATGCTTTCATGCAAATCAGACGTGTCGAGGTGCAAGAGGTGGTGAGTTTTGAATTCCTCCTTGAGGGGTCTTGGAGGGACCCAAAGCAATGATGCGGCCGCGATGCATCAAAGCCAGCCGATGACAATACTCGGCTTCGTCCATGTAATGCGTGGTCACAAAGATGGTGTGCCCCTCTGCGGATGGGCGATAAGATCAAATCCCAGAAAGCGCGGCCGGGCAATGGGATCGACCCTGAGGTGGGCTCATCCAGAAATAAGATCGGCAGTTCATGAAGCACCGCACAACCCAGCGCCAGACGCTGCTTCCAGCCACCGGGCAACAGGCGGGTCATGGTCGAATGCCGGCCCGCGGTCGAGATCTGGGCACAAAGTCCTTGCGCCTTGGCCGCAGAAGGCCCGGCGACGCCATAGACGCCGCTGAAAAAATCGATGTTCTCTTCCACGGTCAGATCGTCGTAAAAGAAAACTTCTGAGACATGTAGCCGATTTTCTGTTTGATCCTTTCAGCCTGAGTAGCCAAGTCAAATCCCGCCACCGTTGCCCTGCCGCTCGTTGGCGTGAGCAGGCCGCATAACATGCGAATCGTGGTGGTTTTCCCAGCTCCGTTGGATCCCAAAAAACCAAAGATTTCCCCGCGGGTTACGGCCAAGTTCACGTGATCCACCGCTACAAAATCTCCGAAGCGCTTTACCATCTCAACCGCTTCAACGGCCAGTTCCACTAAGGGCATTGCGGTCACCTCTCCGCTCTCTGAATTTCGGCAATAAAAATATCCTCCAGCGTGGGAGTGATCGGCCTAAATTGAACCGAAGGAAGACCGCGCTCACCCAGAATTTTTTGGATCTGGGGAGGCTGAATCACTTTCTCATCCAAAAAAGCATGCAAGGTGGCCCCCGAAGGTTCCACACTGACGACCCCTGGCAAGGATCGCAGTACTTCTCGAATCCTATGGCGCTCCGTGGCTTCCAGTTCAAAGCACGTTTCACGGATCGATGTTTTGAGCCCGTTGGGTGAATCGCAGCGAATCAAACGGCCTCCAGCCATTAACCCGACACGGTTGCAGCGTTCCGCTTCATCCATGTACGCGGTGGTAATAAGCACCGTCATGCCTTCCCGTACCAGTTGATAAAGGATCTTCCAGAAGTCACGACGAGAAACGGGATCCACTCCATTGGTGGGCTCATCCAGGATCAGAATGTCAGGTCGGTGCAACAAACTGCACATGAGTGCGAGCTTCTGTTTCATCCCGCCCGACAATTGCCCGGCGCGGCGCTTCTCAAAAGGCTCCATTCGAGTCATCGCCAGCAGGCGGGTCATTCGTTCCTGGCGCTCTTCGAGGGAAATCCCGAAAAGGTCCGCATAAAAATGCAGGTTCTCCCTGACCGTTAAATCCAAATACATCCCAAAACGTTGGGCCATGTAACCGATGGTATCCTTGATGGCCAGAACCTGGTGCCGGACGTCGTAACCTCCGACGCGAATCTCTCCCTCTGTAGGCTCCAGCAATCCACACAGCATGCGCAAGGTAGTGGTTTTCCCTGCTCCGTCAGGCCCAACCAATCCAAAAATCTCGCCCTGCGCCACACTCAAGTTCAGTTGGGAAACGGCGGTCAATTCCTTAAATTTGCGGGTGCAGTTTTCAATCGCAATGGCTGGATCGTGGCCCGTCATCGGAAATTCCTGAGTCCTTTGCAGTCACAAGGAGATTTGAGCGTCAGCAGGCATATTGGACTTAAGTTCACCGCCCGGATTGTCGATGGCAATTTTGATTCGATAAACCAGTTTGACCCGCTCTTCCTGGGTCTGAATTTGCTTGGGAGTGAATTCCGCCTCGGACGCAATGAAACTGATTTTGCCTGGATAGACCTTTCCGGGGTAGGAATCCGCGGTCACTTTTACGTCCATGCCTAACTTTATCCGCCCCAGATCCGTTTCGTTGACATAACCTCTCAGCCAAGGCTTGGCCAGGTCGCCCAAGGTGACCACCGTTGTCCCTGCCGCCAGCACCTCTCCAAGTTCGGCCGCCTTGACCAGGACAACGCCATCCATGGGAGCGAAGACCTCTGAATCTCTGAGTTGGGTTTCATAAACTCCCAATTGGGCCCGCGCCTGGCGGGCCTCCGACTCTCTGGCGGTCTTCTCCTGGCGGAGCCGTTCGAGTTCATAGCGGCTGGCCTCGCGAACGAAGATTAACCTTGGCACGCTGGACTTGAGCCCGTCCGCTTCGATGTCTTCCTTGCGGGGTCCTTCTTTAACTAACTCGAATTGCTGTCGCGCTCCAGAATTGTGGATAGCGCGGAGCTTTTCCGTAACGGGCGCGAAAATCGTCATATTGAGCGGTTAAATATCTCCTGGCGGTAAAGGATTTGCGCGCGGTCCAGTCATTCTCCGCTCCGGATTTGTTCGGTTTCAGCCGCACCATGGCCGCTCGCGCGGCTTCGATTTCTTGCCTGCCGCAATTGGCTTGGCGAGCGCGCCCGACGCTCTGCCTGCTGCAGCTCAGCATGTTCGAGCCAACTGACCCTCTACCTGCTCGCTTTGAAACTGAATGGAGGTCACCGTCTGCTCAAGACGCGAGGCGGACGTAGCCAGGGCCGCGCTGGCGCTATTTCGACGCTCATGAAGTTCTTCCGGATCAAGCCGCGCAATGAGCGTGCCTTTCTTGACGGCATTTCCTTCATCCACGGCCAGAAAAACCAGGCGCCCCGCTGATTGAAGGAATTTCACCTCGGTTAATTCAATGTTCCCGAAAATCTTAAGCACCGATTTGCTGTTCCCATTCCAGCTGCATCGGAATAGAAACATTGTTCCCAGGCCGATCACAATCAACGAGCCCCATCTCTTCATTTTCTGGCGCGAGTTCTTCATTTTACTTTGGCTCCTTCCCTTCCACTCCAGCTTGATTTCCTTTGCATGAATGGACTGCTTGCCTCCGTCTGCTTCCCCGTTTCAAACGGCAAGTAACTTGCGACACGAATTCACGGACTGACTGTTCCGGTCTGCACCAAGGGACTGGATTGTTCCCATGGATTGCCCCAGGTCGATCTTGGCACGATTGTGTTGGAACACAATCCGATTTTCCCGTGCCCGCTCCAGCCTCGTTTGCGCATCCGTGATCTCCAGGCCCGAAGCCACCCCTGCCCGGTAGCGGCGTTGGGCTTGCTCCAGCTCGGCCTGAGCCAGCCGCAATTCTTCTTCCGCCACCTTGACAAGGTCTTCGGCCGCGTGGAGCTTGTCCAAAGAGATTCGCACTTCCAGCTCTACCTGCTGGCGGAGATCCTGGCTGATGATTCGTTCCGAATCCAAACGCGTCAGGGTTTCGACGCGGCGCGCATCGCGACGCCCTCCATCGAAAATCGGCAGATTCATGGAGAGCCCAACGGAGCGTGTGGGGAGAGAAGCATTCGCTTCACTGCCCAGGGAACCGTAGTCGCCAAACCCATAAAAAGCGTAGGTAATCGTTCCCGCGGCGGCGCTGTAGAGCAGTTTCAGCCGCTTCTCTTTTTCCTGAGCCAGCCAGATCTGGCCTGGAGGTGAGCGCCGTCTTGATCGCGTCGGTCACCGGTTTGGGAGTCAAGGGGACGAAGTTGAGTATTTCGTCAAACTCCACAGTTGTGTCCAAAGCCAGGCAAATTGGCCAGAAGCTGCGAACGAGATTTGCGCCGTTCGAGTCACTGTCGATCAGTTGTTGCCGTGCATTGGCGAGTTGGACCTCGCCGTCACTTCGATCCCGGTGCCAGTACCAGCCGATTTCTGGTCCTTGGCCAACGACCATGAAGAGCCTCCGCCAGAGCGACATTCGCTCCCGGGCCGCCTGCGAACTCGCCTCGCGCGCAGAACTGACAGGTACTGAATGGCAATCGAGGCCGTCGTATCGTTGCGGAAGTCTGATTCTGCTGCAACTCGGCTTCCGTCTGCCCTACCTTGGATGCCTGGAAACGACGCCGAATGGTGCTGAAATCAAACAGCATTTGCGTTGCCTTGACGCGCGCGTCAAACGTGCTGAAGGACCCACAAAGGTTGGTCGGAAGGCTTCGGGGAATCAAGGTGAAATTGATGCCAATCGCTGCGAGGTTGGTCGTTCGATTCTGCTGGGTCAGGCTGCCGTCGATATTGGGAAGCAAGTAGGACCGGTCGATCGACGACTGCGCTTTCGCTTGCTTGACATATTGAACAGCCGAAGCGAACCCGCGTGTTGCCGTCTTCAGCAAGACCAATTTGGACGGCATCTTTCAAAGTAAGAACCAGGGTCTGCCTCCGGCCATCATGCCTTTGCGACTTCGAGTCCGAGGCGGAATTTCACTCGCCAAAGCCGCGAAAGAACTCCACAGACACAACGAGCTGAGCCCGGCCAGGAGAATCCAGAGCCGGCAACTAATCCCGTGAAAAGAGCCTACTCGATTGCGGTTCATGACAATTTTTCGGCATGATCATTCTCCTTCCCAATCCCCCTCAAATGCGCCCGCCAGACTGGGTCCACGGCTTTCGCAACTCTCTGTTCGCTTTCCTCCCTCGATCCCAACGGGTCACCGCGCATCTCTCATTCGATTCATCGGGACCCTTCTTCGCCGTCGTTGGAGGGGCCTTCATTTCCCGCGGCCGCGTAAGCGATGATGCGGCGTGCCATCTGGCCAACCTTTTCTTCCTCCACCAGGGCTTGATGGGTTGCCTTCGAAGCCAACTCGCATGGGGATCCCGGAAAACATGGCCTTGGCCGCCGCCCCAATCGTGAAATTCAGGCGCCAGGCAATCTCTCCCTGTTCGAGTTGCGGCAGGGCCTGCTGGAAGGCTTGGATAAATCGACGGGCCACCACGGCAAACACTCCGCAGCAGGGCCTTCAAACTGCGTCCCCTGCTCCAGCAGGATCCTGCCGGCAAGCTGCAACAGACTGGTTTTGTGTCTGGATTTCTTCAGTCCCACGGAAATCATCAGGGTAGGGAAGGCTTCCAAAATTTGTTCGACGGAAGGAGGCCGGCCGGCGGCGGCTTTCTTCACCTCCAGCAGGCGCAGACGTTCCTGGTTGACGGGCGTGAATCGTCGCTGGAAGACCGCACGAAAGAGACCCTCCTTGCTGCCAAAGTAATAATGGACGGAAGCAAGGTTGACTTTTGCCTCAACAATGATGGCGCGTAGTGAGGTCGCCTCAAAACCGTGGCGGGCAAACATTCTCTCGGCTGAATTCAGGATTCGCTCTCTGGCGGATTCCGGGATCGGCACTGAAGTCTCCTATAAATCAAACGATTGATTGAATCAATCGTCTGATTTATTGTAACTGCAAGCCCGCCCCTGTCAACTAAATTCCACTCCATGCGCGTTATTTTGGGAGGAAGGCCGACCGAAAGGGTGTGGACTGGGGGCCAGCTTACCCCCTGCCCGATGGGGAGACCGGCAGTGGTGAGTGCTCAAGGCAGGCGTTACGCCTAAGCGGCGCAGCGCTTACAGCTTCTGCGCCCGCAGGGGCCTGCCCCCCCCAGAAAGTTCCCCCAAAAACCATGGAGCTTTCTCCATGGGATTGTGCGTGACACTCCTCATCGAACGCCCGTATTTATTTTTTTCGGCGGAGTGCCCAACAGGTCGATGTCGATGTCGAGGGCGTCGGTTTAGTCTTAGCATTGCTGGCGGATGGGTTCGTAACGCTCAGTAAGGAGAAGAGCCGGGCGAAACGGTTGGGCAGGCTCGCCCCAATTAGGGTAGCGGCTTCGCGGAACTGCTGCATCTCTGCTTCCGTGCCCTGCCTCGCCCGAAGGAACGCTCGGCGCATTTCGACAAAGTTGTCGAGCTCCTTCCGGTTCCGTTGGCTCCAGTAGGCCGGGTCACGAGGGGTCAGGAGACTGATCACCGCGGTGTCTCTTACGATGGTTGTCTTCGTCGAAAAAAAATACTTGATAATGGGTACATACATGAGGCCGGGAACGCCATTGATATTGCTCTGGGCTTCCCGTTGGCTGAGGCCGCTCAGGATCAAGGTTTGGTCGAGGGGCACCAGCGCTTCACTGTTGACCTGGACGTCGTCGAAGACTGTGGCGTTAGAGGCTGCCGTCGGGAGATTTTGATTGGGGAGGAGACTCTTGCGGCCCGCTTCGACGGTGAGGCGGATTTGCGGCTTGCCGTCCTCGTGGAGAGTCCGCAACAAGGTTGGAGTAACCCTGAGCGTCGTTCCAACGGGATAAGGTTTGATGTCTCCGCTGTTCAGGCCAGACACCGAGAATACGACGTCGGCACCGGCGATAAACGTGGCAGGTGAGCCACTCAACGCCGTCAGGTGCGGGCGAGCCAGGATCGCCACCTTGGTGTTATTCACGTTCGCGATGTTGACGTTGTAGTCAACGGCGGCCACGAACAGCCATCCGTGCTGGGCTAGGTTGATCACCGACCCGACCGTGCCCGGAGCAGCCAAGCCAATACCATTGGCGTTGCCGTTGGCAAAATAGGTGAAATTGGTATGTATGAGATTCAAGAAATTGAACCCCACGTTTTGCTGGTCCTGTCTAATTACGACGAAAAGGACCGCATCAACTTCGATCATGCGGTGGGGATCGCCGACATCATCGCTTGTCAAGTCGAGGATATCCGGCCGTCCGGCGATGATTTTGCCCAGTAACTCCTTCTCTTTCGGGCTGCTCGTCCAACCGGTCAAGGTGAGCCGGCCGCCTCTCCGTTCGACCGTGACATGGGACAAGTCACGGAGGAGCTCTCGGAGAGCGTTGGCTTCCGGATCCACTCGGGTCTCTGGCTTCGGCGCAGGACTCGCCGCAGGAGGGGACGGCAAGGGCGGAGCAAGCGTGGTGGTAGCCAGAGGCCAGGTGGGGAGCAGGGTAATCGGCTCCACGGCAGGCAAGGCAGTCTGGCCCAATCCCAGTGACTCAAGACGTTTCATGTATGATGCTGCCGCCTCCTTCAAACCCGCACCCGCAGCGAGGGCAGCCAGATTTTTGAGCGCAATGGCATTCGCCGGGTCGCGACGCAATGCCTCTTCGTAGGCACCAATGGCCATCTCGGGGAGTCCGGTCATGAAGTAAGCCTTGGCGAGATTGTTGTAAGACGGGACGTGACCAGGGCGGATCAAGACGGCATTCTCGAGCAGGCGGGAAGCCTCGAGCGCCTCTCCCCTCCACAGGAGCATCGTTCCCAGGTTATAAAGCGCTTCAGCATTGGCCGGATCGAGATTCACCGCCCGCTGAAACCCGACGATCGCCTGGTCATTCTCGCCCTGCAGGGCGAGCAGGCTGGCCAACAGGAAGTGGGCAGGAGCATCGAGAGGATTGTTCTGGAGCGCGAGTTTCACTTCGATGTTGGCGGTCGCCGTATCGCCCTTGCTGAGGGCGTCCCGCGCTGCCTGGTAGTGTTTCTCGACGGGTTGCGGCTTCGGCGGCTGGTTCTGGGCAACAGTAGGCAAAAAGCCTGCTACCAGCAGTGCCACGACCGCGCAGAAGGCAATACGTTTCGACAGGGGCGATGGCGCCCAAGAGTTATCTATCATTGATCCTAGCCTCCGGTTGAAGCCAATGATTACAAAATCCGCATCGAAAAGTAAAGATGCGCCTCTCCTTCACCTTCCCTTTTTCATTCTATGAAAGGTTCTGGAATCAGTTTGAGCAGGAGCTGAAGCCCATCTCCATCGGGTAGCAAATGACTGTTTCAGACCAAAGAAGGAGAAAGAAATCTATCTTCCCATCGAGCACCAAGGGGAGGTGCCGCAGGAGAGGTGGCGGTTCGCTTTTCGGCGGGCATCAGATGCCCGGCAATGCGACGCGTTTGAACGTGAAACTCAATGCTCTCGCACTACCCTTGAAAAAAGGGGCCCTAATCCAGTCACTTGCTTGGCGATTTGGTTAGTTTCTTGCCACGCCCTTGCAAGAAGATTCAAGAGTCGTTGTTATCTTCACAAACGTTCTTGATTAAAGGATTCCTTCCCTTGTTCGGTATGTGATAGCCTTTCTCGATAGTCACCTTTCCGATTTGAGATTTGATTCAACCGGTCTCTATGAAGGATTCAAAAGGCAATTCCCAAAAAAGATTTAGAAACACGTTGCTCAATAGCTCGCCAGCCCGCCAATCCATCAAAAGATAAGGAGCCTATATGAGGCCAAGAATGATCTTCCCATTGCTGATCGTTGCCTTGCTAAGTTCCATAACTCTTACCGCCAAGGATACCCCCGATCAGAAGCGTGAAAAAACTCGCAAGATGGCGAGTCAGACGCTTGAAGATTTGTACAAGCTTCAACCCACTGCCAAGTCGGCTATCCAGAAGTCGGCTGGGTATGCCGTGTTCAACAACATGGGGACCAATTTGCTGCTGCTGAGCACAGCACGTGGAGCGGGCATAGCGGTCGATTCCAAGACCAAGCAGGAAACCTTCATGAAGATGATTTCGGCCGGGGCTGGCCTTGGGGTGGGAATAAAGGACTATCGGGTGGTGTTTGTGTTTGAAAATGATAAGGCACTGGCACAGTTTCTCAACTCCGGGTGGGCAGCGGATGCGCAAACCGATGCAGCGGCCAAAACCTCCAAGTCGGGCGCAGCCTATTCGGGAGCCGTCCAAATTGCCGAGGGCGTTTGGGTTTATCAGATCACCAAGAAAGGTCTCGCCCTTCAGCTAACCCTGCAGGGTACGAAATATTACAAGGACGATGACCTCAATAAAAAGTAGTAGTGTTTCGGGAAACTCCAGACGACGGCGATGGCGCCGTCAGGAATGACGAAGTCGGCGCTCAACAGTCGGATGTAGCATGTTCGACCGTCCACTGTGATTCTGGCGTTGCCTGACGGTCAGAACAAACATTACACAGTGAAAGAAGAAGACAGCATACGGTTGACTGTCTGACGGATCTGATCGCATTCTTTTGATTTACAGGCGATCCCTTAGCTGGAAGGAGGTCTCTCTATGCAGAAGATTCATCGGAAGATTGGGGTCATCGTTGTTGCGGTTGTTCTACTCCTCCTTATACTTCCCCGGTTGATCAACGTGAACAGTTTTCGACCGAAAATCGAGTCGGAATTGAGCGGGGCCTTGGGCAGGAAGGTGGAATTAGGCCAGCTGAGTTTATCTATTCTGAAAGGCCGGGTTTCTGCCTCGGACATCAGCATTGCGGACGATCCGGCCTATAGCAAGTCACCCTTCCTTACCTCGAAGAGCCTGAAAATCAGCGTCGAGCTGATGCCGCTCATTTTTTCAAAACGCCTGAATATCACGGGACTCAGCCTGGACGGACCATCGATTGTTCTGCTCAGCGCACCCGATGGAAAGTGGAATTTTTCCAGCCTGACGTCGGCGAGCTCCGGGCCCGCCCCAGCCTCCGGCGGGGCACCGACGGGCAACCTTTCGGTCGAATCATTAAGAGTGACCGATGGCAAACTCCTCGTGGGCAAGGCCAATTCTTCGGCCGCCCCCCTCACCATTAACGATGTAAATCTCGAGGTGAAGAACTTCTCGTCGTCTACACAATTTCCCTTTACGCTGTCGGCCGATCTTCCTGGCAGCGGCAATTTGAAAGTGGATGGCAAGGCTGGTCCTCTTTCTCCCGCTGGGGTACCGATCCAGGCAAATCTGAGAATTCAGAAACTGGACCTGAGTGCTCTTGGTGCGGATCCCAGTCTGGGTCTGGGCGGGATGGGGAATTTGGAGGGAATATTGAATTCCGACGGTAAAACCGCAAAGCTTAATGGCAGTTTGTCTTTGACCAAATTGAAGCTCTCTCCCAAAGGTACGCCCGCGGGTCGCCCCATCGAAGTGAAATTTGCCCTTGACCATAACCTGAGCAGACAATCCGGGACGATTTCCCAAGGGCAGGTGGCAACAGGAAAGGCAGTGGCACACGTATCCGGCGGGTATCAGATGACGGGCAATGCGACAGTGTTGAACATGAAGCTTAATGCCCCTGGACTGCCGGTGGAGGAAATAGAGGCGTTGCTCCCGGCGCTGGGCGTAACCCTTCCAGCGGGGTCTGGACTCAAAGGAGGCACCCTATCGGCAGTGGTTGGCATCACGGGACCCGCAGAAAAACTGGTGATGGAAGGTCCCGTGAAGATTGAAAATAGCAAACTTGAAGGCTTTGACCTCGGGTCCAAGTTGTCTGCTCTCTCAGCTTTTAGTGGGAAAGCTGCTTCCAGCCGGGACACCACCATTCAAAACGCAAGTACCAATGCGCGTGTCGCGCCTGAAGGTTCCAAACTCGATTCCATCAACGTAACGGTGCCTTCGCTGGGTGTGTTGACGGGAGCGGGGACGGTGAGCGCTTCGGGCGCACTGAACTTTAAGATGGTAGCAGAACTCAGCGGTGTCGCGGGAGAAGGACTGATGCCTGGACTGGGCCGACGGGACGGCAAGGGCAGTAGTGGCATTCCCTTCATGATCGAAGGCACAACGGCCGACCCGAAATTCGTGCCTGATGTGAAAGGCATGGCCGGCAGTGCAGCAAAGGAAGCGATTAAGGGCCAGATCAACCCTCAATCCGACACCTTGAAAAAAGGGGTAGGCGGGTTCTTTAAGAAAAGATTTTAGGAGCCCCTTGGATTGAGGTGTTTCACCCAGAAATTCCATTCGCCGTGGTCACTCCTCGTCATGACCAATGGAGCTTCACATCGGCAAACATCACCGCGGGAGAAGGTAGTGCATAACAAGCCACGGCTGGCAACGCATTAGGCAGAAAATTGAACACTTGGAGTCGGAGAGTTCGTAAAAAGACTTCGGCTGCTCTTACTCTTGAAAGATTTCGATTTTGCCGTCACGAATCGCGTTCAACAAAGCTTGATGATCCTGTTCGTTTTGGTCGGCGTAGCTCACAGCGAAATTTGCGATGGCTTCATCAAATATTGTCCCTTTGCCAAGGTATCCGCTGATCGTGGCGGCATCTCCTGACTTGGCATGCGCCTGTGCCAGAGCCCATCCACACCAATCCGCATAACTCTTCAAGGCTGCTGGGTCAAGGATTTCGACGACCGTTTTGATTTTGATGTCGCGTAACTGGCGGATGTAATAATGATGCCCCCCCTCCTCGGTCCAGCCCAAGAACATGTCGCTGGCTGATTGCATGATCTTTTGGCCCGCAACCACTCTCTGACCGCGGTTCGGGTAAACGCTGTTTCCCGCATAAGGCTCCAAAACACTGGCACGCGCTTCTTTCACCTGCAGAAAAAGAGGTTCACCGTCACTGGCCATCAGCAAAAGAATGGCACAGCGGGTGCCAACGCTTCCGACTCCGACAACCTTTAATGCTACATCTTTAATTTCGTATCGATCTAACAATGCTTTTAGATCATCGGAAAGGGTTTCTCGATATCGGCGAAACGCTTCTTTGACATTTGCATCATACTTGACCAATTCCAATCTGGACTGATGGAAAATGAGAGGTGGGTTATCCTTGATTTCCGGCTTGCCGTTCTTGACGATTGCCAGTTTCGGAAAATCGTCGTCAACCACAGATCGTGACGATTCTTTGGCGATCCGCCTTTGCACCCTCTTTCTCCACTCTTTCGATTGGATTAAAGCGAGGAGATTCTCATGGTCTATTCGTTCATACCACATTTCCAAAACACCCATCTCTGCATAGCTTTGCATGTGTTCGCGGTAACTTTGGACACAACGCGCAGCACATTCACGTGCTTCCGCTTTTGTGAACCCATTATTCTGTCCGGCGATGACGAAACTGGCGGCCAATCTTTTGACGTCCCATTCCCAGGGTGCCGGAAGGGTCTCGTCAAAATCGTTAATGTCAAATATGATGCGTCGCTCTGGAGTTCCAAATCCTCCGAAATTCAAGAGATGGCAATCGCCACAGGCCTGTACCCGGATTCCGGATGTCGGTGTGTTCGCCAGGTCTGCAGCCATAATCGCGGCAGCTCCCCGAAAAAAAGCGAAAGGACTCTGCATCATGCGCCCGTACCGGATGGGGACCAGATGAGGGACTCGCCCTTTACTGGATTCGATTAACACATCGACCGGATCCCGGCGATGGGAGGGAGCGTTCCATTCTCCTTGAGACTTCCTGGGAATTTTTTCCCGCAACGATTTTCCGGAGGCTTTCCGCTCTTCCCTGGATAGTACTTTGGTTGAGAGTTGAAGTGCTTTCAAAAGATTTGTTTTGGCTGCCACAATTTTCTCGCGGTTAAGTTGGATTTATTCGACAGTTCATAGTCACATCATGATCTGTGGGTCTGAAGGAAGTGTTCACTGTTCGCTGAGATGCGCCTGTCACTGTGCTTTCCTCCATCATTTTTTGTCTTGATTAAGGTACCTCAACCGAATAGGCAATGATCTTCCATTGACCGGCTTCTTTGCCCCAGAGAATTCTCAAAGCCGCAGGACTCCCTTTGACCTTCAATTCGCATACGGTGCCATAGAAATTGCCATAGACGGGCGGACTATTGGGCTTTTGGGCCACCTTCACGCCTTCTGCCTGGCTTGAGCATTCAAAATTCCTGGCGACTTCGTCGGGCACACTCACCAGGGCATAAGCCTGCTCCTGGGGATGAGAGACGAGCTTAATGATGGGATTGGACGGAGATAAGCTGCGGATCGCTTCCGACAATTCGCTCTTCTTGCCGATCGTGTCGGAAGCATTTTTCATCCCGTTCAGGATTCTGCGTTGTCCCTCAGGCCAACTCGCTGCAGGGTCTTTCTTTTGAGCTTTTTGTTTTTGCTCATCGGTATGCAGATTGACGCAAGGGAGGCACTTTGGGGAAAGATAAGCAGCGGCCTGCTGGTATTTTTGTTTAACAAACCAATCTTGGAAAAAATTTAGAGTGGCGGTAATGACCGACGGGTCGCCCGTGGTGCGCTCGATTTTAGTTTCCAAGATGGCTGCCGCAGCATTCGGAACCTGCTTCGGTTGAAATTGATCAGATTCTACTTTCCAGGAGAGGATTTTCCAGTAGCCGGATTCTTTCGACCACAGCGTCAGGAGCGTCGCACTCTTGGCGTTGGAGGTCTTCAAGCGCAAGGATGCACCAAAGAACTTCCCATACTTCCCTCCAGGCTTCCCAGCCGTGGCCGCAGGTTGAGCTTGGCTCCGGTTGGCACACTCGAAGTTGAAGGCCATCTCATCCGGTGTTTCAAAGAGTTCAAATAGCGCGCTATGGGGCTGCTTTATAAGCTTCAGTGCAGGGTCCTTCGGTTGAACGGCGAAGGCAATTTCGGCCAGGCTGGATGGTTTACCCATCGTCCGGTTCGCTTTCTTCATCCCATTCACAATGAGGAACGGAGCCATACCTGGATTGATCTTCGGCTCTTCATCGCTCTCTACCTGATTGATACAAGCATAAGCCTGCCTGGAAATGTAGGCGACAGCCTGGATAGGTTGCTGCTCGACCAGCCAGGAATTGAGAAAATCATAGACAGCATCCTCCAGCTTTCCTTTACCCGCCCGTGGAACCTTTGGGATCTCCCCGCGTTTGGCGGTAGTTTGTTCCTCCTTTAGATCAGATTCTTTGAGCGGCACACCGAAAATGCTCTTCCACCAATCTCCAAAACCAGACCAACGTTGAACGTGTCGGTCGTAATTGTTTCCGGCTCTCACATCCGAATTCGCACTGCTGAGGTGCCCATTGACCACAGCCTTGGGAAACTTGGAAGAGCGGTAATCAACATCAATGTCCGCTCGCTTCCCGTCCGGAGAGCAAGAGATTTGAATCGAGGGCGTCCCTCCCTGCTGGCGGTAATTGATCGGGTAGCCTTTGTGATAAACCGTATTATCCCCCGTGCGTTTAAACTCGCGTGACTCTTCCAGAGTCTGCAAGGCTGTCGGCTTGAGGGCTACGTAGATGCGGAACTGGAGATCCCCACTCGACTCAGGAATCATGCCATGAACCGTTTCTAGGTACGCCACCACGTCGAGCGCGGTACCAAGAGAAGTGCCGCTTTCACTGGTGAGCTTGCTCGTCATCAAGGCGTGCGTTACAGCTTCAAAGGTAGTTCTTACGGAGAGAGAAAGATCATCGTAGGTTTCTGCCGACTTGAGATTCCCTTTGGAGATTGTGTTGTATTGACGAATCCACTCGTCGACCAGATTCCGCTGTGCAGGCTTAAGATTGGCATAGGTGCCGCCGAACTGAACCTCTTTCCCTTTCTGGCTAGAAAGGCCGACCATCACCAAGGTCAGAGAGAAGAGTATGACGGCCATTGCCGGCAAAGTGATTCTGCGATTCATGGCTGAAGTCCTTCCGGATTGAGAATTAGGCTCTCGGGGAGACATCAGTATACCTGTTCGGTAAGGAATCGTCAGCAAGTATTCGGCTAAGAACGGCGGCAGTAGCCTGAGAGCGCAGGGTTTAACGGGGAAATTCCCACACTTTTCTACCACGCGGAGGGAGGCTGAATGATGGGGCTACTCGAATCGATGAACTGAGATTCTCACGATCCAGCCACAGTAACAAAGACGGGCCCACCAGAGGGGCATAAATTGGGAATTGGGGAGAGGAATCTGGAGTGGGGTTCCCGCTCGCTTAACAGGCCCCATGGCAAAATGAACGAAGATTTTATAATACTCGAGATGGATTATTTGGGAGGAGTCTTTTTCTCCTCCGTCGAACCTTCATCTGCCACGGTAATTTTGACTTCGGCTTCAAATCGCTTGTAATTCTCATACTTCACAACTTCACGGATGCGGATGTCGTTTCCGTTGGAAAAATGCAAGGTATCGTCAGCCTTGGTATAAATGGGGAACCAATATTTTCCGTCCACATTGCCTCGGTAAGTTTCAAAACGAGGGAAGCGCTGTTCACGAGTCTTCCTCGTTACCTGATAAACCGTTTTCCCAAAGGTTTTGACGATTTGCAGGTCTTGATCATCCACCCAGATCTTTCCCTCAAAATACCGCTCCTCACCCTCCAGGCGCTTGGGAGATACATCGAAGACATAACAGTCGATCTCATCGATCTTCTCTTTTCCGAGATAGGTGAGATTGTACTTCTCAATGCTATCGGTGGTCAGCACGAAGGGATAAATATTCTGAATGTCTTGCAAATCTTCCGGAGTCAGAATGATATGTTCGAGGGTGCTGGGAGGTGCCTTCACCACTTTTTCCACGCGGCGTCCCTTGTCATCGAACAAGATGTCAGACAACACAAAATACTGTTCGCCAGTTTTTCTCCCGTCGGGGGTGAGGACATCCATGGCCACTGTTTGTCGATAGGTGTACTTGTCACGGGCTCTGCGAAATTCTTCTTCCTTGGCCGCAAACTTACGAATAATTTCCTCCGCCGGAATCGGAGGGGTTCCTTGCGAAGGCCTGGCGTCGTTGGCTGGTCCGAGGCAGCGCCAACGGCCGGGAGGAGCCCCAGCAGGCCGAACCACAGGAGGAACTGTAACTTAAGTTTCATGACACACCTCCGAAATCTTGGAGAATTAGACGATTCGGAACGGCGGAGAGTTGTCCGGCATCTCGAAAGACGCCTGACCCTCGCTGCTAAATCTTCTGGTAGAACTGCCGGTTCGATTTTTCAGTCTCCGAGCTCGATGCCGGTTGATGAAGCTCAAGCACAAATCACTGAATACCAAAGAAAAAAGCCTCGATTTTCATCGAGGCTTTGAGAAGAAATCCCGGCAACGACCTACTCTCCCACCCAGTTACCCGGGCAGTACCATCGGCGCTGAGGGGCTTAACTACCGTGTTCGGGATGGGAACGGGTGTGACCCCCTCGCCAGAATCACCGGGAAGAGCCCCGCCCAGCGGGGCAAATTCAAAATTGAATCCTCATCTTACATATAAGTACAAAACTTCAAGAGACGGGAGGGGCTTCGGAAGAAGCATCCTCCCACTCTTTAGAAAAACAAAATAGTGGTCAAGCCGAACGACCGATTAGTACTGGTTAGCTGAGGCCATTACTGACCGTACACATCCAGCCTATCACGTAGTGGTCTACTACGGGTCTTCTTATCCGCCTTGCGGCGAATTGGGAGATCTCATCTTGGAGCGGGCTTCACACTTATATGCATTCAGCGTTTATCCCTACCGAACTTAGCTACCCAGCGACTACCCCTGGCGGGATAACTGGTACACTAGAGGTTCGTCCATCCCGGTCCTCTCGTACTAAGGACAGCCCTCCTCAAATCTCCTGCGCCCACATCAGATAGGGACCGAACTGTCTCACGACGTTCTGAACCCAGCTCACGTACCGCTTTAATAGGCGAACAGCCTAACCCTTGGAACCTTCTACAGCTCCAGGATGCGATGAGCCGACATCGAGGTGCCAAACCTTGCCGTCGATATGAACTCTTGGGCAAGATCAGCCTGTTATCCCCGGCGTACCTTTTATC
>JAXLQK010000016.1:0-22500 GCA_046331665.1 Terriglobia bacterium | reverse complement strand
ACGGCTGAAATCCGACAATAAGGGATTGCAGACTGCAGCGGCGGCGGGCCATCAGCCCTGCGATGGAGGCCGCCGTGAGACAACCATCGCCTGTCGTATGATGATCCCGTAGGAGAATGTGTCCGGAAGGTTCTCCCCCTAGATTAGCCCCGATCCGATTCATTTCCTCCAGGACATAGCGATCGCCGACGGCTGCCCGGACGAGGCGAATATTTTTTCGTCGCAACGCAAGTTCCAGCGCAAAGTTACTCATTACCGTCCCAACCACCGAATGAGCCTTCAGTTGACCTTTCTCTGAAAATTCCTGGGCCAGGGCAAAAAGGACGCAATCGCCATCAAAAATTTTCCCTTCCGAAGTCACAAATAAAGACCGGTCGGCATCCCCATCAAATGCCACGCCATAATCCAATCCTTTCTCGAGAACCAATCGGCGCAGGGAATCCAGATGAAGGGAGCCGCAATTTTCATTGATATTTTTCCCATCCGGCTGGTCACTGAGAACCTCAACCCGGGCCCCCAGCCGCTGAAACAGGCGAGGGGCAATCGAATAGGCGGCCCCGTGAGCCACATCCAAGCCCACTCGAAAAGCACTCAAGTTTTCCCCAACGCGGGAGGTCAAAAACCCCAGATACTCTTCGCTACGATCCGCTGTTTGGATGGCGCCGGTTCTCTCCGCCGCTGAAATGGACGAAGCCGAAGAGCCCCCCACTTCTTTGAAGACGAGCTCTTCAATTTCTAATTCCTTTTCATCAGAAAGCTTGGTGCCATTGGAGCCGAAAACCTTGATGCCATTGTCCTGGTAAGGATTGTGGGAGGCTGAAATCATGATGCCGAGGTCAAAGGCATGATGGCGTGTTAAGTAGGCCAGTCCTGGCGTGGTGATGACGCCCAGATCCCATACAACCTCCGCGCCACAGGAAGTGATGGCCTCCAGCAAGTCCCGGGTAATCCAGTTTCCGGATTCCCGAGTATCGCGGCCAATAGCCACCTTCAAGTTGGCCTGCCCGCCATTCCGCAGAGCAACAGCCAGTGCGATCCCGACCTTTCTGATCGTGTCTGAATCGAGGGGAAACGAACCGGCCTCCCCGCGAATCCCGTCGGTTCCAAAGAGTCTTCGCTTCATGATGGGTTCACTTTCCTGTCTTTAGTCTCGGGTGCTGTTCTTTTTCCGACCCACGGGCCGCCTGCTCTGCCTTCGCTACAATGTCAACTTCAACATGGACTTCGAACTGTTTGGCGAGGCGAACGATGGGGTCTTCCGCATAGACCTGAACATTGCGGTCCACCTTGGAATATCGATCGGTAATATCGACACTATCTGTATAGACAAATTCAATATTTTCGAGATGGCTGGCGGGTCCCTCGATGATTGTCCCGGAGGGTGTACTACGGACAGAAGCCACCGCATATCCAGCGGCTGGCCGGCCGACAATACGGGGGCGAATTTCAACGGATTTCTCATGGGTTGGTTCAAAGCGCAGTCGGATTTTGTTGGGCGTAATCTTGGTAACGGTCGCCCCGAATGGAAGCCGGATATTGTCCCCGCTCAGTTGATACGTCCGCTCTCCAAGACTCCAATTCGACAAGTTCACCGTGGCACTGATTTCTGCGGGATTGATCCGCTTGACCAGGCTTGACGAAGCCAGCACCCGGATATCCACCATGTTCACGGAATCGGAAAGAATTTCGACCTTGGGAGGCGTGTTGCGGAACTCCAGGGGCACCTTGAATCCCACTTCCGATTTAGGCTCTCCATTGAGCGCAATCCACAGAAGCATGGACAACAACAAGGACGTCAGCTTTAGCGAAAAATTCCTGAAAAGGAGATTCCGAAACATCATGAGAAAACGGGTCACTTCTCCTCCGGGAGGCTTGGTGCCAACTCCGCCTGGTCCATGCCATGTCTGCTTTCAAAGATGCTTTCAAGTCGATCGCGCAGCATCTCGCCGTCGAGAGTTCGCTCAATCTGTCCGCTTCTCACCAGAGAAATGATTCCGCTCTCTTCGGAGACGACCACCACGACGGCATCGGATTCCTCGGTGACACCGATCGCCGCCCGATGGCGGGTCCCCAGTTCTTTGCTCAGGATGGGGTTGACTGTCAAGGGTAGGAAGCAGGCAGCTGCCGCAATCCGTTCTTTCTGGATGATCACGGCCCCGTCATGCAAGGGGGCACCCGGCGCAAAAATGGCCACCAGGAGGTCGTAAGAGAGGGCTGCATCCACCCGTATTCCGCTGTCGATGTAATTCTTCAATCCGATTTCCCGTTCAAGAACAATCAAGGCCCCGATGCGTTGCGACGCCAGGGTTGTGGCCGCCAACACGATATCGTCGTACGTTTCCACAAAAGAATTTTGCGAAAATCGACGCAATAGCGGGTTCTTCCCGATATTGGCCAGGGCTCTCCGAATTTCCGCCGAAAACAGCACAATGATTCCAAATCCGATGTAGGGCAGCATATTCGTGAGAATCCATTGCACCGTTTCCAGGCGAAGCCAGCGCGTGATGTAAAAGAAAATGACCAGGACACCAACGCCAAGAGCCATTTGAACGGCGCGCGTGCCGCGAATCAAAATCAGCAATTGATAAATCAGCACGCTGACGATCAGGATATCCAGAATCGCGTAGGGCGTCAGCTTTTCAAGGCTGAGAATCTCGATGAGGTTCATGAAACTCTACCGCCGGGGTTGAACATCAAGTCACAGACTCGGGCCAGTTGCACCGTGTCTTTCACGTCATGGACGCGCAGGATATGCGCTCCACCCAGTACTGCGATACTCGCACAAGCCAAACTCCCGATCAAGCGGCCCTCGACGGCTTCTCCCAGCCGGTTCCCGATAAATGATTTTCTCGACGCCCCAACCAGCAGCGGAACGTCCAGCCGCTGGAACTGCCCGAGATGCTTCAACAAAAGCCAGTTGTCTTCGGCCCGTTTCCCAAAACCCAGGCCGGGGTCGGCGATCAGCTGTTGACGCCGGATCCCGGCTTTGAGGGCTTTGCCAATCGATCTCTCCAGGCTCTCCAAGACAGACCGGACGATGTTCTTGACACCAGGGGCCGAATGAAGATGCGTCGACTTTCCGCGTGAGTGCATCAGGATGACTCCAATTCTGGTGCGTGCCACCAGGCTCGGGAGTTGGGAGTCCAAACGAAACCCTCCGATATCGTTCAAGAGCTCCGCACCTGCCGCTACCGCCGCTTCGGCCACCGCACTCTTGTAAGTATCGATGGCGATGGGAATCTGGACTCGCTTCTTCAAGGCTTCGATGACGGGAATTACACGTTGGATTTCTTCGTGGGCCGGCAGGACCTGCCGGTGCGGGGGCCGGGTCGATTCCCCTCCCACATCAATCAAGTCCGCTCCATCTTCCTCCATCTGGAGCCCTCGCGCCACCGCATCGGAACTTCGCAGATATCTTCCCCCATCGAAGAACGAATCGGGGGTCACATTCAAGATCCCCATAATGAGTGTCCGCTGGCCCAGCAACAGCTTGCGTGACGGGAGATGCACAACAAACTGGGTACGGACCGCCATCAGATCTTCCAAAAATCCACGCTGAGGGAATAACCGGGACGCTTTGTCCCGGCTTGGGAAGGATCCTGCAAACAGCAGATAAAGAGTCGTCTTCGACAGGAAAGAATTACAACCTGCGTAACATGCTGAATTACCGAGCCGATCGTGAGGAGTTATGCAGGCGCCGGTTTTTCCCGTTGTTTATCAACCAGTGTGGGTCGAGTGGGAGACAGGGACTGAACAACCTGCTTCGGAGGCTCCTCGGGAGTCCCATTCTCAGACGCGGACACGGAGCTGGCCTTCTCTTCCAACGGGAGGTTGTTGATAATCATGTACACCTCGTTGGCATCGAGGACTTCCTTCTCCAGCAAGGTATCTGCGATGCGAGACAGGGTGTCCCGGTTTTCTTCCAAGATTTTCTTGGCTTTCTCATACCCTTCACTGACGAATCTTCGAATCTCCTGATCAATTCGAATGGCCGTGTCTTCACTATAGTCACGGTGTTGGGCAATTTCACGACCCAGGAAAATCTGTTCTTCCCGCTTTCCGAAAGTCAACGGTCCGAGAGAGGACATTCCGTAGTCACACACCATGCGCCGTGCCATTTCAGTCGCCTGCTCGATGTCATTCCCGGCTCCCGTGGTCATGTGACCCAAAAACAATTCTTCCGCGAGCCGTCCACCCATCATGATCGCAATCTGACTTTCCAAATAATCCTTGGTGTAGGTGTGCTTGTCGTCGGTGGGCAGCTGCATCGTCACCCCCAACGCCATCCCACGCGGAATAATCGTGACTTTGTGCAGCGGGTCGGCATGAGGCAGAATCGCCGCCACCAAAGCATGTCCTGCTTCGTGGTACGCTGTATTTCTTTTTTCAGCGTCGCTGATGATGAGAGATTTCCGCTCAACCCCCATGAGAACCTTGTCTTTGGCCCCCTCAAAATCGGCCATGTTGACGCTGCGCTGATTGTAGCGAGCCGCGTTCAGGGCAGCTTCATTGACCAAATTCGCCAGGTCAGCTCCAGAGAAACCCGGTGTGCCTCGTGCCAAGACGCTGATGTCGACATCTTCGGCCAACGGGATTTTCTTGGTATGGACACGCAGAATGCCCTCCCTCCCCTTCACGTCAGGGCGGGCAACGATCACGCGACGGTCAAACCGGCCCGGCCGCAGGAGAGCCGGGTCGAGCACGTCGGGACGATTGGTAGCCGCAATCAAAATGACGCCTTCATTGGATTCGAACCCATCCATTTCCACCAGGAGTTGATTCAACGTCTGCTCCCGCTCATCGTGGCCTCCGCCCAAACCTGCGCCTCGGTGCCGGCCGACCGCATCAATTTCATCGATAAAAATGATGCAGGGGGCATTCTTCTTTCCCTGTTCAAATAAGTCGCGAACTCTTGAGGCCCCGACCCCGACAAACATTTCAACGAAATCAGATCCGCTAATGGAAAAAAATGGGACTCCGGCTTCGCCAGCAATCGCCCTGGCCAATAACGTCTTGCCCGTTCCCGGAGGTCCGACCAGCAATACTCCTTTAGGAATCCTTCCGCCCAATTTCTGAAATTTTTGGGGTTCCTTCAAAAATTCAATAATTTCCTGCAACTCTTCCTTGGCTTCTTCCGCTCCGGCAACATCCTTGAAAGTGGCTTTCTTCTGCTGTGAAGACAGCAGTTTTGCACGGCTCTTTCCAAAAGAAAGCGCTTTATTTCCACCACTTTGCATTTGGCGCATGAAGAAGATCCAGAACCCGATCAGGAGAATGAAAGGAGCCCACGAAATCAAAGCCGTAAACCAAGGGCTTTGGGTCGGCTCTTTAACCTTGATGGCTACCCCTTTTTCCCTCAGGATCTTGATAAAGTCGGGATAATTTGGAACTGTGGTTTTGAAGGTCGTGTTGTCCTTAAATTGCCCTTTGACATCACTTCCCATGATCTCGACGCTTCGCACACTTCCGTCGTCGATCTTATTCATGATTTCAGAGAAGCTCTTCTCCTGCTCGTTGGCTGTTTGTGTTCTTTGCACAACCTGCCACAAGACAACACCAGTAATAAGTAAGATGCTCCACAAAATGATTGTCTTAGCTGTGGAATTCAAAAAGCCCTCCCGCAAAAAGTCCAGTTTCGATGTAGGCGATTACCAACGCACCAGGAGATTATACCCTTTCGTAACATACCACTTTTCCGCTATTTATTCGAATCAAATCTATCGAAACAAAAGGGAAAATGAGGTTTCCATATAAACTGCCCATGACTTAGACCTCAAGTTATTATTCGGCCGTCATCCTCGAAGATTTAAGACTTCGTGGGTCAAAAGGCAAAGTCCCAGCTAGGATTGTAGGGAAAATTCTTCCACGATCACTCGATGGCATGAATCGGTTTCACGACGATCCAGCATTTCCGCCGCAACCATAAGGTCTTTGGCAAAAACAATCTTCCCCATTAACGTCACCACCGGCCAAGAAGATCTTTTTCCCTTGGGGATTTTCTTCCGGGCAAAAAGTTCTTTGAGTTTTTTTGGCGAAAAAGATCCGCGGGGGAAATAAGAGTCGCCAGCCTCCCAATTTCGAATCCTCAAACCTACCGCCATTTCTTCATTCGTAAGAAATAATTCCCATTGGTTGATGAAGTTAGGAAGTCGTGTAGCGGGCTGGGTTCGGGTGCGAAAACCAACCCCCAACCGAGCAAGCTCGACTTCACCGGGGACGGGAAGGGCCAAATCAAACTTGAAGTCGGCAATCTGGTGGGCAAGTGGGCTAAAGACTAACTTTTCAAATTCTCTTTCAACCCTTACCCCCCCGAGCTCCAAATGCTTACCACTTTTCCCTTTTTCCAGGAGAGGCGCCAATGAGTCATAGTCCCAGGCCGTCAGCATCTTTGTACCCGCAGTTCCGCTGACACCTGCTTGCAGGAGGCGGCGAAACAAGTTTCTTTGTAACCCGCGAGGAAGAGATGCGACTCGGCTTGCTTCCACCACGTTTTTCGATCCTTCACGGGATACCCACTGGGTGCAAAAATCTTCCGTCAATTGCATCAAAGATGCCTGGTCCTCACGAAGAATATCCGCAGAACGACTCAGCCGTTCCAGAATATTGGGGTTGTAACTCTGCAGCGACGGGATGAGCAAATGACGAACCTGATTCCGGAAAAAATGGAGGTCCAGATTGGATTTATCTTCCCTCCATCCGATTCCGCCCTCTTGGAGAAACCCCAATATTTCATCGCGACGAATTGAAAGCAGAGGGTGAATTACCCCATCTTTACGGGTGGGAGGGATGGAAGAAAGCCCGAGGGTTCCTCCGCCGCGGATCAAGCGCATGAGAAAGGTTTCGGCCTGATCATTGAGCGTGTGTCCGAGTGCTATCTTCTGCGCCCGATTCTCCCGCGCACATCGTTTTAGGAATTGATGTCGAAAGCCTCGAAGCCTGGCCTCCAAGTTTCCTTGCGGTCTGGCTTGAAGTAAACTCGGGGGAATTCTATCGACAATGCAAGACAGGGATTTTTGCCGGGCCAAATTTCTGATAAATGCTTCATCGGCATCAGATTCCTCGCCCCTCAATTGGTGGTTAAGATGAGCCACGATCAACTCCAGCTGATACTCCGCTTGAATGGCTCCCAGCAATTCGAGAAGAGCTACCGAATCGGCCCCCCCTGATACGGCAACAACCACACAATCGCCTCGATCAATCATTTGATAAGAACGGATGGTCAGGAGAAATTGCTCGAGAATCTTCATCAAGAGGCCTTAGATTGGCGCAAAATGCGGATCCACGTCCTGCATTCGGACTTCATAGTTAATTTCCAAGGTCTCACCTAAAATTGTTCTCATCCGATGCTAATCAATCGCCAACCTTTAGTAAAGCTCTTGAGCTCAACGGGCGCAATGGATCACCGGTTTAGAGCCCCCCACTCATCACCAGCTTTGTCACGTCCGGGGAGGATTCATTGCCCGCACATCTGTTGAATTGCAGGTCTTTCATCGAGTAACTCAGATGCATGCCATTACCAGAATCACTGGCAGGGGAGGGTGCAATTAGAGGGTTCAATTTCAAGAAGATGGCGGAAGGTCCTGACCCAGACTAACCTCCGTTGACCAGAAAACCGAAAAAGAAATTGAGTAATCAATATCACTAGATTAAACTTCCTGGCGGTGCAGCGATGAAATGCTCTTTAAGGAAAGGGAGTCTGGCTCGATGGCCATTGTCTCTACCATTAATTCTGGTCTTACTTTTGTCGGGGGTTGCTCATGTTTGGGGCGGTTCGATCATTATTTTGAAAGATGGGACACGCGTGGAAGCCTCTTCCAAACCCGTTTCGATGGAAGGACAATATCGGTTCAATGATTCGCAGGGAAAATTCCGAACCATCCCCATCTCACAGATAGACTTACGGGCAACAGAAGAAGCCAACAAAGGAAATTCTGCACCTCCCCCTGCCAAGTCAAAGCGTGTTTTGACAAATGATGATATCGGGACAGAAGCATCACTTTCAAATCCTCCTGCCAGTAATGGGCAGGTCGTGAATGGTCCCCAGCCATCGCATCCTGCGGGGACGCGAGAAAACGGGACGGCAGTAGGTGAGAATCCACAATCCGAGGCCTATTGGCGAAAGCGAGCAGACGATTTGCGAGCGAAAATGGGTCGAGTGGACAAGGCGATCGCGGATCTTGACGAGAAAACGAAAAGCGGGAAATCGGAGGGAATTAAGATTGGATTTGAGACGTATACTCCCGTGATCCTGGCCACTTTTGGAGACCAGAGAAAAGCTCTCATTCAAGAAAAAGAAAAATTGCAGACCCAGATGAATGCACTGGAAGAAGAAGCCCGGAAAGCAGGGGTTCAGCCGGGTTGGCTGCGTTGACCTGACCCAGGGTAAAAATCCATTTAAAATAGAACTGGTTGAGTTCCTTCCTTGCCTCGAATCTCAAACGAAACGATAGATTTTAACCAACTTTAATTCCTCAAGACCGATTATCTGTGACCTATGCCATATGAACCTGTCATTGGGCTGGAAGTCCATGCCCAGCTTCTTACAAAAACGAAGATCTTCTGCTCCTGCTCCACGCAATTCGGGGCTCCTCCCAATACGAATGTTTGCCCCGTTTGCCTGGGATTCCCCGGTGCCCTGCCTGTTCTCAATCGATCCGCCGTTGTGATGGCCGTGAAGGCCGCCGCGGCATTTGAATGTCAAATTAATCGGGTTTCCATTTTTGCCCGCAAAAATTATTTCTATCCGGATCTTCCCAAGGGCTACCAAATCTCGCAGTTTGATCGCCCTTTGTCGGAGCATGGACACATCCTCATTAGCGGGAACGGGTCTCCGCGGCGCATTGGAATCAAGCGTATTCACTTGGAGGAAGATGCGGGCAAATCCATCCACGACGGGTTTGTGGACTCCAGTCGGAACAGCTACATTGATCTCAACCGGAGCGGGACCCCCTTGATTGAAATTGTCAGCGACCCCGATCTCCATTCGCCGGCTGAAGCCTACGAATACCTGACGCGATTGAAAATTATCCTGGAATATTTGGGTGTCTGCGATGGGAATATGGAAGAAGGAAGTTTGCGTTGCGACGCCAATGTTTCCGTCCGCCCGGTCGGGGAAAGCAAGCTAGGCACAAAAACGGAGCTCAAGAATCTGAATAGCTTCCGTTTCCTGCAGAAGGCATTGGAATATGAAATCGCCCGCCAAATTCAAACCTTGGAGGAAGGGGGAAAATCGTTCAAGAAACCCGGCTGTGGAATACAGCAGAGCAGCGGACGGTCTCCATGCGAAGTAAAGAGGAAGCCCATGACTACCGGTATTTTCCCGAACCGGATCTGCCGCCGCTCGTTGTCAGCGAGGGTTGGGAACGTGAAATTCGGGCATCGATGCCAGAACTTCCTGAAGCCAAGAAGAATCGCTTTGTCAGCCAATATGGCATCCCGGACTACGATGCAGGAGTGCTTACCGCTTCCCAATCTTTGGCCAATTTTTATGAACAAACCGCCGCATTATCTCAAAGCCCGAAGGCGGCTTCGAACTGGATGATGGGAGACTTGTTGAGAGATCTGAAGGAATTTAATCTTGAAATCGAGGCATCTCCGGTCTCCCCAGAAGCCTTGGCTGAGTTAATCAAGCTCATTGAAAGTGGTGACATTTCAGGGAAGATGGGCAAAGACGTATTTGAGGTGATGTTCCGAGAAAAGAAAACCCCTCAACAAGTCATTGCCGAAAAGGGCTTGAAGCAAATCACCAATAAGAGCGAGCTGGAAAGTATCATCCGGGATGTGCTCGCTGCCAATGCAAAAACGGTTGAACAATTTCGAAGTGGAAAGACGGCGTCGTTTGGCTTTCTGGTTGGACAAGTGATGAAAGCGACGAAAGGCCAGGCTAATCCTCAGCTCGTTAACGAATTGCTTAAGTCTCTCTTGCAATCATGAAACGGCATCGGGATCGATTTGACGGCTCTATCCGGGTTCATGCCATCCCCTCCCAAGCTTGCTCATCTCTCAACGAAAAGATCGATTGCGATTGGAATCGGTCTGGGAAACAGGTCAATTTTGACTTTTCTTCTGTGCGGCCCTCCCCTAAGGGATTTTGGAACACTGACGAACAGGGTCGTCTGCCCATGTTGAAACGGTCCACACTCTATGAAACTCACCTCTCGGCAGGAGCTCAATTTACAGATCTGTTTGGATGGGAAGTCCCAGAGACCTTCACCGGGGTCAGTGAAGAGTACCAGGCACTTCAAAATGCAATCAGGTTGCTGGACTGTACACAGTCTGGAATCATCGAAGTCAGCGGAGATGATCGGACGCGATTCCTGCACGGGATGCTTACCAATGACATCAAACAATTGGAGCCTGGAAGAGGTTGTTATGCCGGTTTTCTGACCCCACAAGGACGATTGCTTGGCGACATGCGGGTATATTGCCTTGAAGACTCTTTTTGGCTGACGATCGACTCGAGCTTGAGAGATCAAATCCCTGCGGCCCTCGAAAATATGTGATTGGGGATCGCCCCGTACTTACGGACCGGTCTGACGACCTTTCCATCCTCTCATTGCAAGGCAAAGACTCTCCGCGATTCCTGGAGAATCTATTGCCCAGTCTGAAAATAGGCTCGCAACCATACGATCACCAGGAACAAAATCTTTTCGGTATTCCGGTTAGAATTTGCAGGGTCCATCGTTCTACGGACCAAGGTTTTGATTTGATCGCGCCAAGCTCCCAGATGGTTCGCCTCTGGAACAATCTATTAGAGGCTGGCAAACCGTTCGAAGCGCGCCCCATCGGCTTCATAGCTTCGAATATCATTCGGGTTGAGGCTGGTATTCCTTGGTACGGTTTCGACATGGATGAGAAAACCTTGCCTCTCGAGGTTGGGATGGAAAAGAATGCAATCAGCCTGACCAAAGGTTGTTACATTGGTCAGGAATCGGTGGCTCGAATCACCTATCGAGGCCAGGTTCAGAAGCGGTTGAGCGGGCTGCTCATTAAGGGAGATCTCCCCGCCGGCAAAGGAGACAGAATCTTCAAGGATGAGGTCGAAATCGGTTGGGTGACGTCGAGCGTCCCGTCCATTGCTCTTCATTGTCCGATTGCCCTTGGATTCCTTCGCCGTGAGGCCTGGGACCCTGGAACCACCTTGCAGATCGGGCACTCGAATTCCATCCTGAGCGCCACCGTTTCAAGTCTCCCTTTTGTCCAGAGCGGATCGACTTTTCAGGCGCCTTAGGTCCCCTCCAAGAGATTGGCAAGAACGATCAAGTTTGGAATCCCCAAGCCAAGAGGGTATATTTCAGAGGGTGAATGAGTATTAGCTCAACTAGGAGGTCGATCGATGGGATTTTTGAGCCAATGGTTTGGGAAGAAAAAGCGGGAAGAGGCACCTGCTCCCGAATACATCCCTCCCACACACTTTCGCAAGGAAGAATTCTCGTTTAATTCGTTTCAGGATATCTCTCCCGATGAGGCCATTTCCCTAATGGCTCAAGGAGAGGTTCAGGTCTTGGACGTTCGATTTGAATACGAATATCGTGATCACCGCATTCCCTCCGCGATTTTGATCCCGCTCCCGCAATTGGCAGGCCGCTACAAAGAACTGGATTCCACCAAACCGACTCTCGTCGTTTGCGAACACGGAATGCGCAGCCTGCAGGCATGTAATTTCCTGGGGGCCAAAGAATTCAAGACCCTATACAACTTGGTGGGCGGAATGGCAGTCTACCCGGGACACCAGGAAGGGGAGGGCGTGCGATAAGGCTGCGGAATTTCGAGTACCGAATGCCGATTGAGCAGCCCCTTTTGAAAAGTATAGAGTCGGCAAGATTCCAAATTCAAAGCTCAAAACTAATTGCAACGGAAATGTCGATTGTTTCCCAACACAATCGGCACTCGTCAATCGATATTCGACATTTGGTTATGGCTCAATTCAATTTCTCAACCGACTTGGAAGTCCGATTTCGCGATCTGGACGCCTTTGGACACGTCAATAATGCTGTCTTCCTCACTTATTTTGAAGTTGCTCGCATGCATTATTGGAAATCAGTGTTTGGGGAAAACCCGTACCTGGATATCCGGTTTTTGGTGGTCCGAGCGGAGTGTGATTACCGCGTGCAGGCCCGTCTTGGGGACCTCTTGCGAATCGCCGTTCGTGTTTCCCTGCTGAAGAATTCAAGTTTTGTATTCGACTACCAAGTAACCCATTCCGTTTCAGGAAGTCTAGTGGCCGAGGGGAAGACAGTCCAGGTGTTCTTCGATCATGAGACCCAACGCTCGCGCCCCATTCCCTCAGAAGTTCGTGCAAAAATTAAGGAATTTGAAGGTTCTCAGCTCGACTAACCCCACAGAACTACGTCAACAGATCGATCAACGATTTCGATCTTTCGGCCACTCAAGACGAATGGCAATGCAACCGATCAACTTCATCGGATGCCCCGTCATCGCAAATCCACTCGCCACCTTTCGATGAGTGCCCTTTCAACTTCCTTGAGCCAGTTCGCGCAGGGCTTTGACAAAAGGTGGGCGAGCAATTCCCAATTCCGTGATGATGGCGGTGATGTAACGATGCGGAGTCACGTCAAAAGCCGGATTTTCGACTTCGATCCCCTCGGGAGCCACAGGCTTCGACCCAAAGTGAGTAACTTCCTGCCGGGGACGTTGTTCAATTGGAATCTGCTCTCCTGTAGGCAACGAGAGATCCAAGGTCGAGATAGGAGCGGCCACGTAAAAGGGAATCCCATTCTCTTTTGCCAGAACAGCCACCGAATACGTGCCGATCTTGTTTGCCACATCTCCATTAGCCGCAATACGGTCTGCCCCGACGATGACGCAATCGATATGACCCTTCTTCAAAAAATATCCGGCCATGTTGTCCGTAATTAAGGTCACTGGAATGTGGTCTTTTTGAAGTTCCCATGCCGTTAAGCGAGCCCCCTGGAGAAACGGCCGGGTCTCATCGGCAAAAACATGCAGCTGCTTCCCTTGTTCCACGGCTGCCCGAATGACCCCTAACGCAGTACCGAACCCCGCAGTGGCAAGAGCTCCAGCATTGCAGTGGGTGAGGACCCGGCTCTCAGACTTCAGCAAACCAGCGCCATGGGCTCCCATCCGGCGATTCAGTGTAATGTCTTCCTCATATATACGCAGAGCTTCCTCTCGCAGGAGTTCTTTAAGCTTGTCGAGGTCGCCCTCAGCCAAAAAACGTTTACAGCATTTCCGCATGCGCTCGATGGCCCAAAAGAGATTAACCGCAGTCGGTCGTGTTTCCGACAGAGTCTTGCATATGGCTTCAAATTCCCTTGCGAATTCCTGAGGGTCTTTCGTCTGGATCTCTCGAGCTCCCAACGCAACCCCCATGGCGGCTGCGACGCCGATTGCCGGGGCACCTCGCACCACCATGTCTTTGATGGCCTGGGCAACCTCGTGGTAATTCCTGAAAACCGGGTAGACTTCTTCACCGGGTAATTTGCGTTGGTCGATCATGACAACCCCATCGGCTGTCCATTCCAATGTCTTGAACATTCCAGAAATCCCCCGCTCTTAGGTGGCACCCTCATTACAAAACCCGAAAAGAATAGCACAGCGGGACCTGGAATTCTCTTCTCAATTTCGCCAGAATACCTATAATGGCTTGCGCCTCGGAAGCGGCGCGGACTGCCGTAAGGAAGGGCCCCTTGGGACAAAATTTTGATCTCTTGGTCTTCGATCTGGATGGGACGCTCATCGATTCAAGAATCGATTTGGCGAACAGTGTAAATTTCACCCGTCAGCAGATGGGCCTCCCAACGTTGCCTCATGATCTGATCTTCAGCTACATTGGCGATGGGGCTGCCCTGCTGATCCGCCGCGCGCTGGGCGAAGGATTGAACGAAGAGGCGGTGAAAACCGCTCTTCATATCTTTCTGGATCACTACCGTCAACACCTCCTCGACCACACCGTCCTCTATCCGGAAGTCGACAACACCTTGCAAGAGTTCTCCTCCTGTCAATTGGCTGTATTGTCCAACAAGCCTGTTGAACTTAGTGTGACGATTCTTGAGGGGCTCAACATTGGGGACCGATTCGTCCGGATTTATGGCGGGGACAGTTTCGAACAGAAGAAACCGCACCCCATGGGGATTGAGCAAATCCTGAAGGAAACACGCATCAGCCGTCAGCGGACCCTGATGGTGGGTGATTCCAAAATCGATGTGGCCACCGGGGAAAATGCCCGGGTAGCAACCTGCGCGGTCACTTACGGGTTAGCCAGCGAGACCTTAAAAGGTTTGCAGCCAGATTTTCTCATCCACCAATTTTCGGAGCTCCTGGATATCGTCAACCCCATACTCTCCTAAGCCCGATGCAGACAAAGATGGATCATCGGCGGCCTGTTGTGCAACGACCTGTCATTGAAGTTCGTGCCTTGACCAAGAATTACTCCGACTTTCAAGCGGTCAAAGGAATTGATTTTGAAATTCTGCCGGGAGAAGTCTTTGGGTTGTTGGGACCGAATGGCGCCGGGAAAACCACAACCGTCGAGATTTTGGAAGGGCTTCGCTCGCGCAGCAGTGGTCACGTTTCTGTCCTGGGATTTGATCCGGGAACACAGAGTAAACAACTCAAAGATCGAATTGGCGTATGCCTTCAGTTCACCAACTTTTCGGCGAAATTGAAAGTCTATGAGGCCGTGCAACTATTCGCTGATTTCTACACCCAATCCATCCCCTCGGAAACTCTATTAAAGCGCCTCACGCTTTGGGACCGTCGGTCGGCCTTCTACTCCCAACTCTCCGGGGGACAAAAACAGCGGCTTGCATTGGCGCTCGCACTTCTCAACGACCCTCAGGTCCTCTTCCTCGACGAGCCCTCGGCGGGACTCGATCCTCAGGCGCGGCTGGAAGTGCATGAGCTCATTCTAAATTTGCGGCGTGAGCAGCGAACCATCCTCCTCACCACTCACTATATTGAAGAGGCTGAAAAGCTCTGCGATCGCGTGGCCATCATTGACGAAGGAAAAATTGTGGCGACCGGCACGCCCCGGGAGCTCCAAGCGAAGACTGGAGGGCAATCGTTGATTGAAATTCAATGTCAGGAAGGACTGCCGCCCGATATTCCACTTCCTGCCTGGAATGGCGCAACCAAATGTTCCATCAGCGAAGACCGCAGGAACTGGACCATACACTCGGCCCAACCGGCACGCACGCTGGTCGAAATCGTCAAGTGGGTTGACGGCCTCGGAATCGAGCTTACCGACGTCCATTTGAAGCGGCCCACTTTGGAAGATATCTTCATTGAACTCACCGGGAAATCCTTGCGCGAATGAAACCCTACATTGCCCTCACCATCGTCGATCTCAAGCTGGCCTTCCGGGACAAAGCGGTTGTCTTTTTTAATTACCTTTTCCCTTTGATCTTCTTTTTCGTATTTGCAGGATTATTCAAAGCAGAGCGAGGTGGAACGATTTCCCTTGTCCTCTCGATGGTCTTGGTCATGGGAATCCTGGGGAATGGACTGTTTGGAGCGGGAGTGCGAGCCGTCCAGGAACGGGAACTCAACATTTTGAGGCGATTCAAGGTCACTCCCATTTCTCCGACTCCCCTCCTCGTGGCTTCTCTGGTGTCGGGTTGGGTGATTTATATGCCCATCGTCGTTCTGCTGGTTTGTCTGGCACATCTTGTCTATGGAATGCCTTTCCCGCAAAACCCCGTCTCCTTATTCAGCCTCATCACGCTGGGGGTTTTTGCTTTTCGCGCTATTGGATTGATTCTTGCCGCAGTGGCCAATTCGATGCAAGGAAATCAAATTCTTATCCAGTTGCTTTACATGCCGATGCTTTTCCTTAGCGGTGCAACCTTCCCGCTAACGATGTTGCCCTCCTGGGCTCAAGTCCTCAGTCAATTCCTGCCGACGTCTTATCTCGTCACCGGATTTCAGGGAATTTTCTTCCGCGGTGAGACCCTTTGGAACAATCCTTCAGCCATCTTGGCCCTCATTGGAACCGCGGCTCTCGGCACCTTCCTCTCAACAAAACTTTTTCGTTGGGAGAAAGACGAAAGAATCAGCCGGACGGCACTGGTTTGGGTCTTGGTGGTCCTCAGCCCTTTCATTGCCCTGGGAAGCTACCGAGTCTATGCGTTCGATCATCCGCGCAAAGCACAACTCTTCTTGCGGGACCTTGATCGGAGCGGGTCTCTGCCTCATGCACGGACCGTCGCTTCATCGGGAGTTACAACTCTGGGTCGAAGCCGGAATCCCTCCCACTGCCGCTTTGCAGACCGCCACTCAAAATGCCGCTCATTTTCTCCGTATCAACCAACATCCTGGTCTGATCAAGAGAGATTTTGACGCAGATCTATGGCTGGTGGACGGGAATCCTTTGCAGGACTTCAGCGCCACCATACGCATCTCGTTAGTTCTACATGAAGGGGAAAAGGTCAATCGTCCCAAACTCTTCGACCAGGAATAATTTCCAGTCCAAGAAGGATCCTCTGGAAGTCAGGGGGCATCACTTTGTGGGGGGGGCGATTCTCTCTTGGCGCAGAGTTTTTCGTGAGATTGCTGAATTGCGTAAAGCTTATTGAGGTAAACAAACGTCTCGTGGGAGCGGTATTTCTTGAGCCATAAGTATTCCTTCCGCTCCAGGCGAGACTGCGGATTCCTGCTTTCGAGTTCTTCTAGCCGCGAAAGCGGATGAAACCAATCAATGCCAAAATTTTCCAGGCCATAACGCACTCTTTTGGGGCCTCCGTTATAGGCCGCTCCCGCCGCATAGATTTCCTTGCCGGAGCCAATCAGTGGTGGAAAGCTCCTGGACAAATCCGCCAAGTCATGGTCAAGCAGACAGATCTCCGCCTTGATGGAGTTGCCATGATCACCGGTGGCTTCCATGAAATCGCGAGGAATATTGGCTTCAGGATAACTCTTCCAAACAACCTTCATGCCGGTCGGGGTAAATTGGGTCAAGCCTCGGGCGCTTGCATAATTCCCCGTGAAGCGATAGGCATCTTCTTGATTCGCCCCGATGATCACCAGAATCCGCTCGGCCAATCGCATAAACTGGCTTTCCTGCTCCTGATCAAATTCCCAGGTCCCGGCGGCAATAGATCGGAATCGTCCTGGATCCATCTGTTCGGTTAGTATCAAATTGAAGTAATCCTTATCGGTCAGTCCGGAAGCATCTCCCAGTGTCGTCCCGGGGAAGGCTCTCGAAGAGACGTTAGCGAGTTCCATTCGAGCCTGGGAAATCTTACCCATCAAATAGGAAATCCCCGCCATGACGAGTTCCGATTGAAGCAAGGCGCTTGAATAGGGCGTATAAATGATTGCGTCCTGCTCCAAAGTCCGCTGCCGTTTTGGCTCCAACCCATAAAGCATGGCGACAACTCCCGAATTGGGTGGATCCAGGATCGAAATGGACGAATTAAATCCATTCCACCAATCCACTTTGGCTTTAATGGCTGGATCCAATATGTTCAGCTGGTTGGATTTTTCCTCAGCGGGGATAATTTGAATTTCTCCCGTTTTGAAATTGGCTACGGCCAACTTGATTTCTCGCCGGGCATCATTCTTTTTCGCTCCTGGGATATAACGTACCGTCTCTTTCTCGAGTCTCGACTTGGCCTCTTCAATGATTGGCAAGAGTGCAACCTCTGTTGCGAAGGGGGCTTCACTGAGCGGCGGCATCGGCTTCCGGGCACGGCCAACCTTCAAACGGCTATGCCGCTTGGAAGAGACACGGGTCACTTTTCTCTTCTTGAGAGAAGGAGTGGTCGACGTCGTGGATTCTGCACCTGACGCGGCCAAGGCCGGCCACGGTAAGAGTGCGAATGTAACGATCAGCGAAAGCAGGGAGTTTGTGAATCGCAGGAGGAATTGTCTGGACTGGACCTGTGGGCTACGTCGAGTCCTTGAGCCGGAAGCATCCATCACGTGAAGCATTTTACTCCTCTATCCATCAAGCTATCCTTATTCTCGACTCTCCCGAGTGGCAACTTTATCCAATATTGCAATTCGGCCTTGCTGCAGGTGTACGGTGTACACCTTCCGTGAGCCTACTTGACGGGTCATGGGGCGAAAATACCTCACGCTGTGTGAGGAGTCAACCCATGATTCGCCGACATTCTTGACAGAATCGTTTCCGGAGTCTCGGGGATTCAATGAAAACATCCTTCGAATTGCGGTAAATTCGCTATACTCTCACACGGAATGAAGGCGAGTCCGAGTCGTTGTTGGCCGAACCGGCGAGACCAGGCGTGAAAGACCATATTTGCAATCCCCAGGAAAAGACAATCCCATCCGCCCCCGTCCACTCTCGAGTGAAGAAATGGAGAGACAGAACCTACTGGACCATTTTGTTCTTGATCGCTGGTTTGCTCCTGAGCACTTCTGTCGCCATGGCCAGGAAAGCACCGCCGGGAGGAAAGCTATTTCGTCGTGAAGATGTGAGTTGGCTGGACCAAGAGTGCATCCGCCAGCTCCGCGCCTGCCGGGTAACCGCCGAGGATGGAACCATCCTTTATACTCCGGATGGCCACTCTCCCTATAAAGCCCTCTGGACCCGGGATTTCAGCTTCATGGTGGAGAACGCCGGAGATTTGATCCCCCAGAGCCAGATCCGCGATGCAATTCTTTACCTGCTTAAAGGACAGCGGGAGGACGGGTGTGTGCCGGACCATGTCCAGCCCAATGGGCAGGTCTTTTACGTTGCCGGTAATTCCGGCGCTCCAATGGAGGATGCACCCACCGATAATTCACAATTCATGGTAAAGCTCGTTGCGGATTACATTCGCATTTCGGGCGATCCCAAGTTCTTCAACATTGTTTCCACCCAGTTAGATAGGGCCATGAATTTTACGCCGCGCAGTGCGGGTGGACTTGTCCACATCCCCCCCGGCCGCCGGCAGTCCGCCTTCGGATATACCAACCGTATCGCCGAAAGCGGTGATCTTTTGTTTCCCTCTCTCCTTTACTGGGAGGCGTGCAGACTCATCGCACACTTGCATGAAAAGGCTGGCCGGCTTGAGAAAAGCGCCGAGTACCGATACCGGGCCAAGCTCATTGAGAGAAACCTGGATACACTATTCACTGACGAGGCCGGGTTGTACTTTGCCGCTTCAGCGGATTGCCGGCAAATTGACATTTGGGGAAGTGCCTACAGTGTTTATTTGAACTTTCCGACCTCCCATCTCGAACGCATCCGTCAATCCCTCTTGACGCAGCTCCTACGGTACAGTTGGAAGGGGCAGATTCGTCATTTGCTTAAGGGAGAATATTGGCAAGGGTTTCTGACAGATGTCCGGAAGGATACTTTCCAAAATGGCGCCTATTGGGGAATGGCTTCGGGATGGATCATTGCGGCTCTTGCTCCGGTGGATCCGGCCAAAGCCAGCGCGCTGTTTTCCGAGCTGATAAAGTACTATCGAAAGAACGGCATCCCCCAATGTGCCGGTCCTGGATACTTCGAGACGCCAGATTTTGTGCTTAGCGCTGTCAACGTCAGGGCGGTTGCCAGGCGCTAGGGGCTCACCTGCTTTTCTCTTCCGCGCTTTCTTGCCGGAAAGCTCTTGACATTCTGAGCTTCAGCCGTATAATTTGAAAGTTACAATTGAGTAGGATGTTCTTATCCAGAGTGGTTGAGGGACTGGCCCTTTGACACCACGGCAACCTCCCGCAAGGGAAGGTGCCAACTCCTGCAGAAGTAATGTTTCTGGAAGATAAGAATGAGCAGCATCTGCCACCTCTTCTTATCGAAGAGGTTTTTTTTTGGAGAAACGAGCTGTGGCGGGATCCAAACAAGCTTTAACCACGAAAATTGAGGAAACAAACATGACATCTTTTGTCACGGGCCTTGGGTGTCGGGAGTGCGGGAAACCATATCCCAATGCCCCGCTTTCGGTGTGCGAGTACTGTTTTGGACCGTTGGAGGTCGTGTACGACTACGCCGCCCTAAGAAGTACCCTCTCACGTGAACGCATTCAAAGCCGGGAACCCAACATGTGGCGCTACCGCGAGCTGCTTCCCATCGATGGCAACGCGACGGTCGGAAAGCAAGTTGGCTTTACACCTCTGGTTCGGGCCTCCAATTTGGGCAAGCGGCTGGGAATTCGCGAGCTGTATATAAAGAATGATAGTGTTTGCTTTCCTACCCTCTCTTTCAAGGACCGCGTCGTCTCGGTCGCCCTGACTAAGGCACTGGAATTCGGGTTCGATACGGTGGGCTGTGCCTCCACTGGGAATCTGGCCAACTCCGTGGCTTCGAATGCGGCCAGCGTCGGGCTCCGCAGTTATATCTTCATCCCCTCCGATTTGGAGCTTGGCAAAGTCCTGGGGACCATGATTTACAAGACCAATGTGATTGGCGTGAGCGGCAATTATGACGACGTGAATCGGCTGTGCAGTGAGATCGCCGGCAAGTATCGATGGGGGTTCGTCAATATCAACCTCCGCCCATTCTATGCGGAAGGCTCCAAGAGTTTTGGATATGAAATCGCGGAACAACTCAATTGGCGATTCCCGGATTGTGTCGTCGTACCCATGGCCGGCGGTTCGCTTATCACCAAGATCAACAAGGCTTTCAAGGAGTTGGAGATGCTTGGATTGGTCTCCGACAAGAGGAGCCGTATTTTCGGGGCTCAGGCAACGGGTTGCTCCCCGATTACCACCGCCGTAAAAGCAGGTCGCGATTTCATGAAGCCCGTGAAACCTCAAACCATTGCAAAATCCATCGCCATTGGGAACCCGGCGGACGGTTTCTACGCCATCAAGACGATCAATGAAACCGGCGGCTGGGGAGAAGATGTTTCCGACGCTGAGGTTGTCGAAGGAATCCAACTGCTGGCGGAAGACGAGGGGATCTTTACGGAAACGGCTGGAGGCGTGACCGTGGCCGTAACGAAGAAACTCATCGAACAAGGCCGCATTCGGAAAGACGATGTCACGGTGATTGCCATCACGGGCAACGGCCTGAAAACGCAGGAAGCGATTCAGAATCATCTGGTGCGTCCTGAGGTGATCAGCGCGAAACTCAGCGAATTCGAAAAGACCGTGAGCAAAGCCACGACCGTTCACTAAGCCTTGGCAGTTAAGTAACACACTTTTTTGATGAGCTTCTATCACTCCTTGAAATCAGATCCATACAGATAATATGTCCGAACCCTCCTCCCGCTTTTCCCGTCAAATTCTCTTTCCCGAGATTGGCAAATTGGGCCAACAGCGTTTGTCGGAAAGCAAAGTGGTAATCATCGGTTGCGGGGCACTCGGGACCGTCCAGGCCGAATCGCTGACTCGTGCAGGAGTCGGGATGCTTCGCATCGTCGATCGGGATTTTGTGGAAGAAAGCAATCTGCAGCGCCAGACCCTCTTTTGCGAGGAAGATGCACAAAATCGGCTCCCCAAAGCCGTTGCCGCGCAGAAACGGCTCTCCCAAATTCATTCCGGTACGGTGGTCGACGCCCTGGTCACCGATGTCAATTTCAAGAACATCGAGCGACTGGTTGAGGGAATGGATTGCATTCTGGATGCGACCGACAATTTTGAAACCCGATTCCTCATCAACGACGTCTCCGTCAAGCGCGAGATTCCGTGGGTTTATGGGGCCGCCGTGGGTGCCGAAGGTGTAACAATGACCATCGTCCCTGGCCGGGGTCCCTGCTTGCGCTGCGTCTTTGAGCAGGCGCCGCCGCGCGGCATGTCCCCGACGTGCGACACGGCCGGGGTGCTCGCTCCCATCGTGAACGTGATTGCATCAACCCAGGTCGCCGAAGCCATGAAGATCTTGTTGGGGCGTTGGGACCGCGTCAGCCAGAAACTTCTCTCGATCAATATTTGGGAAGGGGTGTGGAAACAGCTTAATATAGCGACGGTCAAAGAACTGGGCGGGTGCCCTTGCTGTGACCAGCGGGACTTTCCATTTCTGGAAGGGAAGAATGGAGCCCTGGCGACGACGTTGTGCGGACGGGATTCGGTGCAAATCAGCAGCCAGGAAGGCGCCCGGATTGATTTCCAGGACCTTGCCCGACGGCTTGAGCCAATTGGCTCGGTCCATTACAATCAATTTTTACTGCGTCTTGAAGTGGACCAGTATGAAATCGCCGTGTTTGCCGATGGGCGAAGCATCGTGCGAGGGACAAAGGATACGGAAGTCGCGCGGACGGTTTTTTCGAAATATATCGGCGCGTAAAAGTGGCAACGGAATCTCAAAAATTTTTCGGAAATGAACCCGGGTGAGTGTGCATGAAACAAAAAGTGAAAGTCGGTATTCTCGGAGCAACGGGAACAGTGGGTCAGCGATTTATACAATTGCTGGAAAACCATCCATGGTTTGAAGTCGGAGATATTGCGGCATCGGACCGATCGCAAGGAAAGCCTTATGCCGAGGCGTGCCAATGGAAGATTTCCGGACAGATGCCGGAATATATCCGCTCTTTTACCGTGAAAGAGTGCCAGCCGCCCCTGGAATGTGACCTGGTGCTTTCCGGTCTGCCCTCCAACATCGCTGGTGAAGTGGAAACAGCATTTGCCCGCACC
>JAXLQK010000015.1:0-148850 GCA_046331665.1 Terriglobia bacterium | reverse complement strand
AAGTTTCCGATTGGCGAGAATCTCCAAGGCTTGCTTGTAGATGAGCTCATTGAGGTGAAAAGACGGCAATTCCTGGAAATTCCAGAAATGGTGGTCAAAAGAAAAGACCTGGGTTTCTATGTCGGGACAAACCGTGGGGATGCGGTCGGTCGTTAGAAAAATGGGTGGCCCTGTGTATTTTGCAAAATGATTCAAAACACCGGCAATATGTCCTACGGAACCTCCTGAAGTAACTCCAAAAGACAAGTCCGTTCTCAGATAAACGGGGCTCAATGAAAAATCACAAGGGTTGGATACGGGCTTTTGGTCCTTGCCCAGCTCCTTCACCTGTTCTTGTACATCCTGGAGGAGGACTGCCCGGTTCGTTAAATCGCGCATCCATTGCCCGGTTAAACTGGAGATCAGAGTCAGATTAACTTCCCGGTGTCCTCCATGATCGTCGCGTAACTCGCATGGACCATGACTCAGCAGGCGGACCAGGATCGCCGTCAGCAAAGGTTTGGGGAGCGTTTCCAACTGGTTCGTCAGCAATTGGACCCGTTGATAACCAAACAACTTTGTCCAGAAGGACGGCTTGAGAGCCTGTGATTTCAACTGCTCGAAGGTGATGACAGTCGAGTCCGGTGAGACCGGAGGTGCATGCCGTCTGCTTCCCTTCAAAATAGTAAGAGCTGAAGCCGTCGACAAATTATTTCCTCGCTTCGGCAATCAGATACCAGCCCCACCGCTTGCCAAGGGAGTCGAGCCAGGACTGGGGAATCCATTTCCAGAGACGGCCTGCGATGGGAATGGCCGGGAGATCCTCCCGGTTCAGCTTGCGGACCCACAGCCCTTCCACACTGAATCCCGCACTGTTTAAGAGTTGCCGTAAGTCCCGCCGGCTGTAGACTCGCACGCCCGGCAATGCCTGACTGGTTGTATATTCGATCATGGCCAGTCGTTCGGAAAAGCTTCGTTTGGTAAAGCCCATTCTCAAACAATGGTCCACCAGACCGAGAGTGATCCAATAAAATATCGAGTGGCGATAGTAAAGAATCACCCAAAAACGGCCGCCGGGCGTCAGCACGCGATACGCTTCGGCAAAACTCTTCTCGATATGAGGGGTGTGGTGCAGGACTCCGTTGGAGTAGACAACATCGAACGACGACGAGGCAAAGGACAAATGTTCTGCATCGCCTTCCTGGATATCGGGATGATATCCAAAGTATTCCAGGTGAGTGCGTGTTCGCTGGATGTTCTCGGGAGTCAGGTCAATGCCTGTATAGTCGGCCTGATTACGGCAAAAGGCCAAGGCATCATAACCGGCGCCACATCCCAATTCGAGAACTTTTCGCCTCCCCATCGAAGCGAAGGGAATGAGATCCAGCACCCGGGGCATCTCGTATTCATTGCGAGCTTTCATTGTTTTCTCGAAGAATTCAAAGGTGCCGGGTGTCAGATCTTTGGCGAAGATACTCCCCGCCGGTTTTGCCCCCCAAACCGATTTGGTTTGGCTTTTTTCCAGTTGATCGGAGGGTAATGGATTGATCATGAGACGAGCCGCAGGTTGCCGTTTCTTTTCCAAAACCAGATACGCTGATTGAGGTCGCTCCGGAGGGCGTATTTGTAGACGCGGCTGTACCACTCCGCGGTGTCATACAATTCATAGTGGCGCTCCCGATAGCGTAAGTCGGGGTTGGCCTTGGCCCGAGCCAGGTTCGGATCTTTTAAGAGCTCTTCAACGGAGTAGGGAAGATAGGTGTTGGCCATCGCGTCGAGAATGGCCGACTTGCCATCCCGTTCCACAACCAGCACTTCATGGGAGTCGATTCGCTCTTTCCCTCTCCCTTTGGGATGATTTTTGGCCAGCATTGTCAGCCATTTTACGGAATAACCCTCACGTTGAAGCAATGTGCCGAGCACCACGGCATATCCCCAACAAAAAGCGTAGCCGTTCTTGATGATTTCGACGGCATCGTTTCCCGTGGAGGATTGCTCCGGATTAAGGTGTTGGTAAACCCAATTCATGGCCTCCAGGGGGCGATTCCATGAAGAGGAAGAGCCTGGTGCTCTTTTCCAGGCTCTCACTCCCATCGGCAGGGCATCCCCTGAAGTGGTTCCCGGAAATTTCTTCCTGGCTGGTCGGGTGATGGGCTGGACCTCGATATCGCAAAAACCTGCATGTTCGAGTCGCATTCGAATTTCCGCGGGAACGGGCTGCCAGGTATACAGCCTGGCAGGGGAACCATTGTTCCCTCTTAAAAGAGAAAAGGCTGAGACAAATGCTCCGCCATTTTCCAGAACACGGTAAGACTCAGCCAGAAAACCATCGACATCGGGAATCCTTGACCAGCAAACTTCTCCGATCACACAGTCAAACTTCTCGGAGGCAGGGAAGGCCCATCGGGAGAGACTGTTTTCTTCTTTCTCCACTTTGGCCACAGGTAAAGGAAGTGAAACTTCCTCCATCCATGGATAAACGTCGGCAATCGCTGTCGTCTTAAGGTCGTCCCGGTCAATAAGACGGATGAGCTTTGTGCGGTCGAGCGGGATGAGCGTGTCGTAGTGTTTCTGGAGGGTGCTCGTTGGGGTACCGACTTCGGTGGTGTGCCAAGAACTCTCCGAGACCGCAAGTTCCAGGTCGCGACAAGCGGACTTGAACATCCCGGACAGTGTCACGAACTGAAACCGGCCATCTGACTTGAGCTTTTGCAGGTTTTTCTGAATTCCAGAAAACTCTAATTGCGATTTGGTATGGCCAATCATGACAAAGTAATCGTCGAATGGTACCGCTGTGGACGTCTGCCGCTCAGCCGGTAGCGAATTACCCCGCCTTTCCCGTGCTTCGAGATAACGCAAAATTCGTTCTCCAAACAAATTGCCTTCGGTATTGTCGATGAAGCCTCTCTCTCCAGGTTTAAATGTGAAGATGGGAAGTTCAATGAGCTTTCGTTCGACCAGGGGCGCAGGCAGTTGAGGGTCATAGGGGCTGGCAAAATAAGGCTGGTGAGCCGAGACCGCGAAGGAGTAATCGTAGCCGCGCTCCGCGGAGATGCCTCCGGCGTAAACCGAAGAGTCACCGAATATGCGATTCCCGACCAGGGCCTCATGGAGGCGCTTGAAGGGCTGGGCCTGATAGGCTCCGGCTCGATACGTGGTGACCTCGTATTCCGGGTTGACTTGTCGAAGAAGGGAAACCAGAGTCTTCTTACAGCGGGAAATCAGGGCAGTCAGATCCCCCGGGTAGTCACTGGCTTTCGCCTTCGTCCAATCCCAGTTCCATTGTCCGTTGCGGAAGGCGGCTCCAAGCTCTGGAAGCCAGCAAGGATGAAGATGGAGCTGAACGTCATGACCTCGCTGAATGGCATTGATCCATTGAAGTTCCATTTGACGAGCGAAATCGGGTTGGTTTTCGCACAACCAATAGTACTCACCCATTTCAGCCATCAAGGTGAGACGGACCTGTTCTTCGTCGCAAACGTCCAGTAGTTTTTCACACGGCTCAAAAACATCTCGTGCCCAATCAATCTGCTTTCCTGCGGGTACGGGATGCCAGGTTTCGAAATCAATAGTGAGGGCAATCTGCTTCATGGTTGGTTCCGGCCAATCCCCAGAATTTCACGACAGTCAAACCAGAGTTCAGAGGCCCCCTCACCCATGACCTTCAGATGAAAGCGCAGTCCCGAAAGGTAGAGCTTTCTAAACGGCCCCCAGAGCAGTCTTTGTTTCCAATTCTTGGGAAAGAGATAGCTGACTTTGCGGATTTCCACCTGGTGAAAATGTAAACGCAGGAGTTGCCCAAGGCTCTGCGGAGTAAATCCCACTTCATGGGTTAAATCCATAAAGCGCTCATGCGAACTATAGAGCCAGTCCATATTCGGTACCTGAAACAACACCAGACCGCCGGGAGCCAAGGCATCCTTGATGGTTGTTACGAAACTCAAGAGCTGGGACTTTTCCACGTGTTCCAGCACATCCTTCGCTAAGATGACATCGAACTTGAGGGGGGAGTTGCAGAGAAACTGATGCAGATCGGCGACAAAAACATTGGCCAATCCTCCCTTTGTTTTCGCGATCTCTACATCCTCCGGAGACAGATCAATCCCATAGAGATTCTTGAACCCTTGCTCCGAGAGAACTTTGAGGAAAAAACCCTGGTTGCATCCCACCTCCAGCACGCGAGCGTTGGGATTGGTGATCACACTCGAATAATTCATTCCGTACAAATCTCTGAACCAGTCGAGCTTCTCTTCCCAGCTGACGTTGGTGTCCACGGTGAAATCCCCGTGAATCCTTTTATAATTATGGAAGAGCTCTTGCCTTAAGGAATTCAACGGTATGTCCCCCCATACGCCTCTACCAACCTGCCCCCAAACCTCGCTTTGAAAGCCGAAATCGACAGGGCCTTGCCTTCGAGATCGTCCCCCAGGCGGGCCCCCCCAAAGTCATAAAAAGAGACACCTCGTTCCCGCAGGAATTTCATATTTTCGTAGTGAATAAGCGTTGTGGCGCCACGGGCCTTTGAAGCGGAAGAAGCTCCATACAAATAGACGGCGTAGCAAGCATGGTAGAGTACAACGGAAGCGGCCGCGAGTACCCCCTTCACCTTCACTCCTGAGATGATTCCTTTGCCATGGCCGACCATTCTCTCTTGAATGTTGCGGAGTTCTTTCTCAGAGGGACCGGGTTGTCCTGAACGCGCGTAGGTTTCCTTGGAGAGTTGATAATACTCTTCTATCGAGAGGGTTGGAGTATAAGCGAAACCCTCTCGGATGGCCCGGCGCGTATCGTTTCGATGGCTGGCGTGAAAACTTGCCAGCATTTCGGCATCATCTCCAAGTGCGTTGAGGTACGTACAAAACCGCTCAATGTGCTGAAACCCGCCTCGACGCAACGCGGATTCCGGGATGCCGCGTGTGAGAGCGTAGCTTAACACCGTAATGTTTTGCGGGCGCAACGCGGATTCCATAAACTCCAGATAGGCCGTGAAAATGTCGTCATAATGAAGACTGGCAGCTTGCTTTACCTGGGGGCCACAATGACTGTTCAAGGTCACTGAGAGCGGGTTGCGCCGGCTCCGGTTCTTGGCAAGCAGCCACTGCGACACCTTCTCTCCATCGATGCAGGCCTCCAGATAAAGCGGAGTCGACAACAATCTCCCGCGATAGAGGGCGCCATAATAGGTTGTGTTCGCAGGCTGGGCGCTAGCGAGATCAAATTCATTCCATGCCTTCGGATCCAGTTCTATGGGGTTGATCTGGCGGATCTCGATCTTCAAAAGACAGCTTCCTTCCACATCCGTTACTTCACAATCAATACATCAAAGCGGTACATCCTGAACAATACAGGCTTCTTTCTGCTGAGCGACAACAGGGCCTTAAAGTCATGGCATTGAGCCGACCGGGCCCAATCCTCCAGTTCATATGGGTATAAGAACAGCGAATCGTAGTTCTGGTCCTGCTTACCAAGGAGCTTCCGTATCGGGCGCTTTAACCGTTCGATAAGGGAAGGCGGTTGAGTGAACTGTTGAAGATAGGGTTCCTTAAGATAGGCGTTGAAAATGTCTCCGACGTAAATCATGCCTCCGGTCTTGCAAACCCGGATCATTTCCTTCAAACAGCGTTCCGCATAAGCCGCGTTGGGGAAGCATTGAAAAACCGCATTACAAATGACCTTGTCGAATGAGGAATCCGTGAACTGCAACCGGTCGGAATCCATGCGCTGGAGAAAGATATTCTTCCTGGGCGGGACCAGCTTCAGCATTTCGGCCGAAAGATCGGTTCCATGGGCTTCGTGGACTTTTTGGGCCATCTGCTCCAGGAGAAGCCCCGAGCCCGCGCCGACTTCCAGGATGCGGTCTTGCGGTGTGAATTGGACCAGCCGGTCGATCTGGTCGAAAATTTCCTGGTAAATGGACGCATCCACCGGCTTCCCGTCCTCCGTGAAATGGATCGCGAGAACACGGTTATGAGAATGGGCGCGAGCGGATGCATCCCAGAGCTTTTCGAGGTCCTCGACGTTCCTAGGCATGGGCCCGCCTCCAGGCATAAACCGTGAATAAAACGAAACAGAGAAAATAGGTGATGGAAGAAACCCAGGACGCGCCAATAATCCCATGGCTGGGGATCAAGATGAGATTAAGCCCGATGTTGACGCCGACGATGATGACCCAAATCCAAAGGACGAATCGGGGAAGGCCCGTGCTCAGGAGATACTGGAGGGAGAAGGCCGCCCCATAAAAAATAATCCCCGGCAGCAGCCAGAGAAAGGCTGGAACGGCGGGCAGGAAGGATTTCCCAAACAACAGGGTGACAATGGGATGAACCAGAACAGCGGCCAGGCCCGCCAAAGGCAGCATCAACAAGCCGACAAAGAGGGTCGCTCGAAGGCATAAACGCCATTGCTCAGCGTTGCTCTTTAAAGCGGAGAGGCGGGGGAAAAGGATCGTTCCAACGACCGCCGGGAAGATATACACCATATCGATCATGCTGGCCGCGACCGAGTACTGTCCGGCCGACTCGGCCCCGAGCAGATACTGAACCATCAAGAGGTCAACCCGCAGCATGAGATAGGCAAAGAAAGAGGACAGGTAAGCCTTGGTCCCGTATTTGAGATTTTCCCGGAAGAACGTCCAGGAAAGGGAAAGACGGCTTTCCATGTGACGCCGCAACGTGGCGAGAGTCCAGAACAAACTGACGAAGACGGCCACCAGGCCCGTGGTGAATACCGTTTCAACCGTCACCCAATGGAAGAAGATCACCAGACCCATCAGCGCCACACAAAGCAGTTTAGTGAGAACTTCAATCTGGTTATACCGCCGGACCTCATGCACGCCCAAAAGCAGGTTTTGGAGCAGCAGATAAGCCAGCCCGAGCGGGACAGAAAGCAGAGAGAGACCCAGAAGGGTTCCATGCAGTGGGGCCAGATGGGGCCAGGTCACGAAACCAATTCCCACCATCCCCACGCCGAGACTGGCGACTACCAGACTCACGAAGAGGGAGTTGCCCACCAGCATGCCGATATCTAATTTGTTGCGGGCGACAAAATACGTGTTCGAGGTATGGAGGCCCAGGTTGCAGAATTGTGTTCCAAGAGTGCTGATGGTCAGCGCTACGGCATACAAGCCTCTTCCTCCAGGCCCCAGGATCCTGGCGACGATGATCGAGGTGATCAGGCTCACTCCGATCAAGAGGACGCGGGTCGCAAAGGTCTCCGCAATTTTGCGGACCAGATCGGAGTGAACGATTCTGGAGTAAATACGATGCTCGGATACGCGCAGAAACAGGCGTTGCGTGTCGGCCAAAATCCCTGTCTTTTCCATCAGGCGATGTATTCCTTCCACCACAGCGCAAAATTCAAGAGCACCCAGGCCTGCGAATGGTAACCCTGGTCCATGAGCCGGTTGACTTCCACCGGGTTGAGCAGGTCCGTACTCTCACAATACTGGTTCAAGTCCTGTCGGGCCCGTTGTCCTAATTCTCCAAAAAACCATTCGTAAATCGGGACACCAAATCCCTGCTTCCTGCGGTCGATCAACTCATCCGGAATGACTCCCCGGACCGCCTTCTTGAGAAGATACTTCAAGGTGCCGTGTTTGGTTTTGGCGGCCGCGGGGATTCCCATTGCCACTTCGACAAATCGGTGATCCAGGAAAGGCACGCGTCCCTCCAGGCTCACCCCCATACTCATCTTATCGACCCTCATGAGAAGCAATTCAGGCAGTCTGAGATTCAAATCAAGATAGGTCATCCAGTTTAAATGCGAGGTGTCCCAGGCGGTTTCTTTGAATCGTCGATAGAGGGGGCGAAGTGCTTCCCAGGAAGAATATGTTGTAAACCGGGCTTGCAGACGCCGGGACAACAGTTTCTTCTTCCCCGTTTCCGTGAAGGCTTCTGCGCCGCCCCAGAAGATGGGAAGATTTTCCGCGCCGCGCCGCAGCCATTCGTAAGGAAAGCCGTTGTCCTTTCCCATCACTCGAAGCCCAGCCAGTCCAACCCGCTTCAATGAATTTGGAACCGGCCAGTCGTCATAACTCTGCAGGCGCAGGGAGTCCTTCCATCCCGGATATCCCCAAAACAATTCATCAGCCCCTTCGCCGACCTGGCACACGACGACCCCGTGCTCACGGGCCAGTTTGGAAACGTAGTAGACAGGGACGCAGACAGGATCTGCAATGGGCTCATCCTGCAGGCGGATCATTTCCGGAAGGAAGTCGATCAAATCGCGGGCGCTCAGCAGGCGTTCGTGGTGATCGGCATGGACTTTTTCGGCGATCATCCGGGCATAGGGCAATTCGTCGGGAGTGCTCTGGTATCCACCCTGGTATCCGATGCTGAAAGTTTTTACTTGCCCATTCCCACTCTCCGAAAACAAGGCGGCGTTGACGCTGGAATCAATCCCTCCCGACAAGAACACCCCCACCGGTACGTCGCTCACCTTGTGAATTCTCACGGCCGTGCGCAATTCAGAGAGGATGAGCTCGGACAATTCTTTCTCGTTTTGGGTTTTTAGTGGTTGTGCATGGTCCCAGACATCCCAATACCGCTGTTCCGTGAGTCGACCTTCCCGGTCTACCTTCAGCCATGTCCCGCAGGGCAGTTTGCGAATCCCTTCAAACAGGGTCTGCGGGGCGGGAACCGTGAGAAACGATAGGTAATGGTAGAAGCCTTCTTCGTTAACCGCTCGAGGCTGTTCGGGATCCTGAAGCAGCGCCTTGATCTCCGAGGCAAAGGTGAACCGTTGATGGTGGACGCTGTAGTAAAGGGGCTTGATTCCGAGGCGATCACGGATCAACCATAGTTCCTGCCGGCTTTCATCCCACAAGGCTATGGCGAACATGCCGCGAAACCGCTCGACACAATCGATTCCCCATTGTTCAAAGGCGTGCAGAATGACTTCGGTATCGGAGTGATCCGTTTTCCAGCGATGGCCTCCAAGGGACTCCAATTCGGCGCGAATTTCCGCATGGTTGTAGATTTCTCCGTTGAAGGAAACCCACATTGTTCCATCCTCGTTGGACATGGGTTGTGAGGCGGCGTCGGAGAGATCGATGATAGAGAGGCGGCGATGCCCCAAGCCGACTTTGCGGTTGGGAGAAATCCAAGCCCCCTGGCCGTCCGGGCCGCGCAAATGCATGGTATCCCGCATCCGGACGAGGTAAGGCTCCTCAATTTGGAAGGGACTGGAAGTGAAAACAACTGCACCGACGATGCCGCACATTTACTTGGATCCTGCAATCTGCTCTTCGATTTCGATGGCGATCCGGGTCGCCTGCACTTGCTGCCAAAGCGGGATCGGAGGCTCGCCGCCACGTTGAATGGCTGAAGCAAAGGCCAGCAGTTCTTCCCGATGCCCTTTGTCGGCTATCCGGGATTCCCGCTGGGCCGAACGAGCACCCTTCAGCCAAAGTTTCTTGAAATCCTCCATGACAATGACCTTGCCTTCGCAATAAATTTCGAGAAGTTCCTTGGGGTGGTCCTTCGCCCCCATGGCCGTATAAGTAAGTGTTGCGACCGATCCATCCGCGAAGTTGAGAGTGGCGACAAAGTTGTCAGAGGGGCTATACAGCCCGCCAGGCGATGCAATCGGCTGGGCGTGAACGCGTTTGACGGGTTGTCCTGTCAAGAATCCGAAGAGATCATAAATGTGGCATGCTTCGCCGCGATTGCGTCCGCCGCCCTCCTCACCGTGCACCCAGTGATCCGGCGGAGATAGCCGGCATTGATGCGATAGTTGAGCATCATGGGACTGTGGCGGTCCTGGATCCATTGAGAGATTTGTCGGGCGAAGGTGAAAACCGGCGATTGAAACCGGTCAGCAGCACAGGAGGCGGATTCTTTGCGGACCGTAAAGCGAAAAATGATTCGATTTTCTCCAGTTCACTCCGCTCAAGAGCCAGCGGCTTTTCAACCAGGACGCTTCCCGGCCTGGAGCGCCTGCAGGGTCAAATCGGCATGCCTGTTATGCCGGGTACAAATCAAGACGGCGTCAACCGAGGGATCTTGATCACTTCCCGTGGGCGGTGGAGGCCAGGCGGGCGCCAAAGTGTTGGGCGGCATTTCTGGCATTGGCTTCCCGGCGACAGACGATGGCTTGAGTGTTGTAGAATTTCTCAAGCGAACGCAAGTTAGGCAAATGGGTCCCCCGGGCAAAGCCTCCCGCGCCAATAACCGCCATCCCGATTTTGTCCTTCTGGCTGGCACGCGGGGAAACGGGGATGGTCGATTTTAATTTGGTGGCGAGTGTTGCCTCGTCAGATTTCGGGTAGCTCAGGACGACAGCCAGAGGGCGGGGATGATCTTCCTGCAAGGCTTGGAAGCCCTTATCCGCCTCGTGAACCGGAAATTCCCTGTCGATTAATCCGGCGAAATCCAGACGTTTCTCGGCCAGCAGTTTCAGGTACTCCTGCATATTGCGATTTTCCGTCCAGCGCACGTAGGCAACAGGATAATCAACTCCTTGATTCTCGTAACGGCTGTCGTAGCGTCCCGGTCCATAGGAGCAGGAAATGAGAAATTCAATTTCCTTTTCATAAAAGGGAGAACGTTGGAGTGCCAGGCCGACATCACCTACTACAACGATGCGCCCTTTTTTGCGAGTAATCAGCATCGCCTGCTGGACAATTTCACTGCCGGGATGCGCGGCCGTGATGATCGTAGCGTCCACTCCCAGCCCCGCAGTGAGCTGAGAGATGGAATCGGTGGGATCCCCCTCCATTTCAATTCCCGCATACATTCCCCGTTCTCTGGCGCGGGCCACTCGAGAGGGTACCAGGTCCATTCCAATCACTCTGACTCCAGAAAGAGTTAGGAGTTGCGCTGTCAACTGCCCCACCAGTCCTAAGCCAATGACGGCGACGGTTTCTCCTAAACCGGGCTTTGCCTGGCGAACGCCGTGGAGGGCGATCGAGCCCAAAGCGACGGAGGCTGCGTCGCGCAAGTCGCATCTTTCGGGTATCGTCACTGCAAGGTTGGCGGGGACCGAGACGATTTCGGCGTGGTTGGCATTGGCGGCCCCCGCGCAGGAAACCCGCATTCCCGGCTGAAATCCCTGGAGGTTTTTTCCCACCTGAATCACGGTTCCGGAACAGGAGTAGCCGGTCGGATTCCCGCTGTCCAATTGGCCGCGAATGGACTGCCAGGAGCGGGCGATTCCTTCCTGGGCGACTTTTTGAACCAGTTTCTGCACCAACTCGGGTTGCTTCAGGGCGCGCCCCACCATCGATTGCTGGGACTGCGAGACTCCGGCGGATTCCGTCCCGGAACTGATCAATGAATAGGCCACTTCAACGAGCAGGTGATTGTCGTCAGCGACGGGAGCGGGAACTTCCTCCACCAGCACACGGCCTTGTTTGATGAATACTTGCTTCATTTGCTTGTCTCTTGCTGCAAATTGCTCCGCGAGGGAATCATGAAAGGGTTATGATATAGTGTACGGAGAGGGAGCTTCCTCTGCGCTGTTTCTTGCCAGAAGCCTTTTGGGCGCCATGCGATGAAATCGGTTATTTGCTTACGGGCTCTCTGGGTCCGAAAATTGTCCTTCATTTTTTTTCTGGCAGCTTCCATCGGGGTCTTTGCAGATACTACGGATCCGGACCTGGAAAACTCCATCAAATCGTTACAGAAAAGATATGCTTCTGTCCAAGATCTTAAAATGGAGTTCTTCCAGAATTACAAAAACTCCCGGAGAGCGCCAAAGACAGAAGCCGGAATTCTCTATTTAAGACGCCCCGGCATGATGCGTTGGGAGTATAAAACCCCCACCGAGAAATTGTTTATTTCAAACGGGAAAGTGATCTACTTCTACCTTCCGGGGGAGCGCCAGGTTCAAAAAACCAGGGTTCGCGAGAGTAATGATCAGCGCATCCCCTTCTTGTTCCTGCTGGGAAAGGGCAATTTGAAAAGAGATTTTTCCAAAATTGAATGGGCTTCTGACCTGGAGCCCGTCTTCCCCGGAAACAAGATGATCTATGCCTACCCTAAGCAAGGTATCGACGAATTTTCCAAAATCCTTATGGAATTTGACCCCTATCATTTTCAACTTCAGCGGGTTACCGTTTTTGAGATCGACGGCGCCACCAGCGAATTCGTGTTCACCCACATCCAGGAAAACCAGGGGACTAAATCCAGTCTATTTGATTTTAAAATCCCGCCCGGTGTCGAAGTCCTCGAAAATGATAAAGATTCAGGCATGGATTCGGGTGGATAATAGCCGATAAGTAGGAAGAATGGGAGATCGTTCACGGCCCGACACGGCAAGTTGCCCCTGCTATCGAGGCTAAAATGAAGATTGGCCTGCGTTTCTCCCGCTGCATGGAAGAATCCTAACTCATCCCCAATTGTCTATTATGGCTGAATTTCACTGTCGCTATGCAACCAGCAATGGAGAGGTGCTGACGGGCACTTTTAATTCTCCATCTGAATCGGACCTCCGCCACCGCTTGAATGAACAGGGGTATTACGTTTATTCCATTTCGGCGAGAGGTGGGATTCTCGCCTTGGGGTTGGGTGTCCAGAGCCGCCCCAAGAAAATCAAGAATACGGAATTCATCATCTACAACCAGCAGTTTCTGGCTCTCATTCATGCCGGGCTGCCCATTCTGAAATCTCTCGAACTGCTCACCCAACGGGTCAAGAATCCCCGTTTTCAGGCCTTGCTGACGGACATTTCCGCCCGCGTTAAATCCGGCGCTCTGCTCTCCGAAGCTTTTGAAGCCCAGGGAGTTTTTCCCAAAGTTTATACCGCTTCGCTCTATGCGGGTGAGAAAAGCGGCAACCTGGAAGAAGTCATCCGGCGTTACATCGAATATCAGAGGACGATTGATTCAACCAGGTCCAAAATCAAATCGGCTGTGACGTATCCGCTGATTCTGGCGGTCCTCCTGGTGGTGTTGGTCACCTACCTCCTCTCGGTGGTTGTGCCTCAGTTCGCGACCTTTTACGAAGGACTCAATGCCAGACTGCCGGATGTGACGATGCTGTTGATCGCCATTTCTCGTACCATCCGTTCGCAACTGATGACCGGCGTCATTATCCTGACCGGGCTCGTGGTAGGGGTTCGCCTTTGGAGCCGCAGTGCCAGAGGCGGTATGGCGCTGGACACGCTGAAATTGAGATTGCCCATCATCGGAGACGTCATCAACAAATTTGCATTCTCCCAATTAAGCCGCACACTCTCGACACTGCTGTCGGGAGGAATCCCTCTGGTCAACGCCCTGGAAATTGTGGCTGACTCCACCGGAAATCGATTGGTGACCAATGCCGTGCGCTCGGCGATCGGCTCGGTCCGGGAAGGACATTCGCTCTCGAAGAGTTTCGAGTCAACCCCCGTTGTTCCCGAACTGGCAGTGGAAATGGTGCAGGTCGGGGAGTCGACAGGCTCTTTGAGCGAGATGCTGCGGCATGTGGCTGATTTTTACGATGAGGAAGTGAATACCAAGCTCAATCAGATATTCACCTATATTGAACCCATCCTCCTGGTGATCCTGGCGACCATTGTCGCGTTTGTTTTGATTGCGCTCTATTTACCGATTTTCAACTTAAGCAGTATGATTCAGACGTGAGACTTTCGTATGAACCAGAAAATGAGTGTCAGCCAAGACCTGAAACTGCAGGGCAAGCCGGACCAGAAGATTAATCCGGAAGAAGAAGATCGAAACGCCAAACGGCTCTCCGAACGGTACCGCTGCGAATATATTGACCTGCGGAATTCTCCCATTGATCCGGAGTTGTTTCGAACGATTCCCGCAGAGCTGATGTTTCGCTACAACTTTGTCCCCCTGAAGAGCGTCAACGGGTCTCTGGAGATCGCTATTGCGGATCCCAGCGAATTGCTGTTGACCGATGAACTCGCCGAATTGCTGGGGAAGAAGATCGTGTCTGAGTGGCGACCAAGCCAAATCGGCGACATCCTCAAGAAAGAGTGAATCTTCCCAGCGGGTGCTGGAAGAAGCCACCGAAGGCTTCACGCCTGACCTCATCAAAGAGGATGAGAGCGGGGAAGAGACCATTTCCATTGAAAGGCTCACCAGCGAAAGCGAGAGTCCGATCATCCGGCTCGTGGATTCCACGATATTCAATGCCCTGGAGCGGCGGGCGAGCGACATCCACATTGAAACGGAAGATAACGATGTCATCATCAAGTACCGGATCGACGGGGTGCTGCAGCATGCCATGCAGCCGATTGCCAAAGAGCATCACTCCACGATCATTTCCAGAATCAAGGTCATGTCGGAACTCGATATTTCCGAGCGGCGCGTTCCGCAGGATGGGCGCTTCCGGGTTCGCTATAAAGGGAGATTGATCGACTTTCGCGTTTCCATCATGCCTTCCATTCATGGCGAGGATGCCGTGCTCCGCGTCCTTGACAAGGAAGCCATGAGCGAGAAATTCAGCCAGTTGAGCCTGGACGTGGTGGGGTTCTCCGAGGCCGACCTCAAGAAATTCCGCCGCTATATCAATGAACCCTACGGTATGGTGCTGGTGACCGGACCGACCGGAAGCGGCAAGACGACGACGCTCTATGCCGCGATTTCCGAAATCAAGAGTTCCGAACATAAAATTATTACCATCGAAGATCCGGTGGAATATCAGCTCAAGGGAATCACCCAGATTCCCGTGAATGAAAAAAAAGGACTCACTTTTGCCCGCGGGCTGAGATCCATTCTGCGTCACGATCCCGACAAGATCATGGTCGGCGAAATTCGGGATGCCGAGACGGCGCAAATCGCCATCCAGTCGGCCTTGACGGGGCACCTGGTTTTCACGACCGTTCACGCCAACAATGTCGTGGATGTGCTCGGCCGGTTCTTGAACATGGGGGTGGAGCCCTATAATTTTGTGTCGGCCTTGAACTGCATCCTGGCCCAGCGCCTGGTGCGGGTGATTTGCGAGAATTGCAAGCGCCCCGTCAAGATTGCGCCGCAGGTCCTCGAGGAGTCGGGTTTGGATCCGAAAGTGTACGCAGAATTTACTTTTTATGAGGGGAGTGGGTGCCTGGACTGCAGTGGGACCGGTTTCCGCGGGCGAACGGCTATCCACGAATTGCTGGACCTTTCCGATCGCATCCGGGAAATGATCCTGGAACGCCGACCGGCTTCGGAGATCAAGCGTGTAGCCCACGAAGAAGGGATGACCTTCTTGCGTGAATCGGCTCTGGAAAAGGTGTTTGCGGGGATTTCGACCATGCGGGAAATCAACAAGGTAACCTTTATTGAGTAAGAGGCGGATCCGCCTTACGTATAGACAGCATGTTTCAGTCAGCCTTGAAGACTAAAATGTCACGGTTTTTCGAACCGAAACTCCCAGCCGTGGCCTGCGAAATTCGCGGCAAGCCATCTCCCTGGTTCGCCTGGATGCCAAACAGCTTCGCGTGATCGAACGTTTTGGTGTTATTGTCCCCCTGCCCGCCGGGCTGGTGATTCCCTGATTTAGCTCAATCTCTCATCCGTCTCCGATCTGGCAACGGCTCTGAAATCAGCCCTTGCCAAGATTGATCAGAAGCCGATGCGGATGTCTCTGGCCATTCCGGATGCCTCGGCAAAGAGCACGATCCATGTCCTGGATAAGCTTCCCTCCAGCGAAAGTGAAAAGCAGCAGCTGCTGCGGTGGAAACTGAAAAAGACAGTGCCATTTAATGTCGATGAAGCCCAGCTTTCCTATTGGGAAAGGAAGATGGAAGACGGGAAACATGCCTTGTTGACGGTATGCATCAACCGCGAAGTGTTGAGCCAATACGAAGAGGTGTTTCAACGATTGGGAATTCACGCCGGCTATGTGACCTTGTCGTCTTTTGCCGCCTTTGAATTGTTGGCCCACCTGGATTCCGAGGTAACACAAAAATCCGTTTTATTGCTGCGGAGTGGGGCCACGAGCGTCTCTTCCTTGATCATGCAGGAAGGGCGAATCTCTTTTTTCCGCCATGCCGAGCGGGAGGAGCACGAAGATCCCGCTTCCGTGCCGTCGACCTCCAAACCTGGCAAGCCCCTGTTTCAGGAGCTCTATGACGAGCTCTATCCTTGTGTCATTTACTTTCAGGATAAGCTGAGTGCAAAGCCTCTTTCCAAAATCTACGTGGCTTGCTCTCAGGAGGCTCCCGCGTCGGTGTTCTCCAGCCTTTCCGAAGCCTTGAAGAGCCCGGTGGAAGCCTTGGACTTGACGAAATATTTTCATTCTCCGCTGCACATGGAACTAAAAACTCACAGACCTCATCTTTTGTCACCGCTGGGTCTGGCTGTCGGGAGGGATTGAAGCGATGCGAATCGACGTTAACCTCTCCACCCGGCCATTCGTGAATAACCGGCGTTTTTACTTTATCGCGGGAGCGCTATTGGGTGTTCTGTTGATTGTCTCTTATTGGAATGACTCCCAGTACCAGACTAGTCACGCGCGACTTAAGGCCTTTGCCGAAAGCCTGTCGACCGATCAAAGGAAGCTGGAGGCGATGGCAAAGGAACAGGAAAAACTCTTGCAGTCGCTCCAGACGGCGGAGAGCGCTGATTATCTGGACCGGGTCGAATACGTCAACCAATTGATCCATCGCCGTACGTTTTCCTGGACCCGGCTTTTAAACGATCTCGAAAAGCTCACTCCGCCGAATCTGCAACTGGCCTCGATCAAGCCTCAAATGCGGGGCTCCGACCTGGTCATTGAAATCATCGTCAAGGGGCGGGTGACTCAGGAGATGATCCAGTTTGTCTCAAATCTGGAGAATTCCGGAAAGTTTGTCGAAGTAAGTCCGATGTACGAAGACCTGTCGAAGAATCCCGGGTTTGTCGGTAGAGAAATGGGCGTGGTCGTGAAGTATCTCGGACAGACTCAGAAATCCTCAGGAGCGGGTAGTTGAAGCCGATTGCCAACGGATGAAAGATGGCGTTCTACAATGACTCTCAGTTCTAAGACTCAAAAATTGACGCTCTATGTGCTGACGGGACTTCTGCTGTTGAATCTTCCCATTTATTTTTTTCTGGTGAGGAAGGAAGTCGAAGCGGCCAACGGAGAAGCGGCGCGCCGTGAACAAATGGGGATTCAATTGAGCCGGCAGACCGCCACCGTCCAGGCCTTGCGGGAAATGTCGAAAAAATTCACGGAGTCCCGCCATCGCTATGGCGAATTTGTTGATGATTACCTGTTTCCGAAAAAGAAGATGGCATCGGAATTACTGATGGAATTGGACCAGATTTCGGCGGAGGCGGGCCTTACCCGGAATCGAGTCGGTTACCATTTCGACCCGGAGCCGGCTTTTGGACTTCAGCGGATGGTGATCACTCTTCCGGTAGAAGGAAGTTATGCCAATATCCGAAATTTCCTCAATCTCCTGGAGAGCCATGAGAAGTTCATCATTATTGATTCCATGGCCCTGGTCTCTGAACGTGAAGGAACGGGGATGATTCGGCTGGATGTGACGCTCTCCACCTTGCTGCCGGTATAGACATGAAAGTGGATCGGAAAAAAAGACAATTACTCATTCTGGGGGGACTCCTGGTTGTCCTGGGCTTCACTCTTTTTCGGATGGTCTTCCCATCGAACGAGACGCCAGGCGGGATTCCATCCAGTCAGGCCACCAAGTCGGTCGGGGTTCTCGATTTGAAAGATATTTATTTGAAGCGGAATCCCAAGAAATCCGGCGGCCGCAAAGAAACGTCATTCCAGGAGATTGATCCCACCATCCATCTGGACTGGCTGGAAAATTTTGATCCCGGAACTCCGCTCAATGCCCGCAACATGTTCTCGCAGGAAGCCGCCGCTCCGGAACAGAGCGTTGCGGAAAGCAGGCCTCGCGGACGAAGAAACGCTGCTCCTCCGGTTTCTGCGGGCCCGGGAACTCCCTCAGCCAGCAATCCCGTGCCGGGGTACTCCAGGCCGCCAACGATTCCTGTGTCCATCAATTTGAAATTCTATGGGACGGCGTTCGACCCGATGAAGAAAAAGCGTCAGGGATTTTTTGCCGAGGGAGAGACCGTATTCTTTGCCTCGGAAGGCGATCTGCTGGCCAGTCGATATCGCATTTTGAAGATCGGTGAAAGTTCGGCGGAAATCGAAGATGTATCCTCAAAATTGCGGCGCCAGATTAATTTAACCACCCAGTGACCCCGGCTGCCTCCGGGTAGACCTGGGATTGCGGGAAACGAAGGATTTTTAGGCAGGAGTTTTTCGTGGCGCAGCGCTCAAAGAAAATTCTTCGCATTCAGAAATCCAAAGCCCCCGTCCGTCCCGCCCATCGGGGAGAACGCGGCTATATGCTGGCGGTGGTTGCCGTGTTTACTTCGGTTCTGCTCATTACTCTCACGGCTGCCGTTATCAACTGGCAGAAAGCCATGCAGCGCGAGCAGGAAGAAGAGCTCCTTTTCCGGGGCAGGCAGTTCATGCGGGCCATTGAATTATGGCAGCGAAAATTCCCGGGCACTTATCCTACGACGATGGATGCTCTCTTAAGCTCCAATAACACGCGATTCTTGCGAAAGAAGTGGAAGGACCCCATCACGAATTCCCCTAACTGGCGACTCATCAAGATTGGTCCCGATGGCTCGATCCAGGGATTAAGCCTGACGCCGGGAGCAAGTCCTTGTGGGCCCTCGACCTTGGGACACCCTCTCAAAGTGGCTCCAACCCGGGGACATCTTCATCCAATCCTACGGTTCTTCAACTTCCACCTCTTCATTTGGGCCAAAGCCCAGTCAAATGGGCAACCCTGCGTCGGGAAGTGGTGTACAACCTCCAACCCGTACGGACAATCCCAGACCGGGTCCGCGGGTCCCCTTTTTCTCCGGTGTTAGGGCATCATCGCCAGCACCAGCGAGAAAACATCGATTAAGACATTTAATGGAAAATCGAAATATAGCGAGTGGGAATTTGTTCATGTCCCGCGTGCCAACTTAACGGGGACCGGTCAGCAGCCAGGCAGATTCCAACCGAACCGGGCAGGGCATCCCCCGCAGGGAAGTGGCACTGTCCAGTCCTGAGTTGTCACCCGCCACGCCTAGACCGAGACTTCCCGGAACATCTCCCATGGTGAAGTGCCGGAAGAGGCATCCAGCCATCAAATGACCGTGCCGCTGGGCAGAACGGCGCTCGGGATCACCGTGATATGATCCCGGACGTAATAATTTGGACTGTCGAAATACTCCATTCCCTGCGCATTAATAATCTTCACGTCATTTCCGATCCGTGCATTCTTGTCGATAATGGCGTGCTCTTTGATTTCGACATTGATCCCAATCCCGATATTGGGCTGTCCATTCCGTACATTCCACCATGATCTCTTCCACGGTTTCGTAATAGTCGGCGCCCATAATGTAGGAATTGGAAATGGTCGTTCCGCACTAATACGGCTCCGCAGTCCAATAATGGAATGCCGCCGGATATCGGCTCCGTCAAGAAAGCAGCCGTCTGAGATGACGCATTGATGAAGTTTGCAGTCATTGACTTTGGAGCCCGGCAGCAGGCGGCCCTTGTATAAATAGGATAACGGGAAACTATAGAAATTAAATTTGGGAAGCGTTGAGGTGAGATCCAGATTGGCTTCGTAAAATGACCGGATCGTTCCGATGTCGGTCCAGTAGCCGAAAAAGCGCAACTCCATCACCCGGATACTTGTGGACGCAAGGGATTCGGGGATGACGTGTTTCCCGAAATCGCGTTCCAGCGTGGAATTCAGAACCTCTATCAGCATCTGCTTTTCAGCGAAATGGCCAAATTCCATGGAGGCGAGATAGGCTCCTCCTCGAAATTGATCAGCGATCGAAGTGACGCTGAGCTGACTTTCCAATCCGTCCAAGGTCCTCTCCCCGGGTTTTTCGTGGAAGTGAATGTCAACTTGATTGTCGTCGCGTGAGTCTTGAGGATGCCGAATCCAGAGGCCCGATGGCGAGTGGACGGGAAGGGGAATTGTCGAAACCGTAAATGTCGGCCCGGCTCCGGAAGTGAAACTGAAGGATCTTTGAAAGTCCATCTGGTGTGCTGATCGCCAGAGAGAATCAGCACATGGGACGCATCGATATCCGAGAAGTGACGAATGCTTTGCCGCACTGCGTCGGCCGTTCCCTCTGAAACTCAGTTCTGATTTTCCGGAGTCTGTTCCGCTGCCAATGAGTTCACAAAACCCTCCCGGGAGAAATTGTCAAAAAATCGATACGTCCGGGCCAGGTGGCGGTTTAAGGAGGCTGAATTGAATTGGGTGAGCACAAAGATTTTGCGGATGTTCGAGTTGATGCAGTTGCTGAGGGAATGTCGACGATTCGATACTTGCCAGCCAGGGGTGACTGGGTGGGTTTGGATCGGTACTGGGTGAGTGGGTAAAGCCGTTCCCCTTGCCCCCGCCCAAGACAATCGCCATCACATCGTCAGCGACTATGCTCATCGGAAAATGCCCGCCTCTGGAGTAGACTCGATTCGGATGGATTATAGAACACAGGACCAAAAGTCGGGAAGGTCTAAAGTCAAAAGTTCAAGGTCAAACGTCGAAAGTCTAAAGTCCAAAGTCCAAGATCCAAGGCACGGGAGAGTTGGACTATTTTGCTGTATAGGCCAGAAGAATATCTGCCATCGTGAGATTCTTACTTTCGAATTCTCAGTCTTTGGACTTTGGGACCTTAGACCTTGGACTCTTTATCCACGCCCTTCGACTTTAGACCTTAGACCTTAGACCTTCGACTCTTTATCCACGACTTTCGGGACCTTAGACTTTTATTTTTTTTATGTTATGGTAAAACCTTTTGTTTCGCCGTGATGACTATCAATCTTGAGGTGCCGGAATGTTGAATGGGAAGAAACTGCGGAGTGCTGATTGGTTCGGCCGCAACGACAAATTAGGATTCATCCATCGATCCTGGATGCGCACGGAAGGGTTTAGTGGTGCGGTGTTTCAGAATAAGCCAGTGATTGGAATTTGCAACTCCTGGAGTGAATTGACCAACTGCAACGCGCACCTGCGGCAAGTGGCTGAGGCCGTGAAACGCGGTGTTTGGATGGCTGGCGGGTTCCCCCTCGAATTCCCGACCATTTCGCTGGGAGAGCCCTACATGCGGCCTTCCACAATGATGTTCAGGAATTTGATGGCCATGGATGTTGAGGAATCGATTCGGGCCAACCCCCTGGATGGGGTGGTATTGCTTTGCGGCTGTGACAAGACGACTCCTGCCCAGCTCATGGGGGCAATCAGTGCGGATCTGCCGGCCATCATGGTGACTGGCGGACCCATGCTTAAAGGAATGTGGAAAACTCAGGAGATCGGTTCGGGCTCGGATGTCTGGCATTTTTGGGACGAATTGCGGGCCGGGCGGATCAGTGAAGAGGAATTCTGTGAAATCGAAAGCTGCATGTCACGCAGTGCGGGGCATTGCATGACGATGGGGACGGCCTCGACGATGACCAGCATTGTTGAGGCGTTGGGGATGACCCTGACCGGCTGTGCCAGCATTCCCGCTGCGGACTCCCGTCGTTATGCGGTCGCCGAGCAAAGCGGCGCTCGCATTGTCCAAATGGTTGCCGAAAACCTCTGCCCGACAAATATCTTGACCCGTAAAGCCCTGGAAAATGCCATTCGGGTCAACATGGCCATCGGGGGCTCGACCAACGCCATCATTCACCTGGTAGCTTTTGCAGGGCGGCTGGGGATAGAGCTTCCCCTGACCTTGTTTGATGAAATCTCGCGCACGACACCTTTCCTCGCGAATGTACGGCCTTCTGGAAAGTACCTGATGGAGGATTTCTTCTATGCCGGGGGAATCCCGGCTGTCATGAAGGCCATTGAGCCATTGCTGCACACGGAGGTGCTCACCGTGACCGGGAAGTCGGTAGCCGAGAACATTCGCCACGCCGAGTGCCATCGGCCAGAGGTGATTCGCCCCATGTCTGACCCCATCCGGCCGGAGGGCGGCACGGTGATTCTCTATGGCAATCTGGCGCCCGGGAGTTGTTCTCAAGCAGAGCGCCGCTTCCCCCAAACTCATGCAGCATACGGGCCGGGCGGTGGTGTTTGAAGATCACGACGATTTGAAGGCCCGCCTGACGATCCGAATCTGGACGTCGACGCAGATTCCGTTTTGTCTTGAAACATGGCGGACCCATTGGAGCACCGGGGATGCCTGAATGGGGAAACCTGCCTATCCCCGCCAAGTTGCTTAAAGAAGGCGTGGAAGACATGGTGCGTATCAGCGATGCGCGGATGAGCGGGACAAGCTATGGAACTGCCGTCCTTCACATTTGTCCCGAAGCCGCGCTCGGAGGTCCGCTGGCGATTGTCCAAAATGGGGACTTGATTCAGCTGGATGTTGCGCGGCGACAATTAAATCTCCTGGTTCCCGAGGAGGAGATCGAGCGGCGGTTGAAAACATGGGAGCCTCCCGCGCCGCATTATGATCGTGGGTACGGCAAGCTATTTGTCGAACATATTCTTCAAGCCGATGAAGGGTGTGATTTTGACTTTCTGAAATGGACGGCCGAACCCAAAAACCTGACTGGGTCAGAACGATCCAAAGCGCGCCGCGCCGCCCATAAGGTCCCTGTCCAGTTTTAGATCGGTTCCAAGACCGTCAACCCATTGTGTTTGTGCTTTGAATCAAAATGCCTGCCCGGTGGGATTTCTGGAATATTCAAGCTGGGCCGTCTTCAACGAAGCGCTCGCAGCCTCTGCAATCGCCGTCCTGCCTCCTGAAGAGTTTCGTCCTTTTTGCAAAAGCAAAATCGCACCTGCTGTTTGCCATCGCCAGACTCGTGATAGAAACTGCTTCCAGGAACCGAAGCCACGCCAATCTCGCGCACCAGATGGTCGGCGAACTGCATATCGTCGGGGAATCCGAAGCGCTCAATGGAGGTCATGATGTAATAGGCGCCTTGGGGAACGAAACAATCAAACCCCGCCTTGCCCAGAATCTCGAGCGTTAAGTCGCGTCGTGCCTTATATTGATTGCGGAGTTCTTCGTAATAGTCCTTTCCAGAGCGCAAGGCAATGGCCCCCGCCTCTTGCAATGGATGGGCCGCTCCCACCGTCAAGAAGTCATGCACTTTACGGATGGCATTGCTCAGTACCGGCGAGGCGACGACGTAGCCCACTCGCCAGCCCGTGACGCTGAATGTTTTCGACAAGCTGTTCACCGTGATCGTACGGTCCCGCATCCCGTCCAACGTCAGCAGGCGCACATGCACGGAATCGTCGTAGAGGATGTGGTCGTAGATCTCGTCGGTGATGGCCAGCGCCTCCCATTTCTGACAGAGCGTGGCAATCTGCTCCAACTCCTCTTGGCGGAACACCTTTCCCGTTGGATTGTTGGGCGTATTGATGATGATGGCTTTGGTTTTGGCATTAAAGGCAGACGCCAGCTCCAACGGATCGAAGCTCCAATCGGGAGGTCTGAGCTTGACGTAGCGTCGGGTTGCGCCCGAAAGAATGGCATCCGGATTATAGTTTTCGTAAAAGGGTTCGAAGATGATGACCTCGTCGCCCGGGTTGATGATGGCCAGAAGCGAAGCAATCATCCCTTCGGTCGAACCACAGCACACGGTGACTTCACTCTGTGGGTCGAAGCGAAGTCCGGTCAAATTCCCGAGCCGCTCGGCGATGGCCTCGCGCAGATTCGGTGCCCCCCAGGTAATGCTGTACTGATTGATATCGTTCTGGATGGCCTGAATAGCTGCCTCTTTGATGAGGCGCGGGGCAGGGAAATCCGGAAACCCTTGCGATAGATTGACCGCGCCATAGATCAGGGCCTGACGTGTCATTTCACGAATGACGGATTCAGTAAACTGCAAGGGTTTCGCGGAGATGAGTTGTTTCATGCCATGGCCTTTGGCTGCTTCAGGAGACTGAATTCTGACCGATCTGCCCTGGTCTTGTCAAAGCGGTAGGCCGCAGGCGGGCGGACAGACGGTTGATCTGATTCCCGGCGGCGTTCCGGTTTCACGGAGCATCCGGTGGATGGAAGGCAGGCTTACGGGGTGGCAAGGTTGCCGCCGGAATAAAGCTTTCGATAAAACCAATAGTTTCGATAGATGATCTTGACGTAGTTGCGGGTTTCACTGAACGGGATGTTCTCGACGAATTCCGCCTCGTCGGTATAGCCTCCTTCGCTGAGCCACGATTCCACTCGCCGTTCCCCGGCATTGTAACTCGCCAGAGCTTTGTCTTCCTCGCCGCCGAATTGCTTCAAAAGATCCGCCAGATAACGGGTTCCCAGGCGAATATTCAAATCGGGGTTCAGTAAACCTGAAGTGGTGGGCCTTCGCATCTTGGCTTCCCGTGCAAGCTTCCTCGCAGTCGACGGCAAAAGCTGCATGAGACCATGGGCATTGGCGGCGGAGATGGCACGCGGGTTAAACATGGATTCCTGCCGGATCAAGGCCAATACCAGATAGGGATCGACCTGCTGGTGCTGGGCTTCCTGTGTAATGGTTGGCTGGAAATGGACGGGGTAGAGCATCTGCCAAAGCTCTCCCGGCAGGGCGCCGTAGGCCAATTCAGTGAAATTGGGAAGGAGCCGGCGCAGGCGCTGGATGGAAGCGGAAAAGTTTTTGTCGAGATAAAAGAATCGCGCCACCTGAAAGTCGATGGCCGGAGAGGATCCATAGGCAGGCGAGTTCGCCAGTTCTTTAGCCGCAAGATCGTACAGCTGCATTAACGCGAAGGCCTTGATGCGCGGCCACCCCTCGACCAGGTTTTGACTCGAAAGCATCGCATTGACCGAATTTTCCTGACTTTGAGACTGGGCTGGGGCGGGAGTGGCGGTAGCGGGGGTGTCCCCTTGTTTCAATAGCTCCAGCCGTTTTTGGGCCATCTGGCCATAGTAGTGATGCGGGAATCGCTGGATGCATTCCTGATACAGAGCTCGGGCTTCCAAGGTCTTTCCCAATAGTTCCTGACAGCGCGCCGACCAATACATGGCCCCCAATCGATACTCCGAATCGCGAAAGCGGTTGAGGTGGTCCAGAAAAAGCTCCAGTGCTCGTTGGTAATTCTTTTGTCGATATTGCTGCCAGGCGATCCTCCACAGAGCATCCTTGGTGCGCTTGCCGTCCGGAAACTGTGTGACAATCTTTTGATAATAGAAGACGGCTTCCTCCAGGTTCCGTTTGACGAGATTGAAGTTGCCGATGCTGAAGTAGGCTTCCTCCAGCCAATGGGAGTTGGGAAACCCCCGCTCCATCTTTTCCACCTGCGCTTTGAATTGTGAGTAGTTTTCGAGCTTTCGATAACATTCGGCAATCAGGAATCCTGCTTGCGCGGCTTCTTCCGACGGGGGCTCTGCCCACGGACTTAGAGTCTGGATCGTCTCGTAATACTTTCCCGTTCCGAACTGGGCGGTCCCCTGCCAATACTGGAACCGAAATGTGCCGCTGAAGGCGGGGTCTGCTTGGGCCAACGGGGGGAGGTCCTTCGATAAATCTCTGTACCGTTTGGCCGCCAGGAGTGCCTCGATCCTGGAGATCCTCCATTCCTTGGGAACTTGCTCAGTTAAGTTGGCCTCCTCCTGAAGCAGACGGGCGCGTTTCGCGGCGACAGACTCTGCCTCCGGGTAGAAGGGGTAGAGAAAATGGAGCCGGCTGTAATTCCTCAAAGCCGATTGCGGCTGACCGATTTGATCCAAGGCTTGCGCCTGGTAATAGAGCGCTTCTGGATTGGACTCCAAATCAGCCATTTTGGAAATGGAGTCGAGGATGATTTGGGGAGTATTCAGACCGAGAGCGTTTTCCCAGTAGAGTTTCCTGGCTCGCCCTGATAACGAACTGGCTGGGTAATTCTTAAATAAAGATTCTAATTTTTCCTGGCTTGGCTTTTTCTGGTCCTGCTGATTCAGCGACGAGGCCCAATAAAAAAGGACATAGTCTGCGATCGTCACTTTCTCTTTGGAAGCCAGGGAAAAATAATGGCTGGCCGATTCCAACTGATCTTGATCGAAAGCTTGATAGCCGACCAGAAAGTATCCCAAACCTGCCCAATCCTGGGCGGCGGGAGTCTTGCAAAATTCCAGCAATCGCGCTCGAGTTGCCGGTCCGGGTTTCTGGCGAAAGTCGCGGCAGAGCCCTTCGAACTTTTGCTCCAGATTCACCTGGGGAGCTGCGGCGAAATGAGGCTGGAGATAAAAGCAAACGGCAAACAGGAGGAAGAGGCAGGACCGTCTGAATAAAGCTCGTTGGGTCGGCACCCGGCGAAGTTGATTCAGATCCTTGGGGAACCCAGAGTGCACACGCATTTTCCATTCAAAAGCTGAGTTGAGTGAAGGCCAACACCCGGGAAGAGACCGAATCCCCGGATTCGAGAGGGTCTGTTCCCTCCTTCACAATGTCGCGCCAATAGTAGGGCAGCATGGGGAAGCCTGCAAGTGTTTCGTGCAGGTGCTTGGGAGGAACGTTTAATGTCGGGCCAAAATCACTGGGCCGGGGCATTCGGCTCCGAGCGACGAAGGCTCATTTTCCGCCAGGATCTTCACGAGTTCATCGTGGAAATAATCGACTTTGGCGGCAACGTCCGGGGACACTCGCTTGTCATACATCTCCCGGCTCTTGTCAATGTCATCGCGCAAAATCAGGTAGAGATTCTTGTCTCTCCGACCCGCATGAACCTTCTGCTCATTATAGAGCTTAATTTCGGAAACAAGCAGCCGGGCGAAGCGCCTGGCATCATTGTGAAGTTTCTGTTCGTCGGCACTGAGATGGTCCGGTGAAAAGGGAGCATAGGTCGGAATTCCCGCCTGTGGCTGGGCCGCAATTTCCGGAGCCGGAGCTTGGACCGGAGGAGGAGCCGGCGCAACCGGTGCCGCGGCGATCTCTTCTTCAACTTCAGGAGCCGGAGGGGGAGTCGTGTGGACGTGCTCCACCAGTGGCGCTTCGTGATGCAGAGTTTCGGCCGGAGGCATCACTGGTGATTCGAAGCTGGGTCTTGCCGTGCGGGAAACTTCGCCTTCCTCGGCGGCCCTTTCAGAAGCCACCGCCTTATGCGGAGCACCCTCAGCCGGTTTAACTCCCAGCTTGGTCCGGGCACTGCTCAATTCAACAGTCAAACTCACCACTGTGGACACAATCTTTAAAGCGTGCTCATCGAGATGATGCGTGGCCCCAACACCGGAATCCGCGTAGAGCACGGCCACCGCCTTATCCCGCACCACCAGTGGCAAGGCACACATGATTTCGGGAGCCATGGGTCCGAATCGGGATACCAGTTCCAATGTCTCCGGATTGCTGCTGGTCGTTCCCGTGAACGGCTGGCGGCTTTCCGCGGCGTGACGCAGAATGTTGCTATGCTCGGGAAGGAAAATCACCGACTTGATGGACGCATTGTTGAAATCGCCTTCAAAGCCCCGAGCCTGCCAGCCCAGAAGATTGCCGGATTTCATGACGAAGAGGGCTACCCGGGAAGCAAACAGGGAAGCTTTATCCAGATAGCTTGTCAAAATCTCCACCTGGCTGTTCTGGAGGCTCACCTCGTGCAGGGCATTGTTTAGAATCTCCATCTTGGATTGGAGCTTTTCTTCGGCGTCGTGGATTCCACTCTCTTTGGCTATCCCCAGACGCGGTTGCCATTCTGCTTCCATTTTCTGGCGAAGTTCATTCTCCAATTGACCGCGGAGTTCCCCTTCGACCTTGCCCCTCATTCCGGATTCGATGGTGGCGATTTCGTTTCTGAGATCCAGAAGCAACTCATCCTCAACCGTATTCAGGATCTGGCTGACATGGTCGATGATTGTCTGGGCAGACTGTTGGAAGCTGGTGCGAAACTCGATCAGATCCTTCCCCACCGTCGAAACCCGGTTCGTGATCGTCTTTTGCAAAATCTCCCGGAATTTATCTTCTCTAAAATTTTCGTTTTCCATCGACAGCCTATCTCCCTTCCTGACCGCAGGAATGAATCGTCTTTTCCTTTAATTCTTTAGATCTTGTCGACCTTTCAAATGGATGAATCCTCAAGCGATTCAATGAACCCAATCGTGATGTATAAGATAGCGGCGTTGCCATCATCGATTGGCTTTCGAACTTACCAAACGGTAATTTAAGGGTTTTTCTTTAGAATTAGTTGTAAAGAAAATTCAGGGGGGTGGGGCACCCCTCCCCTTGACACTCTAATGAATGGCTCCCTATAATGCAAGAGAAGCTTTGGTCCCGGGGGCGAAACGGTTTCGACGGGATTACAGGGCTGAAGATGCGTGCCGAGGACCATATCCTCGTTAAAAAGATGGAACTAAACTTAACTGCTGATCAAGAATTAGCACTAGCTGCCTAATTAGGCAGCCGTCTCCTTCACTGGTGCCTGTGCAGGGAATGTGGGGCGTCGACTAACAGGATAGCCGGTTGGAACGGTCCGGGAACGACTGGCGAAACTCACTGGACTAGCAATTTGGCATTCTTGCCGGTTCTCTATGTCAGGTTGTGAATCAATATGAATCGGATACGCATGTAGATTCTTCTCGCTGAGTATTTTCGGACGCGGGTTCGACTCCCGCCGCCTCCACCATCATTCGTCCTTAGCAGCTATAGCGGCAGTCAATGACCGCCGAATCCCGAAGGGTTTGACTCATCACGCCACCCCGGCGCTCATAGAGCGCCGAGACACAACCCCAGCCAATTCTGTAGCGGCGGTCTATGACCGCCGAATCCCGAGCGGTTCGTTTAATCACGCCACACCGACGCTTATAGCTGGTAGCCGCGATTGAAGGTTGATTTTGGACCTTCAATCGCGGGTCTTTCGCCAATAATTTATGAATGCAATCCTGCGATTGCCGGAGCAAGATCGGCAATCGCGGCTACCTTGAACGCCTTTCGATGAACTCTGCCAAGCCACCCACCCATGCGAAGTTCAGGAATTCCTCTCCGCCGGAGCGGAGTCCTGCGGCGGAAGGGGTGGGTTGTTGCAGCTGCAGCCGGGACCAATGGTCCCGGTAGAGGCGAGACAACGACCAATGCTGTCAAGCCGGCCGATCAATTCGGACATGCTTGGTCTATGACCGCCGAAAGGCGGAAAGCAGACTGAATTTTGCTGGGGGCGCGCGCCTCGCAGCGGGTGATTTCCAGCGGGACAGGAGCGTCCCGTCTCCTCAATGGCGGCGCTCATAGGCGCCGCTACGGACGTTTTTCAGTTCCCCAACTGGAGCGGATACTCGAAGGTTTTGCGCCGTCTCGTAAAAATTAAGCACATTCTGAATGGGAACGTCCAGAGAAGAAGAGAAGAAGAGAAAAGGAGGGAGAAAAAAAAGAGAGAGAAGGAGGAAAAAACTGGATGTTATTGCCGGCGCGATGATCAATCCGCCGCCGCCTCCCGTCGAAGGCACCAGTTTGACCTCTCCAGCGACTTCTTCCGGTGTCGGGCGGGAGCACTTCTTGGATGTCGATGGTTCCCAAGAGTGAGATGGTTTCAAATTCCTTCTTGATGCGGGCCAGATTATGGTTGGGCTGGATGGGGTTGAGGATGTCCAGCCCAATCTCAATGAAATCCGGGATGATGGGATGACATAGCCATCAGTGTGAAAGCGAATTTTTACCTGGGGATTGATGCTCTTCCACTCTGCGAACAGAGCCGCATAGCGCGGTTTAAAGAATTCCCGGAAAATCTTGGGCGACAAAAGCATGCGGTTTTGCGTGCCGAAGTCATCTCCGATCCAGATGATGTCCACGCCGAGTTCGGCGAATTTTCTCCCGGCCGTGCGAATCCAACCCATCAATTTGTCCAGATAAGCGTGAGCGAAATCTTTGTTCGAGACGAGTCGGCCAGAACCGTTTCATCCCCCACCAGAAGGCGCAGGCCAGCTCAAGGGTACCGAGGCCAGCCGCCCATGTCTGCCGTTCTTCTGCCCCCACGCCAGCACCGTACTTGTAGCGCTTTTCGCCGTCTTCCCGCTTCTTGCTCTTGCGCAATGAGCTTGCGCACGCCGTCATAGCGATCCTCATTGGAAAAATCGGGCATCGTGAATTCCGCCGGGTCGTTGATGTTGGCCAGAGGGTGTTCGGCAATTTCAGTGAACGCTCCGCTGGACACATGCTCGATCCATTTCCAGCCAATCCCCCACTCATCCTTGTACAGCCTGGCGGAGTTGGCATAATACCCCGTACAGGGACTGTCGAAATCAGGAAATCATGATCCATCAAGATGGGGAGAGGGCCTCCGGCAGACTTGTAGGTTTCGGTCTCGGTGGAATCGACCCCTAAATGACGGAGCAGACGCTTTTCGGCCTCCGGGGTATACCAGGCACACAGCGGGACACGATCGGGTTCTTCATGATTGATGGCGGTGAGGAGACGTTCTTTATGTTTCATGAGTGATCCACCTCGTTCAGAGCAGGATGAGGAAGCCAATGCAGGCTATCGGAAAATCGCCTCAGGAATTTGTCGCACTATTCTCGACTTGAAGCGATGGATTGGACGGCATGTGGCGGGAGACTTTGGTGTTTATCCGTCAGCATTTGTTAATAATCAAAGACACGACGAGGCACAGGACCATGTCCATGCGCGGGTTCAATTCTTTTCTATTCTATACCTCTGAATTTCCGTAAGCGAGCACCCCGTTGATCCGATTTTCTGGCCGCCTTGCTTTGGCTGGGGGTTGGCGTCATGCTGGATTCAGGCCATCCCGTTCTTCACCGGTTTCTTCCGGCTTTCGAAGCGACGCTGACTTCGGTCGAGCCGCCGTCCTGGTGGGGGAAAAAATCCACCAAGATCACAGTCAGCGCCGTCGTGAATGAGCAAGGGACCTTGGTCACTGTCCAATTGGCGTCTCCTCTGCAGATGGAAATGAGGCAGGAAGAGACGCGAATTGTCCTGTCCTTTGGTGAGAATCGCGTTGAATTTTCCAGGAAGGATTTTCACTATGAAGATTCGCTGATCGGCTCGATCGATCTGGATTCCTCCCAGGGAGTCAATGCGCTATCCATCCAGTTGAAGAGCAAAGGCATTCAAACCCGCTTGTCGCATTTCGAAGCTCAAAATGTCTATCTGCTCCAGTTGCGGCCGCAGGAAATCTCCACCGGCGAGTCCAAAGAGAATCCCCCGCCCGAACCGTTTCAAATCCCGGCTCGCAAAGACACGTCCAAATGGGAACACCTGACGATTGATGCGGGTCATGGGGGGCCGGATCGAGGCATAGTCATTAAGGAAAATCTCCTGGAGAAGGATGTCACCTTGGCGATCGGCAAGAAACTGCGGTGGGCACTGCAATCCCGGTTGGGGATTAATGTGGAGCTCACCCGGACCGAGGATCAGGGATTGACGCTCGAAGAGCGGGCCGCGGAAGCCAATGAGCCTCGTTCCGATCTCTTTGTCAGCCTCCACATCGGGAACAACAACGGCGGAGAAGAAGCTTTGAGCTACGCCTATACCTTGAAACCCAGTCTCCTGGAGACGGGAGCGGAAGCAAACCCGCTGAAGGCCGTGGTCGAGCCCCTGTTTGTACCCTGGGACCAGTCCCAGCTGCGAAGTCTTGCAAGAAGTGAACGGCTGGCTGAAATGATCCAGCAGGAAATGAATCGATCCCTGAATGGGGGAAACAGTTCCATCCGTCCCCGGCAGGCGCCTCTTCGTCTGCTCATGCCATTGGCTATGCCGGCCGTGATGATTGAAATCGGGGACGCCAGCTCAACCGATTTCAAAGAGAAGGTCAGTCGGAATGCGTTTCAAAATCTGGTGGCCGCGACGATCTCGGTTGCGGTGGAAAAATTTCATGCTCAGCAGGCAAGCCCTTAATTATGCCCCGCCATATTAAGTTTGGACTCATTGCTCTTTTGATCATCACGCTGATTGGAGTTTCGTTCTACTACGATTTGCGCAAGCGCATCCAGGATCTTGTGCAGCGGCCCGCCGAACCGGTGCGCCCCTACCTGGCAACCGAACCCGTCATTCCGGAATCGGCTCCCCTCAAGCGGGTGAAGTTATTTTTCCCTTCTCCGGAAAAAGGCGGCCAGCTCGTGCCGGTGGAGCGTGAAATTCGCAGCGCCGAGTCGAATGCCGTGGAAGCCAAACAGATTGTGGCCGAGCTGATCAAGGGGCCGGGGCCGGGCTACGCCCCGGCTTTGCCGTCCGAAACAAAATTGCGCGAACTCTTCATCCTCAAGGACGGGCTCGCCGTCGTCGACTTGACCCGCGAAGTCTCGGTGAATCACCCCGGGGGAATTGCTCCAGAGCTGGCGTCGATCTATTCCCTCGTCAATTCGCTGGCGCAGAATGTGGCGCGCGTGAAGACGGTGCAAATCCTGATTGAAGGGAGTGAGGTGGAGACCTTGGCGGGACATATTGACATCAGCCATCCGCTGACCGAGGACCTTTCGATTGCTTCTCTGGCTTCCGTTTCGGCGAGGTCTACAGACCATGCTTCAGATCGGTCAGGGACCCGAAGTGGGAGGAGCCGGAAAGATTTGATCTGCAGGAGATTTTGGGCTAGTCGAGTACAATGAAGCCGGATTCAAAACCGGCCGCAATGATGGTTGCGTTGTGCAATAACCCCGAAAAGATTGGACATTAGATTTGTGACGACCGAAAGTTCCCGTCATCGATACGAGCAGTCAAAAGACATCTGGATACAGGAAGAATTTTATGCGTTTTGGATGGCGGGCGCTAAGCCAGCTTCGAAAAAGTGGATATCCAACCCTACTACATCAAAAATGCGGATGAAACCGTACTGATCACGATGAGAACACCCGTGTGATTTGCACGGTAAGCGTCGAAAATACCGTCCGCTTTTTGGAAGACAAAGGCGAGCTGGAGTCACCAGTGAATATGGAATGCTTCCTGCTCAAGGCTGAACTGTTCATGACCCGCAAAGGTAAGCCTTCAGGTCGCACACTGGAGATTCGAGTGATTTGGGCGATCGCGCGGTCATCACCTGCATGAAGAACTCGGAGAGCGCACGTTATGGGTGGGATTGCGACGTGATCGATGCCGGTATGGAGGAACGCGTACCGCCTCAATCACGGAGGGGTTTGTCGCTTTGGGACTGGCTCTGCAAAAGCTCGTCCGCCGGAAAGGTATTGGAAAAAGTTCCTCCCAAAGACTTCGCATTGCCTTCACCACCAGCGTGGGGATATGTGGAGGAGCGGAATTCATTATTCCGGATCCGTTATGAAGAAGTTCCACGCCCAGGTGGATATGAACCTCGTGCAAACTGGCCAGGAGACCTGAGTCGAAGAGTTGAGCTGCAGCCAGGCCTTTCGCTGAGGTGTCCTCGATGGCTCATTGACCCTGGCGTCTTGCGGGATCAAACAGCTGGTCGAGTACATTCTCAAAAGAAACTTGTCCAATGGTGAGGCGGGAGGAAGTGGCATTGAAATCCCGCCAACTGAGCCTCACCAGTCCGTAGACACGGCGCCCTCCTTTGTAAATCTCCGTGAGGGCTGATCTCTCTGGAAGCCTGCAGGCTGAGCTGATATGTCTGGCTCTTCTACCGCGGCCACTCTGCTGATTATAACCACCGTCGGTAAACTCAAGAAATGGCGGCCTTTCTCGGTACTTTGCCGTTTTTCACGGCTCCCGTGGGACTGGAAGAACTTGGCAGAAATCCGATTGCTCCAGAAGATGGGGATAACGTGCAACGCGGCGAAGGCGTTGACTATAGCCGGTTCTCGAACTGGTTAATGTAGCCGATGATTCAGGGCTGGAAGTCAACGCGTTGGGAAGGCAGCCGGGGTCATTCCGCACGGTTGTTCGACCCTACTGCCACGGATGAGGACCGCTATCGAGAAGGCCTTTCGGATACAGAGTTGGAAACACAGCCAGTCGGCGCGTTTCTTCGATGGCATGGCCGGCAGGGCATCCTGGCGGAATTTTGCGCTCTTGGAAAGGAACCATCACAAAGGCAAAGGGGAAGCCAGAGGGGCTTTGGCCATGATCGAATCTTTTGGGTCCCTGCTCTGGAAAAACGGTGGCAGAATTATCATCCGGAGAAGGAGCATCAACCATCGCAGCATCCCTTCACACAAGGGCTTGTCTTCAGGGGTCGTTGTTGAAACTGGGGTTGGAGCAGGGCCAGGAAAAAGACCAAGGCAAGAGCGCACACCGAACATCTGGAGGCAGGGGTTGGGGGAATTCGCTGACAGTCTTTGTTCGATCAAGTACCATGGTCCGCTGTTTCAACAAAACCGTCGGGGCGTAGCGCAGCCGCAGTAGCGCACCTGCCTTGGGCGCAGGGGTCGGAGGTTCCGTCTCTCGCCCCGACCAATCCCTTCGAAGCTTAAGAATTTCTCTCCCCCTTTAGAACCTCGAATTAGAAAAAAAGTTCATTTCTTGCGCTGTGCGGAACCCAAGACATTTTTTCTTATTCTCTCAGTATTGGGATCTTGCAGAAGAATCTAATGTTGAGATCTGACCCCATTCTGCGCCATTCTGCGGGAAGATTGATCAAGCCTGTTTGGAGGCTCACTTGAATATCAGGATCAGGACAAATAACTTACATGACTGCTGATTTCTGGTACCATATCTGTTTGTGCGTGCTTTGTTACAGCGGGAGTGACTATGGCTTAGAGGCTCTGAAAGGAAGGTGGAAAATCTTGACATTTGTATTGCGGCGAGATCAGTGAGCATAAACTTAGCATGACCATACAGTACTTTAAGTTAAAGTGGTTAGGGACGATGTATTTTGATGCAAAATTGTACTGCAGCAACGGCTGGAAAAGATGAAATTACCTGTTGTAATTCAATAAAGCATTAGATCTTACAAGTCAGATGCTCTGAGCAAATTTGAATCGACATTGAAAAGTCAAAGTATTTTTCAAGCAATAGTGCAAGGTATGTTAAATTGTCAAATTTCAAGGTCGATTGGACGAATGGAGATATGGTAGGAAATGGCTTTGGATTTGCTCGTTTATGCTAAGTGTGAACTAAAGGAAGCGAGCTTGTTTCCTTTACTACTAGACACAAACGGCAACCGTGGCGGAGTTACAACAATTAGGTAGCTTTATTCACAATTCGCGCAGATCGAAATTTCTTGATTTTTCCAAAAGATTTGGCACCTCTCCCATTGTGAATTAACTGGCCTTATCTGGGTATCAAACATCTTTTATTGTGCAAGGATCCCGATACACCTATACGACTCCGGGGTTTGCGATGTTTATTTCACGGGTGGGTGGGGTGGTTGTCACGTGAATTGTGACGTAACCTTGCCTCAGAGACGAATTTCTTGCAAGCTACCCTGGCGCAAAGGCTACTTAAACTCCCCGAAACACTCAGTCGAAAAGCGTTTAGTCCGACTTGGTAGCATCCTGCCAATATCAGATTTCCAGCTTCACGAAACTATCGCCCTGCTGCAAGTGAATGGTCCTCCACGATAAAGCGGTCGGGAGAGATGAATACGCTCCCATCAGGGTTGTAATCAAAAGCTTGTGCGGCGCTGCTTTGCGCATCGTTTGCGTTCTGGATATGAAACTCGCGCGAACTTTGTGCGCAGCTCGCGGCAACGTGAAATTCAACAATCCGATCCGGAGAACAACGGCGACCAGCTCCCAGCCGCCCTCACTCATCTGTTTCTGTAATCCTTCGCGGTCGACATCGACTCAGGAGGAATCCCTATTTCGGCGATCATCATCCCGCTGACCCGCGAAGCCGATTCGTTCAACCGAACAGCGCGGAAGTTGCCACAGCGAACGGAGATGGGTACTGTTGCATCCACATCGAGTTTAAGTGGTCCTGATTTCGGGAGCGGCCAGCGGAGAGTTCCCGTGAACGTAATATTCCGTGACCGTCTGTGCGCTGCTGGCCGTTCCATTTCCACCGGAAATTTCGACAGTGTTTTTGCCGGGATGCGTAAGAGAAGTAATATCCAGCACCTGCAGGCAAGGCTACTTGACCCGTTTATTGGCAGAGCATAAGAGCCGTTCACAGTCAGCCTAAGAGAAGTCTGGCTTCATTATTTCCCGTGAGGCCAACAATAACAAGGCTTCCCGAGACATTCCCGCTGTCGTTTTGCGTCGAATACCAGGTCCCAAAGCGGTCTTTTTATATCAGGAATTCGAATCCGCGATTCACCAACGTGCGATCTTCTGGCTGGCCCCTCTGATGCAACAGTTGAACCGCCAGTGCGGTCGTTTCGACTCTGCCGGCGTGTCCCCAGCCGTAAAACGGAGTATTTGTCTGCAGTTCCCAGTAGTTCCCGGCGCGTTCAGTCTTGACCGCTACCCGCAATTTCCCAGAACATTTTCTGTGGCATTTGGATATCCTGTAAATCACTTCCGCCAATCCGTAGCTTGCAAGGAGATAGGAGTCGGTATAGTTATTTGTGGCGATCGCCACATTGTCGGAAGCACGTTGGATCGCGGCATCTTCAACGACGGCATTCTTTTCCTTCCTGATCTGGCGGCCAGTGGCGGCCAGAATGCGCGCGATAAGCCGTCAGAATGGCATCCTCGACCGGTGAGTTAGCATACCATCGATGTGCGACCATGCCATCAGCCTTTTGTTACCGAAATAGCCATTGGCGAGCGCGCTCAAGAATGTCTCGATCCACCGGCGCAAATTCTGCCGCGTCGTGAAGAAAGCGCACTGCATACGCTGTCAGCGCGAGGTCAGGTTCGCCACGTCCCCAATAAGTGACAGCACCATTCTCGTTAATGTCATCTTGATCGCGTATAGCCAAGCGCGACATAGCGCATTTGCCCGATCATGCAGCGGACCGAGCGAGAGCTTGCTTTCTTTCCAAATTTCAAGAGAAGAACGCTCGGATAGGTTGATGAAATATTCTGTTCGCCATCCCCATGGCCGCTGGAGCATTCCTTCCAGTGCTTCAGCGACGTGGGCGAGCAGGTCGAGGATAGATCTTGAGATCGGCACGAATCGAACCCGGAATAGCTTCGGCTGGGATGTCGAAATCCCAATGCGCGTCGCCGCTTACAATACGCCCGTCGGTTTGTGTGAGCTCAGCACCCTGCGGATGGACCATCACGCTGCGTTCAATGGCATCGGCCACGGTAGAGCCAGTGGCAATCACGCGCTGTTTGCCCGCTACGATAGTCGCGATGGCCTCGAAGGGGAAAATCAGTTTCGCTACCGCCTGGGGAAAGTGATGCCTCTTGAGGAGCCATTGATGTCAGTCAGGAAACCAGCCTGCGGAGGGCATCTCGACTTTTACTCGCTCCGGCTTCTCCGTGTAATTCGAATCACGACAGGTAAGGAAATATGGTCTCTAAGCGTCAGCACCTTGGGAGGATCGTAACCAACAAAAAGGGTTGAAAACTCTTAATTTCTTTATTGATCGTCGCCAATCTGCCGTCCAGGGTGATGCGATCAGAAGTTTTCAGGTCGTCAGATTGTCAGCGAACTTCCAGCGGATTTTGCGCTCGCCCGTTGCGGTCAGTCTCAATGGGCGCAGGTAGCGTTTCTGGAAAGTATTCTCTGCCAGACGTGGAGTGACCGTAGCCTGTTGTGCCAGATCGGTAGTGGCCCGCTTGTTGACGGCCGAGCCCATTCCGATGCAAAGGTACTCATCACCTCTGGTGCAGCCGAGACTTCCACCGTTTCACCCGGTGGCTACTCGCAGCATGGCATTCACTTCTACCACCTCTTGGGCGAGAACGATGATTCCTCGCAGGGTTGTTTTCATGAATCCAGCAGCCTGCACCAGGAAACGTCATACACCCGGTGGAAGATTGCTGATCAAGTATCTCCCGCTTGAGTCCGTAATGGTTTGGGATTCGGTACTGGTAATCGCATTGATAGCAACAACCTTCGTATTTACAACTACGGCTCCGGACGGGTCGGTGACGAGCCCACTGATCCCGCCATTGTTGCCGGTGAAGAGCATTTGGATTCTGGGCGGAGAAGCCTTGCCTGTAACTGTTACTTCGGAGAGGACGGACGAAAACACGGCCACATCAAAGTCGTCGTCAGTGTCTGGGATGGTGTCTTTACCCATACTGCGGATCTTGATGAGGCGATTCCAAACCGTAATCGGGTCCGTTTTGACCTGTTGGTTGTTTTGTACCCGACGATCGCTATAGCGTGCTACCGCAAAAATCCTTACCAAATAAGTTTGCCCGTAGGGGTCGCGCAGATCATCGAGTTGAACTTCAGGCAAAAGCAGCGCCTTGAAATCGTCTGCGCTACCGGGCAGCTTGTCAGCAGCTTGCATCTTGCCTGGAAGCACCCGTGCAATTGCAGAACGCGCTTCCGCAAAATAGTCAATTGCGGAAGTCCCCACCGCATACTCGGTTCCAGGTTTGCCCTCTTCTCCCCGTGCCTTTGCAGTGACTGTGTACATTGCCCGGTCGATTCCGAATTCGAAAAGGTAAGGATTCCCCCAAGGATCGACGAGCTTGGAGAGATCGACACCGCGGTCGGATAGCGCTGTTCTCAGCGATGATAAGTCGCGGACGAAGCCTCCGTTCTTCAGGTGATATTCCTCTAGCGCTTTGGTTACTTGTCTTTCCGTCGCCTCATAGAATTTCATGCTGCGGCGGGCGACATTGAAATCGTCATCAGTGTCACAGCGTTTGTCAGCCCCGGGGCTGTACAAATCGAGCACGTAGTCGTAGCGCTGCACACTGTACTTGGGAACAAAGTTAGAACCCCAGGGGTCCTTGAATTCGGACCAAACCAGTTGATGTCGCTGTAATAGCGCGTCAAGCTCCTGTCGATTTCGAGGCAAAGTTCCAGATTCTTTGTGATCTTGATCCAGCGCAGAAAATAACGGTAGTAGTGTCCTGTCAATTTGACTTTTGTAAACTTCAGCAGCCGATGTACTGTCGTACTCGTCTCCAAAGACAGGCGAGTAGGCCTCCCATCCATAGCTGTGGGCGTTCAACAGAAAATCCGCCGCGACGTCAAGGTCTTCGGCAACAGGATTATTTGTATCCACCCGATCCAGGTCCGCGCGTGTCAGATTTGCAAGCTTTGCTTCGCCCGGATACCACCATCCGCCGTAATAGCCGAACCCAAACGGATTGCGAAGGTCCTGATCGATTCGGGCACGTTCTTCGACGGCTTTGTCAAAAATGACCGCACCAATTACACTCGGAATTACGGAACCTGCGGCTGTTCTCACTTGCACAGTTGCGGCGGCGTCTTGACCCGGTCGGTATTCATTTCGATCAAGGTGAATGGCGAGTTTGAGATCGCGGTTTTTAGGGTAGATGACAGAGCGCGAAGAAAAGCTTCCATAACCGCCCCTAGCCATCACGCTCCATGTTGAACACCGTAAGGCCAATTGCCCTTCGAACTCACTGCTGTGGGGGATTCTGATCATCGCCCACCGATGTCGTAGCCGGACGGTAAAACTGCGCAGGACCTTCGATTGGTTGGCAAGTTCGACAACGATTTCGCCGTCGGAATCAGAATAAATGTCAGCCTCGATCGGTTCTTCAGGGGCGAGTATGGTTTTTTTGGTCACTACCTGGAGAAAGTGCGCATCACGTTCCGGCCATAGGCTTTCCTTTGAGATGCCAGTTGCACCCTTTCGGTCACGAGCGACAAGAATTAGCGGGAACTCCCTGCCTTCGTCCACAAATGGTGCTCTTGGGTTACGCACACGAGCGACTCCATAACGGTTCGTGCGCACATTGGCGAGGATACGATCGCCAGACCCGTCGGCTGTAATCGTTTGGATTTCGACTTCGCACTGTGCCGGTGTGCCATCGGCATAGGACGTTGAAACGAAAAACTCATTGGGCAACCCGCGTCGCGATGAGCCCTGCGAGACGTAATACACGTGGATTGGATATTTCGTGACGCGCACGTCAAAGCGCCGTTCCTCGGTGCGCCCCGAAGATGGATCAGTTACGTATGCCGTGTAAGTGAGATCTCGAAACTTGCGACGGGAATACTCCTCCAGCTCTGCTCCGTGCTCTGAGAGATCGAGCGTTGTGCGAAACCTGCCTTGTTCATCTGTGGTCCCTGTAATCGGTTCCTCTTCATCCACTTCCCACTTCTGCTTGGCAAAATTCCATGAACGAGCTTGTAGCCGAGTAATTTCCACCGCAGCTTTAGGCACGGGTTTGCCGAACAGAAATGATGCACTGACCTCAATGGACGCTTTTTGCTCCAGAAGGTAATAGCTCCGGTCTGGTTTTGCATTGACGACAAACGTGGGTAACTCGTAGCGGCTGATCCTCACGGACTTCTCGTCCGCGGCCGCTAACATCGGAGTGTCTTCATCGTCAGAATCATGGTCTGAATCTACGAATCGGCCTGGATAGGTTTTGGCACGAATGCGATAGTCACCAAGCTTGATACGGTCAGGAATCGTCCAATCGGCCGCTATTACGCCAAATTTGGATGAGGTCCGTTCCTCCCGATATACGACAGTTCCGTCTTCATCCTCGACTTGGAGATAGATCTTCTTCGCTGCGAGTGCTCGGCGTTCGTCACCAAAGATCAAGGCGCGAATGTGTAGTGTCTGTCCAGGCTGATACAGAGGTTTATCCGATTGGACGAGGATTCGGCTGGGTGAACCGACCTTCAAATCGTTTCTTGCGTTCCTCTTTGTTCCTCCATTTCGAGCCTCAACCACAAGCTCAAGGTCGCCGGCTACATGAGTGGCAGGCAGTGACAGCGAAAGCACTAAATAACCATTGGAGTCCGTGTTCCCCGCTTCGGACACTAAGGCAGTTTTCCCAGCGCTCTCGCGAACTTGTGCCCCGATTGCCACGCCGCCAATAGCGCGGCCAAGGACCGGATGACTCGTCTGCACGCGAACAAAGAATTTCTTTCCTGGCTGGACCAGCGGAGGAGCCGAAACATGCAGCGAGAAATCCCTTACGGATTCAAAGAGCGCTAAAATCCCGTGCGCCAATTCAGACCCATTCGCACTGACACTGTAAGTCAGCCGATACCAAAGCAGGTCATCACTCCTCTTCGGAAGGTCGGATAATGTGACCGAGGCAGACAGCTTATTTGCGCCAGCCATCAATCGTATCGGTGAAGAGGAGGTCGCGATCTCGCTTCCGCCCGGGGCCAGGATTCCCAATCTGAGAATGGCGGCCTGTAGAGCCGCGGAGGAGTTACCGATCAAGGCTACGTCGTAGGTCTTCCCGTTCAGCACGACCTTGGAGGCATGTTCATCAATTCTCACTGACTGCCCCACTGCTACGCCGACAAGAGCGAACACCATGGTGACAAGTCGAAGCTGAAACATGCGAGGCCTCCCGAAAGCAGAATTGTACCATCGAGACAATGCCTATATGGTGTTACTGACGACGGAGGGTTATCGATGGTTTTTTCATAGTTGGGTGGTGTATTTGTGACGTAAATTATGATAAAGGCTTATCTCAACGGTGCATAGTTTCCTGCTCGTCTGGAGGTATTTCGTCAAAAGGTTCAATGATCAAAGACGCAGCGGGCCCCCTCCCCCCCAACCCCTCTCCCGCGTTGGGGCGAGGGGAGCCAATGGTTTTTGTGTTCTCTCTTGTGACAGGGTGGGGAAGCCGGTAGGTCATTTAGTTCTCTGCCACGTTGGGGAGAGAGGAGCCGATAGCTTATTCCTATCCTCCAAAGTGTTGGGTTGAGCGGCAGAATCGCACTCTAGGATGTGACCCTTCTTACCAGGGGCCGTCCAAAACCGCCCGTTTGACGCCATAGACATCTCTATGGTGCCACCTTCGAAATCGAGGTGCCGTCACACCCGGGGACTCGATGCCGCAGTTCCACCAGAAGTCCCACCAAATCCTGCGTGTCCAGAAGTGCCCACCGCGTCCCCGGCCGGATCCCGGTCCCAGCTTGCAGGACCTCAACCCCTTGCTTCGCCAGAGCGCCCGTCACCGCATCCATGTCATCCACTTCAAAGAGAATATGGTGGATGCCACCTCCCTTTTCATTCAAAAACTCCCAGTAAGCATTGCGCGTCCCTTCCAGAGGTTGAATGAACTCCAGCTCCACCGGCCCCACCTGTACAAAAGCCTGACGGTATTTGATAGGTTCCTCTTTTCCGCGAAAGAAATACTTGGCATCCGGGCGGTTCGGCCATTCAATGAATTGGAATGGACCAATACCGAACAGACTGGTCAGCATCCGGGTCGTCTGTTCCAAGTCCTTTACAACAATTCCAATCTGCACCAGCTTTTTCAATTCCACGTTTTCATGCGAAGATTCAACGTTTGTCATTTTTTGTCTTTCACCGCTTGAGGAGGATAATGACAAGACACTACTATTGTCGCTCGCAAACAATTTTGCCAAATAACTGGCCGCTGACGGACCCACTGCTCCACGTCCCTGCGTACTGATCGCGGTAAAGAAGAACTCGTGCCGTATAAGTCCCCAGCCCCGGAATGGTGACGTCGGTCATGGTGATGACAGGCGTGTCTCCTGCCCATTGAATCTGCAGAGGAATCGGTACCGGGATCTCGTGCGATCCATACTTCAACCGTGCCTGAAAAATCCACATGTCTCCTGGAAGTTTTGAGACTTTATCGATGGCGTAACGCTCTTCGCCAGAAATCCCGTCCTGCCCGGTTCTGGCCGAATGCCCCACGAGGGTAGCGCCCGTCATCATTTGCTCAAAACCCCGGTTTCTCTCGGCTTCATTCAAGGTCACCGGTTTCTTAGAACAGCCGGCCAACAGAATCCCAATGACTGGGAGCAGGACCCAAATTCGTAAGAGCGCGCGATCGTTCATAGAGACGGTACTCTCGAGCCGGAAGTGACAGGAGCAGCTGTTTTTTCCCGGGAAGGCAAGGCCACCCACCATGAGGCGATTCCGAGCAGAACAATAACAATGGCGAGCGCATAAAACATCCGATCGTACGAACCCGTGCGCTGGAGGGCCTCGGCCAAAAGCAAGGGTCCCACGGCCGAGGCGATTACCGTCAGCATTTGCGCTGCGCCCTGGATGCGGCCCAGTTGGCTTCGTCCGAAGACTTGCGCCCAGACCGAGAAAAAGACCACCGTGACGACGCCGCCTGACATGCCCATGGCCACGCTGTAAAGCATCACCTGCGCGTAAGTGCGAACCAAAGGAAGCGAAGCAACCGCCGCTGCCAGCAAAGCCATTCCCACTCCCATCAGCCGCCGGATCTGCCAGCGCGAAGCCAGCCAGCCCCCGCCGAAGTTGGCCAGAAGCCCCACCAGCGTACTGACAACCAGGACGACGTGGTAAGTACGGGCATCAAAACCGCGTTGCTCCAAAATCGACTGGTTGAACAGCGCAATCCCGGAATAAACCAGCCCGAAGATCGAACTGGAGAGAGCAAAGATCCAGAAGGCCTGGCTTCGCAAGGCTTGCCACAAGGTCAGATCCTTCAACCCGGTGTTGCCCGTGCCGCTGATCCCGTCGAGTTGTAGTCCGTGTTCCTCCGGATTGTTGCGCACGAAAAGCAAGGATAACGGGGTCAGGATGGCGACCAGCACCATCCCCACTCTAAACCAGGCAATGCGCCAACCAAATTTCAGAACGGCCTGGCCCACGATCGGAAATGCGGTAATGAAACCTATCCCGACGAGCAATGCATAGGCCCCCATTGCCATATTCAACCGTCGTGCAAACCACTTGCCGACCAAAGCCAGGCTCACGACTGAAAGAGCGCTTTGGCCAAATCCGCGGCTCAAGGTGACGGTGATCCACAGGCCGGGCAGGGAAGTACCGTAACTCATGACCAGGACAGTCACTCCCAGGGCGAGCAGGACCCCCGTCAAGACTGCCCGTGAGCCAAATCGATCTGTCAATTTGCCGCAAGGGAGACAAAAAGCGGCGCCAATCAGAGTCGCCCAGAGATTCACTTTGGCAAAGGCAACGCGGCCTATCCGGAGATCGGCCAGGAGCGGTTCCGTGACCAAGCCTAGTCCCTGAGTCCTGCCGGGCAACGTGCCGACCATGGCCAGGGCTGCCAGGACCAGATTTGTCCAGCCGTAGTAGATCGTCTTTCCGGGCTCTCCTTCCTTCGCTGACTTTATTGCTTCTGACTTCAAGTTCATCCTTAGCAGTTTGCTCAAAAACCAATTGTAGCAGCGCTCCATGAGCGCCGGTGTAGCGTGACAGAACGAACTGCTCGGGATTCGGCGGTCACAGACCGCCGCTACAGAATTAGTTGCTGTTGTAGCGGCGCTCTATGAGCGCCGGTGCAGCGTGACAGAACGAACTGCTCGGGATTCGGCGGTCAGAGACCGCCGCTACAGAATTAGCTGCTGTTGTAGCGGCGCTCTATGAGCGCCGGTGTAGCATGATAGAACAAACCATTCGGGATTTGGCTGAGTTTTTTGTCTCGCGTGGACAATTAATCGTCTGCAATGATATCAACCGGATGAGAAATTGCAGCATTGCCAGTTCCTGTTTGACTCGCACGCGAGGATAGGTAAATAATGAGGGCTCTTCCCGGAAACGATGTGCCCCAGTCTGGCAATCTGGGTTGCTTGAAACCACCAATGAGGATTCGACTCCTACAGAAGGAAGATATTTACCATTTCGTCAGACACCCTAAAGGAGGGAACGCATGACCAGGTATTTAACCCCGATCGGAATTCTCTTGTTTCTCGCCAGTTCGCTGACAGCCGCCGAGAAGGCCCCCAAGTCGGCCAAGGCGGAACTGCACGACGCCAAGGGCCAGAAGGTAGGGACAGTCACCTTCAAACAAGCCCTCGATGGACTGGATGTTTCGCTCAAAGTGTTTAACCTCCCGCCGGGTCCGCATGCCTTCCATATTCACACCGTAGGCAAATGCGAGCCCCCTGATTTCAAATCGGCTGGGGGGCATCTCAACCCGCAAAGCATGAAACACGGATTGAAGAATCCATCCGGGCCGCATGCCGGAGATTTGCCAACTTTCACGGTCGGGAAAAATGGCAAAGGAAAAATCATGCTTCTTAACAAGCGCGTGACCTTAACCTCGGGAACCAACTCCTTGTTCCACGAAGGGGGCACGGCGATCATTATTCACGAGAAGGCCGACGATGATGTCACCGACCCAACAGGCAATGCCGGCAATCGCATTGCTTGCGGCGTGATCATGAAAGGCAAGTAGGCGAATTCCGGCCCGGCATTGCTTAAGAGGTTCCGGGTGGAATCGATGATTGCAAACAACCACTACGGGGTTGTTCTTTGAAATCCTGAGGGAACTGGTAACTCCCTCAGGATTTCTTGTTTCTGCTGGTGTTTCTTTCGGCTTAGGCCCCATTCCATTGCTTTAGTTCCCCCATCGACTTCGGACCTGAAGTGAATTCCAAGGAGACTTGCCGGTGACAGAAGAAGAAAAACGAATATTGGCTTCTGAAGAACGGAAGGAGCACTGGAAGCGCTGGGGGCCTTACCTTAGCGAACGAGCTTGGGGGACGGTTCGGGAAGATTACAGCGCCAGCGGAGACGCCTGGAATTATTTTCCCCACGATGAGGCCCGCTCGAGGGCTTATCGCTGGAATGAAGACGGGTTGGCGGGAATTTGTGATCGACACCAGTATATCTGTTTGGCGCTTGCCCTTTGGAACCAGAAAGACCCCATCCTCAAAGAGCGTCTATTCGGGCTGACGGGGACAGAAGGAAATCATGGGGAAGATGTGAAGGAATGCTACTTCTATCTCGACAGCACCCCCACCCATTCCTACATGAAATTTCTGTACAAGTATCCTCAAGCGGCCTTTCCCTATTCTCGGCTCGTCGAGGAAAACAGGCGTCGCGATCGGGAGAGTCCTGAATTCGAGCTGATGGATACAGGAATCTTTGATGAAAACCGTTATTTCGACGTGTTTGTCGAGTATGCGAAAGGAGGCGTCGAGGATATTCTCGTCAGGATCACGGCATGGAATCGTGGCCCCGAGACAGCGCCGCTTTGCCTGCTTCCCACCTTGTGGTTTCGCAACACCTGGAGTTGGAGTCATGAGGACCCCAAGCCCACCCTCACCAAACTGGCTGGTTCTTCTCTCGCCGCCGTGCTCGCCAGTCACCCGGCGATGGGAGAGCGTTACCTTTACTGTGAGGGGTATCCGGAGTTGTTGTTTACTGAGAATGAAACCAACCGCCGCCGGCTCTTTGGGATATCGAACGGCTCGGGTTATACCAAGGATGGAATCAATGACTATGTGGTGAACGGGGTAAAGGAAGCCGTCAATCCGTCTCAAACGGGAACGAAAGTGGCAGCCTATTACCCCTTGTCCCTCAAGCCGGGTGAGGCAGTGACTGTGCGGCTTCGGTTCTCTCCACGGGATCTCTCGCTTCCCCAGAACTCTTTGCTTGGCGAAGATTTTGAGCGAATCTTTGCCCTGCGCCAGGAGGAAGCCGAAAGCTTCTATCGGACGGTCATCCCGGCTGGCTTATCCCACGACGCCAACCAAGTCATGCGCCAGGGATTTGCGGGGCTGCTCTGGTCCAAACAGTTTTATCACTATGTGGTCACGGACTGGTTGAAAGGCGACGACGGTCAACCTTCTCCTCCGCCCGAACGCTGGGAGGGGCGAAATCATGAGTGGACGCACCTTTACAACGCCGACGTGATCTCCATGCCGGACAAATGGGAGTACCCGTGGTATGCAGCCTGGGACCTGGCTTTCCACTGTGTTCCGTTGGCCCTGGTGGATTCCGAATTCGCCAAGGACCAGCTGATCTTAATGTTGCGTGAATGGTATATGCATCCCAATGGACAGATCCCTGCTTACGAATGGACTTTCAGCGATGTGAACCCGCCCGTCCATGCCTGGGCTGCATGGCGCGTTTACAAAGTGGAAAAAAAAAGGAAAGGGAAAGGGGATCTGCAGTTTCTGGAGCGAATTTTTCAGAAGCTGTTGCTGAATTTTACCTGGTGGGTGAATCGGAAGGACGCCGAAGGAAAAAACATTTTTCAAGGCGGATTTCTGGGGCTCGACAATATCGGAGTCTTTGATCGGAGTGCGCCATTGCCGACAGGGGGGCATATCGAACAATCAGACTGCACCGGGTGGATGGCCATGTATGCCCTGAATCTGCTGGCTATCGCCATGGAACTGGCCCACGAAGACAGCGCCTATGAGGATGTGGCCAGCAAGTTTTGGGAACACTTCGTCTACATCGCATACGCCATGAACCATCGCGGACAGGATGGCATTGAAATGTGGGATGAAGACGATGGCTTCTTTTATGATGTGCTCCACCTTTCCGAAGGGAACAATTGCCCGCTCAAGGTTCGCTCCATGGTTGGATTGATTCCTCTGTTTGCCGTCGAAACCTTGGAGCCCGAAATGTTGAACCGCCTTCCCGGCTTCAAGCGGCGTCTGGAGTGGTTTACTACTTATCGCCGAGATTTGACGACCAACCTGGCGTCGATGCGCCGGCCCGGCGTAGGTGAGCGGCGCCTGCTCTCGATTGTTGGCCGAGAACGGCTGCGCCGCATTTTGAAGGTGATGCTGGATGAGAATGAGTTTCTCTCCCTACGGCATTCGAGCCCTCTCCCGTTTTCATCGGGACCAGCCGTATATGCTCCATCTCGACGGGCATGTGCACCGGGTCGACTATGAGCCTGCCGAGTCCACCTCGATGTTATTTGGAGGAAACTCGAATTGGCGGGGCCCCGTCTGGTTTCCAGTTAATTATCTCTTGATTGAGTCCCTGCAGAAATTCCACCACTATCTGGGCAACGAGTATAAAGTTGAGTGTCCCACGGGCTCGGGAAAGATGAGGACGCTCTGGGAAGTAGCCGCCGAGATTTCCCATCGGCTGAACCGCCTCTTCCTTCGCGGAGAAGATGGCTCCCGGCCGGTTCATGGAGGTGTTGAAAAGTTCCGGACTGATCCGCACTGGAAGGACCTGGTCTTGTTTTATGAATATTTTCACGGCGACAACGGGGCAGGGTTGGGGGCTAATCATCAAACCGGGTGGACGGCTTTGGTGACCAAACTCCTGCAACAAAGCGGTGAGTGAGCCGGAACACATTGGAAGGTGCGGGGGTGTTGTGAAGTGATTCAAAATTTCCCGAAGAGGAATTCTTTATGTCCCAAAAACTCATTTTAATGCTGGTAGGGGATTATGTGGAGGACTACGAAGTGATGGTTCCGTTTCAAGCTCTGTTGATGATCGGACACCAGGTCCACGCCGTCTGCCCGGGCAAGAAAACGGGAGAAAAGGTTCGAACCGCGATCCATGATTTCGAAGGAGATCAAACCTACAGCGAAAAACCCGGACACCAGTTTGCGCTCAATGCCACCTTTGATGAGATCAATCTAGAAAGCTATGATGCGTTGATGATTCCGGGAGGAAGAGCCCCTGAATATTTGCGGCTGAATCCTAAGGTATTGGAGGTTGTGCAACACTTCGCCAGGGCGAAGAAACCGATTGCCTCAATTTGTCATGGCGCCCAGATTTTGACGGCAGCCGGCGTCGTCGAAGGAAAACAAGTCAGTGCCTATCCGGCAGTGGCTCCTGAGATTGATCGGGCGGGAGGGCAATATATGAATATTTCCCTCGATCAAGCCATAAAGGATGAGAATTTGATTACCGCGCCGGCTTGGCCGGCCCATCCTGCCTGGCTGGCGAAATTTTTAGAGGCGTTGGGGACAGCGATCAGCTTGTAGAGACATCTGATGTTTTGGATTGCAACTCCATGTAGGAAAGCACAGCCACCCAATGGAGCGAGCACACTCGTATTGTCAAGACCCGGAACCAGGAACCGCTAAGGACGCCAAGATCGCCAAGGGCCTGGCGAGTGAGTTTGTTCGCAGCCTTCATTTGGAGTGCCGGGAGCTTGCTCACGCTTTCAGCTCTGACTCTACCGACAGCGGCAGCTTGCTGCGCTTCATGCCTGAGGCTGGGTAGTCAGTCGTTGAAGGGGGACCTTATCCCTCATATTTGGCCCGCCAGATAGTCGCAGCTTACCGCCAGCAAGCTGGCTTCACCAAAGCGGGCAACTCATAAGACCTCTGCAATCATTTCTTCTCTTCTTTTGGTGGATGCTTCGGCTTGAAATCCTTGCCCACGGTCATAAAGTTCTTTGGTAATACGATATCCTCATGTTTGAGCATGATATACATTACATGTTCTGCTTCCAAGCGGGTCGCACCTGGATTTTCGGTAAAGTCGATCTGCGTCAGTCTTTCGGACAAGGGCTAAATACATCATAAATTTGTTCATACCAATCGAGATGCCATTCTCAGCATTGGTCGTGAAAAGTTTGTGAATCTTTGCTGCGTCATCCGGACGCCCTGCATCTTTTAAGAACTTTTGCGAACCTGCACCAGAATGAGAATGTATTCATCCTGATCCGGACCTGTCATTTTGTCGAATTTCCATATCTCCATGGCTGCGACTATTAGCGGCATGGTGAACACTGCAATGACTGCAATCGCAACCAGTGAAAGGAGCACTTTGCAGCGATGGTATTCCTGGCAGTTCATTGCATCTTTTCCTCTCTCGAAGGATGTTTGGGCTTGAAGTCGTTCATCACACTCATGAAGGTTTTGGGTAGTTCGATGCCATTCTTCTTCAGAGTCAAAATCATCGCATGTTCAACTTCGAGTCTTGACGCTGTTGGTTTTCTTGAGCCGTTCCAGATCTGCTACGCGTGCCTTTGCCAAAGCAATGAAAAACTGTGACGTCCCAATCGAGATGTTGCTTCCCGGAGCGTTAGTCGTAAAAAGCTTGGCCACCTTTTCGGCCAGATCACCATGTCCCTCGTCCCGCAGAACTTTTTGAGCGCCGTCTAATAGCTCGAGGAAGTATTCCTTCTGGTCTGGCAACGCCATCTTGTCGAACTTCTCAATCTCCATAGCCTGAAGCGTTGACACGATCAAGGTACCCTTGAGCAGCACAGCGAAGACCGTCGGTAATGCCTTGAACATGGCGCCTCCTCGTAAAGACTTTCTCTCCTAGGTTAGATGCTGCTATTGCCTTTCATGAAGCATTCGATAAGACATTGTTGCTTCTTATGGAGTGCGGGAGCTTGCTCCCGCTTTCTTCCGATGCCAGCTTGCTGGCATCCTGTCGAGCAAGCCCACTTTAGCAGACTCAAGTTTCTTCGGACTTTCCTTTCGCTGCCTCGTAAATTCTTGGTCCCCGAATCAACCCCCCAAGGGGTTGAATGGATAGACACCATTCCAATCGACCCCTTCAGGGTCAGGTCGGGTTGGCGTCAATTCCAGGGGTTGCGCTGGCGCGCAACCCCTGGCTACTCAAGTTGATCCCCTCTGGGGGATCTCCTCAGATTGAAGGTGTGTCCCTGTAAATATCCATGTCGCAGAGGCAGATGCGGCGACCGCTCTCTAAATGTTTGGACCTACGGTGGAGCGAGGGCTCTCCGCGCGCTCCTCTGGAGGTGCGAGGATCGTGCGTTCCACCAGAATCCGTAAACGGCATTCGCCGTGTAGCCGGTCGTTGGCTAAGCCTGTCCAAATGAGACTTTTGGTCTTCGCAATTTTGGGAGTATTTTTCCAGTAAGGCTGTTGTAGCGGCGCTCTATGAGCGTCGGCGATTCCTAATTCATTGCAATTCGGTGGTCACAGACTGCGTCTACAGAATCAGCCGTGCACCTGGCCCTAGTGTCGGGACCAACGGCCCCGGCTACGACTGAGCCGATCGCAATTCGGATGTTCGGTAAATCCGTATCTGACCCCCTCCGTATTGTATGTGTCCGAGGGCGAGCCATTGACCATCCGGAGAGAATGCCAGTGCCAGAGAATCGGCGACAACCCCGCCCAGAGGACGACCCGCTGTTACGTCCCAAAGCATTACCCGGTTCCTTGTTTCAGAGGGTTCCGCACTCGAATAAGTCGAAACCGCCAGGAATTTCCCATCCGGGCTGAGCGCCGCGCAGCGGAGGACGTAAGTGACACCGCTCTGCTTCGGGGGAGAGTGTAGCACCCGGGCTTCAGTCCCGCTCGCAATATCCCAGATCCGGATTTTGCCGCTGCCACTGGCTTCTACTAATGATCGGCCATCGGGGGTAAAGCCAATGTACATCGTCACGTGACTAGCGGAGTCTCCTGCCCAAGCATTTGTGCTTCTTGTCCGTCGCAACATCCCACAGCGTCACGGGCCAGGCTCTGGTGGCAAAGATCGGCTGTCGGGACTGAAAGCTTCGGAAGCTCCCTCGTCCCGCCGAGCATCTTGGAACGGAGCCAGCCATGCTTGAAGACCTTGGTGATCTTGTCCTCCGGCGACGTCCCAGAGATAAATGCGCGAGGATCCATTGGTGGAAGCAACCAGCGCCCATCGGGACTGAACTTGACAAAATAGACAGGTCCTTCGTGCCCCGCCAGACTGCGAATGACGCTTGGGGCCGTCGAATCCCACAACGTAATGGAGTTCTTGAGCGGGGTAGGCCTGTCGGATGAGGATTCGCTGGTGGCGGCCAAAGCCAGCCAGTGCCCATCCGGACTGAACTCAGCCGCAACAAAGTTCAAGGGTGCGGTAAAGCTTCTCAGCTCTTGCCCCTGGAAAGTATCCCAGAGGCGAGCGGTCTTGTCGATACTGGCCGATGCCAGCCAGCGCCCATCGGGGCTGAACGCCAAAGAATCAATCGTAAGCGAGTGGCCCAGGAGAAGGCGGGCTCTTTCGGGAGACCCTGAAGTTGCAGGGGGCTGTCTAGTTGCAGCCACGGGTGCAGTTTCCTGCGGAGCCGGTGTGGCCGCTTTTTGGGAAGATTCGGGGGGTTCGGATTCCGTGGCTGGGGGCTTGATAACGGCTTTCCCACAACGATTGCAAAATGAGGCATCGTCCGGATTAGGGGCGCCACAGTAATTACAAAACAATTTTCCTCCTCTCAGCCCATTCAGCCGGAAACCCCGTTATGAGGCAGTCAAGAGGGCCTATGAGCGGAGGCCCAAAGGAGAAATAAGATGACTCCAATGATCAGAATCACGGCCCACCAAATGGCAGCGCGTGTGCCCGCCGCTCGGCGGTCCGCTTTCATTTCATTGTAGCGAGTGACCAGCATTTGGTCGCTGTAGGTCGCAATGGGATGCAGATACTGCCTTTCCAGGGAGTTCTTTACCAAGGTAAAAACAATGACAGCTCCGACGACGGCCACTACCAACGCCAGGACCTTGTTTATTCCTGCCAACACCACCACGGCGGCGATGAAAGTGACACCAGCCCAAATGTAAGGCTTTTCTTCAATTTTGCGCCGTACCTCACTGGTAAGTCCAGCGACAAACTCCGCCCGTGCGTTTTGAGTGAGGGTCCCACCGCTGGCAATTGCAGATGCCGTATCGACAATCTGTGGAGGGGCTGGAAGTCGCTCCGGCGCCGGCCTTAAACTTTCGCTGGCTCGAGGAAGAGATTCGCCGATGATGCTTGTCCAATGCCTTTTCCACAAAAGCTACAGAAGGCAGCACCGTCGGGTTGGGTTTACCGCAATAGTTGCAAAACATAGTTTCTCCATGACTAGGAGGTTGCTGAAGAACTCGGTCGACCAAAGAGCGGGGTATGGCGGCGGTCTATGACCGCCGAAATTCAATCACTTGCTAAACGACGACGCTCACAGAGCGCCGCTACAAGGGAATTTTTCAGCAACCTGCTAGGACTTTCACTTGCTGGCTGGATGATTAACTGGCCACTTCCTCGCACCCCTTTATCAAGTTGAAGTCTCACTGCACTTCGCGGACAGCCTTCGCATAGTCCCATCCACAGGCCGCGCAATGTTTGGCGAAGTGATTCTTCACACCGGTCACAGTAAATTCCGGCGTTACTTCGAGCCCCTGCTTAGGCGTGTAGCGGAGAAAAGCCTTGTCGACCTGGGTCAGGCCAGCCGCAAAGTTAATCGGATCGATTTGTCGGGGCATCCGCAGCATTTGTCCCTCCAGCTCGGGAGTCGAAGTTGGTGGTAACGGGCTTGAAGCTGCCGAATCGTGGTTGCCGAGACCTTATCGTTTTGTGACGTCAAGGGAGGTTTGTTTATTTGAAAGGCAAAGCTATGCCCGTTCTCACAGCCTATGACAATCTAGGCAGCTCTGGTTAACGAGATTACAGGCTCAGAATTTCGCGATCGGCGATTCGATACATGTAGACCTTTTACTATCCGTTACGGATCCGTCTCACTCTTCTCATGCCACATGTCAGCGTTGTCCTCAGAGAATGTGACACCGTGCATTGCCAATAAAGAAGAGGGGCTAGCATGCAAAATTTTCTCAAAAGTCTAACCTCCAGTTTGGTCTCGATTGATCAATGCCATTATCCTGGCTCTTCTCCTTAATCACAAAGCCGGTCGAGGCATCGGCTTCAGGTCATTCTCTAAATGATCCCTCAATCAAAATCTTGTTTTGGTGTATATGGGTTGAAATCTGCCCCATGTCGGATGTGACGGCATCTTGTATTCCACCGGCTGTTAACAGGATAGATTTGACAGATCAGGAGTCCGGCCACTCAAACTCGTAAAATCAAATAACTGGTTGTAGCCACCTTCCCAATCCAGGCGCTTACCGTCCAGCTTTTGCATAACTCACAAGCCGCTCCGGGAAACAATCCTGACGCGATCCCCCTCTACCGACCATTTGTGCCGGTGGTCATCAGAGCCCCACGAACGGGTCATGGGAGGAAAAGGACCGGGCCCGGGATTCTCCATGACGATGGCAGCACCATAGAGCATGAGGCCATCCTGGAAGAACCGGATATAGCCGCGCATGTAATCGGCCCCGGCATGCGCAAGTTTCCTCGACCTTTCATTGCTTTCTGGGAGACGCCGTCCCGTCGCACCGGGGTCCAGGGTGCTGATGGGCGTGGATTTATTTCAGCAGCTTTTGCAAACGGGAAGCCGCATTTGATGCAAGCGGGAGCAGCATCTGAAACCTGGGCATTACATTCCGGGCAGTTGATGAGAGCCATGCAGAATCCTCTCGACGAGTTATTCTTCTGAAGTTGCGTCCTAGTTACAGTCACCGAGATGGTTACCACATCGCATTAACAACGTAGACGATCTTCCTGAGCAGCAGTTTCGCGCGCAGCTGTTTCCTGGCGATATTGTTCTGAATGGCATCGGCAACGTAGTCTTTATAGTCAGACTGTTGAGCGGTGCCACCGGTAGTTGGGGCGGCATCATGAGTACTGGTGCTGGGCCCGCTTAAAAGATTCGCCAAGGCCCAAGCCCCGCCTATCACCAAGCCGATGCCTATGACAGGCTCCACCCAATCTGAACTGTTTTCACGTTGGCGAGACAGAGGAGAAGCGGAAGGGGTACTGGGTCCCGATACAGCAAACGGTCCAGTCGAAACCAGTTCTTTGGCGTTGTTCGCCACCTCTGGGATCGGACTACGGGCCGCCTGCAAATACAATCCCTTCGCCTTCTGTAGATCTTGACTTACCCCCCAGCCTTTCTCATAAAGAATCGCCAGGTTGAGTTGTGCATAGCCTTCCCCTTGCCTGGCAGCCAAATCGAACCAATAGGCTGCCTGTCTGTAGTCTTGTTGACCTTGGCCAGCACCTTGACCCAGCCCGGCCATGTATCCATAGCCCAACGAGGTCTCTGCGGAGGCATAACCCTGATCGGCCGCTTTTCGAAACCATTGCATGGCCTCGGCCTCACTCCATGGCACGCCACTGCCCTGCCGGAAGTGCACGGCCAGTTGCGTCATGGCAAAGGGATCATTCTGATCGGCAGCCCTGCGAAACCAGGCAACTGCCTCCGCCTCGTCTTGTTTGACTCCCTCACCTCGCTCATACATAGAAGCCACAGAGCTCTCGGCAAAGACGACGCCTGCTTGAGCGGCTTGGATGTACCACGCAAAGGCATTCTGATAGTCTTGCTTTGTTCCCAGTCCGTTGTAGAACATGTAGCCCAACTCTGATTGAGCGTCCGCATGCCCTAGTTTGGCGGCTTCGTAAAACCATTTGGCCGCCGCGACATCGTCGCGTCTAACGCCTTCGCCGTTCTGATACATCACGCCGAGACGATACATTGCGTGAGGCATCCCTTTTCCCGCCGCTTGCCGGTATAGTTCCTCGGCTGTCGCGAAGTTTTGTGGAACGCCTTTCCCGTACTCATGAAGCAAGCCGAGATTGAGCGCTCCCAATCCAGACTTTTGCTCCACTGCCTTCTGAAACCAGGCGGCAGCTTTGGAAAAGTCTTGTGACGTACCCAGGATGTAAAGCTTTCCCGCTTCGGCATAGGCATCAGGAAAGCCACCCTCTCAGCAACTTCATAAACCATTTGGCAGCCTCCGTGTAGTCTTTGGGGACACCCAGACCCTCTCGGTAGAGATAACCCAGATGGTAGGCCGCTCCGGGACACCCGCATCGGCGGATTGGCGACAAAACCTGGCTGCCTGCTGGTAATCTCTTGGGACACCGATTCCTTCGAAGTAGAGACCGGCCAAATCGATCGCTGCCAAAGGGTCACCGGCTTGAGCGGCGATCAAGTATTGGTTTGTAGCCTCGGGATATCTCTTCGCCGCTTGAAGGACTCGGGCATAAAGATAAACAGAACGGGGGATAACCGGTTGTTGCGCCGCTGCCTGCTCGCAGGCGGGAAGGGCTTCGGTCAGGTTGATTTGATCCAAGCTCACACCGGGGCCCTCCCCCTTGGGATCGTCCGGAGCGGCCGCCAGAGCGTTGCATTTCTGTGCGAGCGAGCCATATTGCTTGGGATCGAGTGGTGCACGGGAAGCCTGCTCGGCAGCCGCTGGAGAGCCAGCTGGGACCGTCACATGAATGGCGTAAGCTTCACTGGTTGACGGACAGGATTGATTCGCGCTGACTTCTTCCAACCAGGCACCAGCATAAGGCGTATAAGAAGCCGATGGGTCATAATTTTCAAAGGCGTGCGGTTTGACCCGATACTGTACTCCTGCTTTTCCGTGGGCAAGGATATACTCCGCAAAGAGATCTTTGAAATTAGACATTTTGCTTCCGGATGGAGGCTTGTCCCACGCCTGGTCGCGCACGAGATCCTGGGGGACGCAGACATACACTTGGACGGTTGATCCAGACTGCGGGGTTTGACTTGAAGCGGAACCTTCTGCACGCAGGGCCCCGCCGATATTACCCATCAATGGTGGGAGCGAAGTCTGCACAAGCAGAGCAAGTGTTATTAGTACGGAATAATGTCTGCGCCTCTTGAACACCGCCCCTCCTTGCCCATCACTCTGACCGAGCTCTTGAATATTTCCGTTGTAGTGCCATTGCCCCGCGCCGTTCCACAGGTAGTAGTTTTGTCATGCCCCAATGAGCGTTTCCCCAGCCGCGGGGGTGTCTTCTGGCTTTAACCGATAGGACATCCCCGGCACCCCCTTCAAAGGGGGAATCTCTTTTTGATCCTTGGAGGGCAGGCCGCACGTGCGCCGCTCGTTAAAATCACATACAGGTCCCGTAGTTAATGAAGGAGGCCTCGTCCCATAGACAGCCGACTTGCATGCGTCGCATGACCTGGTCCTCGTAGCTCGTCTCTGGCGACCAGTTGAAGTAGTCCCTCGAACCAGACGACGAGGAGCCTGAGTGCAACAACCAGCTGATGGCGAGCATCGACAGACCGCCGACGACAAGCGTCGGCAGGATGTCCGACAGGACTTGGATGTGACTGGTGGTATGCGGTGCAAAGTTGCGCTCATTCGGGCGAGGTACTGTCGGGCCATTTGCGCGACAGTGGGCGATCGGCTCTCGGCCGCCTGTGAATACAGGCGCCGGGCCTCAATGAGTCCGGCGTCACACCCCAACCCTTCTCGTACAGATACCCGAGGGATACTTGCGCCCAGGTGACGCTGAATTCCTGATCCGGCGTGAGTGCCTGATGCCTCGCCGCCTCGCCGTACCAGCGCGCCGCAAGAGCATAGTCCTGACGGCCGCCACCAGACCCTTCTCGTAGCCCATGCCGAGCGATGTCATCGAGGCGACCTCGCCAAGACTGGCCGCCTTTTGGAAACCGCTGCATCGCCTCGGCCTCGTTCCATGCCACGCCCGCCCTCGCGAAGATGCGCGCCAAGCCGAAACATGCCATATGGATCGCCCTGCATCGCGGCCGTGCGATACCACTCGACGGCCTTCGCATCACTCTGCGCGACGCCTTCGCCGCGCTCGTACATTTCGCCGACGAACTCCTGCGCCCGCGTCACACTGGCTTCGGCAGCGTGGAGAAACCAGGCGAATGCAGTTTCGGCATCACGCGGCATCCCTTGGCCCATGTAGTAGCAGATGCCGATCTCACCCTGTGCGTACGAATTCCCATCCTTAGCGGCCTGCAAGAAAAACTGGCACGCTGTCTCGAGTTCCGTTGCACCTCTACCGTGCCGTCTCGATACATCAGACCGAGCCTGAACGTCGCGAGTGGATCGCGACCTTTGGCCGCTTCGCTGTAGAAACGCGCACCGGCCGCCCGATCTTTCGGCACACAAGGCCGAATTCGTACAGCCATCCGAGCTTCGCATACGCGTCGGTGATGCCGGCGTCTGCGGCTTTCGATACAAACGCACGGCTTCGTTGATGTTCTTCGTCCGGCCGAGTCCCGTCTCGTACACGGAGGCCAGGTAGTACGTGCCCATCGCCGATCCCGCGCGATCGGCGGCGTCGAACTGCGTCGCCGCCTCCTCGTATCGCTTGGCTGCGGTGAGTACGCGCGCCCATAGAGGTAGCGATCACGGGAAATCGCGGGTTGCTTCTCGATGGCCTGCTGACAGGCCGGCAGCGCTGCGCTGACGTTGATTGCGTTGAGCGCCACGCCGTTGCCGACTTTGTCGCGATCGAGCGGCGAGCTAGCCAATTGCGCATGTCGGCTGAACGGCGTCCTTCTTTGCCATCAACTCTGCCACTGCAATAGCGGCCAGCCCCACGACAACCGAATTCGGAGTTATTGGACGATCCCTGATTAGAGGCACTTCCAGCGTGTTGGTGTCATTCGAGGGCAGGCCTGTTCTGTGCTGACTTCTTGCAAAAGATTGCGGGGATCCGGCGTATATGGATTTGAAGCCCGGCGGGCCCGTTTAAAAGTCTCGAATGCGTCCTGCTTGATCCTGTACTGCACTTGGGGGTTGCCATGGGAAAGAATGTACTCTCCGAGCAGTTTCTTAAAAACGTCGATCTCGCTTCCGGGATATGGGTACTCCCATGACTCGTTCCGAACCAGATCTGCGGGTACACAAATCCGCACCAGGGATTTGTTCGACGTCTGTGCATTGCCAGCCAGCGGCTGAAACAGGGTCTGATAAAGCAAAGCAACACCCGTCAAGACGGAACAGACTTTGCGCATGCCAGGCATTTTTGACCCCCTGCTAGTAGGATGCGTTCTCGATTGAGGAAATCGTTCGAAGATACATAACAGATAATGAATTAGGAGTGGCCCTCGCCTCCTCCCACTCAGACAACCTCACTTCGCCATGGGTTGAGTTCGGGGTGTCGTGCTCGATGGCGGAGGCGCGGCCTTTGCGGGTGGAGTGCCAATGCCAAGCTTGGCAGCGCATTCGCATACAAACTGATGCAGCACCGGGTCCTGCGGGTTGAGTTCCAGAGTGGGTTTATCGTTCCGATCCCTCAGCGAGAATCCGACGCGAATGGACTTGGCATTCAGAAGATCGGTGAGCGGCCCCGCGGATTGTGCGGCAGCGTCATTAGCATCTTTCTCCGCAGCTTTTCTTACCATCGAATCGAACAAGCCACCCAGCGAATCGAGCCCCGTGCCGGTACGGATTTGCCTCTCCGTTGCAAAAGTCTGCTGTATGGCCAAATCTGGCTTGTAGAAGAAAATCCCTAACTGATTGCTGTAAAGCTTTTCCGATTCCTCGTTGGGAAAGCCCTTGGCTGTGTGGCTGCTGCCGTCCGCCTTGACGACAACGTCCGACGCCCACTCATTGTAGTTGTCTCTGTACCAAGCAAAGGCGAGAGGGCTGGCCTGCAGGTCAAGGTAGGAGCCCCCGTTTATGAAAAACACGCTCATCCCGTTTCGGTTGCAGCTGACCCTGGCGTCAATCAAGTCGTAGTGGTTTGAGTCGAGGAACGTGTGTGCCGAAGGGTGGGGTGAAGAGCCTCCGGTGGCAGGATCTTCCAGCGTGGCCATCTCCCATTTGAGAACGGTGAAGTTGGGCGGTCCTGTTTCCGCTGGCGGCGTGGCTCCAGAGGCAGGCTTGGCCCCTGACTGCTTCGGGGTCGACGCCACTGGGCGCTGCGCGCTAGCGGTTTGTGTCCCTTGGGCCCGGTTTGGCGAGGCAGGTGCCGTGGCAGTTGGGGATGGCTTGGCTTGTGCCGCGGCTGCGGCAGGCGCCGCTGGCGGCGGTGTGCTCGACTGTGCATGTGCTGCCGCTATTTGAGCAGTCCACGAGGACGGAGTTACGGGCTTGCCACCGTTTTTCTGCGCCGTGATGACGGCGGCGATGTCCGCTGATTCCGCCTTATCGCGCGTGAGGTCAAAAGTGGTACATCTGCCGCCGGTAATTCTCCCTGACAGTCTGTCGCCGCTGAGCGCGCCGTCCATTCCTACCATGCCCAGGTTCGCAGCATGTTCTGTTTCCCAGCGCACCGGCGTCAGCGAGACTTTTCCTATCTGCGGGTCGAACTGTCCGTGCAAGCTGTAGGTATAGCCCTGCTTGGGCGCCTCGGCGGGAAGGTAGAACGTGAACAAAGCGGAGACGTCGCCGATTGGCGAAACCACGACGGACAATTTCAGATTCGTGGACCCCTGCGCGCAGGTGTACTTGCCGTTGTAAACTCCTGTCAGAGTTCCGCCTGTCTGCGCTTTGGCAGCCAATGGTTGAAATAAGATTGGAAAAAGCAAAGCAAAACCCGTCCAGATGGAACAGACTTTGCGCGTTCCAAGCATGTGCGACCTCCGGCCGAGGGTCATTGCATCGAAGATAATACCTGGCAATGACTAAAAACAATTAGCGTTTGCATTAAAACCACAGCGTTGCGTTCTTGCCCAGTTATCTCGATCTGCCTGCCGTTCCGCGGCGGCCGCTGCACTGGCAGCATTCTCGGCCGCGAAATGATCCCGAAGGATTTGAGTTGACGTGTCATTCGATGGGCCAGATGTGTCATTGGTGGAACCTGTGCCGCCTGAGGTTGAACCCGTTACCTGCGAACTGCTGGGTCCACTGAACAAAGTGCCGACCGCAAGGACACCCAATGTTATTACTGCCAAACCGAGCAGGGCGTCCGTATCGCTGGACTTTTGGGTTGTCGCCACCTGGCTATTTTGTATGTAGGTTTTAGCGGCATTGGCAATTACTGAATAGGGACTTTGAGCAGCCTGCCTGAAAAGCTCATTGGCCTTGGCCAGGTCCTGATCGACTCCCCAACCTTTTTGATAGAGCACTCCCAGATTCAGTTGAGCCGCGGCCGCATCTTTTTGGCTGGCAGCTTTGCTTAGCCAATAAAATGCCTGCCGGTAATCAAGTATCCCTTGGCCTTGATCCTGGCCAAGGCCATTCATGTAGCCCCAGCCAAGCGCCGTCTGGGCATCCGCATTCCCTGTGTCGGCGGCCTTCCTGAACCATTGCATGGCCTCGCTTTCACTCCAAGCCACGCCCTGACCTTCGCGCAAATGATATCCCAATTGCGTCATGGCAAAGGGATCGCCTTGTTCGGCGGCTTTTCGGTACCAGGCAACAGCCATGGGTTTGTTTGGAGCGACCCCCTGTCCGTTGTCGTACATGGCAGCGACCCAGAATTGGGCGTCCACCTTCCCAGCCTGAGCGGCTTGACTGTACCAGGCGAAGGCCGCCTGCGGGTCTGCCGTGACGCCCTGGCCTCGTAAATACATATTGCCAAGTTCATCCTTTGCGTCGGGAGAGCCTAGCCGCGCCGCTTGCTGAAAAAGGCTTGCCGCGGTGGAGTCGTCTTGTCTCACCCCTTGGCCTTTGAGGTAAAGGACTCCGAGCAGGTACATTCCTTCCACGCTCCCCCTTTGGACAGCGGTGTTGTATAGCTGGGCGGCTCGGGGAAGGTCAACGGGAACGCCAAGTCCAAACTGGTACCAAAAGCCTTGCATGGCATAGCCCAGGCCAGATCCGTTCTGCACGGCCTTTTGATTCCATTTGGACGCTTCCGTGTAATTTTTGGAATTTCCCTTCACATACATCCAACCAGTGGCGGCATATCCATCTGGGTATCCCATGTCCCCAGCTTTGGCATACCATCGGATGGCCTCGTTCCAGTCGCGGGGTACCCCTGCCCCCATCTCGTAAATAATGCCCATATTATAAACCGCTGGCGGGATACCGGCGTTGGCGGCTGTGCGATAGAGCGTTGCGGCCTGCTGTAAGTTCTGCGCAACCGATTGCCCGGAGAAATAAAGTCTGGCCAATCCGTTGGCAGCCCAAGCGTCGCCTCCCTGGTAAGCCAAGGAATATTGCTGAAATGCTTCTGCATAGCGCTGCGCAGAGTCTAAAACTCGGCCATAGAGAAACTGATAATGCGGGCGGGAGGTTTGGAGCGTGGCGGCTTGCTGGCAGACCGGAAGCGCCTCGGTGATATTGATTTGATCGAATCGCACACCGGGACCAACCTTTTGAGGATCAAAAGGTGAGCTGGCGAGTTCATCGCAGCGCTGTTGGATTGAGTCCTTTTGAAGGAGGAAGGTTGGGGCAGGGGTAGGATGAGCCGCAGCATAGATTTGCGTGTTCTGGCCCAACGGTGGAAGCGAAGTCTGAAGAAAGAAAGCAACCCCGGTTAACAACGCTAGGATTTGGCGCACACTAAGCATATTGTTCTCCTTACGTTTTCATCGTAAGTCCGCGATGCGGTGTCTCCCCACTGGGAAGCTAGACGAGCCGAGAAGCGCGGCAATCTATCCGGTGACCCACGAAGCTCGCCACAGTGCATTTCAAGAGCAATGAACTCAAAAATTCTTGGGTGATTTGACCCTTACTGAAAGATGCTACTTGGACTAATTCTTCAAGTCAATTGTTGGCAGTTTCCGTCTCCATCATTTGATGACTCAGATTAAAGACGGGATTTCGTGGATGTCTTGCAAGAAATTTTATGTCCAGACACGCACCAGCCTATTTAGGAATGAGATTGGATTCTCATTCCTTTCAAAATAATTCCCATAAATCTCTCCCTGCAAGTGCTCATTGCTGTGACGCCACTCAAGGCTCGACGCTCACTCGAGCCTGATAGTTTGAGGCGTTGATGGTAGGTTCTGCGAAGAAATAAGTGAGATGCATGGTCTGATCTGTTTCCAGGAGGATATCCTGGGAGCGGACCCACTGACCTTCCGAACAAGAAAGGGTCACGGTGACATGAATCATGCCGCGGTCTCCTTCATTCTTTACATCGAAACCGACCTCCGAGCCCCAGTCCATCTCGCCATTGACCAGCATGGGGTGCTCCTGATCAGAAATGTTAGACACTTTGCCATGCGGACGTTTGGCGAAAAGCCCACATCCGCTGGTGACGGAGCAAATCACCAGGATCATAAAAACTGAGGTTTTCCACTGGAAACGCATTGCGGGTCATTCTCCTTTTCAAAGATCACACTGGCGGCTTCCTTTCAATTCTTCGTTACCCCCTGGCCCGTTTCGTAAAGTCGGTCCAAACGAAAGGCCGCTTGGGGGTGGATATACTGGGCTGCCAGTTTATATTGCTTGGCAGCTTCCGAGTTCTTTTGAGAGGCCTCGAGGGCACGCCCATAGAGAAATAGATATCGCGCACGCCAAGCCTGGCCCATGGATGCCTGGCGGCAAACATCAAGCGCCTCGTTGACCTTGATCTGGTCGAACGGTACCCCGGCTCCCACCTTTTGCGGATCATCGGGCGGGGCAGCCAATTGATCGCACTGCAACTGTACGGCGTCTTTCGGAGTCAGCGAATACGGGGGAATGGTATCTTGCGCCGCAGCAAAGGAAGGTAGATTGGCTACCTGCAGGGGGGGAGCAGATTGCAGGAATAGAGCCATCGAGACCAACAAGGATAGGGTTTGGCGCCTGAAAGACATGCTGGCCTCCGTATTGGCCAAGCCGGGAAGTATCAGGGGATAGGGTTAAAGTTTACTGATTAGTATATGGGGTCAAGATCCAATTCCATTCAAGATTTTTTTGTGACGATCATTGGCAGGAGACTCTGCGAGTTCAGGCTGACCCTTTATTTGACCGTGAAGGCGCGGCGCAGTGCCCTTGTCAAGGGGGCATCAGCCGGTTTGTATTTATCTGCAAAGGTTGTCATATCTTGAGTCCCGAACTTAGGAATTAATTTTGAAAGAAATTCGTTGGCCGTCCCATTTTTCATTAGTAGGACCAAGCGCAATTCCGTAAGATTAGGATCATCAACCGATCGATCAACAGGCATCACTACCGCGTCCTTGTGGCCTCACGGCGGGACTGCAGGCGTGTAGGCCTGAGTTTGTCAGGCCGACCCATTCCTATTCTAAACATTCAAAAGAGGCAGTATGAAACTTCGCTACACCATCATGCTGGGACTGATTGTATTTCTAATAATTTCCGCTTCGGCTCAGGAGCGGGATCCCGCCACCTATATCTTCCGGACCTTTAACGCCCGCTTTCACTGCGGCGGGAAGTGGTACGACTTCCAGTTGAGCATTTCGCCGGCCAGAGGACTGCTGGGAGCGATTGAGCCGGACGCGGGGATTGTCGCGCAAATCAATATGAGGTTTATGCGCTCGTTAACGCGAATGGACGCCGCCGCCTACATGCTGACTGGTCCCTATGACAGGAAGACCGGGCAATTCCGACTGGAGCCGAAGCAATGGAACACGGACAACCACCCTCCCCCGGGTTTTCAAATGGTGGGGATGGAGGGCAGGTTCGATCCGTCCACCGAAACGATCACCGCGAAAATGCTGGGGACTACCTGTGACGCCGTGGAAATTGGCCAGGGTGGATTGGCGTTGCCTCCGTTGCCTGCCCCGCCACCCAATCGCGCTATCGATCCCAACAAGGCGGAATTTCGCGTGACCCCGACCAATGTCACGAACGACCTGGATTCGCAAAGCTTCAAATTTGAATATTGGGTTCCGGTGTGGTCTGAGCCGGAAAATACGGTGCATGAGGGGGAGCCGATCGACGAGGTCGTCAACACCATGAAGGAGACCAAGTGGGCCTGTGTCGGGTCACAGCACATCGCCTGGGACGCCAGTGGACTCAAAGGGACAGCCCCCGATGCGCTTGGCGTCGTCCCGCAACGTTACGTGATCGAGTGCATCGGGGATTGTAAGGGTGTTTTCTACCGGCCCTGGATTGGAGCGAATGTGACGCATTTTGGTCTCTCGACGCCGCTGCCCATGTTTCACATCAAGAATGTCTGGTTCGGAGAGCTGAAGTTTGAATGGAGATTCTCACGCAAGAATAACACCCAGCCGCTGCCGGAAATCTATGTGCACCGCTGGACACCGCTCGTTGGCTTCGGACCCTTCGACCCGGTCCCAGCCGAAATCGCCCGTCGCCAAGCGGAGGCTCCGCCCTGCCGGGCACCGAAGCGATAGACGAAATCCGAGGCTTTAGAGTGCGGGAGCTGTAGCGGCGCTCTATGAGCGCCGACGAGGGGTGATGGAATGAACCACTCGGGATTCGGCGGTCACAGATCGCCGCTACAGTGACTTTGTTCAGCAAGCTCCCGCAATCCATAAATATGTTCCTGTCACGAGGTCAACGCTATGAAATCACGATGGATCTTCTTTTTGTGTCTAGCCGTCACTCTCGCTAGCGCCGCCAACGGATTCGGCCAATGCAACCCGAACCCCTTTAAACCCGACCTGCGGCCTCCGTGCTCGACGATCGCCGACCGGCTCACCCAGGCTCATGAAGCAGCGAAGGACTATGTTCGGGCCGTGGATGAGTTGAATAAAATGATAAGCAGTGCACGGAGCCGCTATTGGAAGACATTTCCGGATGGCCCGGGTTCTAAAGAAGCAGAAATGGCGTTTGCCGATGCGCTTTGGCAGAAGGACATCTACTACCTGCAGTTGTCCTTGATAGAAGGCGTCGATGGCAGAGCGCCTATCCTTACGAACTTTGCCGACATGATGGGTGGCGGAAATGTTCTTCTTGACGCGATCAGCGGTGGGGATGCCTACAAGAAATTTCCTACGAATGTGGACGGTGGTATCAGGCCCTATGCGTTTCCACTGTTTGTGGCCTGGGCGAAGGCGTTGCGCAGAGCGGAAGGCCGGGAAAATGAAGGAACTTTTGCCACACCCTTGATCATTGTCAGTGCCATCCAGGACAAGTCGAATTGGCGCAAGGCTTACGAGGACGCACGAAATTGGTCGGAGTTCATCAGCAGTGGCCTGGATGTCCCCAAATACGTAACGCCTCAAGTGTACCTGCTCAGACAAATGGAGGCGGATGTCATCCTGTTTTTGGAAGCAGGGAAACCGGCGGATCTGCCTGATCCCACGGCAACGGCGGTCGAGATGTACAACCTCCTGGTCAAGATGTTCGGTGAAAAAGAGGTCCTGGCGGCTGCCGGAAAGGTGTTGCGCACTCCCAAGAACTCCGTGGGAGGACTCGCCAAACGTGCCGACGTGGCCATTGGACCCTATTTTATGCTGCCGCATCCCAGCCCCTACCTGTTGTTCCTCACCGAGGTGACCAACGCTTCTCCACGAAACTATGCGATCTCGCTCGTCATCGATGCATACGGCTTCCCAAGAGTTCTTTCGAAGGAGAAGTGGGCCGACGCTTTCTCGGTCTACAACCAGTTGGTCGCCAAGTATGGAGAAGCCAACGTGCTCACCGCCGCCGGGCGAGTGAAGGCGGCGCCGAAAGACAATGAAGGACGGTTGAAAGGCGATCCCCAATACAATGGCCAAGTCTACTGGTTGGATAGCTTGCTCAAAAATCCCAAGGCCGAGCTTCCGGGCGCGATTCCGCATTTCCGGGCGAGCTCTTACGATCCGCGCTGGCTGGGGAAAAACGTGGAAGTACGCGGCACCATTGAACGGGTAGACGTGGAGCGAAGTGGCAACCCAAAGTATGCCACCCTCCACTTCAAAGAATCTGGCGCAGTCACGGGATTTTCCCCCCACTCTGACATGCTGCAGGAAATGTATGGAGCGAATCTCGAAGCTTTGATTGGCAAAGTCGTGGAGGTCTATGGGGAAGTCAATCCCTGGAGGGGAGGAGGCGGTGTCAGGATTATCGATCGGGACCAAGTGAAGCGGTCCTCGATCTCAGTGCCCTCGGCCCCGATTTCAAAGATTCCAAGCCCGACTGGTTGACGCCGCCAAGCCGGCCGAAACCCAGGCAGATAACCCACAGTATCTGGCCTGGAAGAAATTCCCTCCTGGAACCACAGTTACCTTGGTGGATCGAGTACCTCAGAGTACGAGCCTGGCAGCAACACGTACACCCGCAGCAAGACGGCCGAACCACGCTCCGGCTCGATTTGATTGACGATAAGCAAGCCGTTCTCACGGTCAAGTCAACGGTTTATCAGATGAATGGTCGGACCAGTAGTTCCTTGAGCAGCAGATTAACTATCAAGCAAAGCAGCCCCCGGGACAGTCCGGAGCGGCGAAACCCAACGAATCCGGTCAAGAAACGCTCGAGATCAACGGGAAAAAAATCGCCACCCATTGGGAAGTCACTTATGGAATTCTACCGGGCACGTTCGCGCAACCCGATAGGAATTCTTTTGTGAAAACCTGGTCGAGCGATGATGTGCCGGGGGGCTGGTGCCTTTCAAGAACAATCAAGAATATAGAGAGATCACGGGGAAACCCTATCGGAGCATCACCAAACCATCCTGGAGACGGTCGAAAACGTCGAACCGGTAATAGGTCCCGCGCCCAAGCAAGCTTCTGCTGGAGCGCCGGCGGCATCGAGTTCTCCCGCTCCAACAAGTACGACCGGGAACCAACCTCGAGCCCAGACACCTACCTCAACTCCGACACCCACGCCAACCACCCAAGCCGAGAGCAAAACCGCGCCCGCAACTCAAGCGCCCGCTCCGCCAGCCCAACCTGCTCCTCCTCCCAAACCTAAACGAGGCTTTGGATTTCCGATACCGATACCCGTGCCAAAAGGTATGCCCCCCGATGTTGTTGCGCAAATGGGACCGGCCAATGAATTTAAGGCCTTGATGGCGCGCGTTAGTCCAGCCCGGTCAAACTGGCCCAAGTGCAAAGGGAGAAAGCTGCTTCCGGGACGGAATTGCCGCAAGACGTTCGTAACGCTCGAGACCGCTTGGATGCCGAGCTAAACGCAGTCAGCGCTGCGATGTTGGCCGGTGACAATGCCCTGTTTAAGAAAAACCTGCACACGGCAGAAGCAACCTTAATCGTGATCGAACAGTTTCTAGCCAAATAATTGAGTGCGGGAGCTTGCTCCCGCTTTGAGGGAAGCCAGCTTGCCGGCGAGGCAATCAGAACTTGCCAGTCAATGAGAGTTGCACCTGACCTAACAAGTCGCTGAAGAACTCGGTCGACTAAAGAGCGGGCGTTAGGGCGGCGGCCCAGACCGCCGAAACCTCAATCCCTGTAGAAACGGCGCTCATAGAGCGCCGCTACAGGGAGTTTTTTCAATAACTTGCTAAACGAGAAACTTTTGCTTCATAGGTTGAGAGCGGCAGCAAGGTGCCGTCAGGGTGCAGGCGTGGGCTTGGGTAGCCACGGTTAAACGTTTTTGCTTCATTGCGGGCTTTTGGGTGGAGCGGGCGATCCTTCGCACGCTCTCCAAACGCGCGCGGGGGACGGACAGTCCCACGCTCGCGTTCCACCCAAAATGTTGGAGGGCCAAATCCGTCCTATGGCGATTAAGGTCGTTCTCGCCGAATGCGGCAAGGGCGCTGGTGAATCATTTACTTTGGAGTGCGGGAGCTGCCCCACATTGAGGCTTCGTGGAGAGGTTTGTTGGTAGCTATGGAGGCGGACGCCTTCGTCCCGCACTAACGGCTTCCGCCAGTCGGCGTCGTCGGCCAGCCGGCGGACTCCACCATCCAATCCCACGGCGTCGCGGAGCTCCGCCCTCCACAGTCATGTGGAGCGTGCGTTCCACCCAAAGCTTCTCTTGGGAACGCGCCGCGAGGATGGGGCACTCCATGATGCCATCCTCGCATACTCCACAGTGAGAGAGTAAAACTATGTGGTTGAGTCTATCCCGTGACCCGCACGCTGACGCCGGAGGCTGCAGCTGCCACCCATGGCCTTGTTATGTCAAATGGTCGAGTGGAGAGACTATGCCCGCAAAGTCTGCACAGGAAGCCAGACATGATTGCGCGGCACCGTATGTGATACAAGTGTTCACCTACTACCTGAGTCAGCCCAAGGAGCTCAAGTCCAACAAGGATCTACAGGCCGCATTCCTGGCGATCGGATTGGCATGGCTGCGGAAATTCTCGCGGATCGAGACATATCGCCAACTAATTACCTTGCCCAAAGAACAAATGAGACAGCTTCTCATCGTTTGAATCTTGCAGCCGATGCGGAGGAACAGGCCGAGACGTTACACAGTTGCTCCCGAGGAGTTCTGTTATCCCTTTCCCAAGATCATGGTTGCCGCTCAACATTACGCCAAGGCCTTCGAAGACCTTTCTTACGGCGGTCCACAAGGACCAATCTCTGGAAATTGTCTTCCAGGCGAGCGGAACGCCAGTTCTCCCAGATGGAATGAAAAAGTCTCCCGGAGGCACACGAATCTATCTCGGGGAGTGCTACGATGTTGGCCAAGGAGAATCCCAACGCGGGCTCGATAGCGACACCCGCACCATCGAAGATCAACGCTCTGGTTCGGCACATCAATTCAGAAAGCTTGAAGCGATATCGAGTGGAGACATCGTCTGCTCGTGTGCAGCCTGCTGCTGCGGAGAGTTCACACAATTTTTTCGATTACTTGCACCGAAAGAGAGTGTCGAAAGAAGGAGCGGTACGATCAGCGCCTCCCACTCACTGCGGAACAACTGAAGTCCACGCTGTCGGGCCGATGCTTGGTCGAAGATGACCCATATCGATCCCGAGCTCATCCGGCAAGAAGAAGAGCTGACAAATATACCTCTCGTCCCCTATCTCGGCAGATTCAATCGTGAAAGGAGCTTGGCGAAAACCTTGCTTGATGATGAAAGAATGAAATCCTGCACCTCATGGGCGGAAACTAGAGAATCAGATAATACGTTCAAACAGAGCAACCTCTCAACGAAGTGTGTTTTACCTTATTTTCAATTTCTTGAAGAATCGGGTCAGGGAGGTGGGGACCCAGTTTTTCAGGCAAAAAAGAACAAGTCAGTGGGGGATAATGCGAGAGATTCCATGTTCAAAGCATCAGCTACTTGGCCTCGCTCTGTTCTCGGGCACTTTAATCCTGTCCTTCTCGCTTCAGGCTATGGAGATTTATAAGTACGACAAAATGGCCGGCGAGGATCAGGGGGAATATGTAGTTCTGCTGATAGAAGGCGCGCAAAAGGTCTTGATCGACGACGGGAAAAGAGATCTAGCGGACAAGGTTCATCGACTTTTCACGAAATCCCTTCGGGCGATGATATGCCTTTAGGAGCGACAGAATTTTACAACGAATCTGGCCCGCGGTCGTCTCAACGACTTAGAGAGACTCGTCAAGGATCCCACGACCAGGCTTGAAGTAGAGCATATAATGATTAGACCTTTAAAGAAAACGACATCATCCTTCCCAAGAGTTTCATGATCAGAAGTGCGATCAAACCCAGCATCCGTCAAAAGATGAGAAGAAATGATCCCGAGGGATTTTGGAGTGCGGGAGCTGCAGGTCTGCGACCGCCGAAATCCAGACGGCTTGTTCTGTCACATTGGCCTGACGCTCATAGAGCGCCGCTACAGGGAGTTTTTCAGCAACTTACTAAACGAGAAACTTCTTGGCTTCATAGGTTGAGGGCGGCAGCAAGCTGACGTCAGGGTGCAGGCGTGAGTTTAGTAGCCACGGTTGGGCCGCTTTTGGTTTTACCGTGGGCTTTTTTGGGTGGAGCGGGCGATCCTTCGCACGCTTTTCCGAATGCACGCCGAGCTTGTCTCCTTGCTGGTTAGCTTGCTGATACAACGAGCGTGCACGGAGTGCCCGCTCCACCTTTACTTTGGCGGACGAACAAGCTGTGCGGCAAGGCCTGGATCGCCTGACAGGATCACGGGACCCCATTGCAGAAAGTTGGAGGTGGCCGGATTTTTGAGCAGTTGCAGTTGTGCCTGGCGCAAAGCCTCAGCGCGACTCTGTCCTGTACTCAACCCCTGATAGAAATGGTTCATCAGCGTTTCTTCAGTTCCGTCAGCGACTTTCTCCAGAGTGGGGGCAATAAACGTCCTTACCCCGCAATGGCTGCAGCCCGACGCATCCCGAATACACCATCTCCCGAAGAAGGACTCCATCCGGCCATCCGGCACTGGGACAGGACCAGCATCTGCGTGCCTGCAGTAGATTGAGTGCGTCTCGTAATTCCAGCGCGGTTAGCAGACCATCCTGCGAGGAATTGCCTCCCCGACCATACGCTTCTTCGAGCACGATTGCCGAGAGACTCATGGCCCGTGTCCCGGCATCCAGGCCGGCAAGCGACAGCCCGGGTTTTTTGGATTTGCCTGGCAGTCTTCATTCCCCTCTCACCACCCCATGCCCCAGGATGTGGAGCAGCGCAGGATGCTGCAATTGCTCACTCGTTGCTCCGTGGCTTCTCCTTCACCATAGACTGAGGCAGACGTCGGTGCAGGTCGCTGGCCTCCTTCTCGGCGCTTGCCAGGTGCCCAGCCGATCGGCCCGAAATATGTTCGTGGCTGCACTCGAAGCCGACGAGGTCTTGACTCGGTTCCAGGGCTCAGGGCGATGATCATTGGACCGGAGGGTTTTCCTGTGGGCGCCGGAGCTGCGAGATCGCGTCCTGCTGTGACATAGCTGACGACGAAGCGCTCAATGAGATAGTGCCCCTGCCCATCCGTGAGTGACGCGAAGGGAACGAGATTCAGCATGCCATCAGGTGCAATCCGGATCTGCCGGAATTGTTTCCTCTTCAAGCCAAGCCATTGCTGGGCGAAGCTTGTCTGAAAGCGAGCGGGATGCCTCACTAGCCGTTTCTAACGCTACACCTGCTGCCTGTTTTTCGTTCCTGGCCAGGAGATGCTCCAATCGTCAGCGGCCGCAAAGAGATCTTGCACTGCCCGGTCCAAAGGAGCCGCCAGGCCAAGGTCCGTCCACTTGAGGCCGCCCCGCGGCGTGAGCAAGAAAGCTCCCGTACCGGCGCGTAGCCGCGGCTCGGTCGAGCGAGTATTGGGATCAACAGTGTAGGTAACGAACTCGATCAGGATCTCATCACTGGCAAGATGCGATCGGATTTCATCGCAGTGGACTGCATGAAGGGCGGTCGCAAATTGCGGAAGTTCGCGACTAGACCGGATTCCAAGGCATCGATCCGCTGTTTCAGGACCTCGATGGCTTGGAGAGCCTGCTTGCCTGAGGCGTCGGTCCAATTTGTTCTGAGGTCATGCAGTAATCGTTCGTAGCGGCCTTCCAAGTCGGTGCCGGATAAGGCGCAGGTCCCCACAACGGCTGGTTTCAAATCGCGATAGCCCAGCGCAATGCTGAGAGAGGCTTGACATTCCAGCAGGGCCTGCCGCTGGTTGAAGCGGCTGCGCACGCCGGGATCGGGATTCTCAAGGAGGTTCTGTCCCCAGTCATGCACCTGATCAATCACTCTTCCCTTGCGCCGGGTGACCGCTTCAAAGGCCAGAATGCGAGCCTCTGGTAGCTGATCTCCCACTTTGGCCTGGAATGCAAGGAGCCTGGGAATCGGATCCTCCAAGTTTGCGAGCACCGCGGTCTTGTTCCGTTCAGACCCCACGGTCAGCATCTCCGTCATGGTCCGATCGGAGATCTCCAGACTGCGTCGATAACAATCTCCGGCGGCATGGTAATCACCGGCTTCTTCGAACACTCCCGCCAAACGGAACCAATGGCGGGCCAGATCCGGATGATTCTCTCCTTCGGTCTTCTGGACAATCGAAATCGCCTCTTGAAATTGCTTTTCTGCCTCCGGATACTCCCCCGCCGCTTGATGGACCTGTCCCAAATCGCTCAGGACCATGGAATACAGCGGATGATTCTGACTCAGTCCTTTGGCGACGACGTCGGAAGCCTGTTGCAGGGTCTCCCGTGCCCTATCAAGTTCACCCCGGCTCCTTTGAGCATCTGCCAAGCCGAGCAGGGCGCTGGCATAGTCGAAAGCGGGTGGCTTAGGATTTTTGCTGTAGAGCGCTACTGCCTGTCCAAAGAGTTCATATCCCTCTTCAGGATTTCTGATGGAAACAAGACGGGCCAGATTTCTGAGCGAGGCTCCAACGGGTAGCGCGTCCGGACCATACAATTTTCGCTTGAGTTCAAGCGATTTTCGATAGTCCGCTTCGGCAACTGCCAGGTTCCCCAATGCGCTATACAATGCGGCACGATTATTCAGGAAGGCCGCATAGACAGGGTGCTGTTCGCCCAGCTGTTCCTTCAGAAGCTTTCCGCTTTCATCGTAAATTTTTTCAGCCCTGGCGTAGTGCCCGAGGTCGGCCTGGAGATAGGCGAAGGCCACCAGGCTTGCTGAATAGGCGGGGTGATTGATTCCCGGTTTTTGACGCAGAACATCAAGCGCCTTTTCGAAAAGGGCCTCGGACAAGGCATATTTTCCTACCCGTTGATAGGTGCCGGCCAGGTTGACGCAGAGGGTGCCGTATTCCTCACTCGCGGATTGTGGCTGGGACTCGTGGATGGCGCGGGCTTGTTCGAAACGGGAAATGGCCGAATCATACTCACCGCGCAGTGCGGAAATACTGGCCAGAGTGTTTAGGCTCTCAGCCACCCTCAAATCAGACGACCCGAGTTTGCGTGTCCGAATCTCAACGGCTTGCCCCGCCAGCTCCTGCCCCTCTGCTAGTTTGCCGGAGTCACGGCAAAAGAGAGCCAGGTCGTTGGCACTTTCCGCATAGTCTGTGGTGTCTATCCCCAACCGGGACTTGCGAATTTCGAAAGCCCGGCGCAGGTCGGACTCACCGTCTTTGAGATTTCCCGACGTGAATTCAAAGAACCCCAAACGGTCCAGGCTGCGGCCCGTTTCTTGAGGGTTGGAAGCCGCGGCTACAGCCGATTTGGCGTATTGGATCGCCTCTTTCAGATCTCCCTTGGCATAAGCCTCTTCGGCTTGTTTGTCCAAAGCCGTCCAGTGTTGCGTGTCTGCCACTTGAGGGAGGGCGGACATCGATGTGACCAGAAAAAAAAGGCTGACACTGATCCCAATGGCGATTCGTTGGCGCACCATTAAACCCTGAACCTGGAATTACCCAAGCCGTCTGTTCCACACTCCTCTAACGGGAGTTGCTCAGGCGGGCGAGGTTCTTCTCAACCTGCCGTTGTTCCGTTTCGGAGGAGTTCGTCGAGGTTGCAAATACATTTTTTGCTTTTGCATAAAGCTCTTCCGCCTTTGGCCGGTCGCCACGCAATTCGGCCAGCACACCGAGATTATTCAAGCACCTTCCGGAGAGGCGGCTGGCAGGCGATGAAAGCGCAAGGGCCTGATTGAGGAGTATTTCTGCCCCGTCATTGTCGCCCCGCAATAAGAGGAGAATAGCAAGATTGTTCAGGGCTGCTGCTTGCTTTTCCCTGCGTTTTCGGGGACTGTTTGAAACGGTCAATGGCGGTCCGAAGGTGAGTTTCCGCGGATTCAATGAGACCTGCTTGGTATTCCAGCAAGGCAAGCTGTTCAATAGCTGAGCTTTTCAGCAGGAGAAATGTTCGCACTTTCTGACCAGGTGACTGCCTTATCTGCCAGGGCTCGGGCTGCCCTGCTTTCGCCCTGACTGGCAAGGGCTTCCACTTCCAGAAGCAACGCCTGCAGATGAGCTTGACCCGCTACCTGAACGCGGTCATGGACGTGACTTCCTGTCAGTCAGAAGGCGTCCTCTGGCGCGCTCGCTGCGGAAGACGGTGGTCACCATCAGGCGGCCGATAGATTGTTGGGTTCGGTCATCGCGAAAAATTGGAAGTTCACCGCCTATCGCCAGTCCATCCAACGCGCCGAGATCGATGGCCGCCCATCCTCTATTGAAAGAATCGAGCCGGTGGCTTGCGGGGAGCGACTGTTGGACTCCGGGCCACGAAAGATCGGGGTTCCCGTTTGGGGAGTCGTCACAGCCTGCAAGTCACTGGACAAGAGAATGGGCTGTCCCGGCTTGGCCAACAATCCTAGCGCGGGCTTGAGAGGAAGTGCCGTGGACACTTGCAGGGTCCGGTCCTGGGGTAACGAAGGTCCGGCATCTCTCCGCTGAATGTATCGAACGAAGTAGAGAGAACCCAACACCAGACCGGCGGCGGCAGCCAGTATCATCAGGGGAAGCCGGCCTTTGCTTGCCAAGGGGAGCGACGAGGTTTTGGAATCCAACTTGGGGAGCTGTTCCTGGATCGATTGTGTGGCAAGAGCCGCTTTGGCAAGCGCTGAATAAGTCAACTCCTCAAATAGCTCGGAGTCGTCCAGCGCTTTTTGAGCCAGGGCACGGGACTCAGAGGCGGTCAACTCGCCCCGTACGAAGCGATCCTTTGTATTCTCCACATCCAACCCGTTCAAGTCATTCATGGGTATTTCCTTGCCCTGCTGCTTTCGGCCTTCGCGCTACACGCCGCGTGCGTTTGCTGACGCACTGGGCCAAGTCTCTAATTCCCCGGCTGACCCAGGTGGCAACGGTATTTTCGTTGATGCCTAATTGAGTTGCGATTTCCCCATATTTCAGCCCTTCAGTACGCAGGGTCAAGACTCGCTGGTATTCGTTTTCCAGGGTGGTGAAGCAACCCACCACAATTTCGCGGAGCTCTTGTTGGATTAATCGCTCCAAATGGTCTGGCATGGGATCGACGGGATCAGTGTGGCGTGATTCATTGGATTCCGGGTCCGTGATCTCCTGAAAGGGCACTTCGCGTTGGCTGCTGGCCCGATGGCGCTCCTCCCGAACAATGTAATGGATCACGCCATGAAGCCATGCCAATAGCTGATCGAGCGGCCACTCCGGAGGATCCATCCTTACGAGCAAATCCTGGCTGAAATAGTATTCGACGGCAGATTTCGATATCGGATTTTCCAAGGAGCGTTTCAGTGCCTCCTGGGCCACCCCTTCAGGGTCCTTCGCGCCAAGCCATCTGGCCCTGGACGCCAGCCTGGCCAGCAAGCGACGGAAATCTGGCGTCGTATCGCGTTCCTGCGATCTGGAGGATTGCTCTGTCTCGGCGGAATGGCTGGGCATGGGACACCAAACAATGAATCCATTGTTACCCATGCCTTTTCGAAACGCAAGGAACTCGCAACAAAGCGGGTTTGGACAGGGGCAGGACCAGCATTTTCCAGTGCGCCCTCAAACTCGCATCGTCGTCAAGCCTGGCGCTGGTGCCTCAGAACACATTCTCCGGGAGAAGAAGAGTCAGCTGGCAGGTTGCTGAAAAACTCGGTAGAGCTCACCTCTGGGACTGTAGCGGCGGTCTGTGGCCGCCGGATCCTGAGTGGTTCCTTCTATCACGTCACACCGACGCTCATAGAGCGCTGCTGATAACATCAATTACAATGAGTTTTTCAGCAACCTCCAGGCTACACCGGCGCTGATCAACATTCCTACACTGAGTCCTCCCTCATTTGGAACAATGAGAAAAAGGAAATACTTTCAACATTCTTGATGTGAAGGGAAGGGGAAGATGCTTCCGTTGGGAAAAGGGAGCGATCAATATTACAAAAAGGCTGTAACTGCTTTTGAGTTGGTTTAAGATGGACAGCGCCATGAATCCTATGAGTGACAATCCTTTGCGGTCCTTACCGCCGTCGTGGCTCCAGCCGTACTGACCAATGCGGCTTTGTGTTGTGTCTGGGAACGAGCAACCGCATTGCCCGCGTGGTGGATCGGACTCGAAAGTGGGTGGCGGATCAAATTGCGGCGTTGGAATTGGGGATCCAGACCTGGCAGCCGTGGGATCGTCAGCTCAAACGTCTCAGGTCAGAGCCCATTTGCTCCTGAAGGCATTGCGGATCTTATATGCTCTCGCTGGGATCCTTTGCAGCTGCTGCCTTGATCTCGGTCATAGATCGGCCCGCCTTTTACGGTCAGCAATTTGCCTTCATGCCGCGGCCATTGTGGGACTTGGCATCGGGATCTTCGCCGTTAGCGGGCTTGTCTCCGGTTGCGTCTTGATGGTGCGTGAACCCGGTTTGCTATTGAAAATATAACGAAGAAGCCGAACACGCCGGACGCCGCTACCCTTCCGACAATCAACCCCACGTTTCCTGATCCGTTCAATAAAACCAAAGTGTGGGCGCTTGCATCATTATCCCAATCCTATCCGCTACCCGTGTCGGCGTTGCCAGACATTTGGGAAGGCACGGGTGCCTAGGACTAACTTGTATGTCCGTGCTCTAGCTGGCCCACTGAAGCTGGCGCCGGGATCAACGATCCCGGCTACAACGAACGATCGCGAACTTTACTACTGCCAGGAACTTCGAGAAGGAAGAGGAATGCGATGCCTGAGGTGGGGTCCCAGGGTGGTTATTTCCAGGGTCCGACAGCTCCTCCGCAGGTGACGTTCAGCGAGGAGATATCGAGCGGATAATTTCTTTGTTCAAGCTCTCCATGTATTCGAGTTCTTTCCGTCTCGTGAGTTGTGCTCCTATACTGATTCTCAAGTTGGCGAATGTCCTTGAGAAGCTGAATCTCTTCCGGGACAAAGCCCGCGTTTTTCAAGAGCGAATGCCCAAGGCGCAAATCTTCAGGTGCGGAGAAATAGCTTTCCAGGTCCAGGGGTTTGCCTTTCCCGGACAGATTTGAAAACTCTCCCTCGCCATGGCCTTCGACTTTTCTTCCGCTATTTCTCGAAAATGGCATCGTTGGTTGCCCAGAATCAACCGGGGTTGCTGGGAATCGTTGTCTCGCGATTCGTCCCGGATCAAAACCATTATATCCCGTAACTCGAGAACTTGTCTTGCAGGTACTTGCACAATGACTGGGGGTTCAGGGCTTCTCCGGTCGCCTGCCGGAGTAACTCGTCCGAAGTGAATTTTCGTCCGTGCACGTGAATGTGAGTCCGGAGCCAATGAAGCAATAGCTGGTCCTCACCTTTCTCAATCCCGGCCAGAATTCCCGGTTCGTCCCGAACTGCCTTCTCAAAGAGTTGAGCCGAGATGAGGTTTCCCAGAGTGTAGGTAGGGAAATACCTGATCAGACCATTGGACCAGTGTACATCCTGCAAGCACTCCCTCGGAGTCCTTTAAATTCAGTCCGAGATAATTTTTCATCTTCATGTTCCAGGCCGCGGGAAGATCGTCGATTTTCAATCGATCTTCCAGCAGGTCGATCTCGAGTTCAAAGCGGAGAAGAATATGCAGATTGTAAGTGAGCTCATCGGCTTCCACGCGGATCAGAGAGGGTTGAACACGATTGAGGGCTCGCAGAAGCGTTCCAGCGACTCCTCTAAGGAGCCCGGGAAATAGGCTTGGCATTTTGGAAAATAGTAGCTCCAGAAGCGGCGGCTGCGCCCGACCAGGTTTTCCCAGAGTCGGGATTGGGATTCATGAACTCCGAGAGACGCTCCCCCGGCCAGAAAGGTCCGCTCAAGATTGGGAGCGACGCCCTGTTCATACAAAGCATGTCCGCCTTCATGCAGGGTGCCCCCCGAAAAAGCCAGCGGGGAAAAAGCGCTCATCCATGCGGGGGCGATCCACATCGTGAATGGAGAACGAAGTCGTGAAGGGATGGACCGATTTGTCGAGCCGACTCTTACCGAGATCAAACCTTAATGTTGGGAAGCCTCCATCCCGAAATCCCATTGAGCTTTTTCGATAATAGGCCTTCAACACCGAGTCATCGACGACATGAAGTTTCTCCGTGACTTTTGGACTAACGGAACTAGGGACTTGCTTCAGGTCTCCAAAGAGGAGTTTCAGTTGGGCAGTTCTTTGCTTGGGTTCATATTGATCCAGCAGGGGTCATAGATACTGGCCTCAAACCCCAGACAGCAGCCAGTTGGCGATGGAGCGAAAAATCTGAGCCAGCGCATCCTTGAAAAGCCCAAAATCGGACTGCCGGCGTGCGGCTACCCAAACCTCCATCCCGAGAGACGAAGCCTTGGCAATCTCGGCCACCAGTGAGGAAGGAATCTTGCAGGCCCGTTCATACTCTCTTCGGGTCACCCGGATTAAACTCGCCTCATCGGATTCATAGGCAGAAGCTTCACATTCGCGCGAGGCACCATCCAGTAATGCCCCCACTTCAGGGTTGGCAAACTTCTCGTGGGAAAGCCGCCCCAAAGTAGCCAACTGCTCGGCCCTGGCGGAACCGCCGCCGTGCGGCATGTAGGTTTGTTGATCCCAGCCCAACACACAAGCCGCATTATTCAGATCACAAATTTCCGACAGCTTGTTCTTCAGTTGTTCGAGTTGCGTCATGTTTCTTTCCTCGTACCTTACCTCTCAGGCCGGCAGAGTATAACATATCAAAAGCGGGGTCTCTTGTGCCTTTCCAAAGCGCTTCGGGTGGGCAGCTTATCTCGGTTAGCACCGTCAGCCAAGAACGTATGTCTCTCATATGAATAGCGTGCGCCCGAACGAGCTTTGCTCCAAACGACTAAATAGGATCGAGAACTGGAAAGGATGTACCAGAAGGCTCCCACCAGAATACAAAATGCAAAGATCTGACGCTTTTTGCCGATTGTCTTTTTCCCCTCTTATTGGCTTCGGCGTTTCATGTCCCCAAAGGGGACAAAGATGAATAGCCGTGGGTTAAGCGCAGCAACGCGGAGCGAAACCCACGGAAGCAAATATATTCGTGAATCAACCCTGAAGGGGTTGAATGTGCGCACTACAAACGTTCGAGCTCTTCAGGGTCCGGTGCGATTCACGCGGAATTCCCCGGGTAGTGCGCCAGCACTACCCGGAACTACTCAAATTGATCCCCTTCGGGGATTTTCTCGGAACAATCAGAACCTCTGTATTTCGTGGCCCGCCGAAGCGGGGCTCTGCGTCGCTATTACTCATTCCCCGGAAGGTCATCCTCGAATCATGATCTTGTAAATGTGGACAGACACAAAGTTGTGATACTTTGTAAAGTAGTTCTCTCTCAGTAGAGTCACCAACCGACCGAATTGAAATCCACTGTTTGAAAGAAGATTGTGGAGCTTGACCACCAACAGGGCGAACTCCCCATTCTGGAAGGCGCAACAGCAAATGAATATTAGATTCCGCATAAATGCCCTCTCGATTTTCCTTCTCTTAATATTTTCGCTCCAAGTGCTCTATGGACAACAACCCGCCCGCGTTGAGGAATTCTCGCCTCAAGGACGGTCAAAAACATTCGTCAAGTACGAGCCCGTTTCTCGGAGCCCATGGTGCTCATCGGTGATCTCGCGAGACGGTGGCTCCTTTTTCAGTACGATCCGGGTTGCCCGGAGAAGGGAAGCGCGCGATGGGCAGACGCCAGTAATTGGATTTTACGATTTCGATCGGAACCTGGGGGCTGGAATTCGGGTTGTGAGTTTCAACTAAACGCAGGCTTGAAGACACTGGCCGGAAACCTCTTTGGGTGGGCAGGCGACCTTTACTTTTTCCACCGGAGGGCCTTCCATCCTATCGTCGATTCCATCAGGTCGCAATCGATTGATGAAGACCAGATCTTTGTTCAATCTCGACGGAGATGCCGACGAAGCCACGATTCTGGCCCACGTTTCATTCAATGTGGAGAATGTCGGTGAGCGAATTGGCGTGAAGATCATTGCCGGTCAGAGAGGGAGCGGATTCTCAATTTCTGGGGAGACGCTTCTGGCCACACCTACGCCATTTACCCTCCTGATCTAGTCCAAACAGCGATTCCCCCAGAGCTCCAAGGTCAGTTTGATTTGGGAAAAAGAAGTCACCCCGAAGAGTGGGGTTGGCAACGAACAGGACCAGATTCTGCCTTTTCAAGTACGTCCTCCATTCGAAGCAACCTTCAGTTGTTCACGAGAAAAGCCCGGAAGCCGGCTGTATCCCGATTTTGCCCATGGTGTTGGGATTTCGGCGCCAATTCTGTGGGCGGAAGCTCGCAAGACGATTCTGAAGGGACCGGGCAACCGGCAGTGGCGAGTGGAGCGCGACGAGGAGGACGACGAAGAAGGGAAGTATGTGCAATCGGTCCGGTTCAGCGGACCTTTCCTCGAGAGAACCGAATTCCAGGTCGAACTGGCTTCCAATCTGCGGGATGATCGCCGGGAGAAAGCTGGAGAACGCCAATCGCTTTCCGCTTTCGGTTCGAACCGATGAATATCCTCCGCTAGTGAAATTCTCAGGGCCCTTTGGAATTTTGGAGGCCAACGTAACACCACTGCTTCCTGTGACGGTGAGGAATGTGGAGCCGAAAATCGGGGGACAGATCCTGGAGGTCGAAGAAGGGAAAAAGACCATCCAGCATTCTGACATCAACCAAAAGAATCAGTATCTCAGCGAAGAAATGCGGGGAATGACGGCAAAGTCCTCACGGACCGTCCCATTCAGATTCTCTATTGGCTGAATAAAATCCAGTCCCGAACCTGGGAGGAGCGCGAACAGTCCATCCTGGGGACGGCCGCCGCTGCACAATCAAAGCCTTTTTCTCTGCCGAAGTTGGGCGGGGCGAAAGCCTTCGAAGTCATCGGAATTCCCTTCCCGCTCCCGGATTTTACGTAGTGGAAGTGAAGAGCGAGTTGCTCGGAAACACTTGGGCTGGAGCCCAAGGCCGATTTACGTCCCGACCACCGTACTGGTCACCAGTCCCCGGTTCATTTCCAAGGGGAGCTGAATCTTCCTCGGTCTGGGTGACAACGCTGGACAAAGCCAAGCCCGTCAAGGAGGCTCGTGTCCAGATCCAGGATTGCCAGGGAACCGTACTCTGGGCAGGCCCGACGGATGGGAATGGCATCGCCCGTGTGGGATCTCTCCCTCGGCAAAATGCTATCGCGCGATGTTCCTATCACCCCCTCGACAATGGTCTGCTGGTAAGCGCGCGCCTAGGGAATGACCTGGCCTTTGTGCACAGCAGTTGGAATGAAGGCATTGAGTCCTGGCGGTTTCAGCTCCCCATGTCTTACAACCCGAGCCTGCTCGCTGCCCATACCATTTTTGATCGCACGCTTTTCCGAGCCGGTGAAACCGTGCATATGAAGCACCTCCTGCGCAAGCGAGTCCTTGAGGGGTTTGCGCTGCTGCCTGAAAACAAGCGTCCGACGATTCTCAGGATCCAACATCTGGGGAGTGATCAAAAATACGAGTTTCCTCTCCAATGGGATGCTCAGGGGATTGCGGAAACGAATTGGGCCATCCCCCAAGGGGCCAAACTTGGCCAGTATCAAGTCAGTCTGGTGGGACCCGAGAAGCAGGGCAGAGCCGAAGAGTTCAGCGGTGAATTCCGGGTGGAGGAATACCGGGTTCCGCTGATGAAGGGAAGCATCGTCTATCCTGCCGAGCCGTTGGTCTCGCCTTCTACCGTGCGCGTGGACCTGAGCGCCAGCTACCTTTCGGGCGGAGGGGCGGGAAATCTTCCCATCAAATTCAGGCATCAACTGGAGCCTCGCTACGTTCCTCCCTTCGATGGATTTGAGGATTTTGTTTTTTCGAACGGAGCCGTCAAGGAGGGTCTCTTCCGTGGCGGTGAAGAAATGGAGGGGCCGGCCGAGAAAAAGCCGCTTGAATTAAAAAGTCTGAGTCTGACGCTCGACAAAGCTGGCTCGATTCGCACTCAAATTGCCGATCTCCCGAAGCTGGATGGCCCGCTTGAACTTCTGGGCGAGCTTGAGTTTCGTGACCCCAACGGAGAAACGCAAACGGTATCCGCCCGCGCTCCGTTATGGCCCGCTAATTGGGCCATTGGGATCAAGCCGGATTCCTGGGCCCTTTCGAAAGACTCCCTCAAATTTCAAGTGGCTGTTACCGACTTGAAAGGTAACCCGGTGCCGGAAGCCTTGGTTGCCGTGGACCTGCTGGAGCAGAAGACTTACTCCCATCGCAAGCGATTGGTGGGAGGCTTCTATGCCTATGAACATTCCGAGGAAGTAAAAAAGCTGCAACAACTGTGTCAGGGTAAGACCAACGCCAAGGGGTTGCTCACCTGCGAAGCCGTCTCGCCGGTATCAGGGAATGTCATTCTCCAGGCCTCAGTCAAAGATCCTGCCGGTCTTGAAACGACAGCGCACCAAAGCGTTTGGGTGGCGGGGAAAAATCAGCAATGGTTCCGAGCTTCCGATGATGACCGGATCGATGTGATTCCGGAAAAGAAGCGCTACGAAGTCGGCGATACGGCGCGGTTTCAAGTGCGCATGCCATTTGCGGAGGCCACGGCCCTGGTTACGATGGAACGTGAAGGGGTAGGGGAAGCCATTGTCCAGGAGCTTTCCGGCAAGGCGCCGGTGCTCGAGATTCCGGTCAAGGATAGTTTTTCCCCGAATATCTTCGTCTCCGTCCTGCTCGTCCGAGGCCGTGTCGGTGATGTGCAGCCGACGGCCACCGTGGACCTGGGCCGGCCGGCCTACAAATTAGGGATTGCCGAGATCGCCGTGGGGTGGCGTCCTCACGAGTTAAAAGTAAAAGTATCCCCGGAAAAAAGCGTCTACAAGATTCGGGAAAAAGCCCGCGTCGGAATCAGCGTGCGCACGGCGGAAGGAAACGTGCCCCCGGCAGGGAGCGAAGTTGCGGTGGCGGCGGTGGATGAAGGCCTGTTGGAGTTGATGCCGAATGGCAGTTGGCAGTTGCTGGCGGCCATGATGGGGCGGCGAAGCTATAGCGTGCAGACCTCCACAGCTCAGAGTCAGGTGATCGGGAAAAGGCATTTTGGTTTGAAGGCCTTGACCACCGGGGGAGGAGGAGGGAAGCAGATTACCCGGGAACTGTTTGACACCTTGCTGCTCTGGAAAGGCCGCGTACCCTTGGACGGCAATGGCGATGCTTCCGTCGAAATCCCCTTGAACGACTCCTTAACTTCGTTCCGCATTGTGGCGATCGCGAACTCCGGAGTGGGACGATTTGGAACTGGGTCAGCATCGATTCGATCGACTCAGGATTTGATGCTGCTTTCAGGCATTGCTCCAGTCGTTCGGGAGGGTGATCAATACCGCTCGGAATTCACCCTTCGCAACACCACGGACCGGGGAATAGAGGTGGCGCTTTCTTCACAAATCAAAGAGTTAAAAGATCTGCTTCCACCCCTTAGCGTCACCCTAGGTGCCGGAGAGTCGCAAACGGTGGGATGGAACGTGTCGGCACCGCTTGGTGTGGACATGCTTCACTACACCCTGGAGGCCCAAGCCAAGGAAGGCGCTCATGACCGTCTGGCGGTACAGCAAAAAGTGATTCCGGCGGTGCCGGTTCGAGTCTTTCAAGCCACCCTTCAGCAGGTGGACCAAAAGTTGAGTATTGAGGTGGAACGGCCTCAGGACGCGCTACCCGGGCGGGGAGGGATTCAAGTTCTCTTTCGTCCGACGCTTGTGGAGGGAATGTCTGGCGTCGTCGAGTATATGAGAAATTACCCGTACATCTGCCTGGAACAGGAAGCTTCGCGTGCTATTGCGTTACGCGATGAAACCCGCTGGAAAAAAGTGATGGATCTCCTGCCGTCCTTCCTCGATTCCGATGGGCTCGCCAAGTATTTCCCAACCTGCCTGAGCGGGAGTGATGCCCTGACCGCTTATTTGCTGTCGATTGCTCAGGAGGCCGGCTGGAAGATTCCGGAGCAGAGTCAATCCAGGATGGCCGAAGGTCTCAAGGGGTTCATCGAAGGTCGCGTCAGACGTTATTCGGCCTTGCCCACGGCGGACTTGTCCATCCGAAAGCTGGCTGCGGTCGAAGCCCTCACGCGGCTCGGTCAAGGGGAGCCGCGACTCCTCTCCTCCATTACGATCGAACCCAACCTCTGGCCGACCTCGGCGGTGATTCATTGGTTCAATATTCTCCAAAAACTGTCAGGAATTCCTGACCAGGCGGAAAAACTCAAGGCCGCGGAGCAGATCTTGCGGTCTCGGCTGAATTTCCAGGGGACCATCATGGGCTTTTCCACCGAACGTTCGGACTACCTATGGTGGCTGATGGTATCGAATGACAGCAATGCGGTCCGGTTGGTTTTATCCACGTTGGACCTGCCAGCGTGGAAGCCCGATCTGCCAAAGATTACCCGGGGTGCATTGGGACGCCAGAAGCAGGGTCGATGGGATACCACGGTTGCCAATGCCTGGGGTGTTTTGGCCATGGAGAAATTCAGCAGAACCTTCGAAAGCACTCCGCTTACAGGAAACAATGCAGTGATGCTTGCAGGTAAGACAGAGACGCAAGACTGGAGCGCTTCGCCCCGTGGCAATCAATTTGATTTCCCCTGGCCGCCGCAACGGGCTGCGCTCTCCATTACCCCCGCCAACACGGGAAGTCCCTGGACGACGATTCAAAGCCGGGCCGCCATCCCTTTGAAAAGCCCCTTCTCGAGCGGCTACAAAATCACCAAGACCCTTACCCCGATCGACCAAAAATCTCCGGGCTCCTGGCATCAAGGCGATCTCGTGCGGGTAAAGTTGCAGATTGAAGCTCAGACGGACATGACTTGGGTGGTGGTGAGCGATCCGATACCTGGCGGTGCGTCCATTCTGGGAACAGGCCTAGGGCGTGATTCTCAATTGGCTACCCAAGGCGAGGTACGGGAGGGATGGGTTTGGCCCGCCTTTGAAGAACGGTCTTTCGAAGCTTTCCGGGCTTACTACGAATATGTTCCCAAAGGAGAATGGACGGTCGAGTATACGTTCCGGCTGAATAACCCTGGACTCTTCCATCTCCCTCCAACGCGTGTCGAGGCGATGTATTCGCCGGAAATGTTTGGTGAAATGCCAAATGACGCCGTCAAGGTGGTAAAGGAAGGAAATTAGAAGATTATCAGGAAAAACCGGCCGGATGATTCCGCCTTGAAGCGTCCAGAAGTTGAAGAGTTTGGCTCAAGCCCGCAGGGCTTGAAGATGGGTAGCCATGGGTGAGAGGCGGGACGACAGTCCCGACGCGCAACCCATGGTATGGGCACGATCAATTTTCCAACCCCGAAGGGTTTAAATGTGAATCAAACCATGAAGGAAGTTGAAGAAATCGGGATTCAAGCCCGGAGGGCTTGAATATGAGTAGCCATGGGGTCGGACTAATTATCGTGGATTTGCCGCGATCGTTTTGATTGATTGAGATTATTCATGAGAAATTCGGAGACAAGTCAGAGACTAACAAGAAAGCTCGTCCATTGGGTGGTCTCTTCGCTGTTGATACTGTTTTCAATCTGGGGCATTGGCTATTTGTACCGTGTCTTGGGTTCCAGCCCTTTTCATATTCCGAGCTTCAGGGAGGTCCGTGATAACTATGCTATTTCAGAGGCGGTGTTATTCGACCGACACCATCAAATACTGCACGAATTTAGAATCGATCCCCGCGGCAGGCGTCTCAAGTGGGTCAATCTGGGAGAAATTTCCCCTGCCCTGCAAAGCGCAGTGATCAGCGCCGAAGACAAAAGGTTTTACCTCCACCACGGAGTCGATTGGAAAGCGAGCGAGGCGCGTTGTTTTCTCGTCTCCACTCCCGCAACTCGCGGGGCGCCAGCACGATTTCCATGCAGCTGGTTGCCAGGCTCATTCCCGAACTTCAACCCCGCGGTGTGCATCGGTCGATGGAACAAAAGTGGAAGCAAATGCAGGCAGCCGAAAATTGGAACAAAGTTGGTCAAAGGCAGAAATCTTCGAAGCCTATCTGAATCTCGTGTCATTCCGTGGTGAGCGTAAGGGATCGCTTCGGCATCCCATGGCCTATTTAACAAGCAGCCGCACGGGCTCGATGAAGAAGAATCGGTCATCCTGGCGGCACTACTTCGTGCTCCCAATGCCCCGCCGGAGGAAGTGGCCCGGCGTGCCGTCGAGCTGATTGGAACGATGAGTCTGGCATTGGATGGGGCCGGTGTCCGCAGGCGGACTCTGGACATCATGTCTGCACCTTACAAGATCGAACCGGAAATTGCTTTGGCACCCCATGTGTCTCAAAAGCTTTTTGGATCACAAAACCGGCTGATGACGGGAAAACCGTCGAGACGGTCTGTACCTCGACCGCGATCTGCAACGATTTACAGTAGAGACTCTCCTTCAGCATGTTCTAACCGTGCAGGGGCAAAACGTTCACGATGCGGCCGCTCTGTTGGTGTGGACAACAGGACCGGCGAGGTCCTGGCTTATGGGAATATCGGCCCCTTTCGAGCGCCCGGTTTGTCGACGGCGTCCAGGCCAAACGTCAAGCTGGATCGACCTTAAAGCCCTTTCTCTATGGTTTGGTTTTTGAAAAACGGATTCTCACTCCTGCCTCATTCATTGACGATGCGCCCCTGGACGTGCCTGCCAGCAACGGCTTATACCGCCCTGAAAATTACGACTGGACATTCCGTGGACTTGTTTCGGCGCGAACGGCGCTGGCGTCCTCGTTAAACATTCCCGCGGTGAAGGTGTTAAACCTGGTTGGCGTCGAGGCATTCGTTCAGAAGCTAAGAGATTTAGGAATCGACGATCTTCAGACGGCAGATTTTTACGGCTCCTCTCTTGCTTTAGGGGCTGCCGATGTGACCTTATGGGAGCTGGTCAACGCCTACCGAACCCTGGCTAACGGGGGCCTGTGGAGTCCTCTGCAGATGACCTTTGAAGCAGTACCCGAGGCTCCAACTCGGCGGGCCCTCACTGTGGATGCCGCATTTCTGATTGCCGACGTCTTGTCTGACCGTGAAAGCCGGAGCGAGACGTTTCATCTCGAAAGTCCTCTTTCTACCCGTTATTGACGGCGGTGAAGACCGGCACCAGCAAAGATATGCGGGATAACTGGTGCGTAGGATTTTTCCGACCATTTTACCGTGGGGGTGTGGGCCGGGAATTTTTCCGGGGATCCGATGTGGAATGTCACCGGAATTACAGGGGCGGCACCGGCTTGGATTGAAATCATGAGCTGGCTGCATCGAGGTGTGCCGAGTCATACCCATCTCCCCAGCGGGCGTGGTTTCCCGTGCAGTCGAATATGCCGAGCTGGGGCGAAGCCGTCGGAATGGTTCCTGAAGGAACTGAAACGAATAGGGTCCAGACGGCTTCCAGCGCCACCAACTTCAGGATCGTATATCCGGTGTCAGGAACGGTTATCGCCTTGGATCCAGACATCCCTTCCGATCAGCAAAAATCTTTTTGAATCTCTGCCTGAAGGCGACCGCCTGCGTTGGAGTCTCGATGGGAATGAAATTGGGCCGTCTGGACATGTTTTGCTGTGGACTCCCCGGAAAGGCCGGCACACACTCGTTCTGAAGGACGAAATCGATCGCCCGCTGGATTCCGTGGAATTTGAAGTGCGTGGGAACTCCAAGCCGACGGAACCGCCGGCGTCTCCAAGGCCGATTAATCGGTGGAGGAGTGCTGTAACTGGACCTTCACTCCCAAATCCTGCTTCAGCCTTAAGATCTGCCGGAAAAACATTTCCCGAGTTCTGATACAATTCTCTCCGGATTTATTCTTAGAAGCGTTGCGTCGGGGGTTGCGATGAGACGAAGAGATTTCCTCAAGAGGTCCGCCTTTGCCGGTAGTGCACAATTTCTGGCAGGGTCGGCGAATGCTCAGGAATCTGCTGCCACTCAAGCTCTAAACGAGCCATTGCCATCGATTCCTTCGGACTCCATCGGCCTTCCTGATCTGCGGCCAGCGCGATGGATCTGGTACCCTTCCAGTCGGTGCCTGGCCAACACCTTTGTTTTATTTCGAAAGAGCCTGCTTCTGGACAAAAAACCTCGGAAAGCGCAAGGTTGGATTGCCGCTGACAGCCGCTATCTCCTGACCGTCAATGAAAAACGCATTCAGTGGGGTCCAACCCCCTGTGATCCACGCTGGCTTGAGGCGGATCCGCTGGATCTCACCGCGCTTCTGCACGAAGGCGAAAATATCATCGGCACTCAAGTGCTCTTCTATGGACACGGCGACGGGACATCGCCTTTAGGCAAACCGGGCTTTCTATTCTGGCTGGAATTGACCTTCGATGATGGGTCTCGGACAATCGTGGTTTCTGACTCGTCCTGGAAGGCCTTGCTCCCTCGGTCCTGGAAACCGGGGCATTACAAACGCTGGTACCTGCGATCCTTACAGGAAGAGTTCGATGCACGCCTTTATCCCTATGGGTGGACGAGTTCGTCGTTTCAGCCGAGTACGGACTGGCTTCCTGCGATGGCCTTGGATTGCAGTCCCAACCAACCGTCGGTTAGTTCCAAGTACACTGAGTATTTGCTGGATATCACCGCGCAACCGGATCGTGCCCAACTACTCCCGCGCAGCATCCCGTTCATGAAGGAATCCCTGGTTCCCGTAAAAACTTTGGCTGAATTTCATTGGATTTTCTGGGTAAGGCCCCCGGAAGAATATTTCGAGTGCCGTGCCCCCGCCGCGTATCGTGCAGAGCCCCAGCCTCCGCCAGCTGAGGTCAGTCCCAACGTATGGCAAATTGAAATGAGTGAAATGCGCGCCGCCGCGCTGAGTTTCCTGTTTTCTGAGCATGTGGTGGGATGGCCGTATTTTACAATCGAGGCGCCCGCCGGTACAACCGTTGAGCTGATGGTTCATGAAGGACATTCACCCAACGGACCTGCGATTTTGAATACGCATTTTGACAGTTGGTCCCGCTTTGTTTGCAAAGAAGGGGTCAATCATTTTGAAACTTTTGATTTTGAAAGCTGTTTTTGGCTGCAGCTGCACATTCATGGTTGCCAGGGGAAGGTGATCATCCGCGACGTCGGGATACGGCGCCGCATCTACCCATGGCCCAATGTGGCGCATATTCGCACTTCGGAGCCAGCCGTCCAGCGCCTGTTCGACGCCTCGATCAATACATTAAACAATTCTGCCCAAGAAGGTATTGTCGATGGCATGGCACGCGAGCGCCAACAATACAGCGGTGATTGCAGTCACCAGTTGCATGCTATTTACCCCGTTTTTGGCGAAACGCGTTTACCGGCACGTTATTTGACGACCTTTAGTCAGGGGATGACCCTCGATGGCTACTTTCTGGATTGTTGGCCTGCCTACGATCGTTTGGCCCGTTTGATGGAGCGCCAGTTGGAATTGACCCGTTGGGGACCTCTCCTGGATCACGGCGTGGGATTCAATTTTGACTGTTATTATGCCTACCTCTATTCGGGAGACCTTAAGATCTTGAATGAGCCGTTTCCAAGGTTGTTGCGATTTGCTCAATACCTCACGACCCAGGTTGGTGCGGATGGCTTATTGCCCGTAGTGAAGACAGGCGTGCCTGCTGTATGGATGGATCATGAGGCTTATCGGCAGCAACGGCACAAACAATGCGCGTTCAACCTTTATACGGCTGCCATGCTGCAGCATGCCCTCGCTCCGTTGTGTCGCCTGTATAGTGAGCCCCGACGGGCTGAAGCCGCTTCGGCCCTGGGACGACAATTGCAGGAGGCGGTGGTGAGGAAGTTTTGGAGCGCGCAGCGCCGACTGATTGTGAATAATCTTCCCTGGTTGGCAGAGGAAAAAGAAATTTCTCTTTGTGACAGGTCGCTGGCGACCGCCGTCTTGTTTGATCAATGCCCCAACGGGGACGATGCTGAATGCCTGCGGATTTTGGCCGAGTCTCCTCGGGAGATGGGGCTCTCGTATCCAGCAAATGCCGGCTGGCGATTGTGGGCGTTAGCCAAGGGAGGCCGGGCCGATGTGGTGGTAAACGATTTGCGAAGCCGCTGGACAGAGATGGAGTCTGTAAAACTCAATAACACACTGCAGGAACATTGGCACGCGATTCCAGATTCGAACTCCCAATGGAGCCATTGCTCGATTGCCCCCCTTTATGTGGCGATCATGAGCCTGGCAGGAATTCGTCCAATGGAAGGCGGCTTCAACGATTCGAAATAAATCCGCAATTGCAGATCTGGCCGATCTCGAACTGACCTCGTTCACACCGCTAGGTCCCATCCAATTTTCCGCTCGAGGGAAGAGGGGAGATCGAACGTTGGAGGTGACCGTGCCAGCGACCGCGCAGGCAGAGCTTCTAGTTCCTGAAAAAGAGATCGTCCGCCTCCCGTCGTTGCCCGCTGGGGGCACTCGACGCGTTGCCAGATATCAGATGCCTTCCGGAAAAACGACGATTCTTCATCTGCAATTCGTGTGACTTTGATTTTGCTTGCCCTCCAAACTAGTCCTGGACCCCGGGAGCGCTAATATGAGCCTTACCCTCACTCCGCTCGACTGGATTGTCTGTCTTGCAACGCTGGGAGGCAGTGTCGTTCTGGGATTGTATGTTGCTTCGCGAATCCAGGCAGGCGCTTCCAGTGCCAATTTTTTTCTGGCAGGCAGGCAGTTGACCTGGCCCGTGATCGGGGCCTCCCTCTATGCCACCAACATCGGCGCCGAGCATTTGGTCGGACTTTCCGGCGATTCCTACCGTTACGGCCTTTGTGCGGGCACGGTGGAGTTGACGACAGCGCTGTGTCTTGGGGTCGGCGCTGCGGTCCTCTTCCCCTACTACATCAAGAACAGGGTCTTCACGATTCCCGAATTTCTGGAGATTCGGTACCACCCGGTCTGTCGGATTTTCTTTTCGGGCTTGATGCTGCTGATCTGCATTGTGACCAAGATGGCCTTTACGCTCTATGCCGGAGCCTTGGTCATGAACAGCCTTTTGGGCTGGAACGTGATGGTCGTGGTGATGGTCATCGGGCTTCTCACAGCGCTTTTCACCATGAAAGGGGGATTCGCGGCCATTGCCTACACCGACACCATTCAAACCACGATCATGATTGTCGGCTGCGGCATCATGCTCTTTCTGGGATTGGAGCGGATCGGAGGCTGGCACGCGCTGACTCTCATCGTCCCTGAGGCAGTGCGGATTGCCAAACCTTATACGGATCCCAACTACCCATTTTGGGGAGTCATGGCCGCGGCCGCCTATGGGGGAACTTTTTACTGGGGTATTGACCAGGTGAACGTTCAGCGTGTCCTGGGTGCCAAGGATTTGGATCAAGCCCGATGGGGCGCCATGTTTGCCGTTCTCCTGAAATTAACTCCCGTTTTCATTTTTGCTCTACCGGGAGTCATCGCACTGGCACTCTTCCCGGGACGAAATCCGAAGCTGACCTTCGTTACCTTGCTCAATGATCTCATGCCAAGCGGGTTGCGCGGCCTCGTGTTATCCGCTCTGTTGGCGGCGTTAATCTCGTCGTTGGACGCGGTCATGAACTCTGTTTCCACCTTGGCCGTTCGGGACTTCGTGGTTCGATTGCGTCCTCAGACCAGTGAAAGAGCGCAGGTCCTTACCGGCAGGGCGGCCATTCTGGGAGGGACCATCTTGGGGATTGGAGCGGCCTATCTTGTCTATATCACTCCGGAAGGCCTCTACAAATATCTGCAGACGATCTCCATTTACCTGGTGATGCCGGTCATGCCCGCCATTTTTTTGGGATCTTAAGCAAGCGGGTGACTTTCAAAGGTGCGATCGCTTCCGTAGCGGTGGGTAGCGTGTTGGCTGCCATCTTCGTGGCCGATCAATGGATGGGAGTCGAGGCGGGCACTGGCTGGTTCCCCTGGCTCCATCATCACTCACCTTAAACTACGCGTTTCGTGGCCTATGGGGAACGCTCATCATTGTGGCCACTCTGTTTCTTGTCTCCGCATTCACTGAAAAAACGGCTCCGGAAAAGCTGGCAAAAACAACGATCCAGTGGGAGGCCAAGGCGGATCCTTTCACGGGGATTTCGGACTGGCGTCTGCACCTGGCATTCCTCTCCGGGCTCACTGTGGCCCTCTATGCGTGGCTTTGGTGAAGAGAGCCCGGCGTATAGCAGGTTGCTGAAAAACTCTTTCCGCAAGGGCCCTATGGCTGTGGCAGCGGTCTGTGACCGCCGAAATTCAATCACTTGTGAAAGCGCGACGCTCATAGAGCGCCAGGGACGTTTTTCAGCATGCTGTTAGAGGACGGGCGACAATGGCTGGAACAAGTTACGGGACATAGTTCGCCGATGGGATGAAACTGCCGTCATTCGAGGTGTTATTGACCACCACCGCGTAGCAATAGGCCGTGGTGCTCGGCCTCCAGCTATATAGCCTCCAGTGACGCTGGCACCGAGGGCCATCTGGCTCCAACAGCCTCCGCGACAGTCATCGAAATTGTTTTGATGAGTTGATTCGAAGAGTCGTAGAGGTCGGCGACAACGATGTTGGTAAGAGAAGAAGCATTGAAACAGCAATATTCACCTGGTTGGCAGAATCGGAAGTGATACCGGTACTATAGGCACTAACCCCGGGCGTCACCGGGTCCAGAGGAATTCCATTCATGACGACCGTCTTGAATCGGCCGTTGGGACCATCGATATAGACTTCCGAATTCACCAGGAACACAAGGTGTGCATTACCTCCTGAAAGCGAGAGGCTGTCAAAATTCACAGCCCCTGCTCCGGTATAGTCGAATACTTCCTCCAGGAAGTTTTCATAATCGCGAATTTGACCGGCCGCCATATCAACGGTCTTCTGATCGACCAATCCGGTGAGCCCGTAGAGGGAGACCTGGATCGGAAAACTGATGGCCGTCGGGTTAAAGACCACGACTTTGGTCTTGAAGATCCCCCCAAGTGCCCCCGGCGTGTTTGCCATGGTGGGGACAGTGATCTGAGTGGAGGCACCGGACAGGGGTGCTTTTGGGGCCGACAGATCGGCTGCCTCTGCATAGGCAAGGCATGAAAGAAATACGAGGATCGAACAGATTAGTTTCATGGTCGTTTCATCCTTTCCATCATCATGGTAAGCGTTTAAGAGGTAGAGGTGAATCTCAAGAGTTCAGGGTTTGCGAAATATTGATGTCGTGCGCTGGACTTTCGCTGCTCGAACTCCCTCAAGACGTGCATAAAGCTACTTCCTCCCACTGGGGCGAAACCGGAAGTCTCGGAGGGCATCTTATCAAACCTGAATCTCGTTTTTCTATCCTTGCCTCTCAGGGATCCCGCCGTTTGAGCTTTTGGTGCCAATCCCAGGCAGAGGCAACAATGGCCTCGAGGGTTGGGAATCGTGGGTTCCAGCCGAGCTGCGTTCGAGCTTTTTCGGCGCTTCCAACGAGGGTCGCCGGATCCCCTGAGCGTCGCGGCGCCGTCTGGACCGCAATCCTCCGGCTTGTAATCGTCCTCGGCGCAGGCAATGACTTGCCGCACCGAATACCCCTGGCCATTCCCGAGATTATAGACTTCTCCTGGATATCCTGCACGTAATCGCTTCAGTCCCAGGATATGAGCGTCGGCCAGATCGGTGACATGGATGTAATCGCGGATGCACGTTCCGTCAGGCGTGTCATAGTCGGTCCCAAAGACCTGGATGGCTTCCTGTCTTCCCGCCGCTGCATCCAGCACCCGGGGAATCAAATGACTTTCCGGCTCGTGCCATTCGCCGATCTTGCCTTCACTGTCTGCCCCAGCCGCGTTGAAATACCGGAAGATGATAGATTGCAAGCCGATGGGAAACTTCGAAATCGTGGAGAATCCGTTCGACCATGAGTTTGGAGCTGCCATAGGGATGGATTGGATGCTGCGGATGACTCTCCGGGATCGGTATCTCACGCGGCAGTCCATACGTCGCGCAGGTCGATGAGAAAATCATCTTGTTAATTTGAACCTTCAGCATGGCTTCGATGAGATTCAAGGTGTTGCCTACATTATTGCGATAGTATTTGCCCGGATCCTGGACGGATTCAGCAACCTCGGCGAAAGCGGCGAAATGCATCACGGCATCGATCGAATATCGCGAGAAGATATTTTCGAGTAACCCGGGATCCTTCAAATCCCCCTCTATCAGTTCACAGTCCCGCACAAATTCGCGGTGCCCATTGCTCAAGTTGTCCAGAACTAGGGTCGGGTATCCGAGCGCTATCAGTTCTTTAACCGTGTGGGAGCCCACATAGCCGGCCCCTCCAGTGACCAGGACATAATTCATGGCTGTCGAACCCAGACTTGACCGAAAATTTGCACGACGAGATGAATGCCTTACCTCTTCGTATTCAGTCTCCAAGGAAATTTAAAACAGCTTGATAGAGTCTCGGATCCTTCCAGGTATTGAGAGCGGCGGCGTTCTCCATCCGAAGGCACTTGTCAGCATAGGGCTCCAAGACTGGATAATAAGGTTCAGGGTCTGTTTGGATTCCTGGTTCGGACGACTCCCGAAACGGATTGACAATAATCCAGTCGGTTTTGGCCAGAAACTCTTCGGTGTCGGATTTCCACCGCGAGCTCGGTAGAAATGGGTTGAAAAGATACAATTGCACTTTGGGTTTAAGGAAATGAACGACAGTATTCCCTTCCAGAAGCTGGGGAGTGGCGGGATTGACATGATTGGCCAGGAATTCCTGAACCAATTTCGGATATCCTTCGTGGCGAGCCACGCACCATAGGGTTTGGCGCGGCGCGGCGCGCCAAAACTTTCCGGTGTCGGTGTCCGGCTGAGACAAGACAGTCGGATCTTCGCAAATGAGAAAGTCACCCATCAACCGGTGGCACGCGCAGTCATGATCCTTCACGGGGCAAAACTGCTCTTCTTTGTAGATGGTCGTAAATTTTGTAACCGCGAATTGATTCGGAAAGGTGTGCAATAGAGCCAGGATTAAAGAAGTCTTGCCTGATCCGTTGCAAGGCGCGGCAATCGAAATGGTTTTCATGGTCGAGACTTTATGTTCTCAGCCGCCCTCCTAATCCTTTGACAAAATGCAGCCATTCCCGAAGCAGCCCGAAGCGATCTCACGGTTCAGGGAAGCACCCGGATGACGGTCGCTTTGCGGCCCCGCGACTTTTCATCGACCTCGTCCTTAAGAGTGACGGCGACTCGCGCGCCAACTTGAAGTGCTTTCTCGTTGGCCTTCTCTCCCAACTTTCCCCGAATATCGGTTTCCTTTCCGAAAAGCACAACCTGGGATAGGATCAGCTTGTCAGAAGCCACCACTTCGACAATTCCTTCGACATCTCCCGGCAGGAAGCGCGGACGAACTCCAATCGAGGAGCTGGCTGAATTCCCTGTGGTTCCCGGGTCGGAATGGATTCCTCCTCCCGGTTCGGCGATGGGAGGTCGAGGTGCACTTTGACCCTCGGTTCCCGGCGGTCCAACTCCCACCGGATACCCGAGATCTCGCGCCGCATTTCTGGCGTTCGGTCCACCGTAATCTGCAGTTTGAGTGGACGCGCCCCCAGATCCACTGGAGGAATGACCGAGGGCAAGGGCAAGCAAGTAAATGCGCCGCGTGTCATAGGTGCCATCCGGCAGGGTATTCCCTCGTGCATGGATACGGTCGCCCGCTTGCAATTGGGAAGCGCTGGAAACGGTGCCGGACAAGAGGCTCCAGCTTGCCTCCGTAAGCCGCAAGGTTCGGCGGAGGAGAAAGGACTTTCCAGTAATTTGCGTGATCTCGCCGACGTTTTCCCAGGTATGGACGCCTTCCTTTCTCACGATGGCCGGCGAATCATCCCCGGCCGCCAGGGAGAAGGGCAGCAGGAGGCAAAGGACCATCACGGCGAGAGATTTCATAGCATCTCCAGGACGATGATCGTATCAATCGGATCAAAAGGCTCGCGCCCGAAATTTATGACCAAACCGACTCCGGTGTCGATGAGATCCACTTTGCGGCCCGACTTCATGAACTTGGCACTTCGAATGACGCCCGGCATCTTGGGCAGGGGCAAGAGCTGGTCCTGCCAGTTCAATACATGAACATAAACTTTTTTCCCCTTCTGGGTGGTGACTCCCCAGGTCCTGGGAGAAATGGGGCCGCCGCGGGTTCCATAGATACTGTCTCCATTGCGATCGAGCCATTCTCCCATGGATTTGAGACGGGAAACAAACTCCGGCTGGATGGTGCCGTCTGGCATGGGGCCCACATTGAGCAGGAAATTACCATTTCGTCCGGCCGCGTTGATCAAGTAGTGAAGCAACGTCTTTTCACTCTTGAACGACTTGTCATTTTGATTATACCCCCAGGACGTATTGATGGTTTCGCAGGTTTCCAGGGGGAGCAGGCCGACTTCCGAGTCCGGGCTGTACCCGGATTTGTTGTCACCCGGTAAGTCCTTCTCAAACATTTGGAAATCTTCTCCGGGGAAGGGCTTGCGATGATGATTGTTGCCGATGAGGGCGGTGGGTTGGAGCTCATGAATGAGATCGTAGGTTCTTTGGAGATGCCAGTCGGCGTCCGGCTTATCCCACCAGCCGTCAAACCAGATGCCCCCGATTTCCCCGTAACCGGTGCACAACTCCCGTATTTGCTGGTCGAGATAGGCTAAATAATTATCCCAGACTCCGTTTGGCGGTCTCCCTGAGCTTTGACCGGTCCTGCCCAGGGGAAAGTAGTCAGGGTGGTGCCAATCAAGATGGGAATGGTAGAAAAACAGTTTTAGCCCTTGTTTCTGACATTCCTGGGACAACTGCTTCAAGATGTCCTTCTTGTAAGAGTCCGATCGACAATGTCATAGTCGGAAACTTTGGAATCATACATCGCGAATCCATCATGATGCTTGCTGGTGATCGTGATGTACTTCATCCCCGCCGCCTTCGCCAGACTGACCCATTCATGGGCATTGAAATTAATGGGATTAAATTGCGGAGGCAACTTTTCATACTCGGTGATGGACATCTTGTTGTTGTTCATCACCCACTCTCCCTGGCCCAGCACGCTGTAGACTCCCCAATGGATAAAGAGACCAAATTTGGCGTCCTGAAACCACTGCTTGGAGAGGGCATTTTTCCCGACGGGAATTGGACTGGGCTTTTGTGCCGAGGCATTCGATTTTGCGGGCGTTTTGGAAGGAAGCACCTGGGCTTGCAGTCCCGTTATTGGAGAGGGGTGGAGGATCCATAAGTTCGCAACCATTCCCAAAACGCCAAACCATCGCAACACAGACTTCAGTTTCCTGTTCGAGTAGAAATGGAGTCGGTCCTCAAGTTGTTCAGAATCCATTAGAAAACTCCTGACTCCCGCTATGGGGGGAAGTGTTGCCTGTTCGATTCAGGCCCGGGCTGAATTCACGAGAAAATTGGGCGGAGATCCCTCACATTCTCGTGCTATTAGAACCCGTGGACATTTTGGTTTCAAGGTGATTTTTTGTTGAGTGCTGGTGTCAGTCAAGGCATGATGTTTGATTTGGAGGATTCCATTGACCCGCCTTTTAAGCCAAGATCCAGTTGCAGTATTCTGTGACTTTGATGGAACGATCGCGCATCCGGACACGTTGAATCACCTGACTGAACTTTTTGCTGGAGTCGATTTCCGGCGGAACATCGGCGAAAAGCTTTCCTCAGGTGAGCTCTCGCTTCGCGAGGGCATTCGATTGGAAGTAGCGAGCATCCGGGGGAGCCTGGAAGACGTCTTGAATTTGTTAAGGCGGGACGTCACCATCGACAGCACTTTTGTCTCATTTGCTCAATGGTGCCGCGAAATCGAGACCCCCCTGACCGTCCTTAGCGGAGGGATGCAGCAGGTCATTGAGAATCTGCTGCTGCCGTATGAGTTGAGTTTTATACAAATTCTGGCCAATCGGGTTCACATCAACCAGGGGCAATGGCAACTTGAGTTTCGGGATGATACCTCCTGGGGGCATGATAAAGGCGCGGCCATCCGTTCCGCCAGAGAAACCGGTTATGCCACGATCTTTGTCGGAGACGGGCTTTCCGATCGGGGCGCGGCGATGGAGGCGGATCTGGTTTTTGCCAAGTCCGGGCTCGCTCGTTTCTGCACGGCCGAGAAAATTCCCTTCGAGCCCTTCACCGACTTTTCCGAGATCCACGATGCCGTCATTGAAAGGATGAAGCCGGGCCGTCCGTCGATAGCTGCCTTCCATAGCAGCAGGGGAGGCAGTCCAAAAGAGGATACGGAGATCTAGCATGCTTTTACAGAATCTGCGCGAAGAAGTTCTTGAAGCCAATCTGGAACTGGTACGGCAGGGGCTGGTCCTCTCGACTTTCGGGAATGCCAGCGGCATTGCGCGCGACAAAGGCTTGGTTGTGATAAAGCCAAGCGGAGTTCCTTACGAAGAATTGAAGCCAAAGCATCTTGTCGTGACGGATCTCGATGGCAAGATCGTGGAAGGCAAGTTAAGGCCTTCCTCCGATCTGGCCACGCATCTGGTTCTCTACCGGGAATTTCCGAAGGTGGGAGGAGTTGCGCACACGCATTCTGAATATGCGACTGCGTGGGCCCAGGCACGGCATTCCATTCCATGCTTTGGAACAACGCATGCGGATTACTTCCACGGTCCGATTCCGGTCACGGAGCCCATGAGTAAGGAAGAGATTCTTCAGGAATACGAAAAGCATACCGGCGATGTCATAGTTCGTCGGTTTCAAGCGCTGGACTATGCGGCCATCCCCGGGGTATTGGTTGCGAATCACGGGCCTTTCACCTGGGGCAAGGACGCTCGTACGGCGGCGGAGCATGCGGTCATTCTCGAGGCGGTGGCTCGCATCGCCTGGCTGACGTTGAGGATCAATTCGAAAGCGGGCGCTATTGAACCGACCTTGCACGACAAGCATTATTTGCGAAAGCATGGCCAACATGCCTACTACGGCCAGATGAAGAAAAAGAAGTGACGCCAGTCCCAGCCCTGCTGCTGGTTCGGCATTTATGGAACGGGAGAACGGATCATGTCTAAAAGAAAGATGACGATCGGTCTGATCGTAGGAAATAGGGGCTTTTTCCCTGACCACCTGGCCAAGAGTGGCCGGGAGGAAATGCTGCGTGTCCTCGGAGCAGCCGGCATTGAAGTCCTGACATTGAGCCCGGAAGAGAGCAAGTACGGAGCCGTCGAAACCCGGGAAGAGTCCAAACGCTGTGCCGAATTATTCAAACGGAACCAAGACCGTCTCGACGGCATCCTTGTTACTCTGCCGAATTTCGGGGAAGAGCGGGCGATTGCCGACACCCTTCGGCTGTCCGGGCTGCGCGTGCCTGTGCTTATTCAGGCGACGCCGGATGATCCGGGAGCAATGAGCATTGCCTTCCGGCGCGACAGTTTTTGCGGCAAGATGTCGGCCTGCAATAACCTGCGGCAGTATGGGATCCCTTATTCACTCACCACGTTGCACACCGAGTCGCCCGATTCACCGGAATTTGCCCAAGACCTGGAATGGTTCCTGGCGGTCTGCCGGGTCGTCAAGGGGTTTCGTAACTTGCGGGTGGGCGCCATTGGGGCGCGGCCGGCCGCATTTAACACCGTACGCTACAGCGAAAAAATTCTGGAAGCCCAGGGAATTTCGATCGAAACCTTGGACCTGTCTGAGGTGTTGGGCCGGATTGAGCGGATGCGGGACCAGGATGATTCAGCTCAGGCGAAGCTCTCCGCGATTCGAGCCTATATGCCCACCGATGGCGTGCCTCCCCAGGCCCTCTTGAAGATGGCCAAGTTGGGGGCTGTCATGGATCAGTGGATGGCAGCCACCGAGGTAGCCGTCAGCGCCGTGCAGTGCTGGACTTCGATCGAAGAAAATTTGGGGGTTGTTCCTTGTACGCTCATGAGCATGATGAGCAACAATTTGTTGTCGAGCGCATGTGAGGTGGATATCTGTGGAGTTCTTGCCATGCATGCTCTGCAGCTGGCGTCAGAAACGCCTTCGGCTCTTTTGGACTGGAATAACAATTACGGCTCCAATCCCAATCAAGCCGTTTGCTTTCATTGCTCGAATTTGCCGAAGCACTTTTTCCGGGAACTGAAAATGGATTACCAGGCCATTATTGCCGGAACCGTGGGCAAGGAAAATACGTTTGGAACTTGCGTCGGAAGAATTCGCCCGGAGAAAATGAGCTTCGCGCGATTCAGCACGGAAGACACCAGTGGTCGCGTGCGAGGTTATGTGGGCGAGGGGGCTTTTGTCGACGTGCCGCTGACAACTTTTGGGGGCGCCGGCGTGGTCGAGATCCCGGAGATGCAGCGGCTTCTTCGCTATATCTGCGAACAGGGATTTGAACACCACGTGGCCGCCAACCTCTCGACCGTGGCCGCGGCCGTTCATGAAGCCATGACCCGGTATCTCGGTTGGGAAATCTATTGGCACGAAAAATCCTAGGGACGGGAGTTGGAAAATGGCCGTTGTCGCGGGAGTGGATTTTGGAACATTAAGTGTGCGGGTGTCCATTGTGGATGATGCCCGAGGCATGCTGGGCACGGCGGTCGCGGAATATCCGTTGCATCGGAAACGCGAAGACCCGGAGTATGCGACGCAATCGCACGAGGATCATATGCGTGGCCTCGTGGCCGCGATGCGGAAGGCAGTGAAAGAATCGGGAATCTCAGGCCAACAGGTCGAGGCCGTCGCTCTGGATACGACCGGCTCCTCCGTCATTCCAGTGGGAGACGGCTTAAGGCCACTCGACGAGTACTATCTCTGGTGTGACCATCGGGCGAAAGGAGAAGCGGCCGAAATTACGGAAGCCGCCCATCGAGAGGGTCTGCAAGCCATTCAATGGTGTGGTGGCGTCTACTCCTCCGAGTGGGGATTTTCCAAGCTCCTGCATTGGCTCCGCCATCATCCCGCCAAGCGGAACCAGCTCGTGACTGCCTTGGAGCACTGCGACATGGTGGCTGCCACGCTTTGCGGCGTCACCGACTGCAGGGAAGTGAAACGCAGTGCGTGTGCCATGGGGCACAAATGGCTGTGGCATCCAGCGCTCGGTGGTTTTCCGTCTGAAGAGTTTCTGAGAAGTGTGGATCCGTTACTGGCTGGAATTCGCGAGAAGCTGGATAGTGAAGTGGCGACCTCAGACCAGATTGCCGGGTCGCTCTCCCCGCATTGGGCCAAAGAGCTGGACTTGAAAGAGGGAATCCCCATTCCCGTCGGAGCCTTTGATGCGCATTGGGACGCCATCGGAGCCGGCTGCCGTACCGACGATATGGTCAATGTCATCGGGACTTCAACTTGCATCATCGGAATTACCCCTTCGGTTAATCTGGTTCCCGGGGTCTGCGGCGTCGTCCACGGAAGCGTCCATCCCCAACGGACCGGGATCGAGGCGGGACTTTCCGCGGTGGGTGATATCTTCAGTGCCATCGCGACCCGCGCCGGCATGGACGTTCAGACCTTGAGCCAGGGGATGGAGAACTATCAGGCAGGCCAAACCGGTCTGCTCCGGATGACCTGGGACAACGGTGACCGTACCGTCCTCGTCAACCCGAATCTTCGGGGGATCACCTTGGGATGGAATCTGCAGAGCACGGCTCAGGACGAATTATTTGCCGCCATTGAGGGGACGGCCTTTCATACCCGGGTCATCTTGGATCGGATGGCTGCCCATGGCGTCGTCATCAAACGGGTCATCAATGCGGGAGGAATTCCCCAATCCAATCCGCTTTTGAATCAGGTCTACGCCAATATCCTTGGCCGGCCGGTGCTGGTCGCAAGCAAAAAGACCGTGAGCCTGGGATCGGCGATTTTTGCCTTCCTGGCCGCCGGAACTTTTAAGAGTGTTGAAGAAGCCCAGGATAGAATTTGTCCCCCCCATAAGGTGTATGAGCCCGAACCCTCTGCCCAACGGGTGTACAACGAGCTCTATGGCCTTTATAGCAAACTGTATTTTGCTTTTGGAGAACCACAAGGGAGCGAATTCTCCAAGGTGATTCCGACCCTGATTCGCGTCGCCGAATCCTCCAGAAAAAGCTGAGGCTTGAGACCGAGTCTCTGAGCTGAGTCGTGGAGGGCGCCTGCATCGACGGATTGGGTCAACTCCCCTGGTTCAAAGAAAGTTTACCACTCACGCATAGGAGTACCCATGTCCCTGCAATCTTTCACAAAACGGGTTTGCCTGTCTGGCGCGCTGCTCATGGCAGGAATAATGAGTTCCCAAATGCGGGCTGAATCCGGGCAGAACCCGCTCATCACCAGTCGTGTCGACCAGGAGTATGAGAGCCTCTTCCAACTCTACCGCCATTTGCACGCCAACCCGGAACTCTCTTTTCATGAAGCGAAAACAGCGGAACGGATTGCCAAGGAACTGGAAGCCGCCGGTTATCAAGTGTCTTCTGGAATCGGTGGATTCGGGCTGGTCGGCCTCCTGAAAAATGGGGAAGGGCCGACGCTGATGATCCGCACCGATCTCGATGGATTGCCGGTCACCGAGCAAACGGATCTTCCCTATGCCAGCCATATCAAAATTCGAAATGAACAAGGGGTCGAAGTGGGTGTCATGCATGCGTGCGGGCACGACGTCCATATGACGTCGTTTGTCGGGACGGCGCGCCTGTTAAGCCAGCTCAAGGATCAGTGGCGTGGCACTCTCCTCATGGTGGGACAACCCGCTGAAGAGCGTGGCGGCGGGGCTAAAGCCATGTTGGATGCAGGCTTGTTTCAAAAGTTTCCGCGGCCCGACCTGGTGATTGCCTTACATGATGATTCCCGTCTCGAGGCGGGAAAAGTCGCCGTGGTTGAGGGGAATGCTCTGGCGGGGGTTGATTCCGTTGATTTGACCGTCCGCGGTGTCTCAGGCCATGGGGCCTATCCCCAGGCCACCAAAGACCCCATTGTCCTCTCGGCGCAAATCATCCTGGCCCTGCAAACCATCGTGAGCCGGGAGATTCCACCGGTGGAGCCCGCCGTACTTACGGTCGGATCCATTCACGGTGGCACTAAACATAACATTATCCCGGATGAGGTTCGTCTTCAGATTACGATTCGTTACTACAAGGACTCGGTAAGAGCCACGCTGCTGGAAGGCATCGAACGGATTAGCAAGAACCTGGCCTTGGCGGCTGGTGTCCCGGCAGACCGGCTCCCTGTGATGAAAGTCAGCGAATCCATTCCTCCAACCATCAACAGCGCCCAGTTGGCTCGCAGGGTACAAACTGCATTAACCTCTGTCTTGGGAAAAGAGAGCGTCGTGAATGCGGAGCCTGTCATGGGTGGGGAAGACTTCGGGTTTTTCGGACAAACTCCGGAGAAGATCCCGATTTGCATCTTTTGGCTTGGCGCTGCAAATCAAGCCCGTTACCAGGAAGCTCAAAAGCCCGGCAGTGCGCCACTGCCTTCACTTCACTCCAGCCTGTTTGCGCCTGATCCGGAACCCACGATCAAGACGGGCGTCAAGGTCATGACCGCCACCGCACTCTCTTTATTGGGAAAACCGTAAAGGAGTGAAACCAGAAGGTAGATAGCGACGGACGGACCGCAGAAATCCGGATATTGGAGATCTTCTACCAGTGCTCTCCACCAACTGCCTTCTGCAATCTGCCGGCTATTTGATCCCTTCGGCTTTCGCTTTCTCCATGGGGTGTGGATGTAGATGCGGGTGAAGATGCGGTTCAATGTGAATCAGCACTTCCGCGACCTGGGGAAATTTTCCTCGGATGCTGTCTTTGACGATGTGCGAAAGCGTGTGGGCGGCCTCCACGGTGAGATCTTTATCCACTTCAATATGCATGTCCACCCAATAGGATAGACCCGCTTTCCGGGTCAGTATCTTTTCCACCGCCAATACCCCGTTGCAGTGCAGAGCCACTTCGGTGATCTCCTCCTGAATGGCCTCCCTGGGAGTCGCGTCCATCAACTCATCGATGGCGGGTCGGAGAAGCCGAATTGCGTTCCAGACAATGATGCCGCTGGCAAAGAGAGCGGCGTAGTCGTCGGCGACTTCATATCCCTTGCCGCCGACCAGGGCTATCGTAATCCCGACGGCCGCGGCCGCCGAAGTAATCGCGTCACTGCGATGATGGAAGGCATCCGTCCGGACTGCCGTGCTGGTGACCTGATTTCCCACCTTGTAGACAAACCGAAACCAGCTTTCTTTGATAATCACCACCAGGAGCAGTACCCAAATGGTAAACAGCTTGGGGGCGTGATGCGGGGTCTGGATTTCACGGACGGCTTGAATGGCTATGCCCGTCGCCGCCGCCAATAATGTCAAGGACACGAACGAAGCGGCGAGAGGTTCTGCCTTGCCGTGGCCGTAGGGATGGTCAGTGTCGGGGGGCTGCAGCGAGAGGGAGAGTCCTTGCCACACCACGAAGGAACTGAAGATGTCCGTCATCGATTCCACGGCATCGGCAATCAAGGCATAACAATTCCCGAGGATCCCTGCAATGAGCTTGGTTATAGCCAGGGCTCCATTGACCAGGATTCCCAGGAGCGCCGTACGAATGGCGGTGTTGGCTTTTTCGTGGTGTTCGCTTCTAACTTTTAACGCTTGGATCTCAACCTCCCCAAAATCACGCCATTTTTTCAAAACTTGTTCAGAGAAATCAATCGTTAAAAGGACATCGGCTTTCCTCTTTCAATTTGGCATAATGACAATGCAGGCTGAAATTGGCTTGCAGACTCCTTCTCCCCAAAAAGGGGAAAGACTGAAGGGGAGTCGTGGATCGGCCTATCTGTTTTCAGTTTATCAGGGACGGACTCATTGCCATCGAAGCCAGGATCGTATACCCATGAATCATGACCTTGTATTGTGGGGGGGATTTACCCTGTTTGTCCTGATGCTACTAGGGATTGACCTCGGGGTGTTCCATCGCCGCGCCCACATCGTCAACCTCAAAGAGGCGCTGCTCTGGTGTTGTTTCTGGGTCGGCCTGGCGCTTGTATTCAATCTCGGGATTTATTATTGGCGCGGACCGGTAAAAGCCATGGAGTTCTTGACCGGATACCTGATCGAAGAAGCCCTCAGCGTTGACAATCTCTTCGTCTTCTTGATGATCTTCAGCTATTTCCGGGTCGACCGGCGATATCAGCACCGCGTGTTGTTTTGGGGCATTCTGGGCGCCATCCTCATGCGAGCCTGCTTTATTGTGATGGGAATATCTCTCATTCGCCGCTTTCATTGGATCATCTTTGTCTTTGGGGGACTTTTGATCTTCACGGGAATCAAGATGGCATTCCAGAAAGAGAAGGAACTGCATCCAGAGAAAAATCCCCTCTTACGGCTTTGCCATCGTTGGCTGCCTATCACGAAGGACTATGTGGGCGGGAAATTCTTCACCCGCAGGGAGGGAAGGGTAACGGCGACCCCCCTATTTGTGGTCCTGCTGCTTTTGGAAACGACTGACCTTGCCTTTGCCGTGGATTCCATCCCGGCCGTCCTGGCCATTAGTCACGATCCGTTTATTGTTTACACCTCCAACATTTTTGCCATCCTGGGGCTGCGTTCGATCTTTTTCGCCCTCTCAGGAATCATTCAACTCTTTGCTTATTTGCAGTACGGCCTGTCGGCAATTCTTATCTTTGTCGGACTGAAGATGGTCTTTTCCGATCTTTGGAAGATCCCTGTGGGAACTGCTCTTGCCGTTGTCGGAGGGATTCTACTGATCTCGATCGTTGCTTCTCTGATTTGGAAACCGGCAGGGGAGAAGGCTTCCACCCAAATTCCTCTCGAAAGGGAGCGGGATGAGTCCTCGTAATTTCCGGCTCCAAAACCGTTCGAGTACGCCCACCAAGCCAGACCGTGAGTCTCTCTGGGGGCCCATGAAATCTGGCCTCTCGTTTGGAGCAGCAGTCATCGGATCTGAGCGTCGCCACGCCTGACTGGCCTCGGTCGCCAATTGCGACGAGGCGATAGCTTTTGAATTGCTCAATCCTACTTGGTCAATTGAACGTTAAAAATTTGTAGGGTGTCGGCCGTGGCCCGATACAGCTGGGTCAATGCTACGTTGAATTCTGCCAGGGTTCGAATCTCGCGGCTTTTGGCTTCCGAGAGCTGGTTTTGACGGGTGAAAACAAAGAAGCTGGTGGTGGCTCCCACTCTGAAGCGGCGCTCCTCGCTCTCGAGCTGTATCTGGCTGGCCTCCCGGCCTGCACGGGCGACTCCAACGCGCTCTCGGGCTGAGATAGCTCCCTGCAAGGAATTACGAACATCTGCCTCAATAGCCTGTTCGGTTTGCTGACGAAGGTATTCAATTTGGCGACCTACAACCTTGGTTCGGGCCAGATTGGCTTGGGCGGTTCGATTCCGGATGGGGAAATTGAGCTGAACTCCGACCTGGACCGTCCGGTAGCGTTGTGCGAAGAGGTTTTCGAGCGAGGTCCCATATCCGCCCAAGAAGTTTTCAGGGAGTCCTACCGTGCCGGTGGGAGGGAAAACGGGCGGCAATCCCGCAATACTGGAAAGTTCGTTGAGACGGTCAAAAATCACTGCGGTTTGCTGGTTGAAAAAATTGGGTTGCACAAAGAAGGTCCCTGCCAGTCCTGTGCTCAGATAGCTCGCAACCAAGTCCAACTGAGGCTTGGCTTCCGATTCAAAAAAGCTCCGATCAATCTGGTTTGCTTTGGATTGCAGGTTGAGCTGGACGAGTTCCGGCCTGCCGGACATGGCTCGTTGTACGGCTTCCGAGAACTCCATGCCTACCGTTCGAAGCTCGGCCAAGTCTGACGGCCTCAAATTTTCCTTCCACAGGGGATCGGAACGGTCGGGAAGGATCAACTGCTTAAACACATTCTCCGCGCGATTCACTTCATCCATCGTCAGCAGGAGGTCCCCTTTACGGCGCTCCAATTCGGCTTCGGCTTCGGCGATCTGGACTTTAGGGAGAGAGCCGGCCGCCGCCAATCGCTTGTTCGTTTCGAGTTGGTCCCGTGCCCATTGGACCGTCTCGCGTTTGACCTCCATGTCGCTATAGGTGTAGTGCAGGACCCAATAGGCTGAGACCACCGCTGTTACCGTATCAATCACTTTCATGCGGAACTGAACATCACTCAGGTCCGACTGGTTCTTCGCAATGCGAATTTCCCGCCGTACAGGATCAATTTTCAAATCGCGCAGCAGCGGCTGTGTGAAATTGAAGGAGAGAAAGGTATTGTATTGGGGGCTCAGGTTGGTGAACAGGTTGTTCGTTGCGAGTCGATTGCTGTCAAAAAGAACCGAGACATTCCCGCCACTGGAAAATAACTGCTTCCAGGTAACATCCCAGGCTGCCGTATCGGTTGAGACGGCGCCGTTGAGTCCACCTCCAAGGAGACTCCCTACCGGGACGGTTTGAGACTGGTAACGCGGGCCAACGCCGAGATTCGGGTCGTAATGGCCCTGGGCGGCTTTGATGGCCAGCCGGGCGATTTCCGTATTGGCCTGCTCCACTTTGACGCCTGGGCTGTTGCGTAGCGCCAATTCAATGGATTCTTGAAGAGAAATCTTCCGCTCGTGGCCAGTGTCGATCCCTACAAGCTCGAAGGGAATTTCTCTACTCTTGACTTCCTGGTCTTCTGCGATTGTTGCCGTGGGCAGAAGACAGATCGTCACGAGAAAGAAAAACAAAGGTTTCAAGAACTCCAATCGCGCACGCATGAAAAACCCTCTCCCCCTCGTCTAGAAATATTGCTGGTGCGTTACCACTTCACGTCAAATAAAATCTGGAGCACTCTTCTTCATTTGGGACTCGGGCCGCTCAATTCCCGATGCCGTCCGTCACTAACTTCGTCCAATGAGACTCAAAAAGGCTGAAAAAGAAGCCGCCAGCCGTTCCCAGAACCGAGTCCGAACGGCGGAGGCAAATTGAGCTATCCGACTCCATAGCGGGGAAGTGGCCAGATCGTCAAAAAGGGAGTAAGCGACGGGGATCGCCAGCAGGGTCAATAGGAGGCATAAGCTCTGGCCGCCGATGACAATAATGGCCACCGAACGACGCATGCCCGAACCCGCTCCCACGCCGAACGCCATTGGCAGCATTCCTGCCACGAGGGCAAAGGTCGTCATCAAAATCGGCCTTAGTCGATCCTGGCAGCCCAGGATGACCGCATCGAAGCGGGACATTCCCTGTTCGCGCAATTTATTGATATGGTCAATCTGCAAAATCGAATTCTTTTTGACCACTCCGAACAACATCAAGATGCCCAACGAAGAAAAAATATTGATCGTTTGATGAAACGCATAAAGCGAAATCAAGGCAAAGGGGATCGACATGGGAAGACTCAAGAGAATTGTGACCGGGTGCAGGAAGCTCTCAAACTGTGCAGCCAAGACCATGTACATGAAGATCCCGGAAAGAAGAAAGGCCAGGATGAAAGCCAGCCCGGCCCGTCCCAACTCGCGGCTTCTTCCTTGCAGCCCGGTTTGATATGTCGGATCCAAATTCAGTGAGGCGACCGAAGGCTCCAGTTTAGCCAGGACATTACTGAGAGCCTGTCCGCGCTCAATATTGCCGCTGATGGTTACCTGTCGCTGCCGGTTATACCGGTCAATCTGTCCCGGGCCGACGCCTTCGTTGAGGGTGACGACATTGCTGAGCTGCACATTCCCGATGGTTGGCGAAGGGATGTACAGTCTCGACAAAGGTTCGGCGCTGGAGCGATTTTCGAGAGCGACTTGCAAGCGTACCTCATAGCGGTTGTCCCCTTCACGATAGGCACTGACTTCTTCTCCCGCCACCATGGTACGCAAACTCCCGGCGATGGCTTGCACATCCACTCCCAGATCGGCGGCTTTCGCCCGGTTAATGTGGACACGCAATTCAGGCTTTCCCAGTTCCAAAGTGGTATTGATGTCCACCACCCCCGGAATCGCTTTCACAATTTGGCGAATCTTTTCGGAATATTCCGCCAACCTCTCCAAATCCGGGCCTTGGATGGTGTAGAGTAAATCCGCGTTGGTGAAACCGCCTGCTGAAAAATAGTTGGGATATTGAATTGCCACGCGGAGATCGTTCTTGTACTTGTCCATCTTGTGCCGGGCCAGCTCCATGATCTCTGCCTGAGATTGTTTTCGTTGGTTGATCGGAACGAGCTGCAACGACAAGGTGGCGAAATTTACCTGGCGTTGGGCGTCGGCTCCTACCGTCGAGAGGATGGAAGAAACGCCGGGCAGGGTGCCCAACTCTTTTTCAAGCTGCTCGACCAGCATCGTACTCCCCCGGAGCGAAGTGCCATCCGGGCTCTTGGCCAGAACTTCGATCTGGCTTTGATCGTCCTGGGGGATGAAGTCCTTCCCGGTCAGCATGAAAAGCGGGATCGACGAAAAGACCACTCCGATCGAGAGAAGGGATATCGCCAGCCGATGCTTCATCGACCAGACGAGCAGGCGGACGTAGCTGCGTTCTATCCATGAATAAAACTTCGATTCCTTGGTGGACTTCCGGTGATGCGCCGCGTCATCGGAGGATTTCTTGAGAAAGCGGGAACAAAGCATCGGGGTAAGAGTGAAACTCACCAGCAGGGAAACTAAAATCGAGAAGGCGGCCGTGAATCCGAAACTGCTCATGAACCGGCCGACGATACCCCCCATGAAAGCTACCGGCAGAAAAATAATGACCAGCGACATTGTCGTCGCCATGACGGCCAGACCGATGTCGGCCGTGGCTTCTTTGGCAGCCTGCATCGGAGGCATGTTTTTCTCTTCGATGAAGCGAAAGATGTTTTCCAAGACCACCACGGCATCATCGATGACAATCCCGACACTCAGGGTGAGTGCGAGCATCGTCATGTTGTTGAGCGTAAATCCCATATACCACATCAAGGTATAGGTGGAGATAATGGAGGTGGGGATGGCGATTGCGGCAATCAGGGTGGCTCGCAAGTTGGCGATGAACAGGAGACACACCAGGGCGGCAAAGAGACCGCCGAGAATCAGATGCTCCTGAACCGCATCAAAGGAGTTTTGGACAAAGGTGGACTGGTCGCGAAGGATGAGGATCTTGAAATCGGGCGGCAGGATTCGCTTCAGATCATCCAGCCGTTCCTTGACGGCCGCAACGACGCTCAGGGTATTCGTGCCGGATTGCTTGCGCACTTCGAGAACAATGGCTTCTTTACCGTTCAGGCGTGCCAGGGAACGTGGCTCTTCGACGCCGTCTTCGACGACCGCCACATCCGAGACACGCACCGGTGATCCATTTACCGTCTTGAGGATGATGTCGTTGAATTCTTCCACCTTATGGACGCGGCCCAGGGTACGAAGGGTGAGTTCCTGGATTCCATGTTCGACCCAGCCTCCGGGGATTTCGACATTCTGCGAGGCCAGCGCCCTGCGGACTTCATCGATCGTCAAGTTATAGGAGCGAAGTTTGTCGGGGTTCAACCAGATGTGAATTTCCCGTTTTCGGTCGCCGACAAAGCGGACCTGCCCAACTCCATTCAACGATTCAAGCGACTGCTTGATTTGCTTGTCCGAAATTTCCGTGATCTCGCGAGTGGGACGAGCCGCCGAAATGGCGATGGAGACGACGGGAAAAGCGTCCGGGTCCATTTTTTCGATCACCGGTGGATCGATATCCCGGGGCAGGGTGCCGACGATGCGGCCCACCCGGTCCCGGATGTCCTGCGCCGCCTCCGCTGGATCGCGTTCGAGGACAAACGTCACAAAGACCTGAGACACCCCCTCCAGAGAAACCGAACGCATCTCATCAATGCCGCTGGCGGTGTTACAGGCTTCTTCAACTTTCTTGGTAATCTCCGTCTCGATTTCCTCGGGCGAGGACCCGGGCAAAACCGTCGTGACCGCCACCACCGGGAAATCCACTTTAGGGAAGAGGTCGACCCCCAATTTGATGTAGCTGGCCCCTCCAATGACAACCAGCGCCATGATGAGCATCGTGGCGAAAACGGGACGACGAATACAGATTTCCGCGAGTTTCTGCACTTAAGACTCCTTCCCTTTCACGGCCATCCCATTCGAGAGACGACTCACCCGGTCGATGGCAATGCGCTCGCCGACTTTCGCGCCCTCCAGAATTTCAATGTAATCGCCGTCCTGGAGCCCGGTCTTGACAATGCGCTCCACGGCCCGGCTATCCTGAATCACAAAGAGCTTGGTAAGTCCCGCAAAAGTGGTCAATGAGGAGGATGGGACCATCACGGCTGGAGACTGTTTGTCCACCAACAAGCGAACTTTGGCGAATAATCCCGGCTTCAGTTCTCCCGAGTTGTTTTCGACAACTGCTTCTACCGTCAAGGTCCTTGCTTTTTCGTCCAGGGCCGGGCTGATGCGGCGGATCAATCCGTTAAAGGAGCGGTCCGGATAGGCATCTACCTTCAGGCTGACCGGAAGATTCAGTTGGATGGAGGACACGGCGACTTCAGGAATCACGGCCTGCAGGCGCAGTGGATTGGATTTTACAATGGTCACCAGCTGCGTTTCCGCCTTGATGTATTCCCCGCGCGTCACGTGGCGCTGGCTGACGATTCCGTCCAACGGAGAAAGAATTGTGGCGTCGTTCAATTGTTTTCGGGCGAGCTGCAATTCGGCAACGCGTTGGTCGACCAGGGCGACTTGATTCTGGAAATTGTCCAACGCGGCCTGATATCGAGCTTCCGCACTGCGAAATCCCATTTCTGCAACGTCATATTGTTCCTGAGCGATGTCGCCATTCTTGATCAGCGTGTTGGCACGGTCAAAACGGAGTTTGGCTTCATCGAGCGAAGCTTTCACCTGGCGAACTTCCGGATTTTGCTCGGCCTTCGCCTGGACCTCGTCACCGCGCAATCCAAGCCGCGCCTTCACTTGTTGCAGAGCGGCGTAGGACTGGTCTACCCTCCATTGATATTCTTTCTGTGAAATCCGGGCGATGATTTGGCCACGCTTCACCGGGCTCCCCAAGTCCACCGGCAATTCTTCGATGATGCCTTTGACTTCACTGCTCACCACCACCTCTTCGTCCGCTTTCAGTGAGCCCACCACTTCGACGTAGCGGGCGACATTCCGTTCGACGACCTTTCCTGTTTTGACTTCAATGGGATCCGACGGGGTATTGGCGGAGGTGGATTCTGCCGGCTTGGATCGAGAACAGGCTGCAGCACTGAGGATCACCAAGATGAAGAGGAGCGGGAGTAGTAGTTTTCTGAGAGTCTTCAATATCATGAGGACCGTTTCTTTCGTAAGGGTTCTTGAAGAACCCCCTGCAGAAAAATTTGGGCGAATTCGCGGGCCATCTCCTGGTTGCTTTTTCGCAACACGGAGTCTTTATAAAGGATTCGTGTCAGGGAATAGTGGCTGACCATTCCCAGGAAGCCTCGCACCAGGATCATGGGATGATTCTTCTTGAATGCTTTATCCGCCATCCTTTGTGAAATATAGTTCCCCAGCCATTCATTGAACGGGCGTCCGTAGGTTTCCATGAACAGGTGGGAAAGCTTATGTCCTTCCAAGCCGCTGAAGAGGAGCAACCGCAGCAGGCTGGGGTCCTTCCAATGCGCCTCCAGGATCTTGAGCGCCACGGTCTCGAAGACAGCCATGTCATCTTTGGATTGCATGACCTGTCCGATTTCCGAGTAAAATGTTTCACCGCAATCTCGAATGATGAAATCGATGATAGCGGCATAGAGATCTTCCTTGGTGGCAAAATGCCTGAAAATAATGGCTTCACTTACTCCAGCCGCTTTGGAAATTTCCCGGGTCGTGGTTCCATCAAACCCCTTGCGGGAGAAGAGATTCATGGCGACCTGGATAATCTGCTGGCGCCGTTGTGGCGATGGCATCTTATGAACGGGCGGCTTGGTAATTGGAATGGTTGGCTTGGCCATAGGGTCCTTCGTCCTTGGACGAGCCTTCAGGGAAGGCTCGATGTTTGTAACTAATTACTAACATAGCTCCACTCCCGACGTCAATTTTTTCTCGCTGAAGTTCAGGAGGAGGAAAATGCGGGAAGGGTTTGCCGACGGATGCAGATTAACAAGCGGGATGGTTTGTGAGTATAGTAGGGTCACAAAATCTTGGAAGTGCGCAATCCGTGTAGCGGGGGGAAGAGCATGAAAGAGAATCTGCGCCTTTTTGCCTTTTGGGTGGTCGCGTTCGCCTCAGCCGCTGGACTCCAGGCGCAGGGGACCGGCGAGATCTCGGTTGAAAATAACGTGGTCATGAAAGCGCGCGATGGAGTGGGCCTACGCGCTGATGTGTACCGGCCCAAGCGCGAAGGCAAATTCCCGGTTATCCTGGAACGAACGCCCTATGACAAGCGAATGGGAGCGGGGTTTGGCGTGAAAGCGGCCGCCCAGGGATATGTCTATGTTGTTCAGGACGTGCGGGGGCGAAACGCTTCAGAAGGGGACTGGTACCCCTTCAAATATGAATCGCAGGATGGCTACGATGCGGTGGAATGGGCCGCGGCCCTGCCATATGCCAACGGTAAGGTCGGTCTTTTTGGCGGATCCTATGTCGGTGCGACACAGTTGCTGGCCGCCATGGCCGCGCCTCCTCATTTGGCCGGGATCATGCCGTACGTTACGGCCTCCAACTACTACGAGCACTGGGTGTATCAAGGAGGCGCCTTTTCCCTCTTAGTCGATCAGGCTTGGTCCTCGGCGTTGGCGCTGGATACACTGCAACGCCGGGTGGCAAAGTCGATCCAGCCCCGAGTCGAAGATTGGAAACAGTCGCCTGCGGATTTCCCTTTATTCGAATTGGGGTCGACCGCCGGATTAGCCGACTATTACTTCAACTGGCTGTTGCATCCGGCCTATGATGACTATTGGAAGCAATGGGCGATCGAAGAGCATTTTTCTCAAATCCAAGTCCCCTCTCTCCACATCGCTGCCTGGTACGACCTCTTTCAGGATGGCTCCATCCGAAACTATACGGGGATCAAAGCGAGCGGAGGAAATGAAGCCGCTCGCAAAGGGCAGCGGCTCATCATCCTGACGGGGGGGCATGCCGGAGCTGGGCCGAAGATTGGCGAAGTCGATTTTGGGAAGGATTCGGTCCTCGACCTCCAGGCGATCGGCCTGCGCTGGTATGATTTCTTGCTTAAAGGGATCAACAACGGGATGGGTAGCGAAAAACCTGTCAAAATTTTTGTGATGGGAAAGAATGTCTGGCGCGACGAGGAGGATTGGCCGCTCGCGAGAGCCAAAGCGACCCGCTTTTACTTACACTCTGGGGGAAATGCCAACTCGCTGCAGGGGGATGGCGTTTTGAGGACCGAGAGTCCGGGAACGGAACCAGCCGATCAATACGTCTACGATCCCGCGGATCCCGTCCCGACACACGGGGGACCCATCCTGGGGGATCCGGTTCACTTTCCTCCCGGGCCTCTCGATCAGCGGCCCGTGGAGAATCGTTCCGACGTTCTTATCTATACCACGACCCCTTTCCTTAAGGATACCGAAGTCACCGGTCCTATCGGGCTGGAGCTCTATATCAGCTCTTCGGCCATTGATACGGATTTCACGGGCAAGGTCGTCGATGTTTGGCCAAACGGATTTGCCCAGAACCTCAGCGACGGGATTTTGCGGGCCCGCTATCGGAATTCCAGGGAGAAGCCTGAGTTCATGAATCCGGGGGAGATTTACAAACTCAACATCAATCTATGGTCTACCTCCACGGTGTTTCTAGCCAACCATAGACTCCGCTTGGAAGTGACCAGCAGTAATTTCCCCCGCTTTGACCGCAACCTCAATACGGGAGCCAGCCCTGAGACAACGACCCGGCAAGTCAAGGCCACTCAAAAAATCTACCATGACACCTCTCATGCCTCCTCTCTCATGGTGCCGATTGTTCCTTAACTTTAAGAAGACGGAAATTCTGGACTCGAACTGCTTTCGACAAAGCTCACTTTCTACAACAATCTCAAAAGAGGTAATCACGATGCACCTCAAAAGACTTTCCCCTGTTTTGGCCTTGCTCATTCTGCTTGCGGGGCTGGAGCTCTTTGCTCAGGAAAAGTATCACCTGTTGATCGAAACGAATGTCGCCATGAAAACCCGGGATGGGGTGACTTTGCAGGCGGACATCTATCGGCCAGAAGAGGAAGGAAAATTCCCCGTTCTTTTGGAAAGAACCCCTTACGATAAACGCCGCATGACCTATGCGGGCGTTGGGTTTGGGGTCAAAGCGGCTGCGCGAGGCTATGTGTATATCATTCAGGATTGTCGGGGCCGCTTTGCTTCTGAAGGTGAATGGTATCCGTTCAAAGATGAATCGCAGGACGGCTACGATGCCGTTGAGTGGGCAGCGGCGCTCCCTTATGCGAATGGCAAGGTGGGTCTGGTGGGAATGTCGTATGTGGGGGTCACGCAGATGTTAACCGCCATCGCGGCGCCGCCGCATCTGGCGGGAATCATGCCGGTGATCACCGGATCCAATTACCATGAGAACTGGACTTACCAGGGGGGCGCCTTTGCGCAATCATTTAATCAGGCCTGGGCAGGCTACTTTGCCATGGATACCCTCAATCGCCGGGTCCTCAAAGACTCCCCGCGCGGACACGATGACAAGATCCTCCCGCTGGCGGAATATCCCCTTCTCGTTCCCGGCACGGCGTCGGGACTGGCCGGCTACTATCTCGACTGGCTGGCCCACCCCAGCTATGACGATTATTGGAAACAATGGTCGATCGAAGAGCAGTTTTCCAGGATCACGGTTCCTGGTTTCCATATTGCGGCCTGGTACGATCTTTTCCAGGATGGATCGTTGAAAAATTATTTGGGAATCAAAGCGCATGGTGGAAGTGAATCAGCAAAAAACAATCAGCGGCTTTGGGTGACCGTGGGCGGACACGCTGGAATCACGCAAAAGATTGGTGATCTTGATTTCGGCAAAGAATCTGTCCCCGATTTTGGGGCACTGACGCTCCGCTGGTATGACTACCTTCTCAAAGGTGTGGAGAACGGCCTTGGTCGGGAGAAGCCCGTAAAGCTATTCGTAATGGGGAAAAATGCCTGGCGCGAGGAAGAAGACTGGCCTCTCAAGCGCAGTCAGTCGACACGCTATTACCTCCACTCGACGGGCAATGCCAATACGCTCCATGGGGATGGAGCATTAAGCACGACCTCTCCAATAAGGGAAGCTCCAGATGAGTATGTTTATGACCCGGCCGACCCGGTAATTACAAGGGGAGGCCCTGTCCCCCGCCTTGAATCTGCGGGCCCCGTCGATCAAAGACCCACGGAAACTCGCGACGATGTCCTTGTCTATACCGCTCCGGCCTTCCCCCGGGACACCGAAGTGACCGGTCCCATCAGCTTGGAGCTTTTCGTCAGTTCCTCGGCGGTGGATACTGATTTCACAGGCAAATTGATCGATGTTGCTCCCAATGGCAGTGCGGAGAACCTGCTCGATGGAATCTTGCGGGCGCGCTACCGAAACTCCATGTCCAAAGCAGAGTTCATGAATCCTGGCGAGATCTACAAACTGACGATCAACCTCTGGTCGACTTCCAATGTATTTTTGAAGGGGCACCGACTGCGGCTGGAGGTCAGTAGCAGCAACTTCCCGCGCTTCAACCGCAATTTGAATACAGGGGAAGATCCAGAGCGTGGAGTTCGCATGGTCAAAGCCACAAATCACATCTACCATGATCGCGAACATCCCTCGGCTTTGATTCTGCCGATCGTGCCTGAATAATTATCAATGGAAGGGTTAAAACGTATTCTTTCAGTTTTATTTTCTGGGGAGAGAAGCGACGTGATCGGGGAAGACGAGATTGGTTATCCTCCCGCCAGCAAGACGCGGTAATAGGCGGAGATTCCGTTGAGGACAAACTGAACGGCTAAGGCGGCCAGGAGAATTCCCAGCACCCTGGTCAAGATATGCATTTTGCCTTCTCCGAGCCGTTCCATGAGCGATTCCCCGGCCTGCAGAACCAGCCAGGTCAGAGCGAAGACCGCGACAATGGCAAAAAAGAGAATCCCCATCCGAGCGGCTTCGTAGCCGGCCTGATTGGCGAGCAGGAGGACACTGGCGATGGTGCCAGGGCCGGACAAGAGTGGAATCGCCAGCGGAAAAACAGCAATGTCTTCTCCGGCCGTACTGCGCTCAGTGTTTTCCGGTGCCTGCAAGCCGGGCCGCTGCCCGAAGAGCATGGGGAGCGCGGTAACGAACAAGAGCACCCCGCCGCTGATGGCAAAGGCGGGGACGGTGACTCCAAGGTGCGAAAGTACGGCCTTACCGGCGACCAGAAAAGAGACGGCAACTCCGAAGGCGATGAAGACGGCGCGCGTCAGAGTCTGGCGCTTCACGGGTCGCTCTTTGCTTTTCAGCAATCCCACAAACAGCGGCGCCCCTCCCAAAGGATCCACAACGACAAACAGAGTGACAAAGGCGGTTAAACCAAAGCGGAAGAGATCATTGTCCAAACGGCACCTCCGCGTTCAGATTGGGAGTTCGGCAGCTTAGAGGCAATGGCAGACTCATGCCTTTGGTCCGGCAATGGAAAGCCACGTCAAAAGGAAGACGCCAGACAGATCGGAATTCTAATTTGCTGAACCCGAATTGTTCAAAAGCTGAACCGCTCCGCGATTGGCGCCATTACTCACGTTAAAGGGAACCTTAACCTTGCGGAGGTCGTTGTTCATGAGCAGGATCCCGTTGCTTTTGTTTCCCTGAACGCTCAAAAATACCCTGGTGCCTTCCCGTGGCGCCGAGTCGCGAATCAGGGCGTCTTCAACCTGGTTGAGAACCACTGCCGGGGTTTCTGAATCCAGTTTTGCCTGTCGCCCCGTGAACTCGTCGATCTGCAATCCTTTCACATCCTCAAGGTAGAGGGCGCTTTCCCATTTTGTCGACTCCGGTTTGTCCCAGATTACTTCCACATCTTTCAATTTCAAATCTTTGGCCCAGCGAAATTTCATGGCGTGGACGGCTTTTTGGCCATAGGCCGTGGGGTCGGAGGAAAGAAAGAGGCGGATATTTTCCAGTCTTACCCCTTCGAGCCAGCTTTCCGGATGTCCATTGATTTTGGAAGTCCCTCTGCCATGGGCGATGATATTCTTCAGCAGTACATTACGGATCGACCCAACGGGCGGATCCTTTTCGCGCGGTTGCCGAGGGTCGAGTTCACTGCCTCGCATGATATTAAAATGGATGGGGTCGGCGTCTCCCCACCAAAACCAGTCGAATGGGATGGTTTCCACGGTCAAATTCGAAAGGATGACATCACTGACATAGCCTTTGTTAAACATCATGAACGCCAGGCCTCGGTTTGAACTGGTGATCACGCAGTTGTCAATCGTCACTTTGCGGACAGCGACCATGTTGCCATCGCAAAACTTGATGGCGCTGGAAGCGGAAGAAAATCGGCAATTGGTCACCGTGATGTTTTCACAGGCCATGGGAGGTCCGAAGGCGTTGGATGAATAAAATACCAGGGCATCATCACCGGTTTCGATGGTGCTGTTGCTGATGCGCAGATCCTTGCATCCGTCGGGATCAATGCCATCCGCCCACACTCCTTCCTTTAAGCTGCTGTGAACGTAGATTCCGTCAATCACCATGCGCTCACAGGCATAGGGGTTGATGTTCCAACTACGGGAGCGAATAAACGAGAGCCCGGAAATGCGCACATCCTTGCAGCGAACCAGAAGGACCAGTCTGGGGTAGCTGGATTCATTCGGATTTCCTTTGGGGAACGCTCGCATCAGCGGTTTGCCAAGGGATTTCATGAGCAGACTGTTCTCCCGAATGTAGGCGTCGTCGATGTCATCCAGGTGCCAGATGTATTCACTTTGTCCGTCCAAAGTTCCCCGGCCTTCGATGCTGATGTTTTCGAGATCCTGACCATAGAGCAATGCCCCCCAGTGCGATTTTTCAAAAGCCGTGGGATCCATCGTGGCATAGATCGTCGCGCCGGCTTCCACATAAAAGCGCACATGGCTCTTCAGACGAATCTGGCCCGAGGTGTATTCCCCCGGTGGAAGGTAGACCATTCCCCCCCCGGAGGCGGCACAAGTGTCAATGGCTTTTTGGATGGCGGGCAGGGCATTATCCTTTTTCATTCCTGTCGCCCCAAAATCCCTGACATTGTAGACAGCGGGTCCCGAAGCCGCCTCTGCAACAGCCATAAAGAACAAGGCGATCAACCCTGCCATCACCCCGGGACGTATCCTTAACAAGCAGCGTGAATCCATAGCGGTTCATCTCTCCCTTTAGTGTCGATGATTGCGGTCAAACACTGGCTCCGGTGCCAGTTGCGCTTGCTCTAACGGGGCCAATTCATTTGACTTTAATTCAGAGGGAATCTTATCATCAGTTGGAGATTCCTCATATAGCTCCTGAGTGCTTTCCACTCACCGGAGTCCAACGTGAATTTGCCTCGGCGATAACATTCGTATCATTGGATCTGCCTTCTTTTGTCTCATACCCACGGAGGGAGCCCCTATGATGACATCCCGCGAGCGGCTCTTGCTGGCCTTGGAGCATCGGATTCCAGATCGAGTTCCCATCGACCTCGGAGGGAACCAAACCGGCATCCATAAATTTGCTTATTTGAAGTTGATCCAGCATCTGGGACTCAAGGAAGAACTCTCTATCATGGATCTCGTGCAACAACTCGCCAAACCGTCGGAAGCCGTTCTGGATCGGCTTCACGTCGATACACGCTATGTCTGGGCCAGTGAGCCGGCCACCTTTAAAGCCGCTGTTGTCCGGCAGGAACGCCATGGTGAAATGTGGAATGATTTTACCGATGAGTTTGGGGTCACCTGGTCCATGCCAGATCGATCGCCAAATTATTTTGATTTGACCCACTCCCCGCTGGCCGGGCTTTCCCTGGAGCAAATCAAGGGCTATCCTTTTCCAAAGGGTGACGATCCCTCGCGTTTTGAGGGGATTCGCGACCAGGTCGTAGCGCTCCGGCGGGACACCCCTTATCCCGTGGTGAGCGGGATTTCCGGGGTTGTATACGAATATTGCTGGTATTTGCGGGGTCTGGAGAACCTGTTTACCGACATGATGGAGAGGCCTGAAATCCTGGAAACCCTGTTGGATCGTATGCTGAAATTCTGGCTCGACTGGTTCCGCCTGTTTCTTACGGAGGTGGGAGATGTCCTTGATGTCATCATGATCGGTGACGATCTTGCGGGGCAACGAGGGCCCCTGTTTTCGCCTGCGCTTTATCGATCCATCATTAAACCACGCCAGAAACAGCTGGTGCAGTACATCAAATCGCGAACAGCGGCTAAGATCTGGTATCACTCTTGCGGGGCCGTCACAGACTATATCCCTGATTTGCTGGATAACGGGATCGATATCTTGAATCCGGTTCAAATTTCAGCCAAAGGGATGGATCCCGGAGCTCTCAAAGCGGCGTTTGGCGATAAGCTTTGCTTTTGGGGGGGCGCCATTGATTCGCAGCAAGTTCTCCCGAGAGGAACCCCTGAAGAAGTCAGAGCCAGCATAGGTCGCAACCTCGCGGCCTTTAAACCTGGCGGCGGATACGTTTTTAACAACGTGCATAACATCCAAGCCGATGTGCCGCCGGAGAATATCCTTGCCATGTACGATGCCGCTCTGGAGTTTGGTCGGTATTGACGGAGACGGCTTCAGGAGGGGTTTGTCAGAAGCTTCGCCGGGGTGCATGCCCGGAAAGCTCCAGCCCCTTCTTGCGTTGCCTGCCGCATCTTTGTAGGATGCGTTCAAGTTTCTAAAATAAGGCGGTCGTGAATGAGATCTATGGTGCAAGGCTTCCTCGCAATATTTTTGATACTGACGGCGGGTCCGGTATCCGCGGCGGCTGAAAAACGGCCTCTCACTTTTCGGGAATTAGTCCAGATTCAGCGGGTCTCTGATCCACAGCTTTCTCCGGATGGAAGGTGGGTCGCGTTCACTGTAACAACGCCTGACCTGGAGCGGAACACAGTCAACAGCGACATCTGGCTGGTTTCTGCCTCAGGTGGAGAGCCTCGTCCGTTGACCCGCGGTCCCGGCAAGAACGACAGGGCTCGCTGGTCCCCCGAGAGTCGGCGCCTGGTCTTTGTTTCCAACCGCTCCGGCACGGCTCAGCTTTGGATGCTTTCTGTGGAGTCGGGATCAGCTTCCCCGGTGGACACCGGAGGATTGGAGGCTTCCGGGGGACTCTGGTCTCCTGATGGAAAATATCTGGCCTTTGTTTCTGACGTGTATCCCGATTGCCCGGATTTCGAATGCAGCGTAACCCGCGAAAAGCAGCGAGCCAGCGATCCGGTCAAGGCAAAAACTCTGGATCGCCTTCTCTATCGGCACTGGAATTTCTGGAAAGATGGAAAGCGCAGCCACTTGTTTGTGATTCCTGCGGGTGGAGGATCTCCCCGGGATCTAACGCCTGGAGACATAGATGTTCCGCCGTTTGCCCTGGGCGGGCCCGACGACTATGCCTTTTCCGTTGACGGCAAGGAAATCTGTTTTGTGCAAAACACGGATCCGGACGAAACCCTCAGCACGAACAAGGATGTCTTCATTGTTCCCATCGAGGGCAATCAGAAACTCCTGAAGATCAGCCAAAGTATGGGGGCCGACCAGACTCCCCGGTTTTCTCCCGATGGACAATGGATTGCTTTCCGCTCTCAGCAACGGCCAGGCTACGAAGCGGACCGTTGGCAACTCCTGGTCTATGACCGGAAGACGAGTGTCCTTCATAACCTCACCGGAGAAGAAGACTTCAGTGTGGAAAGCTTTGAATGGGCTCCCGACTCGAAGAGCCTCTATGGCGTTGTGGGAACCCAGGGGCTCCATCCCATTTATCGATTTGACCTTGCGTCGCGCAAAATTCACAAGCTGCTTGTCTCGCATTCCAATGATGATCTCCAAGTCAGCCCCGACGGACAGCGCCTGGTGTTTCTCCGCCAAAGCTTCACGACACCTTTTGAGATTTATACGGCCAACTCTGATGGAAGTGGCCTACAGCCCTTGACCCAGATCAACGCGCCGCTACTCTCGCAGCTTGATCTGAGTCCAGCCGAATCCATCTGGTACGAAGGGGCGGGGGGCACTCCCATTCAGGCTTGGACCGTCAAGCCCCCACGATCGGATCCCAAGAAGAAATACCCCCTACTCCTGCTGATTCACGGAGGGCCCCAACAGGTCTGGAGCGATGCCTTTCAGTATCGCTGGAACGGGAACCTTTTTGCCGCGCAAGGCTATGTGGTACTCATGCCCAACCCTCGGGGAAGCACCTCGTTCGGGCAACGTTTTACGGACGAGATCCGTAATGACTGGGGAGGGAAGCCGTATCTGGATCTCATGAAGGGTGTTGACCACGTTATCTCCCTCGGATACGTTGATCCCAATCGCCTGGCGGCTGCAGGAGGATCCTATGGCGGTTACATGACGAATTGGCTGGAAGGGCATACAGATCGATTTCGGTGTTTGATTTCCCATGCGGGACCTTTCAACCTAACGAGTATGTATGGTGCGACGGAGGAACTGTGGTTTCCAGAGTGGGAGTTTCAAGGGACACCGTGGACCAATCCCCACTCTTACGAACAATGGTCGCCGCACCTGTTCGTTAAGAATTTTAAGACTCCTATGCTGATCATTCACGGCGAGCTCGATTATCGCGTGCCCATTGGGGAGGCATTTCAGTTCTTTACGACCCTTCAGCGACAACAAGTCCCCTCTAAAATGCTGTACTTTCCTGATGAGGGCCACTGGATTCTTAAGCCCAAGAATAGTGAGTTGTGGTACAAGACCATTTTTGAGTGGCTGGAAACTTATTTGAAACCACGTGGAGACGCAAAGTGACAAGGGGCCGCGACACCAGGATGAGGATTTCTGCTGGTTTGCATGATAGACAGTTTGGGGTCTTGCGAGGAATTTGAACTTGAAAAGCCGAGTGCATAGGGATTAACCCATGGCGGAACAACGAAGGTCTCTCATCAAAGCAGAAGAAAAACTTTCCATCGCCAGAATTGTCGAAGAGTTGTGCCGGCAACGGAACTCAGACGAGCGCGTCGTCCACGTCGAGCATTTCCCCGCCCAAGAGGCCAGCTGGGCGGATTTTCCCGCCAGCCTGCATCCGGAGGTTCGCGGCGTTTTCCAACAGCGCGGCATTGATAGGCTTTACACGCATCAAGCTGCCGCCGTCGGTGCCGTCATGCATGGGCAAAACGTTGTGGTGGTGACTCCGACGGCCTCGGGGAAGACGCTTTGCTACAATTTGCCGGTTTTGAATGCGTTGTACAGCAACCCGGAGTCCAGGCATCTCTACCTTTTTCCCACCAAGGCATTGGCTCAAGACCAGATGGAAGAACTCTACCAATTGGTGCAATTATCTGGAAAAGAGATCAAGACTTTCACCTATGATGGGGACACGCCGCAAGATGCCCGGCGTGCTATTCGCAGTCAGGGGCACGTGGTGATCAGCAATCCGGATATGATTCACGCCGGCATCCTTCCCCATCACACGAAGTGGGTGCAGCTGTTCGAGAATCTCAAGTATGTCGTGATTGATGAATTGCACACTTACCGGGGAGTTTTTGGCAGTCACTTGACCAATGTTTTGCGGCGCCTGAAGCGGATTTGTGCCTTCTATGGTTCAAAGCCACAATTTATTTGCTGTTCGGCGACGATTGCCAATCCAAAAGATCTTGCCGAGCGCCTGTTGGAAGAGGATGTGGAGCTCGTCGATACCAATGGAGCGCCGCGAGCCGAAAAGTATTTCGTTTTTTACAATCCTCCCGTAGTCAACAAACCCCTGGGAATTCGCCGCTCGTACGTGAATGAGACGCGCTCCATTGCCCTTCATTTTCTGAAGCGCGGGTTGCAGACCATTGTCTTTGCCAATAGCCGGCTGGTCACGGAAATTTTGGTCACCTATTTAAAGGATGCCCTGGAAAAAAGCATACTTCCCAAGGAACTTGTCCGGGGGTATCGGGGAGGCTACCTGCCGCTGGAGCGTCGAGAGATTGAGAAAGGGCTGCGGGAAGGGAAGATTCTGGGAGTCGTTGCCACTAGTGCTCTGGAGCTGGGGATTGACATTGGAAGTCTCGAAGTCTGCGTGATGGCCGGCTATTCCGGATCGATCGCCTCCACCTGGCAGCGAGCGGGGCGTTCGGGACGGCGCACGGGGACTTCTGCCGCCGTCCTGGTTGCCAGTAGTGCGCCCCTCGATCAATTCATCGTGCAGAACCCCGCCTACTTCTTCGGACAATCTCCGGAGCATGGTCTGGTGAACCCCAATAATTTGGAAATTCTGCTGAACCACGTCAAATGTGCCGTCTTTGAATTGCCGTTTCGGAAGGGCGAGAAATTCGGGACTCTGGAAATCGAAGAAGTCCTGAAGTATCTCGAAGAAAAGAATTTCGTTCATGAGGCCCAAGACCAGTGGCATTGGACCAGCGAATCTTATCCGGCTGATGCCGTGAGCCTGAGATCGGTAAGTTCGGATAACTTTGTGGTGCTGGATGTAACGGCTGAACCCAGGATTGTCAGCAAAGTGGACTTCCCGAGTGCCCTGACGACCCTGCATGAAAAGGCGATCTACATTCATGAGGGAAGGCAGTACTTCGTCGAAAAACTGGATTACGTGGAAAGACGGGCACATGTGAAGCAGGTTGAAACTGACTATTTTACAGACGCCATCTCTTACACCAAGGTGAGGATCATTGATGCCTTTGAAAAGGAGCCTTTGAGGAACTCCATTCGAAATCATGGCGAAATTCATTTGACGACCCAGGTGGTGGGTTTCAAGAAGATCAAATTTTATACGCTGGAAAATGTGGGAGCGGGTGATCTGGAACTTCCCGAACAAGAGATGCATACAACATCCTACTGGCTGACGCTTCCACGAGAACTTATGGAGGCGCTGCCATACCCTCCGTCAGTGCGCCTGGGAGGAGTCCGCGGGCTGGCTCAAGCGATGAAACAAATGGCAACGTTATTCCTCATGTGTGATGCACGGGACCTTCAGGTTACCGTTGAGGAAAATCAAATGGTGGCAGCTGACTCAGCGGCGAGCAGTCTGGTATCTCCGGAGGGAGCAGACAAGACCGTGGGCTTGTTTGAACCCAACCTCTTCCTCTATGACAACTACCCGAGCGGCATTGGCTTAAGCCAGCCTCTTTATGAAATGCATGATCGGGTGTTGCAGGAGACTGCCCGCCTCATTCGAAGCTGTCCGTGCACAGAGGGCTGTCCGAGTTGTGTGGGGCCTCGCGGCGAGGTCGGCGACTTAAGCAAACAGGTGGCACTGGAAATTTTAAATCGAATCCTGTAATGGGCCATGAGCGTCCTTGAGAAATTGCAACAAGCTGAGAATCTGCGCAAAAAGAATGAGCGGAACCTGAATATTCTGGAAAAGCCCTTGCCTCCTGAAGAGGGGACAGCTCTGGTGCCAGTTGTAAAAGAGAGTCACCACGATTCCCCGGATCTGTTTCGTCAATCCCTGGCGAAGCGGCGCCATCGTGAGAAGACGGCCTCAAGTGGTCAGCCACTCCTTTCTTCCCGGCCCACCGGGCGTGTAAAGATTGACGGCGGACAGAATCGGACCAATGAGTGCGGGAGCTATCTTTATCGAAAACTGGACTCCCCGGATACATGGCCAAATCCCGAATGGATGCGGAGCGGTAAGCTTGCCTGCATTTCCGGATTGGTGTGCCAACTTCAAGGAGAGGCGCTCCCGAGTGAGCTGAGTCAAATTGCCTTTCTCGATACCGAAACTACGGGTCTCTCAGGTGGAACCGGAAACTATGCCTTCTTGGTGGGAATCGCCTCGTGGGAGAAGGAGAAGCTGGTTGTCGATCAATACCTGATGCGTGATTTTCACGAGGAACCGGCGATGCTGGCTGCGCTGGCCGAACGACTGAAATCCGTCCGAGTCCTGGTTACCTTCAACGGCAAATCTTTTGATGTTCCTTTGTTGAAGTCCCGATTTACCATGGCGCGAAGAACCTGGCCCTTGAATTCTCATTTTCACTTGGACCTGCTCTTCCCGGCGCGTCGGATTTGGAAATTGCGATTGGGGGATTGCCGGTTGGGGAATCTCGAGAAGGAAGTTTTGGGAACGGGGCGAATGGACGATGTTCCGGGTTATCTGATTCCCCAGATCTATTTCGAATTTACACGTTCCGGCAATCCTGTGGATCTCATTCGAGTCCTGGAACACAACGTCCTCGACCTCGTTAGCCTGGCGCAGTTGACCCTCAAGGTGGGCGAGATCCTTCATGGGAAGCAGAAAAACAGCCTGTTCCCTGAGGACCTTTTCAGCGTGGGAAACTACTTCCAGCAGTGTGGAGAATTTGAAACGGCTCGATCCTGGAATCAAGCTGCCTTGAATTTTCCACTGGAGCGGGAACTTCGGCTGTCGGTCTTAAGGAACCTGGCGGTCCTCTATCGAACTCGAAAGCTTTACTCCAATGCGGCCGAGTTGTGGACCCAAATGGTCGAAGAATCTTCGACGTTCCAGGAAGAAGCCTATGAGGCTCTCTCCATTCATTATGAACATCGGGAGAAAGACCTGGCAAAGGCCCTGGAGATGACTGGCGAGGCCCTCCGCCTTGCCGGCCGCGACACTGACCTTAACCGCTGGATGCATCGCCGAAATCGCCTTTTGAGAAAAATCCAACTCCAGCGGTCTTCCTCCCACCTGCCCGGGACCCTCTCCTGATCCTCCGACCGAAAGCATCCTGAGGGTGCGGCGTGGCACTCCTACTGTCGGTGTTCCGTCCCAAGCCCGGGGTCATCCCCGCTCCGTATTCACTTTCAGGGTCTTTAATTTGCGATAGAGATGGCTTCGCTCAATGCCCAGTGATTCCGCGGTTCGTGAGATATTCCCCTGGTTCTCTTCAAGTTTCTTCAGGATATAGTCCCGATCAAAGGCCTGCCGGGCCTCGGAAAGACTTTTTGCTTCCCCGGGATCCTCCCCGGCGGAAGATCCCTTCAGGAGCAAGGAAGGCAGGTGCCGGGTTTCCAAGCGATTCCCGTGAGTCATAATGACCATGCGTTCCACCAGGTTCTTGAGTTCGCGAACGTTTCCGGGCCAGTGATAAAGCTTCAAGACATCCATGGCCTCGCCGGAAATCTGCTTGGGTTTGCGTCCGTAGAGGCTTGAATATTCCTGAATAAAATACTCGGTCAAAGCTGGAACGTCTTCGACGCGTTCCCGCAGCGGGGGAACATAAAAAGGGATCACGTTGAGACGATAGAAGAGATCCTGGCGAAAATTCCCTTTTTCCATTTCCTCATCGAGGTCCTTATTGGTGGCGGCAATGATCCGCACATCGACTGAAATAGCAGACGAGGATCCCACTGGCTCAAAGCGCTGCTCTTCCAGCGCCCGCAGAACCTTGGCCTGAGTCTTGAGACTCATGTCGCCGACTTCATCCAGGAACAGAGTCCCACCATCGGCCTTTTCAAATTTTCCAACCTTGTGCTGTGTCGCCCCCGTGAAAGCGCCCTTCACATGTCCGAACAATTCGCTCTCAATGAGCTCGTCGGGGATGGCTGCACAATTGACTTCGACGAACGGGGCCGTATTGCGCAAGCTGAGATGATGCAAGGCATGAGCAACCAATTCTTTCCCTGTTCCGCTTTCGCCAAAAATGAGGACACGCCCGTTCGTGGGAGCGGCAATGGAGAGCTGCTGGCGCAAGGCCTTCATCGGGACACTGGTTCCGACGATGCGGTAACGGTTTCCCAACTCGGTCTTGAGAGTCTTGTTTTCCTCCAGCAGATGCTTGTTTTCGAGGGCGTTCTTGATCACAAGCAGGGTCTTCTCGACCGACAGGGGCTTTTCCACAAAATCGAAGGCCCCAAGCCGGGTGGCTTTCACCGCCGTCTCGATGGTTCCATGCCCGGAAATCATGACCACTGAAGCGGAGACCCCCATTTTCTTCAGAGCCGCGAGCGTCTCCAGCCCGTCCATCCCGGGCAGCCAAATATCGAGCAGGATCAACTCAAACGTTTTGTTCTCCAGCAAGGAGAGGCAGGCTTCCCCGCTTTCGGCGGCCTCAACCCGATAACCCTCGTCACGCAGGACGGCCGTCAGGGATTTTCGAATCCCGACTTCGTCATCCACAATGAGAATCGTGTTCCTTGCCATGGATCGCTTACCTTAGATGATGTTGCCGGAATTTTCTCCAAAAGTCATCTGGCGGGAAGTTCCAGGACAAAGCTAGCTCCTTGCGGATAGTTGTCCTCGACATGAATGTAGCCTTTGTGGTCGGCGACAATGCGACTCACGATCGCCAATCCCAAGCCGGTCCCTCGCTTGCGCGTGGAAAAGTAGGGGAGAAAGAGTTTTTCTTTATCGGCGGGTGAAATTCCATGACCAGAATCTTTCACGATGATTTGAACAGTCTCATTCTTGCGGCTGAATGAACTGGAAACAGCCAATTCTTTTTTCGGAGCATCTTCCAGGGCTTCCAAAGCATTGTCCAGCAGGTTGACGAAGACACGTCTCAATTGCTCCGGGTCCCCATGAACCTCAGGCAAATCCGGACTCAACTCTGTGACGAGGTGGATCCCATCAAAGCGGCCATTAAATGAAGACAACGTATTTTCGATCAAGTGATTGATGTTGGCCGGCATCATGACAGCATTTGGCAACCGGGCGAACCGCGAAAATGCGTCTACCATCGACTTCAGGGTGGATACTTCCTGGGTGATGGTTTGAACGCATTCCTGAAGCACTTCACCGAAAGAGCTGGTTTGCCTCCTCGGGAAAAGCAGGTCAGTGCTGGATTTTGTATAGTTCTTGAGCAAACGGTCGGCAGAGAGCTGTATCGGTGTCAACGGATTCTTGATTTCGTGGGCCATGCGGCGTGCCACTTCGCGCCAGGCGTTGGCTTTCTGGGCCTTCAGCACTTCGGTTAAATCTTCCAACACCATGACGTACCCTTCGGAAAACTCTCCGTCGTCTAACAACGAACTGATGGTTACGGCGCAATAGAGATTCCGGCCCGGCCGTTGGAGGCGTAATTCTCGCGTCGCCAACCCGGTCCGTTTCGCTTTCTCCAAAATGGAAAGGACTTCGGGAAAATCTTTCCCGTGAAAGATATCCTGGAGTTGGTTCGAAACAATGGTCGGCTGGCAGCCCAACATGGTTAAGGCAGCTTTATTGATCTTGCTGATGCGATAGTCGGGAGAAACGGAGATCACGCCCGTGGGAATGTTTTCCAACACGGCTTCGGTATAACGACGTTTCTCCTCCAAGACACGATTGACGGCCTCCAACTCCTGATACGACTGTTCCAGTTTTTGTGACCCTTCGTGGAGCTGCGTCGTCATCTGATTAAAAGAGTCGACGAGGATGCCGAGCTCATCTTCAGCCGGACAATTCACCTGGACGAGCAGGTTGCCGGTAGAAACCTCTTTGGCGGCTTCGGCCAGAGCCCGGATGGGGATGGCGATTTTTTTTGACAGATAGAGTCCGATCCAGACCGCAGCGAAGAGCACCAGAAGAGTGATCAAGCCCAGCCAAAGCATGAAATTGAATCGCACCAGCTTATTTTCCTTCAGGCGCTTTCGATATTCCTCACCCGACCGCGTGACTTGACCGGCAAGATGCAAAAGAGGGCCCTGGATCCGAAAGCCGACGATCATCACGCCTGAGGGGCCCGACGACGATGGCGGAACGGCGGCACTGGCCAGGAAGACCTCCTGACCTTCGTCATCGAGGGTCGAAAGGATCGGTGATTTGGCTCCCTTGGGGGCGGGGGGATCTGGAGAGAATGAAGGGTTGAGCTGACCACTGGCCTGCATCCAACCAAGAGCTCTCAGCCGTTCCACCCACTTCTTGTAGGCTGGCGACTGCTCGGCTAGTGGAATATTTCCTTGCGAGAGATAAATGGGGCTGCCGTCGGCATCCGCGATCAGTAGAACGGAAATGTCCATTCCAGAGACGAGCTCTTCAATTTCCCGGTGACTTTCTTTCTCGGAGCCTGCCAGTAAATGGTGGGTGGCAGGCTGATTGGCGAGAAACCGGGCGACACGAGCCGCATAATTGCTGGCATCTTGATTCAGCTCTCGCACAATCAGGTCCACGTTGCTTACCACCTGATCGATGGGCGTGCTGAACCATTTGTCCAGGTTCCGGTTCAACAGGAAGTACGCGAAGAAGGACATGAACATGACCGGAATCAAGGAAAGTCCGAGAAAGGCAAAGACGAGCTTGGTGCGGAATTTTGATCCCAGCTGATGACTCTTTCGTTCGTAGTACAACTTCAACAGATGCCGCAACAAGATGAGAATGCACACCGTCAGCAAGACCACGTTAAGCGACATCAACGCCCAAAGAAGCAGAGCTGTCTGGTGATCAGGGGAGTCGAAATAGGTGGTAAGGTTGATGGCTTGCTGGAGAACCGCAAAAACGAAAAGCAGGGCTACGACTGCGGAGAGAATAATGACCGTTTTCTGGCGCTTCGGCTGATCAGACTGCATAGGCGTACATATTTTACTCGTGCCTCAGACCCGCTGGTAGTCCTTATTGTAGCGAATGCCTTCCCGGAAATCACTTCTTAAAATCGCAATCCTTTACGCGACGCTAAGGCAATGTAGCTTAAGGTCCGATAAGGCACTTAAGCGACAGAAACCGCTATGTGCCGAATCTTGACAACAATAATTGCATGAAATAGCATTTCACTAACAATTTTTGTCAATCCTTCCGAAAATTCAATAAGGAATTTCGGCTTTTTGCCGAGAATTGGTCATGGAGCGTACTCATGTCTTCGAAAATCGGGGATTTACTGGTTAAAGAAAACCTGATTTCCCAGCAGCAACTCAAAGAGGCCCTGGAATACCAGCGTGTCCACGGCGGCCGACTTGGACACTGCTTGATCAAGCTTGGCTTCGTGACCGACGACGAAATCACCGCCATATTGTCCCGCCAATATGGCGTCCCTTCGATTAATCTGTCCTTCTTTGATGTGGACCCGGCAGTCGTCAAGCTCATCCCGATCGAGACGGCCCAGAAGTACCAGATCATGCCGCTCAGCCGCGTCGGCTCCACCCTGACGATCGCCATGATTGATCCAACCAATGTCTTCGCCATGGACGACATCAAGTTCATGACGGGGTTCAACATTGAACCGGTTGTGGCTTCAGAGACGGCGATTCGGGAATCCATCGACAAGTATTACGGAACGACTCATTCCATCGAGCTGAAGAAGGTGATGGAAGATATCGCGATTGTGGACCCCAAACTCAGCGATGGGGACGACACCTCGCTGGAAGTGGCATCCGAAGAGGAAGCGATCGATTTAGAAGGGTTGGAGCAGGCTGCTGAAGAAGCGCCAATCGTGAAGTTGGTGAATTTGATCCTCTCCAACGCGGTCAAGCGAGGGGCTAGCGACATCCACATCGAGCCGTATGAAAAAGAATTTCGTGTGCGCTTCCGTATTGACGGCGTGCTCAACGCGGTCATGAATCCCCCGCTTAAGCTCAAGGACGCCATTACCTCGCGAATCAAGATCATGGCCAAGCTGGACATTTCTGAAAAACGGCTGCCGCAAGACGGGCGTATCAAAATCAAAATGAAGAATGAGGGCAAAGCCAAAGATCTCGACTTCCGGGTTTCCGTTCTTCCAACTCTCTATGGAGAAAAGGTCGTTCTGCGTCTCTTGGACAAGGACAACCTGATGTTGGATATGACACGGCTGGGATTTGAGCCCGAGCCTTTGAAGCGCTTTGAATCCGCGATTCTCAAGCCGTATGGCATGGTGCTGGTCACCGGTCCCACGGGAAGCGGTAAGACCAACACGTTGTATTCTTCGATTGCCCGCCTCAACAAACTGGACACCAACATCATAACGGCCGAAGATCCGGTCGAGTTCAACCTGGCAGGAATCAATCAGGTTCAAATGAAGGAGCAGATTGGCCTGAACTTTGCCGCGGCGTTGCGGTCCTTCCTGCGCCAGGATCCAAACATCATCCTGGTGGGAGAAATTCGTGACTTCGAAACGGCCGAGATTGCGGTAAAGGCCGCGCTCACGGGACACCTGGTTCTAAGCACCCTGCACACCAATGATGCTCCCTCAACCATCAGCCGTTTGATGAACATGGGGATTGAACCCTTTCTGGTGGCCACCTCCGTTCATCTTATTTGCGCACAGCGCCTGATACGGCGGGTCTGTAGAGACTGTAAAGAGGAAGTGGCCACGCCGCCCCAGGCCCTGGTGGATGCCGGGTTTTCTCCGGCCGAAGCCAAGAAATTGGTGACCTATCGAGGGAAAGGATGCCAGACCTGCAACGGGACCGGGTACAAAGGTCGGGTGGGCCTTTATGAAGTAATGGAGATTAACGACGATCTCCGCGAACTGATTTTGATTGGAGCTTCGGGGATCGAACTCAAGAAGAAAGCCATCGAGCACGGCATGATCACGCTTCGTGGAAGTGGACTGCAAAAACTCCGCGATGGGGCGACTACGATGGAAGAGGTCTTGCGTGAGACCGTCAAGTAGGCGGCGGCATCCGTAGGAGAAAACTCGAAGCAGAAGGAACGAGGAAGAGGAGGGCGTAGTGCGATGGCGCTGGTATCTTTGAGCGAATTGTTGAAAAAAATGACGGAAATGGGTGGATCGGACCTGCACCTTACGACCAATTCTCCTCCGCAGGTCCGGGTCGACGGTCATCTTCGCCCGCTCACTGAATATCCTGTATTAACGGCTCCGGATACCAAGCAACTGGCCTATAGCGTCCTCACCGATGCTCAGAAGCATCGCTTTGAAGAACAGATGGAAATCGACTTTTCGTTCGGGATCAAGAATATGTCCCGATTCCGCGCCAATGTGTTTAATCAGCGCGGGGCCGTTGGGGCGGTCTTTCGTGCGATTCCGTATGAGATCAAGACCTTCGAAGCCCTCAATCTTCCGCCAGTAATCAAAACCATGTGCGAGAAGCCGCGAGGACTCATCCTGGTCACAGGGCCGACCGGAAGCGGCAAATCGACCACCTTGGCATCAATGTTGGACAAGATCAACACGGATCGGCACGACCACATCATCACGATTGAAGACCCGATCGAATTCCTGCATGCCCACAAGGGTTGTCTGGTCAACCAGCGTGAGGTTCATGCCGACACGCACGGTTTCGCGAATGCGCTGCGAGCGGCTCTGCGACAAGATCCCGACGTCGTGCTGATCGGTGAAATGCGCGACCTCGAGACCATTGAATCTGCCTTGCGGATCGCGGAAACAGGACACCTCACGTTTGGAACCTTGCATACCAATTCGGCGGCTTCCACGATCAACCGTGTCATCGACGTCTTTCCGGCGCACCAGCAGTCTCAGATTCGGGCGCAACTTTCCTTGGTGCTTGAAGGAATCATCTGCCAGTCCCTCTTGCCGAAGGCCTCCGGCAGCGGGCGCGCCATGGCCATGGAGATCCTGGTCCCCAATTCCGCTATTCGTAATCTGATTCGGGAAGATAAAGTCCATCAGATCTATTCCGCCATGCAGACGGGGCAGGAGAAATTTGGGATGCAAACGTTCAATCAGTCGCTGGCGTCCCTGTACTTTGCGAAACAGATTGCGCTGCAAACAGCGCTCAGCCGTTCCAGCAACCAGGATGAATTACAAGACATGATCAACCGTGGCCCGTTAGCCCCGGGCCGCACTCCGACCCCCGTGATGGGCCGGACGATGCGCTAGTTTGAGTTGAAGGGCGTACGGGTGTGACCGCGAAGGGTAATGGATAAAAGCGAGTCTGCCACCCAATGGAACTGAACGAGGAGTGACCCATGCCAGTCTATGCATATCGCGGAAAATCAAGAGCCGGGGCTGAAGTCCGCGGCGAGCGGGAGGCAGAGAATAAGCAGGCCTTGGTGGCCGCCCTCCGTCGGGAGCAAATCAATCCCACGGTCGTAAAGGAGAAAGGCAAGGAATTTTCACTTCCGAAACTTGGCGGCAAAGTAAAAACCAAGGAGCTGGCGATCTTTACCCGGCAGTTTTCCGTGATGATCGATGCAGGTCTCCCCTTGGTCCAGTGTCTTGAAGCCCTCAGTCAACAACAAGAGAACAAGCTGTTTCAGCAGGTGCTGCAAGCCGTGCGGACGGACGTGGAGGGCGGATCTTCCCTGGCTTTCGCGCTGGCTCAGCATCCCAAGGTGTTTAATGAATTGTTTACCAATATGGTGGCGGCCGGGGAAGCCGGCGGTATTCTCGATACCATCCTGCAGCGGCTGTCCTCCTATATCGAAAAGGCCGTGAAGCTGAAACGCGCGGTCCAGTCCGCCATGGTCTACCCGATTGCCGTCATGACCATTGCGGTCGGTGTCATCATACTCATCCTGTGGAAGGTAGTCCCCATCTTTGTCAACTTGTTTGCCAGCTTGGATGCTGCGCTCCCTTTGCCGACGCGAATTGTCATTGCGCTCAGCAACTTCGTTGCCCGCTACATCATCTTCGTCGTTCCGTTGTGCTTTGCGGTCGGCTACGCGTTCCGGAAATATTATGCGACGGCCAATGGCCGGCGGATGGTGGACGGGATCCTCCTCAAAGTTCCGGTGCTGGGTTCGGTGCTTCGGAAGATTGCGGTGGCACGATTCTCCAGGACCTTGTCCACGCTGATTACCAGCGGGGTGCCGATTCTGGAGGCCCTGACGATTACTGCCAAAACCGCCGGAAACGCCATTGTGGAAGATGCCATTATGAAAACTCGCGTTTCGGTGGAACAGGGAAAGACCATCGTTGAACCACTCCGCGAAACCGGCGTCTTTCCGTCGATGGTGACGCAAATGGTAAATGTTGGTGAACAGACCGGGGCCCTGGATGCCATGCTCACCAAGATCGCCGAGTTCTTTGAAGATGAAGTGGATGCCGCGGTGGCGGACCTGTTGACGGCGATCGAACCCATCATGATCCTGGTCCTGGGCGTCATGGTAGGGGGGATCGTGATTTCCATGTACTTGCCGCTGTTCTCGCTGATTGCCAAGTTGGCAATGTAGGTTTCCTGCTGGAGTGTCGAAGAGGCAACGCTCTGCTCTTCGCCATGCCATGATCCAGGATCCTTGGCACTGTTGGCTATGCCCAAAAACATTCGTGAATGGCTTTCCTGGCTGATTAAGCTGCGCATTGTGGTCGCCACGACGCTCCTCGGTGTCATCCTGGGGCTGGAGTCGGCGGTATCCATCAATGATGCCGCCAAAGGGCTCACCTGGGTAGTCCTGGCGATTTATGCCCTGAGTGCTCTTCACTATCTCTTCCTCCGATTCCATTCGAAGTACGTTTGGCAGGCCTATCTGCAGACCTGCAGTGATCTGTTTGTCATTTCCGCCATCATTTACTGCACCGGCGGGATGGATAGCTATTTCCTGTTCCTGTATCTGCTCTCCATTATCATGGCCAGCATTCTGCTGTATCGCAGGGGCGCCTATATGGCATCGACGCTCAGCGCCAGCCTGCTCGTTGCCCAATATGCGCTGACGGAATGGGGCATTTTGCCATCCACGCTTTACAATGCGGCCGATCCGAGAACCGTGCGCTACCTCATTGGGACCAATATCTTCGCGTTTTATGCGGTGGCCTATTTGAGCAGTCATTTGTCGGAAACCCTGCGCAAAACGGGATCCGAACTCGAGGACAAGAGTGGAAAACTGGCGGCCCTTCAGGCCTTCAATGAAAATATTATTAACAGCATGCGCGGGGGATTGTTCACCACCAACCTGGATGGATTTATTACCCTCTTCAACCGCTCCGCATCGGAGATTTCGGGATACTCCCAGGAGTCTGCCATCGGCATGCATATTGGAAGAATTTTTGGGGAAACGTCGTGGCGTGGTTCGGCATTCCATGATGATCAGCTCCCCTCAAGATTTGAGCGAACGATCAAGAACTCCAAAGGGCATTCCTTGTATCTCGGCTTCACAGTCTCCCCGTTTCTGATCGATGGGAGAAAGCAAATTGGCTATGTCTTTACCTTCCAGGATTTGACGGAGATCAAGGAACTCGAACTGCAGGTCCAACAACAGGACCGGATGGCTGTACTCGGGAAGATGGCCGCTTCCATCGCCCATGAAATCCGCAATCCCCTGACCGCCATTGCCGGCTCCTTTCAGGTCTTGAAAACCGAACTGCCGCTCAATCCCGACCAATACAAGCTTGCGGAAAACGTCTCCGTGGAGATTCGACGGCTCTATCGCATCATCACGGAATTTCTGGGCTACGCCAGGCCCGTCAACTATTCCCCTCGCCTGGTGGATCTCAAGGCCCTGACGAAGGATACGGTGGAATTGATCCGCAATAGCCCCGAAATTTCCGCCCATCATCAAATTGATTATTCGTTTGTTGCTCCGGACGATCCCGTCCATTGCCAGGGAGATGCAGACCTGATCCGGCAGGTGTATTGGAACCTGTGCGGGAATGCTTTGAAGGCCATGCCGGAGGGAGGGAAATTGTCCATCCGCCTGGAGAATGCCGCATCGGGTGAAGTGCACATCAGTTTCGAAGATACCGGCCAGGGATTTACACCGGAGGAGCAGGAAAAGATTTTCGAACCGTTCCAATCCTCCTTCAGCGGCGGGACCGGTCTGGGGCTTTCGATTGTGTCGCAAATTATTGCGGCGCATAAAGGCTCGATCAAGGTGAAATCCGTGAAAGGCCAGGGAACGGTGTTTCAAATTATTCTTCCCCGTTTTTCGGAAGTGTCTGAGATGGCACTTTCGGCTTGAGGTGTTCCATGTCCAAACTGCTCATTGTGGATGATGAGCGATCCCTGCGCGAAGTCCTTCAGGTTGTCTTCAAGAAGGAGGGCCACACGGTGGCTGCAGCTTCGGGTTTTCAAGAAGCTCAACACCTTCTCAAAAACAACCTGTTTGACCTGGTGGTCACGGACATTAAGATGTCGGATGGAAGTGGACTCGATGTACTTCGCGAAGTGAAATCGGGAAATGCCGAAACCCTGGTTGTCATGATGACCGCGTACGCCACGACGGACAACGCCATCCAGGCACTCAAAATGGGAGCCGCGGACTATATCTTGAAAGACAACGAAGACTTCATTGAGGAGATGAAGATTTCGGTTTCAAAGTCTCTTGAGTTTTATCGCCTGCGACAGGAACACCGTTTGCTGAAACAGCAGTTTGGCCAGCAGAATGGCATCGATCAGATCATCGGCACCAGTCCAATGATGAAAGAGCTCTTCCGCGCGATTGAAACCATCGGGGCAACACAAAGCACAGCATTAATCACCGGGGAAAGCGGAACCGGGAAGGAGCTGGTGGCCAAAGCGATCCACTTGAAAAGCGCGCGCGCTGACCTCCCCTTTGTTTCGATTAACTGCGGGGCATTCCCTGAAACATTGCTGGAGAGCGAACTCTTCGGGTATATGAGGGGAGCCTTCACCGGTGCCACGGCCAATAAGAAAGGGCTGTTTGAAGTCGCCGACAAGGGGACGATGTTTCTGGATGAAATCGGCGAGATGAGTCTATCCATGCAAGTCAAGCTCCTCCGGGTTCTGCAAGAGAAGCGGTTTCGCCGCGTCGGCGGGACCGATGAAGTGTCGGTGGATGTCCGGGTCATTGCCGCCACAAATAAGGATCTGCTGAAGCTGGTTGCGGAGAATCGGTTCCGGGAAGACCTCTATTACCGCGTGAGCGTCATTCCTTTAGACATCCCTCCCCTCCGGAAACGAAAGGAAGATATTCCTTTGCTCGTCGAGCATTTTCTCAACAAGTTCAATGTGCAGATGCAACGTTCGATCCTGGGAGTCAGCGAGGAAGCGATGCGCCGGCTCGAGCAGTATGACTGGCCGGGCAACGTCCGTGAACTGGAGAATACCATCGAACGGGCAGTGGCTTTCGAGACAGCGGAAGAAATTCGCCCGGAACGACTCCCCCCTCGCATCAGCTGTATGGCCGCGAATGAGATTTCGGAGTACGACAAGATTCCTGAGAATGGAATTGATCTGGAACGCCACCTCTCCGAAATTGAAAAGTCCTATATCCTGGAAGCTCTTCACAAATCCGGAGGCATTCAAACACGTGCCGCCGAACTGCTGAAAATGTCCTTCCGCTCGTTTCGCTACTTCGCCAAGAAGTATGACCTGCGCTAAGCGGTTTTTCTCCTATCCAATTCCACTTTCCATTGAGACCTAGGGATTTGTGAGAGCGATGAGTCTCGATATCAGTTGGTCAAATTGTGCAAAAACATAATGACGTCGTACGTCACTCCCGCATGACGTCATTGAAGCCAATCGGGAATACAGCGAGTTGATCTTCCCGCTCAATCTCGATTCCCGTCCCCATCCGTAAAAATGCAAAAAGGCACCGCGCAGAAGCTTTCATTGGGTATAAAATGGCGTTGGCACAGCGTTACGACTGCAGTTTCTTGTAGATGAATAAAAAGGAAATCATGCAATCCAGGCTGGTTTGTTTATTCTTTTTTTTGAGGATAGCTGTAATTCCTTGTGACCCAATATATTCAAATTCACAAAACATAGGCTTTCGCTCGGTCCGATTCGTTTCAGAAAAGGTTGGTTTTATTGCTGGTCCTCAGGGTGTCTACTACAGTGAGGATGGGGGTGGAACATGGAATGCACTTCCTTTAATATCAAAATCGTCTCTTTACAAACTAGGTGGAGTTGAAGGATGGGAATCTCATTTTTACCAAGAAGGAAAAATTATTTGGGCTGACTCAGAAATCGCCTTGATTAGGGGTTCAAAGAAATTGCTTGTGGCAAGAGTTCGATCAGGAAAAACGGAGGAGGTTAGCACCTCAGACAACACTTATAGTTCGCTGCGCAGGGTCACCTTTGTCAACTCGAAGGAAGGTTGGGGGATAAGTGATGAGGGGGTCTACAAGACTATTGATGGTGGCATGACCTGGAAGTTTGTTGATTGTGATGCTCATGGTACCCAGGAAATCGAACTCGAGAAGAACCGAAACATATTCCGATTCACAGAGCTTTTAAAGACCTTCACACTACAGGATCTTCTGCTGGTTACTTTTACTGGTGAGGTTTGTCTCACTAAGAATGGGGGTTGTGCTTGGGAAAAGAGACGAGTTGGTGCTGAAGGTGAAGTTACAGGAACCTATGGACTTGGCTTCGTCGATGACAAAATCGGATGGATACATACACTTTCGCCACCCATGCTTTTTGTGACTTACGATGGGGGGAAACACTGGAAACAGACGGGGAGCTTGCAATCGGTCTGCGATGCACTGATTGCAGTTTCATTCTCGACGTCACAATGCGGATGGGCATCGGCAGCAAAAATGTTAAATGTTATGCCGTCAAGTTGTGTTGATGAGAAGTCGGGGAAAGCAGCTCCTTGCCATGAACAAAGTAAACCAACAGGGCCGGAGAAATCAAAGGGGGAAATGATTCTGCATACGCAAGATTTTGGAGAAAGCTGGCAGGTTCAGCTGAAGGGGATCAAGGATTTCTTAATCGATATACAAGCTCTCTCAAATGGTAATGTCTGGGCAGTCGGATATACTCGAGGAGTTGTCCTTCATTCCAAAGACTTTGGAAAAAACTGGAGCGTAATAAAATTTGATAAAGACAGAATTGTGGGAAGCAGGTTATCCAAATAATTGATAGATTTTGATCATGAATTCTTTGCTACGACGAAAGGTACTGCTTCATGGTATCCCATAATTATCTCCACGCTCAGTTGAATTGGAAGGTGTCAAGTTAAGGATCTCCAATGAAAATGTTTCTGTCGGAATGCTGGGAGGATCGCGTGGAGAAGCTGGAAGTGATCCACCCTTATGATGCCAGGGTCGTCGACACGGTGCCGCGTGCGGGTGCTTCTGATGTAGAACGCGCGATTCTGGCTGCCGTGGAAGGCGCCAAGCGGATGCGGCGCACTTCAGGGTATGATCGTTCGCTGATTCTCAAACGCGCCGCTGAGTTGATCGAAGAGCGCACTGAAGATTTGGCACGGACGATCACCTTGGAAGAGGGGAAGGTTATTGCCGAAGCCCGTTTTGAGGTTTCTCGGGCGGTGCAGACCATGATTCTCTCTGCGGAAGAAGCCAAGAGAATATCCGGCGAAGTTCTTCCCCTCGACGGCTCCCCTGGTGCCGGAAATCGCCTGGGGTTCACCCTTCGCGTACCCTGTGGTGTAGTGCTGGCCATCAGCCCTTTTAATTTCCCCTTGAACCTGGTTGCCCACAAGGTGGGGCCAGCCCTCGCGGCGGGGAACAGCGTCATTCTCAAGCCGGCCACCCATACCCCATTGTCGGCACTGAAGTTGACAGAGATTCTGCTGGAGGCGGGTCTTCCTCCCCAGGCGATTCAATGTCTCACCGGCCTGGGTCATGAGATTGGGGATCTGCTGTGCCGTGATCCGCGGGTGCGGAAAATTTCCTTCACCGGGAGTCGTGACGTTGGCGAACACATTTGTCAGGTTGCCGGCATCAAGCGGGTGACCATGGAACTTGGCAGCAATGCGCCTCTCATCGTCATGCCCGACGCCGATTTGAACAAAGTGGCAGAGGCCGTTGCCGTGACAGGCTATAGCAACGCGGGCCAGGTCTGCATCAGTACCCAGCGGGTGGTGGTGGCGAAGCCAGTCTATGAACCCCTATTGGAGAGGCTCCGCCAGCGCATTGAGGCGATCACCTTCGGAGATCCTCTCCTTGAGTCTGTCAACATGGGACCCATGATTCGTGAGAAAGAGGCTATGCGCGTGGAAGATTGGATTGTCCACGCCAGGCAATCGGGGGCTCGTCTTCTGGTCGGTGGACATCGAAAAGGGGCCTTGCTGGAACCGACAGTCGTCGCCGATGTTCAGCTTGGGATGTCCGTTTCCTGTGAGGAATTGTTCGGCCCTGCGGTGGCGGTGACACCGGTCGAGACCATTGACGATGGCATCGCTCTTGCGAATGATTCTCGCTATGGGCTTTCCGCGGGAATCTTCACCGAAAATCTTGAGTGGGCAATGAAGTTTGCCCGCGAGGTTGAATCCGGAAACCTCCATATCAACTGGGGACCTCAGTGGCGTGCCGATTTGATGCCCTATGGAGGGCTGAAAGAGAGCGGATTCGGCAAGGAAGGTCCCAAGTATGCGATTCAGGAAATGACTGAACTGAAGACCGTAGTCATTCACTTAACTTGACTTTTTGAAAGCCTCTCGTAGAGATGAACCTCGATTCCCGCCAAGCAGAAGCAAAGCTCAAAATTCCAAAGTACGGACCGAACTCAATCGAGTTGAAGCGAAGCCTGGGACTCTTCGATGCCACGATGATAATTGTAGGGAATATCATTGGCATCGGGATTTTTACCACAACCGGGCTTGTGGCTGATGCCTTGCCTAACCCGAAGATGATCCTTTTTGTGTGGATTCTGGGAGGATTGTTGACACTTTGTGGGGCCCTCACATATGCCGAATTGGGAGCCATGCTGCCTATGGCTGGCGGCGAGTATGTTTACTTGCGGGAGGCCTATGGTCCTTTCTGGGCTTTTCTCAGCGGCTGGACCTATTTTTTTGTTACCAATCCCGGATCGATTGCAGCGATGAGTCTGGGAGCCTGCGCCTACCTGAAGCCGTTCTGGCCTTCACTGCTGGGGCATCGCCTGGTCGAACTCCCCATCCTCGGTTTTCATTGGACGCTCACGACGGATCAACTGGCAGCTGTGGGAATCGTTTTGGTATTTTCTACCATCAACTATCTGGGAGTGAAGCAAGGGAGCCGGGCCCAGAATCTACTGACGATAGCCAAACTCGCCTCCATCCTGGCCATTTGCGGGTTGGGTTTGGTTGTTGGCAAGGGGGATTGGGGACACTTCAGCTCCCCTGCTTCAGCCGAATCCAATGTCTGGCAAGGGAATTTTTCCCTGGCCATGATTGCCGTTTTCTTTGCTTACACCGGATGGTTTGCATCCACGTATGTGGCCAGTGAAATCCATCGACCGGAACGAAATATCCCCTATTCAGTGATCGGAGGCACGCTCATTGTCATCGCGATTTACTTCTTGATGAATGTGGCTTACCTTTTTGCGGTTTCCGTCAACGATCTGCGGGGTGTGATCAATGTTGGCGAAATGGCCACGACCGCCCTGTTCGGTCAGCAGGCTGCGAAATTTCTGTCTATCGTCATCTTGATTTCAATTCTGGGAGCCGTGAATTCCGTCATCCTCACCGCCCCCAGAATCTATTATGCGATGGCACGAGACGGCATGTTTTTCAGAAAGGCGGCCGAGATTCACCCGACTTTTCGGACCCCCTCCACATCCATTATTTTGCAAGCCATCTGGACTTGCCTGCTCGCCATTTCCGGGAGCTTTTCCCAGCTTCTGACCTACACCGTGGTGGCTATGATCTGTTTTTCGATTATGACCGGTGCGGCGATCTTCAAACTCCGGGTCAGTCGACCTGATTTACCCCGTCCTTACAAGACCTTCGGCTTCCCCTGGGTTCCGGCAATTTTTGTCTTGTCTTATTGTTTGATCCTAGGGAATATTGCTTTTTCTCAAGTGCGAGAAGCGATCGTCGGTCTGGCAATAGTCAGCCTGGGCGCGCCCGTATATTTTTACTGGCGCCGGGCGACTACGAATTATCAAGGGGTAAGGCAATGAAGCTTAGAAAAGCGGTCTTTCCTGCGGCCGGTTTGGGGACCCGATTCCTGCCGGCAACCAAATCCCAACCCAAAGAGATGTTGCCTTTGGTGGATAAACCTCTCATTCAGTACGTGGTGGAAGAGGCGGTCGCTTCGGGGATTGAACACGTCATCATCGTGACCGGTCGAGGGAAAAACGCCATTGAAGACCATTTCGATGTTTCTTTTGAACTGGAAAAGATCTTGGAAAGCCGAGGAAAGACGGAACTGCTGGATCAGATCAGAGAGATGTCGAAAATGGTTTCGGTTTCCTACGTTCGCCAGAAGGAAGCGCTGGGCTTGGGGCACGCGATCCTGGTGGCCAAACCGTTGATTGGGGCAGAACCTTTTGCCGTACTTCTGGGCGACGATATCATCGACTCGCAGGTCCCCTGTACTCTGCAAATGATCCATGCTTTCGAGAGCCTGCAGGGCTCCATCCTGGCTACTCAAGTAGTTGATGGGCCTGATATTTCCCGTTATGGCGTCATCAAAGGTAAAAGGCTTGCCGGAGAAGGAACTCTCTCCCGGTCTTATCAAGTGGAAGATCTGGTTGAGAAGCCCCCGTTCGACCAGGCTCCCTCAAACCTGGCCATCATCGGCCGTTATATTCTGACCCCGGAAATCTTCGATATCCTCGAAAGAACACCACCTGATGCCAATGGTGAAATTCAAGTCACCAACGGCTTGCGGTTGTTGCTGGAGCGACAAAGGATCTTCGCCTATCAATTTGAAGGGAAACGGTATGATGCCGGCGACAAGCTGGGGTTTCTTCAAGCCACGGTTGAATTTGCCCTCAAGCGCCAGGATCTGGGCAAGGACTTCTCCAACTATTTGAAGAAGCTAAGTTTATGAGGATTACCTAGCTCACAAACGCTTCCTTAGTGACGTTCCTTTGATCTGATTCTATCCAGCCTTGAATCCCCACTTCAGTAAATAAAGGGTCGCCCCTCTCAGTTGCCTGAGAGGGGGATTACCATGGTGAGACTAACTTACAAGAAGAGACAAATATTACAGGTCGACTGTCCGGAGACAGCGAAAGTAAGGCTTGTAACTACTCTTAAATGGCGGGAGCTCTTCATCAAAAAACACCCTACATTACTGAATGACTTCTCAGTGAGCTAATTGATGACTATTTTAGTCGAATATTCTGGAGAGTCAAGTAAAAAAAATCACATTGCAAAATGATTGTCACCTTCCTGACATATGGGTCAAGGTCCTTGAATAAATTTAAGAAAACAAGATATTTAAAATCCAATTCAGTCAAGTTAAACTCCTTTGCTGGACGCCTTTAAAAATGGGTATGAAACGAGGATTTTCACGAATCTACGATTTTTTGAACGAAATTTTGAAAAATACAGAAAACAGGATTGACGTAACTGCATTTCCCAAGAGAATGAATTTCAAAATCTTCCCCCATCGCCCATGCGAAATATCATCGTAGGAACGGCCGGACATATTGACCACGGGAAAAGCGCCTTGGTTGAAGCGCTGACTGGAGTCCATCCGGATCGCTTGAAAGAAGAGAAGGAAAGAGGGATCACGATCGATCTGGGTTTTGCCCATCTGTCGCTTCGGGGGGAGGTGGAGATCGGCTTTGTCGATGTTCCCGGACATGAACGCTTCATCAAGAACATGCTGGCAGGCGTCGGCGGTATTGATGCCGTCATGCTGGTCATCGCCGCGGACGAATCAGTGATGCCCCAAACCCGGGAGCACCTGGAAATCTGTGATCTTCTAAAGGTTTCGAGGGGAGTGGTGGTAATTTCTAAAACAGACCTCATTGAGCCAGACCTCCTGGAGCTGGTCAAATCGGAAGTGCAAGGCTTTCTAAAGGGCACGTTCCTCGAAGGAGCACCGCTGGTTTACGCCAGTGCGAGGACAGGAGCAGGCGTTGAGGAGTTAAAGGAATCGCTTTATGAGGCTTCCCAAGAGATTCCACCCAAGCCCCTCCTCAACTCGGCCCGACTGCCGATTGATCGGGTATTTAGTTTTCGAGGGCATGGGACGGTAGTTACCGGCACCCTGGTGAGTGGGAAACTGGAGAAAGAGCAGGAGGTGGAAATCTATCCGGCGGGCTTGAAAACCCGGGTCCGAGGCCTCCAAGTTCATTCAACAACTACCCAGACGGCTCTGGCCGGACAAAGGACGGCCGTCAATTTGCCGGGAATTGAAGTCCAGCAACTAAGACGTGGAATGGAGATTGGCGAACCGGGGCGTTTTGCTCACGTACGGATCTTTGATGCCCAAATCCAGGTCCTCAAGTCATCTCCCGTGGCGGTTCGAAGCAAAATGGAAGTCCGTTTTCATCATGGCACTGCGGAAATCATGGGGATGATGATTCCCATTACTTCCAGGGAGATAAAACCGGGGGAGATGGGTTTTGCCCGGGTGACTTTACAGGAACCCACTCTTCTCCTGGCTCGCGACCGGTTCATTTTTCGAAGAGTCTCGCCGCTTTCCACGCTGGGTGGAGGGATGGTGATGGATATTCGTCCCTTGCGGGAAAGACGATTCAAAAAAGGGGCACATGAATTTCTGCAGTCGATCGGGAGCTGTCAGCTTGAGGAAATTGTCCTGCCGCTCGTCCTGAGATCGGGGGAAGCAGGATTTGGAGAGAAACAGGTCTTGTCCCAAACTGCTTACCCAAAAGACCAAGTCCGGAAAGTTTTTGAGCAGTTGATCCACGAGAAAAGGGTAATTGCGCTTTCCTCGGACCCCCTGGAAGTGGTCGATACGCCCACTTTTGAAAAGGCGCAAATCGAAGTGGCTGAAGCCGTAAAGCGGCATCATCAACTCGAGCCCTTGTCCATGGGAGTCTCGAAGGAACAGCTCTTGTCCCAGATTTTCCGGCAAAGCCACCCCAATCTGGCCAAAGTCGTTCTCGATGCCCTGGGCAGGGCCAACCGTCTTGTCCTGGAGCAGGAGAAGGTCCGTCTCCACGGCCATCGAGTGGTGCTCAATCCGATCGAAGGAAATGCCAAAGACACGATCGAGCAAACTTTTCGCGATTCGGGCTGGAAAGTCCCGCCGTTGCAGGAAGTGCTATCTTCTTTGCCTGTCCCCCGCGAACAGGCCAGAAGTCTGGTGGCGATCCTCTTGAGAGAGAAGAAACTCGTCAAAGTCTCGGAAGGCTTGGTGTTTCATATCGACATGATAGGGCAATTGAAGGAGCTTCTGGCCGGGTATAAGAAGTCTTCGGATCGGATTGATGTCGGCCAGTTCAAGGATCTCATTGATGTCTCCCGCAAATATGCGATTCCTTTGCTGGAATATCTGGACCGGGAAAGGATCACCCGGCGGGTGGGGGATTATCGTCTTTTGCTTTGAGTCTCTTACCGCTGTCGGCATTCAGGCCGGGCCCGCCTCTGTGGTCGATTCCATCCAGCGGAGCGTTTGCCTCACTCCGTCACTATAGGAAGTCACGGGGTAATCCCCGATCAGCGCTCGGACCTTGGTGGCATCTAGAATCGGTGGAAGAGTATATAGCGGGAGAAGATCCTTGAGGGCTCGGATTTCAGGATTGAAGAGCCCAAGGAGCGTGAAGAGAAAAGGACTGCCTTGACGGACCTTGAGGCTTGTTCCGCTTTGAATGGCGGCGAGTTGGAGGAATTGACGAGGGGTGATCGCGCCTTGGCCAGGGACATTCCAGCGCTGGCCGTAAGCCGATTCCTGATGGGCGAGTTCGACGATGGGGAATCCAACGTCGGGCACAAAGATCAATTCCCGCGGTAGGTCAGGGTTCCCGATCCAGTTGGCGGTCTTCCCGGCGGCGGTCGCTCGAATGGCCGCATTCGCGAATCCCAGCTCGGCCCCGGGCCCATAGAAATCCGGCAGCAAGACCACCAGCCCTCCTGCCTGTCGGAGCAGATCCTCCTGTTCTCGACGTATGATTTCTTTCGGGGAGAACAAGGCAGGGCGGAATGATTCTTTGACCGGATTCGATTGGGCTGGACCGTAAGACCAGAAACTGCTCACCAGAACGGCCTTTGCTCCAGTGGCTTCCATGGCCGCGACGGTGTTCCGGGCAATGGGGATGTGTTCCTGATAGGTTTGGAGCGGCACTCCGACGCAATGAAAAATCACCTCACAGGAATCGGCGGCGCGTTTGGCCGCCTCTGAATCGGAAAGGTTGGCCGCCACGATTTGAACATCCAGACCCTTGAAACGCTCTTCGAGCCGTGATGAGTTTCGGGAGACGACACGCGTTTTAATCCTCCGTTTGAGCAGCTCGCGGGCGATGGGCAAACCAGTAGCGCCCGTAGCCCCAAAGATCACAGCCGTCTTGAGATTCATGGCGTCCTCTTGAATTTCCTGGCTTCACATGGCGTTACGCCTTGGACCAGCAGCTCTTCAGCGTAAATTCTTGAGCTCAAATTGATCGCGGTGCTTAGGGGATATTAGGTCACGGATTATTCTATCGATGGAGGCAGCCCGGCTGATGGGGTTGAAGACGCTGCGGCGGTGTGCATTCACTTGTGCAGGTTGCACCAAGCGCTGCCGCGTAATGCCCCCGTGAAAGGTCAAGTCCCTGAGTTCGCCTCCCAGCTAATTTTACTTTTTAAGGGCTGCCCCTCACTTCTCCCACATTTTTCAAGCTCCCATGAGCAGAATACAGATTGTCCTCATTTCCATCATGCTAACTTTCGCGCTTCACGTCCCCGCAGGGGACAAAGATGAATAGCCGTGGCTGAGCGTAGCATCGCGGAGCGAAACCCACGGTAAGTGGATGGTTCAACTTCCAACCCCGAAGGGGTTGAGAGCGTGGGGTACCGTTCAGCTCGACCCCTCCAGGGTCGGACGTAATTGGCGTGAATACCCCCGGGTAGCGCCGACGCGCAACCCGGGGCTACTCGGCTTAATCCCCTTTGGGGATTTTCTTGGACCAAATCGATCTTTGCCCGATCCGCGGTCTATTGTCCCCGCAGGGGACAAAGATGAATAGCCGTGGGTGAGCGTAGCATCGCGGAGCGAAACCCACGGTCAGTGGATGGTTCAACGTCCAACCCCGGAGGGGTTGAGGGGACATTCAGTTCGGCCCCTCCAGGGTCGGGTATGGGTGGTGTAAATCCCCCCCCGGGTAGCACTAGCGCGCAACCCGGGGCTACTCGGCTTAATCCCCTTTGGGGATTTTCTCGGAACAAATTAGTCTTGGCGGGACCGGCCTATCACCATAGTCGATTACTGCCGCAGACATGCTCACTGAACTTGTACGCGCCTCCCAGCGAGCTCGGGAAACCAATGCCCGTTTGTCTAATGTTCAGGCCTGACTCGATTCTTCATTCATTCCTCATTCTTACCTATTCACTTCATGGGCCGCATTCAATGCCGGCGATGAAAGCAAAAACCGCTCTATTCCTCTGAAAAGAAGTGCTAGCATAGGGAGTAGAAAATAACTGTTGACCAAGAATTGAACGGAGCGCGTTTTCACTTCCTTCGAGGAGGGGCCATATGAAAATCCGAATGGTTTTTCTCATCCTATTTTTGGTTGGTTTCGCGGCGCTTTTGCCTGGTCAGAAGTTGAATGATTCGGCCGCGTCTCTCGATGAAAAAGGAGTTGGGACATCCAGAAGGGCGGGTGGTAGCCAGAGGGAGGAAACCCGGAATATCCTGAACGCACTTCAAGTGCTGGACGGGATCAATGAGGCGCAAACCTTGGGAATAATTACCCTGGCCCCGCAAGTGCAGACCCCGCCCCAAGCACAGCCTTCCCGATCTCCTGAGAATAAATACCTAGGTCGGTTAAGCGAAAATCGCTACAATCCCGATTCCGTTTCCAATCCTTATGGCAGCTATGGAAGCCCTTACAGTCCCAATTCTATCAATAATGCCAATGGGATTTATGGAAGCCGGTTTAGCCCGCAAAGCGTCAAAAACCCATACGCTACCTCAACCCCAAAGCTCTATGACAGCGAGGGCAACTACCATGGCAAGCTGAGTTCGAACCGGTACGACCCGGAATCGACGAGCAACCCTTATGGAATCTACGGCTCTCCCTACTCCCCTCTCAGCATCAACAACCCTCTTGGTGCCGGCAATAAGTACCGGGACGAAAGTCCCAGGAATCCTTACGGGAAAGGGCTGCTCATCCTCGCGCCCAATGATTGATCCAACCATATAGGCACGTCTTTTTCAACGGGATGCCAGTTTGCTGGCATCTGAGAAGAGCATCCCAGGCAGTGCGATGCAGACATGTGCTAAGGCTTCCGCAGACATGTTCACTTCATATGTCTGCGCCACCCGCCGTCGCATGTCCCCAAAGGGGACAAAGATGAATAGCCGTGAGTGAGCGTAGCAATGCGCAGCGAAACCCACGGTCAGTGGATGGTTCAACGTCCAACCCCGAAGGGGTTGAGGGGGCATTCAGTTCGACCCCTTCAGGGTCGGGTATGGTTGGCGTGAATTTCACCCCGGGTAGCGCTAGCGCGCAACCCGGGGCTACTTGGCTTAATCCCCTTGGGGGATTTTCTCGGAACAAATTAGTCTTGGCGCGACCGGCCTCTTACCATAATCATTGATTTCCCCAGCCATATCGACTGCTGATGTCCGAGCCAACCATGTTTTCGCAAAAAACAAAATCGCATTGTCGCCAAGATCCTCTACTTGACCTCCACCAAGGCTGGCGGATTCCAGGTGCCTTGGCCGGGCGGAAGAATTGAGGGCGGCTCGGTCTTGGGCCAGTAGAGCCGCATCACCAGATAAATGGGCCCATCGAGTGCCGGCAGCCAATTAGATTCCTTGTCCTTGCCTGGGGAATCCTTCTGGATGTAGAGCGTGAGCGACCCATCTTTTTCTTTCTTCATTGCCGGGATCATGGGGGAATTGATCAGATAGCGATTCAGGGGATTCTTGATCAGCAGTTGGGTTTTTCCGTCGTACATGGTCACGGACCAGAAGGCATTGACCGGAGGATATTGATCCTTGGCAAACGTCAGCGTGTATTTGTGCTTGGAGCCGTCGAGCTCCGATCCGTCGGCCAGCCACCGGGTCATCGGGTACATCGCCTCGATAGCATCATTGCCATAAATTCCAGCCTTGGCGGCCGAAACGCGCAGCAGCCAGTTGCCGTTATAAAACGATCGGTCGCCGAAAGCGGCGCCAACACGCCAGCCGTTGATCGACTTCCCGGCATTGGCCACAGCCTCTTCGATCTTCTTCTCTCCCTCCTTCATGCCAAGAAGG